>JAJDCR010000082.1 GCA_029260735.1 Planctomycetota bacterium
GATTTTATCCTGGTACAACTCTCATAGATATTGAAGTTTCTTAGGAGAATCCAGTAGGAAAATCCAAAAACCCCATAGGGATGCCTTTTTTTCTATTTTTCTACTGAATTCTGGATTCTGAGTTCTGGGTTCCCTAAAAAACGCTTAATTTTGCCTATATTAAATCAAAAAAAACGATTAGTGGTGGAGTGAGCCTTTCTTAGTAAATGAGACAATGCCTACCAATGCCTCCTAATCTATTGTATTTCAATTTGTATATCCCAACTCTCAAGATGACTTTACGAGGAAAAATCGCAATGAGTCTTGCTTTGGATTTGAGACCTTCACGATGAAGGTCTCTGAACTCTTTTGAAGTCAGTAGCTTATAGCTATCCCTTTCTGATTCACCCAGAAACATATTGAAAAAGCTTATAGCCAAAGTCTACTTGAGAAAAAACTAACTGTGCTCAAGCCATGCTAAGTTCAAGTTTGTGCTTTATCTTTTCCCATCCAGGAGTAAGGGAATAAAGTAAGTGATAAAATTCAGCATTGTGATGGCGGTACTTTAGATGACAAAGTTCGTGAGTGATGACATAGTCAATGCATTCTTTGGGGGCTTTGATCAAATGGGTATTGAGAGTCATTGTTCCTTTGCTCGAAAGACTTCCCCATCTTTTTTTCATGTACCGAATAGAAATCTTTGGTTTCTCGAAGCCAAAAGAGCTAAATTTTTCCCAACACCGATAGAAACTCTCCTCGAAATGAATTTTTGCCTTTTCTAAGTACCAACTTTTCATGAGTTCTTTTACTTTTTCCGGCGACGGGTCTCCTTGGCAAACAACTTGAAAAAATCCTTTCCTTAATTTGACCTCGTTTTTTGGCCCGGTAGAGATTTTTAATCGATATTGCTTTCCCAGGTATAAATGCGTCTCACCATTCACGTAGCATCTGTTGGGAGTTTTTGGACGAAATTGTTGGAAGTATTTCACTTGTCTAAAGATCCACCGGGCTCTTT
Source organism: Planctomycetota bacterium (assembly GCA_029260735.1). GTDB lineage: Bacteria > Planctomycetota > Uabimicrobiia > Uabimicrobiales > Uabimicrobiaceae > JAJDCR01. The sequence continues at coordinate 995 of JAJDCR010000082.1, forward strand.
TATATAATTTTTTTTCGATGGAGGAAATATCTGAGCTCATGGGGGCTTTTACTGTTATAGTGCTATCTGGATGGACGGCAATTTCCATCGTTTTCCTTTTACTAAAAAGGATATTGTAAGTGATATTTCTTTGGCCATAAAGAAATGTTCGACTATCCATTTTCTCGACCATTTAGAGATAGCTCCTATTTTTGGCGAGTTGTAGTACCTTTTCAATTATTTCATCCATTTGCTCCGATGAAAGTTCGATATCCCTCTCTACTTTGAGTTCATAGAGATAGTCGTCAATCTCGTTCACTGCTTTATTTTGAGCATCTTCGTCGTCCCAAAAATGCACTTTTTCATGATTTTGAAGTATACTCTGGATGGCAATGGCTGTGTCCTCAGAGATAATTTCAAGGTCGTCCGTGTTTAATCCATGTTTTTCCAAAAATGTCTTCAATATTCCATAATAGGCAAGGGCATCTTCATTGCCTACTAACTTGTCAGGAATATCGTCGTGGATTTTTCCAACAACTTTATTGCTTATTTCGATAACCCTATTTAGGTATTCTAAATCAGAAATCCGCTTGGCTCGAAAATCTTCAATGGCCTGCTGAATAAGCTTGGAGAACTTCTCATAAAACGCGGGATCTTCGGCCATTTTTTCGATAATTACCTTTTTGGTGGCATGGGCGATTGTATCTGCTTTAGAAGCTTTCGACTTGTTCGTTTGGTACACCCCCTGCTCTTCTTTCACTGCCAGAAAGGATTTTGGATCAAAAATATTGACAGGTTCATTAAGCTGTATGACTTCGTGGGCTTGGATATGCGTATCTAATAGCTTTTTGATTTTCGGTTCATAATCTCTATAGTCAACTGCATCTGCGTAGCGGAGCTTTACCGACGCTTTGAGAGATTGGAATTTTCGTAAAGCAACCTTATATCGAGATAAAGTTTGCTCGTCGGTTTCGGACAAAAAGCGATTGGAAGACAGAGCAATCGAAAGATTTTTGCTGAAATCGGAAAGACGCGCGTAAAACTCTTCGCGGAGTTCATCGTCTGCCAATAATACCTCATAGGCTTCTTCATCATAAGAGTGTTTAACTGTTTTAAACAAAGCCCAAAGGTCAGAGTATCGTCCGGGGAGTTTTTCTATTTCGCTATTTACCGAAGCGAGGGTGCCATCGAGATCAGATGGATCAAAACCTTCAAAGGCACTGTACATGGTCAGAGCTTTATCTAGCTCTCCGAGAACACTCACATAATCGACAACAAAGCCAAATTCCTTCCCTTCCGATAATCGATTAACCCGAGCAATGGCCTGAAGCAAAGTATGCTCTCGCAAAACTCGGCATAGATAGAGAACTGCATTCCTGGGAGCATCAAATCCGGTTAAGAGTTTATCCACGACAATTAAGATTTCCGGCTCGCTCCCGTGTTTAAATTGATTGATGAGTTGCTTGGTGTACTCCTGTTCTTTGCCATAGCGTTTCATCATTTTTTGCCAAAACTTGAGGATTTCATCTGTCGCTTCATCGTCCGTTTCTTCATATCCTTCGCGCACATCGGGAGGAGAAATAATCACCTCGGAAGATAGTACACCAATTTCATTTAAATAGGAATTATACTGAAGAGCGGAAGCTTTGTTCGGAGCAACAAGCTGGGCCTTAAAACCCGTCCCCTGCCAATTGGAACGATAGTGCTCACTGATATCAAAAGCTCTCATATAAATTACTTGATCGGCCTTATTGAGCATTTCAGCTCGGGCATATTTCATTTTTAAATCCGCTTTTTGCTCTCTACTAAGCCCTTGGGTGTGACGCTCAAACCATAGATCAACAGCCGCTTGGTTTTGTGTCATCTCCACATGTCTGCCTTCATAAAGAAGAGGTACAACAGTGCCATCTTCGACTGCTTGGGTAATAGAGTAATGCGGTTTCAGAAGCTCACCAAATTTAGTAAAGTTGTTCTTGTCTTTTTTGAGAAGGGGAGTGCCTGTGAATCCTAAGTAGCAAGCATTGGGAAACATTTGCCTCATGCGGGCCGAAAATGATCCAAACTGAGTACGATGGCTCTCATCGACGAGAATAAAAATATCAGGAGATTCGTCCTTGTATTTTTTTACGGCGTAAGCCTTATCAAATTTGTGGATCAATGTGGTAATGAGCCCGGACTTTTTCTCGGCCACTAGCTCCAAAAGGTGACGTCCTGATCTTGCCCGATTAGTCTCTAAACCACAGGCAGCAAATGTATTTCCCAATTGCTGATCCAAGTCGTCTCGATCGGTAACCAAAACAATGCGCGGGTTTAGTATATTTGTGCCTAAAGCCAGGTTTCTCGCTAACATGACCATAGTGAGAGATTTCCCCGACCCTTGGGTATGCCAGATAATTCCTCCGGGACGCAAACCTTTACTATTGAGATTTGCTACCCGATGAAGGGTAGATTTTGTGACAAAATACTGCTGATAGCGAGCTATTTTTTTTATGCCACCATCAAAGATCGTAAATTTCCAAGCCAACTCTAATAACCTCATCGGGCGACATAGCGAATAGAGGGCCTTATCTTGCTCAGTCACCAAACGGTCTATTTCTAAAGAAGCAGAAGCATTCAAAGTAGTTGCTATTTCAGAAGCGATATCACTCTCTAAGGGAGTATGGACAAATTCTTGCAGTTTTTCAAACTCACGCTCTCCCTTTTCCATTAACGGTTCTTTCCAAACGCTCCAAAATTTTGCGGCTGTTCCTGTCGTGGCATACATCGCACTGTTTTTGTTGAGGGCAAGAACTAACTGGACATAAACAAAGAGCTTAGGAACGTATTCATCATTTTGGTTTCGGATGGACTGAGAAACCGCTTGTTCGATCTCCACTTGCGCAGCCTTACATTCGATCACGCAAAAGGGAATCCCGTTGACAAAAAGAACCAAATCCGGGCGAACCGTTTCTGTGCTTCGGGAACGTTCCACGCTATATTCCACTGTCACATGAAAACGATTGCGCAGGGGACTACGCCAATCGATATAGTTCAAGTTGAAACTTTTGGAGTCGCCCTCAATGGTTTGCTCCAGTGCTGTTCCCAAAGTCAGCAAATCATAAACAGTTTCATTTGTTTTCAAAAGCCCATCGTACTTGATGTTTTTGAGTTTTTGAATAGCAGACTGGATGTTTTCCTCACTAAAGAGATACTCTCCCCTCTTATATCGAATACAGTTAATCTTTTTCAGTTGACCTCGCAGAATATTTTCCAAGAGAACATTAGAGGCTCTCCCTTGCCTTTCTTGCAAAGCCTTAGGAGGGGCTATGTATTCAAATCCTAAGTTTACCAGAAGCTGCAAAGCTGGGATTTGTGAGAGATGCTTTTCATTGGTTTCAAAATGAACTGCGCTTACTTGTCCTTTGGGTTGCTTTTGGGATGCTTTTTTAGCCATGATTACACCTCGTCGTATTTGTTGATAATCTCTGGTTTTATCCGCCATTTGCCCGTGAGCATTTTTTGCATCAAACCACGCTTTTGGGCTTTGTATTTTTTTGTTAGTTGCTTGAGGAGTTCGATTTCTTCTTGGGCTATAGATAAAGCTGCTGCGATTTCTTTTTGTTCTTTCAGAGGGGGAAGAGGGATTTTTATTTTTGAAAAATTATTAAATTTCAGATTCCACGTGTCTGATGTTAGCCCTTGTGAATACCGATAAAATTGGTGGATCATAAATGGCATTTTAAACAAATAAGCAACAAATTCAGGGCAAAGCTTTTCCCCAGGAATGCATATTGTATATGCTGGACTTACAATTCCTTCTATACTTGAAAGAGCAGAGACACCTTGCCACATTCTCATAGTGTTATAGCCTATATCTCCAGGACAAATTCGAAGGTACTTAGATTTATCTTCATTAGAAGTGTCTTTTCTGTTAGTATCTTCTCTTGGTATAACCCCATTCGTTACCTGTGATTGATAATAGCGGTAAATGATTTCTTTTTGACTCTCTACGCTCTTGAAAAAGAGACTTAGCTTGAACTTCTTTCCAGTGTCCTTTGGTAACTGGTATATAAATTAAATCCCTTAACAATTGCTGAAATTTCTTTTCCTTTGCCTGAATTAGCTGCTCCATTTTTCTGATGGCTTCATCCCAGGTGGACAGTAAGTCAGCAATAGCTTTTTGTTCAGGGATTGGAGGAAAGAGAATACTTAAAGATTTAAGTTCTTTGGAGTCGAGCTTTCCAGCTCCTATACCAGTTCCAACGACTTTGCTTAAAAGAAATCCTTGGTGAGCTAAAAACCAGTAGAGCAAATATATAGAGTTCACATTACTTTTTACCTTAAGTGCTTTGACATCTTGATTGAATGCAACGTCTCTTTTACAAATACAAATGGGAATTTTTTTCCACAGCATACTACCCCCTTACTAAAAGCAAAAGATCATTTTTATTAGCAAGCTTTGATCCTACTGTCAAACCTTCTTGTGAAATAAATAATTCAGAAGTAAATATCTCTTGATTGTGCATTGTTGCAGCACTAATCCATGGAATATTACCTTGCCAATAGCTAGTATTGGATTTTGAAGGAGTTCCCCCAGAACTAAATTGTACTAGATCTTCTAAACACTTGATTTTCCATCCATTAGGTACTTTCACGTTCTATCTCCCGCTTTTTGATATATTTCACAACACCTACTTTCCCCCATTTGTCTCTCCCAACTTCCGCAGCATCTCGACAGCTCCGCTCTCAAATTTGGAAAAGGCGAACCATTTTTTCCCCAAATCTTTGAGCGATGCTCCGATGTGATAGATTTCTTTTTCATCGATAATCAAAAAACGGTCGTGAGCGGAGGGAAATCTTTTTATCGTGACTTCCGGGTATTGCTCATTGTGTTTCTTTAAATCCAGGGAAAGGGTCTTTGATATTTTCTTTGTGTAGATGGAGAATTTTACCTTTGGCTTCCTTTTTGTAAAGAGTGTTAGAACAGAGTCATCGACATAGTTATCGATCAAAACCACCGATTTTTTGGCTTTGCGGATCAAGTCGCTTGCAAAAGTATAGGCATCGTATACTTGCCCATCGTAAAATATTCCCTGCTTGGGGGTTTCCTTTTGCTCTAAGGCTTGAAAGATCTTGTCGAATTTTTTATGAGTTTCTGCCTCAAAATGTATTTGTCTATGTTCCAGTGATTCGAAACGAAGAAAAACTTGCGCATTGTTTTGAAGAAAACGACGCATTTCGACAAAAGCATCCATAATTTGAAGACTTATTTCTATGGCTGTCTGACTTCGCAGTACGGCTGATAGCATCGCAACACCTTGCTCAGTAAAGACATAAGGAAAGTACTTTCTGTGCCGACCACGTTTTGATTTCTTTAAGGTCACAATTTGTGACCTTAAAGAATCTTCATTTTTTGGCGAATCCATTTGATTCGTCCAATAATCGAATTCATCACTTGATAATTGAAACATAAACTTTTCAGGAAATCGGGCCAGATTTCTCTTGATCGCTTGGTTAAAAACTTTCGTTTCGACTCCATAGATTTCCGCTAAGTCTTTATCGAACATAACTTGAGTATTTCGGATATCATAGATTCTTTGGCTGATGGAATCGGCATTCCATAAAGTGGGTACATTTTCACTCATCGCTGGATCTCCTGGAGTTTTTCCGCCATCTTAGCGCGTATATGCAAAAGCTCTTTTTCTAGTTCATCTATTTCTTGCTGAACCGCATCAATATCAATTTCCTCTTCTTCTTCGAAGGTATCAACATAGCGAGGGATATTCAGGTTAAACTCGTTTTCTTTGATTTCCTCTAGGCTAGCCTGATGGGCATATTTTTTTATCTCCGCTCGGGCAGCGTAGGTTTTCATTATTTTTGCTAAATGGTCGTTTGAGAGAGTGTTCTGATTTTTCCCAGAAACAAGCTCTCGGCTAGCGTCAATAAAGAGAACATCGGTGCAGGTTTCTTTTTCTCCTCCTTTTTCTCTTTTTCGATCAAAGACCAAAATGGCAACGGGGATATTTGTCGTCGGAAATAGATTTCCTGGAAGTCCAATAACAGCATCCAGGAGATTTTCTTCGATTATTTTTTGGCGAATACGTCCTTCACTAGCCCCGCGGAAAAGAACTCCGTGAGGAACAACTACTGCTACTCGCCCCTCTTGTTCGAGGGCTGTTTCTATCATGTGGCTAATGAAAGCCCAGTCACCTTTACTTTTGGGAGGAACACCGCGCCAAAAGCGATTGTACTGGTCATTTTGAGCGTTCTCTGCTCCCCATTTGTCAAGAGAGAAGGGAGGATTAGCGACCACACAATTGAATTTCATAAGATGGTCGTTTTCCACAAGAAGCGGACTGTTGAGGGTATCGCACCACTCAATCCGAGCGCTATCAAAACTATGCAAAAACATATTCATACGAGAAAGCGCCCAGGTGCTCCCATTGGACTCTTGCCCAAAAAGCGCAAAATTTCGATCTCCTACTTGCTTAGCCGCTTGGATCAAAAGACCACCCGAGCCACAGGCTGGGTCACAAATACGGTCTCCCGGCTTTGGTTTGGCCAAAGAAGCAACTAGCTCTGTTACCTTGAGTGGAGTAAAGAACTCTCCCGCTTTCTTGCCCGAATCGGAAGCAAAACGCTCGATCAAGTAGATATAAGTGCTCCCAATGACATCTTCGGAAACAAGGCTGGGTCTCATATTTAATTGCGGCCGATGAAAATTTTCCAGTAGTTGCTTTAAACGACGGTTGCGGTCTTTGTTTTTCCCGAGGTTCGCTTCGCTATTAAAGTCGATGTTGCGAAAAACCCCCTCTAGCTTGCTCTTGTTGGATTCTTCAATATGATCAAGAACAATATTGATTAGCTCGCCGATATTGGCCGCAGATCTTCGAAGGTAAAGGCTGTAGTAGTTTGCAATAAACTCGTCTAAAACGATTTCCTTGCCTGTCTTTTCCTCTTTCTCGGTTAACTTAACAATCGGCAGGACAAAACGCTCTCGTTTTAGCTTGCGACGGATGCGAAGGTCATCTTCTCCGTACTCTTTTTGATAGGCTTCGTAATGGTCTTGCCACATATCAGAGATGTACTTTAAAAATAGCATGACAAGAATGTAGTCTTTGTATTGAGCGGGGTCAACAACTCCCCTAAAAGTATCACAAGCTGCCCAAGCAGCATTATTTATATCCTTCTGATCGATCTGCTTATTCACGCTTTATTCTCCTTTGGCAATCTGCATTAGTCGTGTGGAAATGTGTTGCTCTCTCTTTTTAGCCAGCGTACTCATTATTTTTTGTTCCTGAAGAGAAAGATCGGCAAGCTCAACAATATTTTTTTGTTTTTTTAAAGAGGGCAATGAAACTTCTAAATTCTCAATAGTCTGTTTGCTGATCATTTTTTGAGCGGTTCCCTTTGCTCTGCTCGTTAAAAATATTTGAGCGTCTCTTTGACCAATAAACCAACACAAGTATTCCGGTATAATTTTATCCTGTTTTACGACGCGAATTCTGAGCAAAGGGGCCGCGACAACCGCTCTTCCTGGATTTTCAAGTAAAATGGCTGCCGTCGTAACATGACCTCTTGATCTAAAAACTAAATCTCCCCTTTGTGCTAAGTGGTGCTCTTTTACTTTCATATCTATTTTTACCAGTTCACTGCAATCTACAATGTTCTCATCAGGTAAATCTTTCATTTGGATAACCGCAACATCCCCTCCTTTTGAAGCTTCAAGGCGAGATCGAAAGGAATATCCCATTTGCACCATTGCCAAGTTTTTTATTTTTGCTTTCATTAATATTTCCTATTTTTGCTGTAATAACATTATTGCAAAAATAATACAGAAGCGCAAAACACTTGTCAAGTTAATTTTTTTACAGAAATAGTATTTCTGCGTTTCTGAATGTGGCGAAAGGAATTATTATTGCGTTTGGATAGAATCGGATGAATTGAACGGAACAAAGGAAGATGGGATGATACAGATGTTGTAGGAAAACTTGACCTCGATTACAGAAAAATCTATGCTTGCTCGTCGTACCTTGCTATATTTTATAAGTACTTAGACGCTAAGCAACATTTGAATAGGACACACCCTAATATCATTGATAATAACTTTGTGATAGGGTGGATGGATTACTTTTGTAAAACAAAAATCTCTTTTAGCCAGCAAATAAATGGAAAGGAATTAGAAATCTAATGAGCCAAAATATAGTACAAGAAGCTTGTGAAATGATCAACAATGGCCAATTTTCTTTAACCATTGAGTTTTTAGAACACCATTTGTTGAGTGAAACAGATAGCAAATTGGTGGCGGTTATGAATGAAATACTGGGGGATGTTTGGACGCATTTGGGAGAATTCACTAAGGCAGTATCCTGTTATGATGAGGCGATTAAGGTGTTTCCTAATAATGCTCAAATGTATTTCAAGAAAGGGTCTGCTCTAAAACATCATAAAGACACGGTTGAGGATTCGGTTACGGTTTTAGAAAAGAGCATTGAGCTAGGGTGTGGGGAGGTGGGAGTTTTCTCGGCTTTAGGTTTTGCTCACAAAGTATTGTCTGAAGTCGTTGTGCCTGAGCCAGAAAAGAAAGAAGAACATTACGAAAAAGCTGTTCAGAACTATGAAAAGGCTTTGCGATTGGACCCAGAGCATTCTTCTTCCATTCGCAATCTTGCTGATATTGCATTTAATATGCAGCATTACGAAATGGCAGTGAGTCTTTACTTAAAGCTTTGCCAAAAAGAACCTGAAAATATTCCGGCATTTGCGGCAGCAGGCCATACCTTGATGTTTTTGGGTGACTTTGATAAAGCGATTACTATTTTGAGTATCGGAGAGGGCATGATGCAAAAAATTACCATACCAAAAGAACCTCATCAAAAATTTCCCCTTATGGAAGCCCGAACCTCGATACACATGTGCCTGGCCCAATCTTTTATTGAGTTAAAGAAGCCTCAGCAAGCACAAGAAGAGCTCCATAAAGTTATAGAAACAACTTCTGGGCTCGAAGAAATGACAAGTAGGATGAAACTGTTCCGTGAAAATGCCCAAAAGCAGCTAAAGGAAATGGAAATTAATCCTGAGGGAGCATCGTAACAGTTATTATATTTTTTGGGCGTTGAATTGGGCAAATCAAGGTTGGAAAAAAAGAGGCATACACTGGAGCAAGTCCGTGAAGTTCCGCAAGAAGAGCTTATCAGTTACAAAAGTGAGATTGTGTAAATAGGTAGATTTTGCCCACCACAGGAATATTTGGATTTTATGGAATGAGAAACCGTCAATCATATATTTTCCTCTACGAATTTTTTCTCATTTGACTGTACTTTGCTAATTCATGTGTATTAGGATGTTGTCTTTTGGGTAGACAATAAGAGTGAATATCTTTTAAAATATAACTTTTCTAGACAAAGTAATCTACCATATTATATGAGCCACATGTGATTTATATTTTGTTTGTTTATGAGAGAATAAATGGATGCTATAAGCTATGGAATTATTGAGGGAACAAATCAGCTAAAAGTATGGTTTTTTGAAAAAAAAACAGATTTTTGTTGAAAAATAGGCAGTGAGAGCGTACTCTGTATTTAATGTCTTTTTGTTAGACATTAAATAGTTCACTATTTGCTCTGTCTTTGAGATATCTAAATTACTCTCAGAAAGAAGACTCATGGAGATTGTTATGGGGTTTATAGATATAAGAAATGGTTTTTTTTCGGCGATGGGCTTTGTCTTATTTTTCTTTTTGTCGGGTTCCCTTGCCCAAGGAAATGAGAAGATTTCTTTTGAGAGAATCTCTCTTAAGGAGGGGCTTTCCCAAAGATCGGTCAACTGCATTACTCAAGATAAGCAAGGTTTTATGTGGTTTGGGACAAATGAGGGACTTAACCGATACGATGGATACCGCTTTTATTTATACCAGCCCGATGCTCAAAACTTAGATAGTGTCAGTCACAGAGAGATAAATGCTCTTTGGGTCGATGAAAAGGGAACTCTTTGGATTGGGACAGAGAAGGGACTGAACCGTTTTGATAGTGATCAGGATAGATTTACTTCCTATAACTACAAAAAAAAGGATTCTCGTAGCTTAAGTAGCGATGAAGTGAGTTGTCTTTGGCAAGACCAAAAAGGAAATTTGTGGGTGGGGACAGATGATGGCTTAAATCGATTTGAAAATAAGACACAGACGTTTGTTCGCTATCAAAATGAAAACTCCAAGAGTCTGGATAGTCGTGAAATCAACTGTGTTTTTGAGGATAAAACTGGCATTTTATGGCTGGGGACAGAAGAAGGACTCGTGAAGCTTGACCCTGGGTCGGGGCTTTTTACCGATTACCAAGGGGACGATTCTGATGGTTTGGGCGAAAGCAATATTGAAGCGATTTACCAAGATCGTTTTGGTGGCTTATGGGTGGGGGCAGAAGAGGGGCTATATTGCTTAGATATTTCTTCGGGAAAGTGTATTTCTTATAGGCATGAGAGTGATGATCCTAATAGTTTAAGTCATGACGAAGTTAATGTTATATATGAAGATCGTTTGGGGAGGTTGTGGATTGGGACCGGGGAAGGGCTCAATATATTAGACCGAGAAAATCAAAAGTTTACTCGCTACCAGCACGATATTCATGACGATAATAGTCTGAGTAATAACGAAGTTAAGGCTATCTATGAAGATGCTTCTGGGATTTTGTGGATTGGCACAAATAATGGCATAAACAAAGTTGTTCTGTCGGTCAAAAAATTCCATCATCATCTTAGTAACTGGGATGTTCGGTCTATTTGGGAAGATAGTTTGGGAAGACTTTGGATTGGAACGGAAAATGATGGGTTGATTCAGTATGATAGAAAAAAAGGATTTGTTGAGCACTACGAGCACGATGAGGAGGACTCTCGTAGCTTAAGTAACGATGAGGTGTCTGTTATTTATGAAGATAGCTCAGGGACTTTGTGGATCGGGACAGATGATGGTCTTAATCGATTTGACCAAGAAAGCCAAAGTTTTACAAGATATCTACACAATTCTGAAAAAGAAGATTCTTTGTCCAGTAGTGAGGTGTCTGTTATTTATGAAGATAGCTTAGGAGTGCTATGGATAGGAACGGAAGAGGGAGGCCTCAACCGAATGGACCGAGCGACAGAAACCTTCTATGCTTACAAGCATGATTCTGAAAACCGAGATAGTTTAAGTGATAACCAGATAAATTGCCTTTTAGAAGATAGTTTGGGAACGCTCTGGATAGGAACGGAAGAAGGGGGCCTCAACCGAATGGACCGAGCAACAGAAACCTTCTCTGCTTACAAACAGAATTCAAATAAAAAAAGAAGTTTATCTGACAATTCCATCCAATCTATTTACCTTGATGGAGAAGGATCTCTCTGGATTACGACAGGAGGAGGGGGACTCAATAAATTTTCCTTGAAGAAAAATACCTTCGAGCATTACAGGAAAAAGGATGGTCTGTCGAGTGATGTAGTTTATGGTATCTTGGCAGAAAACAAAGCAGAAAACAAAATAGAAAACAAAGAAAGTTTTTGGCTGAGTACGAACCAAGGCCTTTCCAAATTTGATCCCCAGGCAAAGAGTTTTCGTAATTTTGATTTTCGCGATGGGCTTCAGGGAAAGGCTTTTAATTTTTCTGCTTACTTTAAGAGTAAGAGCGGAGAGATGTTTTTTGGAGGAGTAAATGGATTCAATGCTTTTTATCCTGATAGGGTTAAGAGTAATCTTTATTCTCCTTCTACGGTGATCACTGATTTTCAAATATTCAATCGAACAGTTTTTCCTGGGCACTCTCCTCTTTCAAAAACCATTTGGGAAACAGAAAAAATTATTCTTTCCTATCAAGATAATGTCTTTTCTTTTGAGTTTGCCGCTTTGGACTATAATCTTTCGGCCAAAAATCAATACCAGTATATTTTGAAGGGATTTGATGTGGACTGGATACCTTCAGGAACCAGGCGTTTTGCCACATACACTAACCTGGATTCAGGTGAGTACATTTTTCAAGTTAAGGGAGCTAATAGCGATGGGGTTTGGAGTAAAGAAGCTCGTCAAATTTATGTCACAATCACTCCTCCTATTTGGGAAAAATGGTGGGCTCGTTTAAGTTTTATAGGGTTGATTCTTTTTCTGATATACAGTTTTTTTTCTTGGCGAGTTGGGCTTGTTAAAAGACAAAAGGTTCAGTTAGAAAAAGAGGTTTGGGAAAGAACCGAGCAATTGGAAAAAAGCCGGGAACTAGCAGAAGCTGCTAACCAAGCGAAGAGTGAATTTCTAGCAAATATGAGCCATGAGCTGCGCACTCCAATGAATTCCATTTTGGGGTTCACAGAGCTACTCTCGACTATGAGCACAAATGATAAGTCAAAAAAGTACATTGATGCAGTAAAGTCTAGTGGAAAGAGTTTGCTTACTTTAATTAATGATCTTTTGGATCTTTCTAAAATTGAAGCGGGAAAAATGGAAATCCAACTGGAGCCTGTTTCTCTTAAGAACCTTTTCGATGAAGTTAGCCGAACCTTTGCTTTAAAAGCCGAGCAAAAAAAACTTAATCTGTCTACTTTTGTCGATGAGGAAATTCCCGAAAGCCTTCTTTTAGATGAAGTTCGATTAAGGCAAATTCTTTTTAACTTAGTTGGTAATGCGGTTAAGTTTACTTCAAAAGGAGGAATTAAACTTTCTGTTAAAGGGGATGTAAAGGATGGTAAAAGTAAAGTCGATCTGAATATTCAAGTTGAAGATACAGGAACAGGGATACCTTCTGAAGCCCAAGAACAAATCTTTGAGAGTTTTACTCAGCAAGATGGTCAAAGCACAAAGCAGTATGGAGGTACAGGCTTAGGGCTAGCTATTACTAAGAGATTGGTGCAGATGATGGGAGGAAAAATTACGGTTTCTAGTTTCGCTAACAAGGGGAGTTGTTTTTCTATTGATTTACCTGATGTGGGGATTGCGATTATTAATCCTGCAAGACAATCCTCAGAGAAGAGAGAGGTAAACTTTCTAGATACTATAGTCTTTCATCCCGCCACTATTTTAGTTGTAGACGATATTGAAGAGAATCGGATGCTTTTACGAGAATGTTTTGAACGGACAGAAGTGACCATTATAGAAGCGAAAAACGGACAAGAAGTGCTCGAAAAAATACTTGAAAATGATATAGACCTTATCTTGATGGATATTCGGATGCCGATTATGGATGGGTATCAAACAACGGAGTATTTGAAAAAAAGTGCTCAATTTAAGGAAATCCCTATCGTTGCCTTGACAGCATCTGCTCTTAAAAGCGATCAAAAAAAGATACTAGCGACAGGGTTTGATGGATATTTGCGCAAGCCTATTCTTATTTCGAACTTGTTTCTTGAGCTTACTCGTTTTCTCCCTTACTCTCGTCAAACGAATTCAAAAGAGGTTGTTTTAGGCATAGAAGTGTCAGAAGAAAACGAAGAGTTGTTGAGAGAAGCTCTTCCTCTGTTAAAGAGCGAATTTTGGCAAGAGTGGGATAAAATTAGAGATACTATTGTTATCTATGAAGTGGAGTCTTTTGCTGGACGCCTGAATGAATGGGCGGCAAAGCGTGGTTTGAAAAGTTTTATGGATTGGTCGAAAAAACTGATGATCCAAGCAGAGGATTTTGATTTAGAGAAAATTCCTGCTACTTTGTCTGAATTTGCTGTTTTAATAGATAAAATGGATGATTTATTGTTGCAAACACCAGCTAAGAAAGTTCGCTCGTGAAAAAGAATGAAAGTCCCATAGTTTTGATTGTTGATGATATTAAGCAGAATCTTCAGATTTTGGGAGATCGCTTACGCCAAGAAGGCTATAGGGTGGCAGCGGCTAGCAACGGCAAAGATGCCCTTGAAATTGTGTCAAAAACTACTCCTGACTTGATACTGCTGGATATTATGATGCCCGAAATGGATGGTTTTGAGGTTTGCCAACGCTTAAAGAAAAACGCTTATACAAAAGATATCCCTGTCTTTTTTTTGACTGCAAAAACGGATATTGAAAGCATTACCCGAGGATTTGAGGTCGGAGCGGTCGATTATCTGACCAAGCCTTTTAACAAAGCGGAACTGTCGATGAGACTCAATACTCACCTTAAACTGAGATCATCCTATAAGCGCTTGGAGGATCTTAATGAACAATTGGAAAAAGAAATTTCTGCTCGAACTCAAATGGCTACTATGCTGGAAGAAAGTGAAAAACGGTTGCAGGCAGAATATGAGAAAAGAAAAATGGAAGCTCGTTTAAAGGCCTCTCTAAAAGAAAAGGAAATTCTCTTACAAGAAGTGCATCATCGGGTAAAAAATAATTTGCAAGTGATTTCTAGTTTGCTGGGAATGCAGGCTAAAAATATATCTGATCCAAAACTTTATTCTATTTTTGAAGAAAGTCAGAACCGGGTGAAGTCGATGGCTTTCATTCATGAAAGACTTTACCAATCCGAAGGCTTGGATAAGGTCGATTTTTTTTCTTACGCTCAGCAGTTAGCTAACCATTTATTTCATACTTATGGAGCGAACAAAGAGCAAATTAAACTGAGCATTGATATTCAGAATATCCATTTAGATGTTGATACTGCGATTCCTTGTGGAATGATTATTAATGAAGCACTTTCTAATTCGCTGAAATACGCTTTTCCGGATCAAAAATCAGGAGAAATATTAGTGACTCTTCAGAGTACGGATACAGATTTTTTCTTAAAAATTCGAGATGATGGAACAGGGTTTTCTTTACCGAAAGACTGTGAGTTTAAAAATTCTCTGGGCCTAAAGCTGATACATTTATTCACTAAGCAGCTTTCTGGAAAGATAGAATTTGATCAAAAAAAAGGGACCACTCTCTTAATTCAATTTCCCCGAGAGCTCTCTTAATTAAAATATTGCCATCTCTAACTTTACCATGAAAGAGATATTGGTATGAAAAAAGAACTTGATCGTGATATTATCCTCATTGTGGATGATATCCAAAAAAATATTCAGCTCTTAGGAGAACAACTGCGTCAAGAAGGTTATATGATTGCTGCTGCTTCTAATGGGCCTACTGCTTTAGAAATTATTGATAAGGTGCAACCCAATCTTATTTTATTAGATATTGTTATGCCAGGGATGGATGGTTTTGAAGTTTGCACTCGTTTAAAAGAAAATCCTAAGAGCAAAGATATACCTGTTATATTTTTGACGGCAAAAGATGATACCGAATCTGTCTCTCGGGCATTCACTACTGGTGCTGTTGATTACTTGACTAAGCCTTTTAATAAGGTTGAGTTGCTGGCTCGGGTGAAAACTCATCTCAAGTTAAAAAGATCTCATGAGAAAGTACTTGAAATGAATACTCAACTGAGAGAGAGGGAGTTGCAATTAGAGGAAGCTGTCGCGACAAAGGATCGCTTTCTTTCGATTATTGGACATGATTTGCGAAACCCCATGAGCGTTTTGCTTCTGGGATTGCAAATCTTCTCAGGAGAAGAGGTGAATTTTGAAAAGAGAAGAAAGCTAGACGGAATTTACAACTCCGCTAACCAGATACACCGAGCTTTTGAAAACATACTGAGTTGGTCTCAGTCTCAAATGGGTCGCTTGTCTTTTTCTCCCGAAAATGTCAGTTTAGAGGAAGTGCTCGAAAATGTTCTTTCTTTAGTCGAAATGAATATTGAGCAGAAGGAAATTCGGCTATCTTGTCACTTGGAAGATAACTCTTTTACTTACGTTGACCCTAATGCTCTTAGCACTATCTTAACTAATTTGATATCTAATGCCATAAAGTTCACTCGACCCAATGGAAATATCACCATTGAGAGCAAAAAAGAAAGCGATTGCTTGGAAGTGACTATTTCAGATGATGGCCTTGGGATGAGCCCAGGAGATTTGGCAAAACTCTTTCAAGTGGATGTCTGCCATAGTTCACCCGGTACAGCAAGGGAGAAAGGTACTGGACTGGGGTTGATTCTCTGCCAAGAATTTATTGATAAGAGCGGGGGGGCGATTGAAGTAGAAAGTGAGCTCGGGCAAGGGAGTACTTTTCGTTTTCGTTTGCCTCTAGGTGAAATTCAAGAAGAGTTGATTTACAAAACGAACAAAGTTATTTGAGCCTTATTATTTTTTCTTTGCCCGAATAAAAAATAGACTAAGAAAAAATAGAACCATACTACTTGGTTCAGGCACGGGAGTTGAGTTTAAATCTTCGCCATTTACTAAAATCTCTAAGTTATTTAAACGATATTGCTCTCCTCCATCATTTGTCAAGAGAACTAAATTTAGTTGCTTGGTTCGGTCTATTGTCTGTACGGCTGTTCCTGAACCATTGGAGGCTCCTAAGGTCCCACTTATGTCGACTGTATTCCCTAGGGTGAATTCTCCACTAAAAATATTTGGAGTTCCTGCTCCGACAATTAACTCTTGAAATTGAGTGAAGGGCATACTTGTGCCTTGGTCAGTAGCTTCCCAGAGTAAAATTCGACCACCGCTATTGTCTGTGCGCATAAAACCAACGGCATTAGTGCCGTCGCTGATCATCACAGCAAAATCATTATCTAGCGTTATTGCACTTAGGTCTATCTCGATGGAAACGGTTGTCGGTTGACTTAAGGAAAGGGAATTTGCTTCGAAAAGTGTCAATTCAAGAGCTTTTCCTTCGGCTAGACCTGATCCGAAAGTAATCGAAGAATCATCGCCAGCTAATGTTGCTGGTCGTGTTCCCTGAAACAAAGTCGCATTTTCAAACAAAAATTTAGGGGTAAAGGTTGTTGCTTGGCAAACTCCTAGCCCAATGTAAACGAATAGCAATAGCATTTTGGTTTTCATAGCTTTTCCCCATAATTTTGATAGAAATTTTTAGCTGCATAAAAATTATAAGAAAAAACAGTTCATTTGTCAAATTGTTTTGCTCGTCTTTTGTTTTGACTTGTACTGTTTTAATCACTTAATTTTTTTTTATTTTCTTGCAGAAGTAATTTTTTTAGAATAAAATGTCTTATAGTGAGTCATTTTTGTTTGTTTTGAAATGTAAATTGTTTTGGTTTTTTTTGTAAGGTTTATCATTTTGATCAATAAATTGTTCATGTGGGGGAATAATTTATATTTGCATTAAATGTCTTTAGGGTAGTCTTTTTTTTGTTACTTTTGAGGAGTGTGAATTTAAATATGTATAAAAAAAATCCATCTTATTCCACTCTTTATTCTCAGCATAAAGTCTAACGGATGAAAATTTGTTTTGTTTTTTGGCTTTAAAGTGAAAGAAAGGAAATAGTGTCGATGAAAATGTCTTACACTTATTGGATTTTAGCGGTATGGTTTGTTTTTACTTTTAATTTAACTTTTGCTAGCGAAGTAGAAGAGGGCTTATTTTACAAAAAAAAGGATGTCTCTTTTGAGGAATTACCCCAAGATATTAAAGAGTATTTAGCTAAAAAATATCCTGATGCTGTTGTGGAAAAGCAAAAGCTTGTTGAGTCATTGTTTTATGAAATAAAACTCATAAAACAACAGAAAAAATTCGAAATAAAAGTGGCTCCTAATGCTCAAGTTCTAAATATTTGTGAAAATATTTTTATTGATCAAGTGTCTCCTTTAGCATTGGAATCTCTTCATAAAACGTATCCAAGGGCTATTCTTAGGGAAATAGAGAAAATTTTTTCCCATGGAGAGACTGTTTATGAAGTGGATTTATCTTTGGCTAACAAAGAACTAGAGCTGTGTTTAGACAATAACGGAGTGATTTTGGCCTCTTTCATGTTTGATGAAAAAGAAAAGAGAATACTTGTTAATGAGCTTCCGTTAAAAGTGAAAAATTCTATAGCAAAATCATTTGTAAAGTATGAAATTAAAAAGGTTGAGTTTGAATCACAGGAGGGGAAAAAAACGTATGAAGTGGTTCTTGTTTCTCCTGAGAAGGCAGGAAAGATGGATGTGAAATATACAGGTAATGGAGACTTGTTAGAAAAAGAAGAAATATTACCTCTGGAAAAGCTTCCTCAAGCTATCCAAATTTTCCTGCAAGAGAAATATCCTAATGCTAAAATAAAAAAACAAGAAATGGTTCAGGAATTTACCTACGAAATAATAATAAAATCAGAGAGAGAAACCTTAGAAATTAGGATAGATGCTGGTGGGAATATTGTTTCTCCGATAAAATAATCTCGTGAAAATATGAAAGAAGTTAGTAGTCCTCAGCAATGCTACTTTACCTTAAGCCGTACCTTAATCTTCATTTTGTGGTACGGCTTTTTTTGTACAGATAAAACTAGTGTAACTCTTTAGATTCTTTAGGAGGACGTCCTTTGGAACGTAGTTTGGGTTTTAGAGTATCTAAAACTTCTTTTTTCCAACATCTTTGCTTGTGTTTTTTGTTGATATTCACTGTAATACAAGGCTCTGGGAAAATATTTTGTTTAATTAGTCTCTGGACAGTTCTATCACTAATCCCTAAATATTTAGCCGCTTCTTTCATGTTGGAAACCATAGAAGCGTCTTGTTGATTATTTATGGGATTTTCTTTGGTTGAGTTGGACAGGGAGTTTTGATTTTCAAGGAAGGGTTTTTGGATGACATCTTCGAGGGCATTATGAAAGTTTTGACTAGCTTCTTGAAATTTCGTCATTAGCTCTTCTTTGGATTTTTTTTCTAGCCTAAAGCGGTGGAGAACTACCTCTATGGTTGTGTATAGCTCTCTTTCATTAAACGGCTTTACGATATATCCAAAAGGAGCCGTTTTTTTGGCTCTTTCAAAAGTTGTTTTGTCGGTGTAAGAAGTTAGGTATATGATGGGAATATGAAAGTTCTCGTATATTTTTTCTGCTGCGGCAATGCCATCCATTCCTCGGCCTAGTTTAATGTCCATAAGAATAATATCGGGATGGGTTTCTTGAGCTTTTTCTATCGCATCTTTTCCGGAAAGAGCAACTCCGGAAACATGATATTCAAACCCCTCTAAGGTTTCTTTTATGTACTCGCCTATAACACAATCATCTTCTACAACTAATATACGAGTTTTTTTCATATTGTTACACTTTGCTAGTTCTTATGTACTATAATATTGTCTTTTGGGTAGATAGTAAAAATGTATGCCTTTTAAAATATAACTTTTTTCGATGAAATAATCTAATATATTATATGGCCTAATAGGTAATTAATATTTTGTCTGTTTGTTGGAAATTAATTCGGCGCTGTCAAGCTTGTGCGCGAAGGTGGGAATGACAATGCGGAAGGTTTTATTCGAACATTGGCCTAAGCTGATCAAGACCCAAGAAAATAATAATCGTTGATGATGATAGAACGATAGAATATAATCTATGCTCAGAGCGTGTCTTTATGGATACGACTCACTTAAGTTCATCTAGCTTCCTTTTTTTAGGAAGTACTATTAAATCCTGGTTCTGTTTAAGGAACAAATTAGGACGACCCTCGCGTCTCGGTTCGCCTAATTTGTTCCCTTAAAACGACTAGGACCAAACCCATACTAACTCAAATACCTGAAAATACAAAAATCCAAATTAGGCGAGACATGGCCGATTTGTACGAGAACGTTGCCAGAGAACTTTCCAAGCTTTCCTCTCCTTGTACGTCTTGTGGATTTTGCTGTCATTTTGATGCTGCGGAACATTCCTTATATGCTTCTAACCTAGAGACTTTTTATGTCTTTGATAAATATCAAGCAGAGCCCATGTTACCTCGTAGCGAGGTTTGTCCATTTTTAGTAGAGAATAAGTGTAGCATTCGCGATCGGAGAATGCTGGGGTGTCGCACTTATTTCAGGCTACACAATAAGGAAGAGAGAGTTAAAGCAGAAGAAATTTACGAACGTACTCTCGTTGCCCTCAAAAAATTGCACAAAAAGTACGATGTTAATTGGGATTATCAGAATTGCATGAATGCATTCGAAGAGGAATTTGGCCTAGAGGAAATAGCGGAATGACAGACATTTATGACATTTTTCAAAGAATGTTTATGCCCGTCATTTTCCGGAATGTCTAAAATCAAAAAATGATTAATTTTTGCTTAGAGGTGGCTTAATCCTTCACTACCAATAGGATATACGTTAAAGCCAATGGCGTGTAGCCGAGCGTGATCTAAGATATTGCGTCCGTCAAATATAAAGGCGGGCTTGGTCATCTGTTTAAATATGCGTTCATAATCAAGATGGCAGAATTCATCCCACTCCGTGATTAAAGCAATACAGTGGGCTCCTTCAGCGGCTTCGTAGGGATCTTGATAGAAGCTTATGTTTCCAGGGCAATTTTGGAGATCGTTCTTTGCATTATCTAGAGCTTTGGGGTCGTGGATAGCAAGGTGGGCTTTTTCTTCGAGGAGCATTTGAGATACATAGATAGCAGGGGATTCTCGAGTGTCACCGGTGTTGGCTTTAAAAGCGAAACCAAAGATGGCAATTTTTTTGTCGACAATGGTGTTAAACATTTTTTGGATAATCTTTTGGACAAAACGTTGCGATTGTATTTCATTTTGAGTAACCACTTCTTGCCAATAAGAGGCAACATCAGGAAGATCATAGTACTCGCAAAGATAAACTAGATTTAAGATATCTTTTTTGAAACAAGATCCTCCAAAACCCACGCTCGCTTTCAAAAACTTTGCCCCTATTCGACTATCTGTCCCAATAGCACGAGAAACGTCTGCCACGTCAGCTCCGGTTTTTTCACAGAGGGCAGAAATACTGTTAATCGAAGAAATTCTTTGAGCTAAGAAGGCGTTGGCCACTAATTTAGACAGTTCGCTGCTCCAAACATTGGTCGTTAAAATTTTTTCTTTTGGCACCCAGTGAGCATATATATCAACTAGTCTTTGCAGGGCTGCTTGACCACTCTCGGTTTCCATTGCCCCAATCAAAACTCGGTCAGGATCTAGAAGGTCTTGAATCGCTGTTCCTTCCGCTAAAAACTCAGGGTTGGATAAAACCTCAAAGTGAACATCCTTACTACCCGATTTTAATATACGAGACATTGCCTCTGCAGTCCTAACCGGAAGAGTACTTTTTTCGACAACTATAGTATCCTCTTCCGCGTGTTCGAGGATAGAGCGCGCTGTACTTTCCCAATATTGTAGATTAGCAGTTCTCCCAGCTCCAGCTCCAAAAGTTTTTGTTGGTGTATTCACACTAACAAAAATAATACCAGCTTGGCGAATACTGGAAGCAATATCAGTGGTGAAAAAAAGATTTTTTCCTCGCACTTTTTTGACAACTTCGTCTAAACCTGGTTCATAGATGGGTAGTTCATCCGACATCCAGGCATCGATTCGTTTTGGATTAATATCAACAACCGTAATTTTGTAGTTTGGACATTTCAAGGCAATCATGGCCATGGTCGGTCCCCCGACATAACCAGCGCCAATGCAAAGGATAGTTTTACTACGATCCATGAATTACTTTCTAGTGGTTTAACAATGGGGCAATGAGGATGATATCTTCTAATTCAAAAATTAAAATAGCATATTTTGATAGTGGGTACAATGAAAATCTGGGTGGTAGGGCTATTTTAGGAGGAAAGATAACATTCTTTCAGGTAAGGAACAAATATTTTCTCTTTGGTCAACTAAGAACAATATTCTATGTCAACCGAAGAGTTATCTTTTATCTTTTGATGAGGATTTTGTCGTTGCAATCTTCATCTAATGTAAACGACGAATTCCTATTGCGACTAAACCTAGAGCGAACAATAAGAGAGAAGAAGGCTCAGGAACCACTTGAACTACAGCGTCAATTTCAAAAATCCGTGGTCCGTTACTGGTGGGAGAACTAACAGTGCTACTCGTGCTTGTCAATTCAATCCGAAAAGAATTTCCTGTTACTACTCCCCCGCTAAATATACGTACAACAGATCCTGATCCTGCATTATTGTCAAAAAAATCTACTACAACTCCTCCTACGCTAAAGCGAACTAATTCAGTAGCGCGTTTAGGACCTCCCCCATCGCCAGTTAAGTTTATTTTGAACCCAGCAATCGCAACTGCTTGGGTTGTGTTCCAGGTAATGAAGTTAACGGTTTCTCCGTTTCCCATAACTTGGTCGCCGTTATCGGCCGTTTGGTTGTCCTCAAAAATAAAAGAAGTCAGTTCGACAGCACCATTATTGTTGCCAAATGCATCCTCGATAGTATCTGTGCCAAAGACACGAGAGCTGGCATTAAAATTAATCCCGAGCCCAGCAGTCTCATCTCCGCCAGTATTAGTCGTAGCATTAAATAAGACAGAGTCCACAACTGTCAAAGCGAATGCTGAGTTGAAAAAAAGCAAGGCGATATTTAATCCAGTGAAGAGAAGTAAATGCTTTACCTTCATCCCCAAACTCCTTTTTAAAAGTATAAATAATGCAAATTTCTATAATTATATCAAAATCTATTAGGGATTACAATGGAATAGTACTAACAGAAATAATGATTCTTTTTCAGATGTCTTTTGTATAATAATTAGGGAACTTCTTGCTTTGAAAGTTGTCTTAATATCTTAATGCGGATGGAATGTTCTTTTACAAAATGTTTTTACTTCTAAATAGGGACACACCCTAAGAAAATGAGGATAAATATGAAAAAGATGCTACTTTTTGCTGTTCTACTTGTGTGCTTAATCTCATGTGAGTCTAAGGGCAAAAGAAAAGGAAATGCTTTAGGGAATTGGAATGTTTCAACTAGTCAAGATCAAGTGATTTATAGTGGTGAATCAAAAGCGATCTATAGAATAAATCATACAAAAGGGGATATGATAGAAGTTACTCTTAACCAGGGAGAAACTCGATATTTGTCTGAGGGACAAAGTATGGACGTGGAAGTTGTGTTTATTGAGTTAAAAGTTAATAAGACTCATGAGGGGCAGTCGCTGTCTGCTTTGGGAACTTATGAAAGACTAAAGGTTAAGTAGATTTCTGTTCTGGTCGTTCTGATAAGAAAAATCCCTTTTTTGAGTTGTTAAAACTTCGGGCTTTTTGGACTTTGCTTACAATAGAGGAGTGCACCAAAAATACACGGCGGGGTTATGGAGAAAAAACTACAAACTCTTTGTCCTGAAGGGACAAGACAACCCAGCCTAGGACGAAGTCCCATATGTGTCAACCTAAGCCGCAAGTTGTTATCAAAAATAAGCTTAGAAGATAAGATTTTATCTAAAACGCCCCTAAATACCGTGCGAGAGTGGAGGGCGAGGCTTATCTGAAACCGTTAAAAAAAAAGATGACCGAAAACCGTTCTAAGCACCATGTTCCCTGGAGGGTGAGGCTCCTGCCGAACAGGGGATGTGATTGGCTCCTGATGGTATTAAGGCACATTCACAGGATCATAGGTTTCATATTGAAAAAACGCGTTTTATATCGCGGGTGCTCCTGCCGAGCAGGGGATGTGCTTGGCTCTTGATATTGTAATCTAGGCACATCCCCTGCTCGGCAGGAGCCTCGCCCTCCAGGGAACATGGTGCTTAAACAGTTTTCGGATAAGCCTCATTCTATATAGACTTGCGGCTTAGGTTGACACATATGGGACGAAGTCCTAGGGATTAGAGGATTAACACAAACGCAGCCCTGAAAGGGCGGAATAATTTAGAATATTTCGCCCTTTCAGAGCTGGGAATATTGATGTTCAAATATTCCCAGGGCAACGCTCCAAAGCCATTCAGTTAAGGAAAAGTTAGTAATGTTAAAGGAGAGAAGGTGGTTTTCCGTTTTCTAGGGCTTAAAGTAGCGTACTTGGGTTTGCAAAAAAACAGCCCCCGCAACTCCTCGTATATTAGTAGGCGTTGCGGACAACCACAAGGGCCCTGCGGGCGGCCTTTGTAGTTGTCCCTACAGGGATAACTACGGGATAGGAAACAACTTGTAGGCTGTATCGGGTGGTGTTAATCGATTAGATTTACCTGAATTCTTAGGTGATGTAATGTAGGGACAACTGCGAGGGCCGTCCGTAAGGACCCTCGTGGTTGTCCGCAACGCCTGCTAAAGTCTAATTCTCAAGAAGAAGAGGGTTTCTTACTTTCCAGTCTGCCCCATCCCACCCAATAACTAATACTTTTTTACTTTTCTGTGGGTGTTTCACTACTGTTGTCACAACCGGTATTGCTCAAAAGCAAACGATGGTACTGTTCATATTTTCGTCGAATGAAATTACTTGTTATTTTGGGGAAAAAACGATACGAAGCCCAAAGACCTTTGGCTTCTTTGGTCACTAAAATGAGTGCTTTTTTACGAGCGACTCCTTTTAAAATATCTTGGGCGCATTTGTCTGCGGGGTAGAAAGGCATGGGAGACCTTTTGGGGAACTCTTTACGGAAGTCTTCTCCTCGGTCTTCTAATATTTTAGCGTTGTCTAGAATCGAGGTTTTGATGATTCCCGGGCAGACAGCACTGACTATAACTCCGTATTGATGGGCTTCGGCCCGTAAAGAAGTGGAAATACCGACAACTGCATGTTTGGTTCCGGCGTAAGCAGTCAAAATGGGCATAGGAACTAAACCGGCAACAGAGGCTGTATTTACGATGTGCCCAAAACCTTGGCGAATCATGATGGGGTAGGTACAGTGGATACCATGAACAACCCCAAAAAGGTTGACCTCAAAGACATAGCGCCAATCAGAAAGATCCATTTTCTTGGTTTCTCCGGTTATGGCAATTCCGGCGTTATTGAAAAGGTAGTCTATGCGTCCGTGTTCGCTAACGGTTTGTTCAACAACTTCTTGGAAGGCTTGTGGGTTTGTTACATCAAGAGTTTTTCCTTGAGCACTTCCTTGCTTTTCTAGTTCTTTAACCGCTTTTTGCACTTCTTGCCCGTTGATATCTGCTAGAATAACCTTGGCTTTATGTTTGACTAGCTCTGTCGAAAGAGCTTTACCTATACCAGAAGCAGCTCCTGTAACTATGGCCACTTTATTTTGAAATATTTTCATGGGTTTGAAGAAAAGGCGGATAGTGTTTTATCCGCCTTTTTCCTTTTTCTCTAAAATGGAATGAATCTATTGACTTAGCTGGATTTGCTTGATAACTGTTTTAGATCCGATGGATACTTGGCTAGTTTGTGTAAGGTATCCCTTCAAGCTAACTTCTAAGGTGTAGTTTCCAGGCTTTAAACGCCAACGATAGCTACCGTGAGAGTCGGCAATTTTTCTTTCATTGAGTTTAAAATCAATTTCCTTGATTTTGAGAGAAGCTGGTAGGGCTTGTCCTTTTTCATCACTTACTTGGACGTAAAGATGTGATTTATGTAGTTCAGCAAGAAAGTAAGGTAAAACTTTTTTTACCTTTGGCCAAACTCTTTGGGTATAGGTAGAAAAAGAAGGTTGAAAAGCAGTTCCGATTTCTAGAAGAAAAGAAATGCTGCCATGGTGGTTGTAGTGATGCTCAAAGTCTTCTCCCGAAGAGGAGGCTACTCGACGACCATATCCTAAATGGCGAGATAAATCGTCGCGGATTTCGTAGTAAACGGCTTCTGCTACTTGGCCACAAACATAAGGGTAAAGAACTTCATCGCCATAGCTGTGATAAGAGACTATATATTCACTTTTTAGCCGTTGGTTGAGCTTATCCATAACTCGTACTTCAGGCTCAGAGTTTGCCTTAGGACCTCGGTAAACATTACTCCCTCCGTTAGATGAGTTATTTCCACATGAACCCCATAAAAATTCATAGTTACGGTTCAAATCAACTCCAATGGTTCCACCTGAGTTGCGAGCACGGTTTTTTCTCCACATACGAGAAGAGGTCATAACATGATGAAGACCATCGGGATTGACCACTGGTACAAACCAAACTGCAGAATTTTCTAACCAAGCGAGGTGTTGAGGATCGCCCTTTTTCGCCTGAGCTAAAAACTCTTGAGCCGCATCTAAAACAGCATGGTGAGTCATCAATTCTCTAGCATGGTGTTGGCCAATCATCAAAATCTTTGGTTCATCTTCTAAAGAAGCAGGATTCAAACTAACTTGTAGGCCGTAAAGAGAACGCCCTTCGCTGGTTGTTTTTTCCCCTAGCCAATTGTTTAAGTTGTAGAGTTTAGCCCACTGAGGATAGTCTTTTTCCATTTTCTCTAGGGCTGCTTTAGTTTCGTCTGGCCCGTAGTAATCTTGGCGAGTATCTTCAGAACTGCGAGATCGATATTGACGATAAGACTCATCTGAGATTGTTTCTGAGATTGTGAAACTTAAAACGTCATCTTGCCGAAATTCATTGTGAATTTTTTCTAAGAGATGAGGAGTTGATGTAATTACGCCTAGTTCTTGGGTTTCAGGGTTATACCCTGCGATGTCGTGTCCTCGACTTTCTAAAAAGGCTCTTAGTTCAGCAACATTGTCAGTTTTGAGGTGAACTAAGTAATCTTGGGCTTGGATCACGGAAAAAAACAATGCTAAAAAACAAAAAGAAATCCATGTTCTCATAAGAAACTCCCCGATCAAACAAATTTTAAAAATTTTAAAAAATAGTGTTTAGAATCCAGAGGTTTTCTCTACTGAATTCTAGATTCTGAATTCTGAATTTTATTATACATCAACTCCTGCAGCTAGTCAAAAACAGTTGCAAAAATATGAAAAATAAGTGGTTGCTATTTGGGGGATGACAGGTGGTAGAAGGTTTTGTCGCTTAAGCTATAGGTTCCTTTTTCTCCAAATCTTATTTGGAGTTTGGGGGTTCCTTCAGTTCGTGCAACTACTGCCAACCGGTGCCACCCTTTTGAAAGTGAAAGAGGGATAAAATTCCAGTTTTTATTGGAAAGAGAAAAAATTTTCTGAGAATTTAATTCTAGCTCTAGAAAACCATCAAATTTTATTTGGACTTGGTAAAGTTGAGGCGAATTTATTTTAAAATATCCATCTAAAATGAAGGATTGGTATTTACCTATGCCAGCATTCTTAAGCCAATATGGAGAACGTGTTTCGTGAATAATTTGCTCTTTTTGTTTTCCTCTCGCCGTAAGTTGAAGACCTTTTTTGAAAAATTCATCAGGATATTTTTGATTTAATATGAGGGGTGGAGGATCTATCTGAAGAAAAAATGGGGGAGAAAAAAATTTTTCGCCTGTAAAAAAAGTACCTATGAGTTGAAGAGAAACATTTCCTATTCCGAGCTGATGGGAAGGAATAGATATAGTTCCCTGATTTCCTAATATTCTTTGTAAAACACGTTTGTTGTGGAGCAGTTCTATTTTAGAGGCTTTTGCTAGCTTAACAGAAAAGGTAACTTTTTTTCCCCATGACAAATGAGAAGGGATTTTGCCTAGGATAAAATTAGAATGACTCTTGTTTTGGACTTGGAAGGGAATGATAATTCGTCCTTGAGTTTGGGTGTCTTCATCACAAAAGGCGACGACTCTAAGTTCGTGGTAACCATCCTCTAGTAATAAGGTATCGATAGAAAAGCTCTCATCAAAGGCACACTCTTTTTTGTAGCGACCGTCTAAGTACAACTCATAGTGAGAGATTTTTCCTTTTCTTACTCTTGCCTGAGGTCTTATTGTAATGGTGCCTTTTACTTTTTCCTTTGCCTGAAGTCCTTTGACTTTAACAACGGGGACCCTTGCCCAAGGAGCACAAAGCGGATCCCCTACGATTAAAAGTTGGTAGGGGCCTCGTACTGATTGATAAAATGCTTCGGCGAGGTTACTTCCGCTCATATAAAAATAATGGATGAACGGGTTGGGAAATTTAGCTTGGATGGCATAAGGCTCTGTTACGGTGCCACTGGCCCCACTGGCCCCATGCCTGATAAATTCTGTCAGAGGGGTTTGTCTGTTTCCTTCTTCGAAAATTCCTCCTGAGCTAGTCAAGTGTTCGCAAATAGCTCCAGGGGCAATGGCACTGTGAGATTTTTCCCAATCGAAGTTTATCGACCCCGCCATTAGTCCGGTGACAGATTTTTGTTTAGTGGGCAATATCCCTGGGAAAATTTTTCCTGATTGGCCTAACTGCTTTAATTTGCGAATAGCGGAGCTAAAACCCCATTGGCGAGCTTGTGAGCGAACGTTGGAGTTGAGCATATAGTAAACTGTTCCTCGAGGAAAACTACTATCGGCTTCCTTACTGCGACGCAATGACTGGATAACCTCTGTAACAGAGTTGGCTTTATTGCTAGTAACTCCAAGCATTGTAGAAAGTAAATAACGCATGCCTCTTTCTTGTGTATTAATTTTGCCATCTGCTTGCCAAAAATACCTGTTTTTGAATCCTTTTGCGGAGCGAATATCAAAAATCTTTTTTGTTTCTCTCATTTCTCTTAGCAGTTTTTGAAAATCACTTCGAAAATGGAGTTCTTTTAGATCTTCGTCACGAGAGGTATGAAGGTGATCAACCCAACCTGCTACAAATGCTTTCCTTAGGATTGCCATAGAATCATTGTGCTGTTTTTTCTTAGAGAGACAACAGGCATAATTATAGAGAAGTTGAGGAGATTCAGGATGAGAAACTAAGAGTTTTGAAATGATTTCTTCCACAGCAATCCATCTTTTTTGCTTCCAGGCTTGCATCATTTGTCGACTCAATTCTTTTTCTTCGGAAGTAAATACCTGACGATATACTTTGAAAAAAGGAATAGGAGCATACCAGTTGTTGTTTAAACTGCTGTATAAATTTCCAGGAGTGCGCGCGAATGAATAAAGGTAGGTTAAGCTGGTTAAAGAAGCAAGAGTGTGTTTTTCTTG
Source organism: Planctomycetota bacterium (assembly GCA_029260735.1). Lineage (GTDB taxonomy): Bacteria > Planctomycetota > Uabimicrobiia > Uabimicrobiales > Uabimicrobiaceae > JAJDCR01. The sequence goes on from JAJDCR010000082.1 coordinate 29,569, forward strand.
TTTTTCAGCAGAAAAATCTATAGCAGAAGGAAAATCACTAGAATAAATGATGTAATCAATCTGTTTAGCAATATTCCTTTTTTCTATGGTTTCTAAAATGGGTTCTAGAATATGTTCTCGAAATTCTTGGATGGTAACTTTTTCATGGCTGGGAAGGTTTTTACAATAGATAATACAAAGAGGAGGGAGTTTTCGAAGAGAAATATACTCGTTGGCAATGGCTAAAGAAGCCCAGCTGTTTTCGTTAACGACTAAGACAAGGTTTTCTGGCCCTCCTCCTGCTTTTGTCGGAGTTTGTCCGTGAATAAAGAGCAGAATGAGGAGAGTCGTTAAAAACTTGTTTATGGGAAACAGTTGTAACACTATTTATTCCATTTCTGTAATCGCTCGAGCAGCTAGAATGACATTATCTGTTGCTAAAATATCGGCACCGTTTTTAAGAAGTTTTTGGTAGACAGAAACTCCTTTTTTAAGAGCGGAGTTATCTAAGTTGTGCATAGTGCCTAAGATACTCAGAATGCCTTCTTTGTGAAGAGCTTGGTAAACTTCGGCTTGAGGTTCATTAATTCCTACAAAAATAAGCAATGAACTTTTATCCACTCCGCTGTTAAAGATTTTTCCTAAAGTGTCGAGGTCTCCTGCTGATGCAGAAATCATTAAACTTGGATCAAGTTTATGATAGGCTTTAAGAGCATCTATGTTGTAGACAATAATAACACTATAAGCTTGTGCTTTATTTTTATGAACGGCTTGGACTATTTCCTCGGGAGTGATGCTTCTCTTGACATCGATGCTCAAAATCGCTTTACCTTTAGCCCACTGGAGAGTTTCATCTAGAGTGGGAATAGAAAAATTTGTCTCTTTTCCATCGTTGTCTTTGAGTTTAAGTTTTCTCAGCTTGGAAGCAGTATATTCTTTGACAAGACCACTTCCTGTTGTTGTCCGATCCAACTCATCATCATGCATCATAACAAGAGTTCCATCTTTGGCTTTGCTAACATCGCACTCTAACATACAAGGAGCGTATTTTAATGCATTCTCAAATGTTTCTAGAGCATTTTCAGGAAAGCCTGGCATAGGGCCACCACGATGAGCACTCACTAAAGGAGTCGATCTTCCTTTATAGCTAAGGTATGTACGCAATTGTTTAATATCGTCAAAAGCTAAGTAGTGTTTTTTTTCTGTAGAGTTGGCAACTACTTTACTGGAAGTTTTCTTTTCCCCTTTTTCTTGGCAAGCAAGTGACGCAGTTAAAATAAGGAGAAAAACGATTTTGTAAAGATATTTTTTTAACATTAACATTTCCTATTATTTTTTTGATTCATCTTCTTCTAAATTAAAGCGAGCAAAGTAGGGAGCGAGCTTTTTCTTCTTTGGTGGCTCGGGTAAGGTGCTTTCTGCCTCAGGGATGTTTGCTTCCTGGGCTTCTGTTGCCTCATTCACTCCAGCTTCTGTCGCCTCATCCACTCCAGCTTCTGTCGCCTCATCCATTTCAGCTTCTGTTGCTTGAGTTTCTGTTGCTTCAGCTTCCATTGCTTCATGAACTTCTATTTCCTCAGCAACTAGAGCTTCTTCTACTTCTTCGGCTTCTTCTACTTCAGGTCTCCATTCTATGTCATCTTCTTCAGAAATGGGCTGAGCCATTAAAGACTCTCGTGTTATTTGAGGAATAGGGCGACTGGAAATAAATATTCCACTGTCCATGTCATCCATGTCATCGGAATCTTCAGAAAAATCCATTTCAAAGTCTTTTTCTTGAGGGAAAGCTAGAGGACTTTGATCAGAAGAATCTTCACTATCATCTGATACTGCAACCGCTTGAAAAGATTGTTCATTCTTAGGTTTCTTTCGAGGAAGTCTTTTGAAAGAAGCCATGGATAGTTCTTCCAGGTCATCATCCTGTAAACTATCGTCATCTAAAGCTATTGCTGATAGAGTAGGGGAAGACTTTACTAAGTCTTCTTCTAAAGAATCGTCACTTACAACCATTTCCGTTGTATGAATTAGTAAGATTTCCGGTTCGCTAACATCTTCTGATTTTGGAGTAGGAGGCTGGGGAGTTTTGACAACCTTGTTCAGATCCTTTTTTAGATCGCTGTATGAAGAGTAACGACGACTGGGTGCTTTCGCTAACATTGAGTCAATAATCTTTTCTAAGTCAGAAGATATTCCTGGATTTAACTCACGAATCGGAGTATACTCTTTTTCTATATGCGCTTGCATAACTTCGCGTGAATTATTTCCTGGGAAAGGTACTTGACCCGTCAGCATTTGGTAGAAAACTACTCCCAGAGCATATATGTCTGAGCGAATATCTGACTTTTCTTTACGGCATTGTTCAGGAGCTAAGTAAACGGAAGAAGTGGGAGGCAAGGAAAAATCGACGACTTTAACATCTTGTTCTTCTGAAATGATCAAGTTGTTTGGCTTCAAATTTTTATGTAAGACCCCAAATTGAGCAGCAAAATCTAATCCTTCAGCGGCCTTTATGATGATATGCCCAGCTTCTTCTTCCTTAAATGTTCCATTCTTTAGTTTATCCCCTAAGCTATCTCCCACCGCGAATTCTCTAAGAATGAGAAAATCAGATGGAGATGTGGCATAAATACGACCACAGTTAGGATGATAAAGATTCTTAAGTTTATCTACTTGACGCAAAAAATGTAAAACAAAGCGGCGGTTTTTTGCAATAGCTCCCTGGATGCATTTTAATGCCCCAAATGTGATATCAGGATGCGAAGCAAAGTAAGTTTCTCCTAAAGGACTTTTGCCGATTACTTTTTCTCGCTCACATTCATTAATGTTGATATTTGTGGGGAGCTTACCCCCTTGCTCAGGATGAATAGATTCTAGTATATTGACAGCTTGCTGTTGCAAGGATTGGGAGTGAGCAGAGGACATAAGGCCAAAGCGCACTAAAATTTCTGCCAGAGAAATAAGTTTGCCTTGGGATTTTTCTTGGGCTAAAGTTTTGAGAGGAGCTTCGATTGAATGGAAGTCTGCTATTTTTTGTTCAAGCGCTAATTTTAGTAAAAATATATCTTCCAAGGTAGACATGCTGTTTGCCTTTTTTGTAAAATCTCCTTAAGGGAGTTCCAAAACAAATTTGCAAAGTTTTTTACTGGAACTCCCTACATGTTCTTTTTCCAGTATAAACCTTTTCCTGGAAGCCTTTATTCTAACAAATTTGAAATTACTTGCAATTTTTTTCTTTTTCCCTAATTTAGGAAAAATATTTTGGATTTTTTTGAAAATACAAATGAAGAAGGCCCTTCAGAGGAGAATCCTTTGCCATTTGAAGACCCTCTTTCACCTCGTGAAATTGCGAAAGTAACTATTCTATTCTACAGCTCTTTGTTTTTTATATCGCTGTATATGATCCATCAAAGAGAAGGATCTTTTCCTACTTTTTATTTCTTAGGGAAGACCCCTGTTTGGCAACAAGTATTAGCTGGTTTAGGGACAGGGGGCTTAATCATTTTAGGATGGATAGTTGCGGGTCGTTTTAGCTCATTTACAAGAGAAGTGGAAAAAATATTCCAACAAACCTTGGGAAAATTAGGATGGCGAGAAATTTTTATCTTGGCATTTTTTTCAGCAATAGGAGAGGAGTTCTTTTTTCGAGGAGCTCTCCAACCTTCTTGGGGATTGTTTTATGCCAGCTTATTTTTTGGCTTGGCACACTGGAACCCTTTGGGGGGAGCTTTGGCTTACTATCCTCTCATTACCATATTTATCGGTTTTTTGCTGGGAGCTCTCTTTATTATTAGTGGGGGCGGTTTAATCGCTCCGACAATAGCTCATTTCAGCATTAATTTTGTCAATCTCTATCGGATTAATCGAGGCAATTATGTATCCTGAAGCATTATCTAACATGATTCTTTTCTTCTCTGGCGTTGTGGGAGCAATGGTCGGTAGTTTTCTTAATGTTTGCATCTATCGTTTGCCCAAAGAGCACCTTTCTATTGTTGCCCCCAGGTCTCACTGTCCTAGTTGTGGTAAAATGATTTCTTGGTACGACAATATTCCGATCATCTCGTGGAGTTGTCTAGGGGGATCTTGTCGAGCATGTCGTTCTCCGATAGGAGTTCGCTATACTTTAGTGGAAATTTTAACGGGTGTTCTTTTTATTATTTTCACCCTAAAGATAGTTATTTATCCTTTTCATCCTGTTTTTCCGATGGAAGTAGATTCTAGTTTTGCCTTAATGAGTGAGTCTCACCGTTGGATTTCTTTATTAATAGCTCTTTTCTTTGTCGGGATGATGGTTGTCGTTACCTTTATTGATTTTGATTACCGAATTATTCCAAATGGCCTAAATTATATGGGGATAGCATTAGCTCCTATCGTTTCCACTCTTTTTCCTTATCTACACCGACGTATTCCCATAGAGATTGTTAGCGATGTTCATTTGGCCGGCTTTCTTGCCTCAGTGTTAGGAATTATTGTGGGAGGGGGAGTCATTTATGCTGTGCGCGTTTTTGGAAAAGTGATTTTCCAAAAAGAAGCTATGGGGCTAGGTGATGTTAAGTTGATGGCTTTTGTTGGTGGTTTTCTTGGCTGGGATGCTGTTCTGCTTATTTTTTTCATCGGTTGTTTACTGGGAGCCATCTTTGGAGTAATGATCAAAGTGATTACGAAAGATAGCTATATACCCTTTGGACCTTATCTTTCAGCTGGTACTTTACTCGTTCTATGGGGGAAAAATGAGATTTTCTATTTTATCTTTGATATTTGGCCAGAAATAGCTTCAAAGTGGCTTTTCCCTTACTTGTATCAAATGAGTTAGTTGTATAACAATAGCTAGTTGTATAACAACGGAAGTCAAACTACGAAGGATTTTGCATTGAAAACAAAGATAAATTTACCTACGGTACTGGGAGTGGGACTGCCAGCTTCCGTTTATCTTTCTTTTAGTTCAAAGTACTTTCTTCCTAGTTTTCCTAGCTATTTTATTTTGGGAATATTGGCTGCGACGGGATGGCTATATTTTATTTATAAATACAAAGAAGGTAGTTACGAGAAAAACTATCTTCTTTGGTCTATTCTCTTTTTCTTTTTTTGGAACATCATGTCTTTGATCTGGGCCGAAAAACTTTGGTCCAGTTTAGAAGGATTACGCCGTAGCTTTGTTTTTACAGGGCTTTTTTTAGGGCTTTGGACTTTGTTTCGCGCTTATCGTGAGATTCATAAACAAGCTCTTTATTGGGTTTTCCTGGCCCTTCTATTGGTAACTCCTTTCTATGTGAAAGTTTTGCTTTTTTATAATAACCCTCCGCCTGGTTTTGGCTATCCTTTTGGCAATCCGAATTTAGCAGGGAGCATCTTTGCTTTTGCCCTTTGTTTAATTTTCCCCTATTTTTTTTCTCCTAAAAAAACAAGAAAACATCTCTATTTTTCTTTTTTTAGTTTCCTTTTTCTTTCCTCTGTTTTTGCTCTAGCTCGTCCTAAGGGAGCTGCCTTGGCTACTTTTTTTGTTTTGGGCGGAAATCTTTTTTTACTTTTTCCCAGGATACGCTTTTTCCTTGGCAGTCTTGCTTTTTTGATGGGAGGAGTGACTTTGTCCTTTCTTCCTCAGTTGTTTTTTTCTTCTTCTGCAACAATTGAGGTGCGGCGTCTTATTTGGTCTGGGACAATGAATTTGATTACTGCCTCTCCTTTTCGGTCGTTTTTTGGCTGGGGAACAGGAGGTTTTTTTGCCAATTATCCCGACTACGAAAATCCTTTATTCCAAACTTCTCGCTACTGTAGTGAAGTTATCTACTTTCCTCATTGCTTTAGCTTGGAAATTATCTCAGAGCTAGGAATGATAGGTTTCTTTTTTGCTCTGGTGATTTATTTTTTGGCAACTTTACGTTTTTTTGAATTCTGGAAAAAAGAAGAAGGAAAAGAAGGAAAACAAGAAAATTTGCGCTACACAGCTTTATCGGCTTTTGCTGGTTTAACTGTTTTGCTTTTGCATTCGCAAGTATCCGTTGCTTTCTCTTATCCCCAAGTTCAATGTTTAGCTGCTATTGCTTTGGCCTGGTTAGCAGTTTCCCCGAGTGCAGAAATATTAACTTGTGCAAGAAAAGGGAGAGGTTATTTGTGCTTTTTAGCCTTAATTCCTCTACTTTTTCTTTCCCGATATGCTTTTTGGGATAGTTTGGCTTTTCAAAAAGAATACCAAGAAGCCTTTCGTTTTAGTCTATTAAACAAAGAGGAATCCTTAGATAAATTTCTTGTGATATCTCCCCCTTGGATAGAGGATCGCTATACTTTAGATTGGCGAAATAGTCTAGGAGAAGTTTTGGTGAATCATTATGAGAAGAATACTCGTTTAGTGGAAGAATCCTTAGATCCTTTTTGGGAAATCAGAGAGTATTTACCTCGGTATAAAAATTTCTATTTGGTGGGAGCCGTTATTTATGCTAAACAAAAAAAATTCCTCGAAGCAGAAAGTTTTTTCTTACAAGCGGCAAAGAAAAACCCGTTTTCTTTAGATCTTTGGAAATGGTGGGCTCAAGTTTGTGCGTATGAAAAAATATCTCCCGATAAAATGGACCAAACTGTAAAAAAATATCAAAAAATCTATGGACGTGATGGAGTTTTAGTAATGGCAGAAGCTTTTGTCAAGTATTGTCAGGGAAGAGCACAAGAAGCCCATAGACTTCAGAAAGAAGCTCACTTGTGGTGTGAGAAAAGGCTGTCTTCTGGAGGAGACAATAGAGCAAGAGTCCTTTTACAAACTAAGATAGCTGGCTTTCGTTAGGTAAAATTTATGAATCTAGAAGCTTCTTTTCAAAAGTACACATTAAAATTTAAGCGCCCTAGTGGAACCTCGCGAGGGGTTCTCCAAGAAAAAAATACTTGGATTATCAGGCTTTATGAACGAGAAACTAAAACGGTATCATGGGGGGAGTGTAGTCCTTTGGTGGGGTTGAGCTGGGATGATCGACCTGATTATGAAGAAAAATTAAAAGAAATCTGTCAAAGAATTCAAGAGTTTCCCTATTGGCTAGATAAAGGGCTAGAAGAGTTTCCTTCTATTCGTTTTGGTCTTGAAATGGCCCTCCTTGACTTAGAAAAAGGAGGAAAAGGCCTGCTTTTTCCTTCTTCCTTTACGAAAGGATTAGAAGGGATTAAAATTAATGGACTGATTTGGATGGGGTCGTTTGAGTTTATGAGAAAACAAATAGAAGAAAAACTTTCTCAAGGATTTTCTTGCCTTAAAATGAAAATAGGAGCTTTGGATTTTGACAGGGAATTTTCTTTACTAAGAAACCTTCGAGAAAGATTTTCTGAAAGAGAGTTAGAGTTGAGAGTGGATGCTAATGGAGGATTTTCAGTAGAAGAAGCACTTTCCAAGTTAGAAAAACTAGCTTCTTTAAAGATACACTCGATTGAACAACCTATTGCCGCTGGGCAGGTGGCTGAAATGGCTAATCTGTGTAAAAAAACACCTTTACCCATTGCTCTTGATGAGGAGTTGATTGGAGTGAACTCGCCCGAGAAAAAGTTCCAGCTTTTGAAAGAAATAAAACCCCAATACATTATTCTGAAACCTAGTTTATTGGGAGGATTTGAAGCCAGTCGTTGTTGGATAAAAGCAGCCGAGGAACATAATATACGCTGGTGGATTACTTCTGCCTTAGAATCAAATATCGGTCTTAATGCCATCGCCCAATGGACGTTTACTTTATATAATGATATGGCACAGGGGTTAGGAACCGGAGGACTTTATTTGAATAATATTCCGGCTCCTTTATCGATAAAGAATGCCAAGCTCTTCTTCTCTCCTGAGCAGAATTGGGATTTATCTGTTTTTAAATAACTTCCAATTCTAAGTTACATTGTTTTTCATCGCTTTTGGGAACAGCTCGAAGGTAAGAAAATAAACTGAATATAAGAAAGAAAGTAAGAAAAGAGTAAGCCAGACTTGTCCAACCCCCAATATACTCTAACCAAGCAAAACTTTCTTCCCTCCAAGAAAAACAAAGAATATAGCTAAACATCATAGCCCAAAATGAGGTTTTAACATTTTCATGATCGCTCACTCGAAAAGGCATTTTAATGAGCTCTTGAGTTTTTCCACCATACCAAATTTCTAACCATCCTGGACTTTGTCCTGCTTGGCAGAGAGGAGTAATCCAAAACTCTGCTTTAGGAGGAGTTCGGCCGTTTAAATCTAAAGATAGTTTATCAGGAACTACTTGGCAGCCGGGTAACCTAGGAATAAGAATAATAGAAGAATTTTGAATATCTTCCTTTGGATTATCACTGGCTATTTGGATATCATTTAAGTTGATATTTAGTCGATAAGGATTACGACTAAGCATTTGAGAGTAGTACTTCGCGACAAATTGAAATTGAGTGCGCTTTGGCCGACTGTGTAGGATTGTAGGAGAAGATGGGTTGAATTGGTCTGTCTTTTTAGGAGTATCAGAAACTGTAATTGCCTCAGGAATTTCAGGAACAGTGGGAATTTCTGAGTCATCAGAAACTTCTGATAACTTAGAAACTTCTGATGACTCAGAAACTACTGGATCATCAGAGACTTCGGGAACTTCTGGAAGAGAAGCTTCGGGAGACAAAAATCTTCCCGTCTTGTTTTTCGTTAGATTAAGTTTTATTGAAGGACGAGCGGGGAGCGAGGGCTGGGAAAATATATCTTCTGTTGTTTCACTGGTATCATCAGGTTCGTCTTCAAAGCTATCTTGCTCATCATCGTCAAAATCTTCCTCTGAAATAAGAGCAGTTCCCTCAAAAGTGATGTTGGGAAAGGAATTCTCTTTTTCTGAGGGACTTTCTTCAGGAGAATCTATCTTGTGAGCGTCTTGACTAGAAGAAATTATGTCTTCAGAAGTTGCTTCTAGCTCAGCGGTTTTATAGGTTGCTTCCTTTGAATTAGCAAGAGAAGTCTGCTTTTTATTTTTTTTCTTGGAGTAAGCTTCCTCTTCCTGGCTCTGAGGGGTTGTCTTTTTTTCTTGCTGAGTCTTTAAAAAATCATCTTCGTCAGGAATAGATTTAATGGTTCGTTCTGAATCAATCACTTCAGGAATAACAAAGCGCTCAGAGGAAGAATCAACAACTTCACCTTCTCCAAATGAATGAAGAGCCTCTTCTTTTGTTTTTGAGATAGGAAGAGAACCTCCTAATCCAATCATATCAAGAAGTACTTTGAATTTCTCTGCAATATTGATGAGACGTACCCCACCACCGATGAGCTTGGCTTTATGAGCTATATTGATGAAAAGTCCGAGCCCTGTACTATTTACATAGCGTGTGTCTGACATATCCAAAATAATCCGACAAATTCCTTTTTGGTAATTTTCGTTTACGGCAGCTTCTAGGATTTGCACACTTTTTTGGTTAAGAGGGCCACTGATTTTAATAATAGCAATGTGACCAACATTCAGTTGTTGGTAATGTTCTGATTGTACACTAAAGTCCATTTTGCTTCCTTTGATAAGCGCTCGTAAGTATCTTAGTTCTTACTTTGTAGTTCTTTTAAAGCGTTCTGAGTTACTTGAATTACGATAGGATCTTCATCTTCTCTTAGAGTTCTAGGGTCTAATAAAACTTTATCATTCTGTATTCTTGTAAAAAGAGGAGGTTCTTGAAGCCTCAGGGCCTGAGATAATTTTTGAGCAGAAAAAGAGCTAGGTTCCAAAGTTACAGAGTACGAAGGAATTTGTTCCACAGGAAAGGCTCCACTTCCCATACACGAAAAAGAAGGAGCCACTTCAACCAAACAATTCTCTAAGGCAATGGAAAGCTTATTTGCTATAGATTGAGCTCTTATTTTAATTTTTTCTGGGCTCAGTTGTAACATTCTCAAGGTGGGGATTTCACTCCACACTTTTGTCGAATCATAGTATAGTTTGAAAATACTCTCCAAGGCAATAAGTGAAATTTTATCTACTCGAAAAGCTCTCGCCAATGGATGTTGTCGCATCTTTTCAATACAATCTTTTTTTCCCACGATGATGCCTGCCTGACACCCTCCTAAAAGCTTATCACCTGAAAAAGTAACAATATCAGCTCCTTGGCTTAGGCAATCTTGAATAACAGGTTCTTTATTATAACCATAAGGAGAAAGGTCGAATAAAGCTCCTGATCCAGCATCTTCAATTAGATAAATTCCATTCTTCTGAGCGATCTTGGACATTTCGGACAAAGAAACACTTTTTGTAAAGCCCATTACTTGGTAATTGCTTGTGTGGACATGTAGCAGTGCAGAGGTATTTTCAGAGATAGCATTCTGATAGTCTTGCAAGTGCACTTTGTTGGTGCATCCCACTGACACAAGTTTTGCTCCACTTTGGGCAATAATCTCAGGAATTCTGAAGGAGCCTCCAATTTCGACAAGCTGTCCATTACTAACGATAATTTCTTGGTCTTTTGCCAATGTCGAAATGGCCAAAATAAGAGCAGCAGCGTTGTTATTAACAACCGTGGCATCTTCTGCTCCAGTTAAATCACAAATTATTTGTCGAAGAGATTCGTCTCGTTTATTGCGCTTACCACTTTTGCGATTTACTTCTACTATAGTATAGCTTTGTAATTGCTGGATGATATTTTTTAAAACAGCTTGAGGAAGTACGGCTCGCCCTAGTCCCGTGTGCAAGATAACTCCTGTCGCATTCATGGCGTAAGAGTAGGAGTGTTTTTGGCGATACTCGAGTTTTTTTTGAATCGTTAAAACAATACTATCATATGTAACGCAAATTTTTTCCTGATGGTTTTGAATTTTTTCCCGAATTTCATTTAAAACAAATCGGATATCTTGGGTAACTAGGTCGAGAGGTAAGCCTTCTTTTAGTAAAGTGGGTTCTTGGAGGAGACGATGAACCGAGGGAAGACTTCGTAATGTTTTTTTATCGAGCTCTTTTCTTTCCATAAGTTTCATTTTTCGTAGGAATATGGATAGTGTCTAAAGGAATTTTTAGGGACACGCCCTAATTAAAAATTAAAATTCTTCCAGTTGATGAGCGGCTTTCTTCGCTGCTGCAGTGGCTAATTGATCCGCTTTTTCATTTTCTAGAATTCCACAATGAGCTTGTACTTTTATTAGTTCCAGATGGGGGAACTTTGTCATAAGCTGCTTGATGGATGCAATTAATTCTTGGTTTTTTCTAGCCTTGTATCCACCTTTTAAAATTCCTAAGGAGTATTGAGAGTCGGTATGAAGTTTTATGGGTAGATGGGATACTTTTAGACTTTCTAAGGCCATTTTTATCGCCGTTAATTCAGCGATGTTGTTTGTTGCTTGTCCTAGTGGATAGCTAATTTCTTTACGGTGTTGGTCAAAAATAAGAACAATGCCTGCCCCAGCAGGGCCAGGGTTTCCTGTGCAAGCTCCATCTGTGTATATTATAATTTCTTTGTGTTTATTTTTTGGGGTAGACGAGGATGAGCTTTCTTTATCTGTACTTTGGATTTTTAATTCGCTTGAAATGGCTTTCTTTTCTTTCTTCTTTTTCTTTTCTTTCTTATTTTTTTTTTCTTCTTTTTCTCTGTCTTGTTGGCCAGAATTTTCTTTTTCTACTTCGTTTAATTCTTTGATATCTTGAGGTTTGACATTATAGAATTTCTCTGTTTCATCTGATCGATATTTGATTTTCCCTAATCCATTTTCGCAAATGACTTGCTCATCTTTATCGACCCAAACGTAAACCTTACAGTTCTTGTGTCTTTTTCGTGTCCATTTCATTTCTCGTTAAAAACCTTTAATCAGTTTCTGCATCGATTTTAGCTTCTACTGTATTTAGAATTTTAACTGTATCTTCTTTTTCTTTGCTTAAATCAAGAGCATCATAAATTTCAATAGCGGAACGCAGTTTCGAGGTGGCTTCTTTATATTTGTGATTGTGTAGCTGGATCATTGCGTAAGCAACTAAAGTGGAGGCTAAGTCTTCTTTCTCATCTAGTTGCGAAAGCATTTCCAAGTTTGCTCGGTAGCACTCGGCGGCGTTCTCAAGTTCCCCTTGCATTGTATAAATTCTAGCTAAGTTTTCATGGGCCCTGATTAGGCTATAAACATCTTGTAAGGCAGCAAAAATTTCTGCTGAACGCGAGAAGTACTCCTCGGCCAAAGTATATTCTTTGCGATTAGAATTGATGAAGCCTAGGTTGTTGTAAACTGCTGCAAGATGTTGCCAATCTCCCATTTTTTCGTAATTTTCAAGAGCACCTTCATAGTAATCTATGGCTGCGTTGTAATCTTCTAAGCGAACACATACGTGACCTAGGTTACAATATACAAATGTTAAAGCCAGTTCTTCGTTCTGTGCCTTATAAGATTTGTATACTTTCTCGTAATACTCTCTCGCCTTGAGGTAGTCTTGAGTGTTCATGTAGACTAAGCCTAAGTGCTGATATACTTCTTCTCGATTAGCTAAAAGAGGGTGCTTTTCTGTAATTTCAGAAGCTTCTTCTAAGTATTTTTTAGCTCGATCCCATTCTTGTTCTTTGATTAAGGTAGCACTTAGATTTAATAAATTTGTCATTTGCCCTTGGTAGTCTTGTGATTTTTTTTTGGCTTGGAGGCTCTCTAAGTAATATCTATGGGCTAAGTCATAATCTTCGTCAGTATCGCAGATCAAGGCAAGCTTATAGGTTACATCTGCGATTCCAGGATTATCTTCCAGTCCTCGGCACAATGAAAGAGCTTCCCCGTAGTAATGCACTGCTTTATCAGCAGAGCCCGCATTACAATAGTTATCTCCTATAATCATGTATTCTCGTGCTGCCTCTGATTTATTATCTGCTTTATGCCAGTTATCCACAGCGTCCAAGTGTTTTTTTATGGCGTTGGTAACGTGTCCTTGCTCAAAAAGTATTTTTCCCATAGATCGAGCAACACGAGCTATCTTTGGGTGAGATTTCTCTTTTTGATAAGAAGATAGGAGGGTCTCATTTATTATATAAGAATGAGAACGGCTGACCACATAGTCCAAAACGGCGGCAGTAAATTCTAAGAAAACATTTTTTGAGCTAAAATCTTGAAGCCAAGTCTCAAGAGATTGCCAGTTGCCAGGTGCACCAGTCTCGGTTTCTTCCTCTGAATTTATGTTTTTTTCTAAAATCTCCGAGAGCACTTTTTCAGGCGTACTTTGCAAAACATGTAAAGTACCAAAATTTTTGAGATGTTTTAAAGCGATGGTCTCTTCTGGACTAACCCAATATACTTGTTTTTCTTTCTTAATTAATCGCAAGATGCTGGCGTAAGTATTTTTCCAACAAAATTCTTGAGGAGTAAAGCCTAATACTAAAACAGTTTCTATGTCATCATTTGACTCTAAATTTTGAAAGAATTCTTCCGCTTCTGTGGATTGAGCTAGCAATCGAGGGCCTTCTTTTTTTAGAGAGTCTTTTATTGTTTGAGGAAATTCAATATTTCCATTAAACCAGCAAATCTTATCTAGTGCACTTGAAGAGTCTATTTCTTCGAGGGCTAGCTTTAGATGATTATCCCAACTTCCCACTCCAATTGAGTGAGCTAAATTTTGAAAAATAATTTGGGCTAAAAGCTTGTAATTATGGTGTGGTTTTTCTGCTTTGAATGATTGAAAAACTGGAAGGCTCTCTTCAGAGAAGTATGAATAAAGCAAACGTAAAAGAGCTTCTGTGGGGATATCTCTTTCACGAATCTCAGGTACATATTTGCTAACAAGATCAATCTGTTCACATTGTCGAAATAAGGTGTCCTGAAAATCATTCCAGGGATTATCACCGTTAATGGCGCAACCTGTTAGTATCGCTAGTTTTCCGGTTTTTGCGGCTTCTTTCAAAGTATTCAAGTGTATGTCCATTACTTCCATGCTCTCTAAATTATATCTGTATGCTCAGGGAGAAAATTTTTGCAAATTTTTTCAACCTCTTTTGTTTTTGAGTTATCATTCTATCAATTTTATTGCTAAAATCAAGGCTCTTATTTTTGAGTATGTAAGGAAACCTAAGACATTTTTTTTTTGACAATAAACCAAGGCTTTGTTAGTATTGGAATACTTTTTACAAAGATTAAGTGAGAAAACAAGGGAGTTTCTGATATTCCCTAGCAAAAACAACGCCCCCAATCTACCTGAGTAATTTTAGGCAGTTGTTTGTAACCCAATCAAAAAAACTGCCTTTATAACGTATTTTTATGGACAACTTATGAAAAAATCGATTCTTCACACCGAAGGTTTTTTCCCCTCTGATAAGAGATGGATTTACTATCGTAGTTGGCGTAATCTTTACCCGCGAGGAGAGATAGTCGCGATTCATGGCGCTGCTGAGCATAGTGGTAGATATCAAGATATAGGTATCTCTTTTGCCGAAAAGGGATATAATTTCTACATTTGTGATCTTTGTGGTCATGGACGCTCGGAGGGAAAAAGAGGACATGTGCAACAATTCGAAGACTATTTAGTCGATATCTCCAATTTTTACGCTTTTCTGAGAGTCCATAAAAAGATAAAAAATCCTTATCTCTTAGGTCATAGCATGGGGGGATTGATTGCTACTCTTTTTACTGCTATGGGACAATGTCATATCAAAGGCCTGATCCTGAGCGGTCCTCTTTTTAAACTCAAGCTACCTGTTCCCTTTTGGAAAAAACATCTAGCTATTTTATTAAGCACGGTTTATCCAAACTTACTCGTAGAAAATAGTATTGATCCACTATTACTTTGCCATGACCAAAATATCATTCAAGAGTATATTACAGATTCTTTTGTTTATCCTAAAATTTCTGTACGTTGGTTTGCGGAAATTTTTCGTGCTATGAAAAATGCTCAGACTTGTGCTCCTTACATCGATGTTCCTTCTTTAATTTTGCACGGCGAAGAAGATGGCATTTGTGATCCAGAGGCAAGTAAAGCTTTTTTTCGCAACCTTAATGTAGTCAAGAAAGATCTGTATTTGATTAAGGGTGGTTACCACGAAATTTTTAATGAGTTTTGCTGGATGGATATTCAAGATTCTGTTGTGGAGTGGATGCAGAAAGATCAAACAAACTAACTTTATTTTGGCTATTTCGACTATTTTGGTTATAGTAGGGGCGACTTGGGAGAGTAGGTTAAAGATGAATTGGTTGCCTCTTTTAAATTAGGATAAAGATTATCTAAAAGACTAACTAATCGATAAATTTTTATTCTTTTAGGCAAAGGGGCTGTGCATAAATCAAAGATAGTAAAAATAGAAGAGACAAGAAAATCTTTTGCCAAGTGAGAAGAAGAAGGGCTTTGGATAAAAGCTTGTCTTTTTAGCTCGGCTTTTTTGATCGTCAAAATATGTTTAGATGTTTGTTTCTTTTTTAATTGATTTTCTAGAGATTCTTCCAGTATTTCTTTGGCTTGAGATTTCTCTTTACTTAACTCATACAATTCATAATTGTTTATATTCAACTCTGTTTTTGGTAAGTAAAAATTTTGAGCAGCCCACTTCCTGTAATTTTGAAGAATTTGCCCTTTTGTGAATTTGTGATTGAGATGAAAAAAAATCTCAGGACTCGGATAAATTTTTTGATGGGCAAATTCAAAAAGACTTTTTCCCGCAACCAAAGCCATCAAAACTAAACCCAACCCCCATACATCTGTTTTTTGACAGACCTTCCCTAGATTGTAATAAACACAAAATTCCCCTAAGCGAGGTTCTTCCATCACAGTAACAAGCTCGGGAGGGAGCCAAAAAGGGGTTCCATGCAATCGTCCCATGAGCCTTTCTATTTCTATCTCGTTGATTTCACTGTTACTACGAGCAGTTCCATAATCGGTGATGATGGGCTTACCTTGGTGGTACATTAGATTTCCTGGTTTAATATCATTATGAATGATATGGTGTGATGTAATATACTTTAGCCCTTGAGCAATCATATAAAATAGTTTGAGAGCTTCTATCAACTCTAGCCGTTCTTGATCTAAAAGCTGAGGATACTGCTTTTCTAAAGGAGAATATACATGAGTGATAAAACATGGGATGATTGTGTTTTCCCAGCTAAAGAAAAAGGGCTTAACTTGAGGAATGTAGGGGCAGTAATCTTTGCATAGTAAATTTAGTTTTTGGATTTCATTTTCAATGTAGCTTTTTGTGCCTGTTTTTCGAGGAACTTTTAAAGCAAAACGAGAGCTAGGGGAGCTGGCTCGCCAAACTTCAAAGACTTGGCCGTATCCTCCTTGGCCGAGAAGTGATCCTATGCGTAAAGTATCTTCTTGCCCATCATCGTAAGGGAGGAGCTTTTTCTGGGGAGATATGCATTTACCTGGCAAGATTTGCTCAAAACCAAAATCAACAGAGCTACCACAAAGAGATGTACTGTATGTTTGCCAGTTGGCTAGGTGAATGGAACGTCCGCGCATTTTTATGCCTTAATTTAAGAGGGGGCCTTCATCCAGCTTATTTTTTCTATTTTTTTAGCAATAATAAGGGACTACCTTGAACTGAGTTGCTAAATCGCACGGTGGGCTGAATGAGAACACGCCTTAGTGGGGAAATTTCTTTTTTTCTTCAATAAGTTGCTCTTGTTTTGCTTTGTAACCCAGTTCCGCTGATTTTTTCCAGTGCAGAGCCGCTTTTCTGGGGTTTCCTATTTTGTCACAGATATTACCTAAAATAAAATAGTAGCGAGCATTTTGCAGATCCATTCTAATCGCTTTTTGAATATCCTTTATCGCTTTATTGTACTCTTTTGTGTGATAATATAAATAGCCTCGGTTACCATAAGCTATTGCTAGTTTTGGGTTTTGATCAATAATGGAATTGTAAAAATCTAACCAAGAGGATTCTTTTACAGGCAGCCTTTGTTCTGTCATTCCATCATAAACCATTACGTGCAAATCTAAGATTTTTTCTTTATTTTCCTGTGATTGCTTTGCAAAAATGTTTTTTATGAGCAAAGGAGTGATAAACTTTTCGCAGCTAGATATAAAGTGGGGATTATAAACGAGAGAACCTTTGGTGCTTGCTAAGTGGGAATACAAACTTAAGGTATCTTGCTGAAAACTTTTCCAGTTGTCTTTTTGGTTTTTTAGCTCTGTTTTAAGATTTTGTTCTAGAGCTTTCTCTTGTTTTGACTGGTTTTGAAATTTCTTTTTTCCAATCATGTAACCCATAGAAGCTGCGAGAGAGGCAGTTAGAAAGAACAATATGGAAATGAAAATGAACCAGCGGTAAGCAAAAAAAAATTTCTTCAAACGTACACTTGTGGGGGTAGGGCAGGCAATGATACTTTTGTTCTCTAAAAAATTATTGAGATCCTTGGCAAAACTACGAGCGCTTTGATAGCGCTTTCGGGGATCTTTCTCCATACTTCTGAGACATATTGCCTCTAACTTGATGGGGACTTTTGGATTGAGTTCTCGGATAGAAGGAGGAGACTCATGAAAGATCTTATTGAGAATAACAAAAGAGTTCCCCTGGAAGGGAGCTTTGCCAGTTAACATTTCATAAAGAGTGGCCCCTAAAGAGTAAACATCGCTTTTTGGATCAATGTCTTTTCCCCGTGCTTGTTCTGGAGACATGTAAGCAGGAGTCCCTACTGTTTCACCAACATCAGAAAGAGCTACTTTTAGATCCATAACTTTGGAAAGTCCAAAATCCATTAATTTAGGAGTTCCATTTTTGTCGATCATTATGTTGGAAGGTTTAATATCTCTGTGGATGATGCCTTTTTGGTGAGCAGTGTGGAGGGCTTGGGCGATTTGCTTTGCAATGAGTGCTGACTGAAGAGGGGAAAATGATCCTTTTTGAATAGTATTTTTAAGGTTTTTTCCCTCTAAGTACTCCATTGTAAAATAGTATTGAGGATACGAACTTACCTCAAAAATTCCAACAATATTCGGATGTTTAAGTTGAGCAATGGCTTTTGCTTCTTGCAGAAAACGTTTTACCCTTTTTTCTGTTACACCATGTAATGAGATAACCTTTAGGGCCACAGTTCTTTCTAAGCTAACATCAATTGCTTTATAAACGGCTCCCATGCCACCATGACCTAGCTCTTCTTGAATACGATAGTTACCAAAAAACTCACCAACTTTGATTTCCTGATTTCTTTCGGCACTTGCTTTTAGCAGGTTCGATATATTTTCAGATTCTTTGGGTTGTGTTTTGTCCATGATATTGTTTTTTTGTACAGATTAGGTGACTATGGAAAAAATAGGTTTTAATCATTTTTTGTCGGGTTATTTATTTTTTCAGAGTGCCTTTTTTAGTTTAGAACCCGCTCTAAATTCAGTTTTTCTTTAAAAATTTTGAAGAATCAATTGATTATAGTTTTTTCCCCAAGAAAATCAAATAAATTTAGCTTAGAAGTGTATTTTCATGCTACTTGACAAACCCTTTGGTGGTAGTTATGATATGGGCTTAGCATCTCTCAGTATTCCCCTCTAAGTCGCCCCAAAATCAAACTGCGGGGTAAATAACTAAAAAGAAAAGTAGACGATGGAAAAAAAAATCACAAGTGGTTTTTTCTTTATAGACAAACCTTTACATATCACTTCTCGATCTGTTTGCCAAGAAGTTCAAAATAAACTAAAAATAAAGACCATAGGACACACAGGAACCTTGGATCCTCTGGCTTCTGGTCTTATGATTTTAGTTGTGGGTGAGGCCCGTAAACTACAAGACATGTTCACTGGACACGATAAAGAATATGAAGTAACTATTGCTTTAGGAGCAAGCTCTCCGACAGATGATCGAGAAGGTACTGTGGTACCTCACTCTAATCCTTTTGTTCCTAATTATGACGAAGTGAAAAATAGTTTGGATAGATTTAAAGGAGAAATTTGGCAGGTTCCTCCCCAGTATAGTGCCGTTAGAGTAAAAGGTAAAAGAGCCCATAAACTAGCAAGAAAAGGGGAAAGTGTGGAACTTTCTCCTCGCAAAGTTAATATCTATAAAATAGATCTTGTCGCTTATGATTTTCCTTATGTTAAGCTATTTGTGAGATGTAGTTCAGGAACCTATATTCGGTCAATGGCTAGAGATTTAGGGGAAGTTTTAAAATCGTGGGCTTACGTGTACGATTTACGCCGTACAAGTGTGGGGCAGTTTACTATTGATCAAGCGAGCTGCTTAGATAGCGTTGAGTGGGAAAACTTGGCTTCCTTGGAAAATGTACTGAAAGACTATCCTAAGGTGGATTTACCTGTTGAAATGTGGGGTAAAATTCGTAATGGACAAAGAGTGGCATGGGAAAAAAATCTAAAGAGTGATACAGATCCTATTTTTATTAGTATAGATAAAAAAATAGTGGCTATTGCTCGCGTTGAAGAAGGGAAAATTTCTTCACGGAAACTACTTCTTGCCCAAGACTTTTCTTTTTAAATGAGAAACATACTATTGGGGGGTAGATAAACCCCTACTCCCCCTTTGAAAATATTACTGTTGAGGAAAATATATGAGTGCTACTTATGAAGATTTTGAGTCTATTCAAGACTACCTTCCTGATCAAGAGGGAGACAGCGTCACGATTTACAGGCGAGGGGGACGATTACACTCCGTGCCTCAGAGAGGAAAAGACAATGAAGATGAGTATAATGATGATTGGGATACGGATTTTTCTACCTTTGGAGATGATTTTGATTTTGATGACGGTTTCTTAGACGATGAATTTCAGGGGAGATTATTGGTCGTTGATGAGCAGGTTAAGATGGCTAGAGGAATGAGTTTAGTTAGCCCTATATTTTTCTTTCTTTTTTATGCCGCTCTTTTTTCCTTTTTTGGTTTGCCTCAATGGTTTGTTTCTGTATGGATTGTTGTTTTAACTTTATGGTTGGTTCGACGAATTAAAGAACGATTTGAATTATCTGCATTCAAAGAACATGGAGTTAAAGTTGTTCAAGAGGTAATTTTGGAAACGGGAATTTCGGAACATGCGATTTTATCTCAATTGTCGGGAGATTCTGAGTTTGGGTATATCTATGAAAATTTGAGAAGATATTTGGCCCAGGAGAACAATCTTTTCTCTGAGAAAAATAAGAAGTAGAAAGTGGTGATGTTATGTCATTTAGTTGGAACTTAAAAAAAATGAAAAGCTTTACTCCTCGTCGTGGCCCTTTGCTTATCATCGTAATGGATGGGGTTGCTTGTGGAAAAAAAGATGAAGGTAATGCTGTTAGCCAAGCCTATACTCCTACTTTGGATGACTTACAAAAAAAATACCTAAATTGTCAGTTGAAAGCACACGGAACTGCAGTGGGTTTACCAACGGATAGTGATATGGGGAACTCAGAAGTAGGGCATAATGCTTTAGGGGCGGGCCGAGTTTACGATCAGGGAGCAAAACTAGTTTCTCAATCAATTGAAAAGGGAGAAATTTTTTCTGGTTCAACCTGGAAAGATTTGGTGAAAAACTGTCTAACTTATGATACTCCTTTGCATTTAATAGGGCTTTTGTCAGATGGAAATGTGCATAGCCATATCAATCAAGTTTTTGCTTTAATTCGCCACGCTCACCAAGAAGGAGTGAAGGTTTTGCGTCTTCATGTTCTTCTGGATGGTCGAGACGTAGGAGGAACTTCTGCTCTTCAATATATTGATGCGACCGAGAAACTCTTAGCGGAAATAAATGAGGAAGATAATCGAGATTACGGTATCGCCTCTGGTGGTGGAAGAATGATTGTTACAATGGATCGATATGAGGCTTCCTGGTCTATTGTAGAGCGTGGTTGGAAAGCTCATGTCTTGGGAGAAGCTCGTCCTTTCTTAAGTGCACGAGAAGCGATTGAAACTTATCGCAAAGAAAAACCAGGGATCATAGATCAGTTTTTACCATCTTTTGTTATTACAAAAAATGACCAAGCATTGGGAATAATAGAAGATAATCATTCTGTTATTTTTTTCAATTTCCGAGGGGATCGAGCGATAGAAATTTCGCGGGCTTTTGTCGAAAAGAATTTTGATAAATTTGACAGAGTTCGTTTCCCAAATGTTCTCTACGCAGGAATGATGCAATACGATGGTGATTTGCAGATTCCGCCTAAATTTTTAGTTCATCCTTCTAGCATAGGAAAAACTTTGGGAGAGTATTTGGCTCGCAATGAAATTAAACAGTATGCGGTTTCTGAAACTCAAAAATATGGGCACGTTACTTATTTCTGGAATGGAAACCGAGCGCAAAAATTTTCCCCCGAGCACGAAATTTATCAAGAAATTTTATCAGATTTAGTTCCTTTCGAAGAGAGACCATGGATGAAGTCGGCCGAAATCACGGATGCTATCATTGATCATTTGGAAAAAAATCAAGAAACACGCTTCTTACGTATTAACTACCCCAATGGGGATATGGTCGGACATACAGGAGATCTTCAGGCTACAATTGTTTCAGTGGAAGCAGTGGATTTAGCCTTAAAAAGACTTCTTCCCTATGTGAAAAAACATGAGGGGATCGCTTTAATTTTAGCAGACCATGGGAATGCCGATGAAATGTACGAGGTGGATAAAGAGGGAAATTTTATTTGGGAGAAAGAACAAGGGAAGTTCCAAGCAAAAACTTGTCATACTCTTAATCCTGTCCCTTTTATAATATATGATCCTGCTTATAAAGGTGAATACAAACTCAGAGAAGGAATGACTAAAAAAGGGCTTAGTAATGTTGCGGCAACAGCCTTAAATCTTTTGGGGTATGAAGCACCAGAAGAGTATGATATCTCATTGATTGAGTTTTCTGCCTAGTGTTTTTTGTGGATTTTCTACGGGGGAGAGAATATAATTAATGGGCGTTATTTCCCTTCGCGGAAATCCAAAAAGCCCTAAAATAACCGAATAATCCAAAGTTCCCGTAAAGGGAATGATAATGGAAGTGTCCGTTTGAGTAATATAGGTGTTTTTATGATAGGTAAAACAAAACTGCTTTTCCTTGCACTGCTCTTAGGGAGTTTTAGCCATGTAGTATGGGCAGAAGGTGATTTCTTAAGGAAGTATGTTTCTCGCTTGGTGATGCAGTTGAAGAATGAAAATTCTTTTCAGCGTTCTCGCGCATCTCAAGAGCTCATAAGCTTGGGGCCCAGAATTATAAATCCACTTGTTGCGTATTTTCCTCGAGCTCATTATTTGACTAAACGAGAAATTATTTATATTCTTAGACAAAATTCTTCCCCCAAAACTCTCAACTTTTTGTTTACTGCTATTCAGGATCAAGATGAAGGTGTTCGTGATCAAGTTGCCCTTGCTTTTCTGGAGCAGGTAAATGAAATTCCCGATTTGCTTTCTCGGTTGAAAAAAATACAGGTCACTTCACGATCTTTGAAAAGTACCTTACTGGATCTCGAAGAAAGTATTACTTTCAAGAAAGTGGAGGAAGAGTTAGGGGCTTTGGTTTCTTCGCGAGGAAATTATAGTGTTTCTTCCGAGCAATTCACTCCTTTACGTGAAATGGGAAAAAGCGCTATTTTACCTTTGTTAGAAATTTTTGAAGATAATGGACATCTCTTTTTATACCGAGATCTAAATAACAATCAAGATCAAGCGTATAAAGTTAGGCTTTTAGCTGGACATGCTTTAGGTGAGTTTTCTAACTCAATACGGGGTATAGAGAAAGTTAGGGTAGTTACTGTTTTACGGCAGCTAAGGGCTACCCAATCTCCAGGCATTCAAGAAGCCGTGGCCTGTGTCTTGTTCAAGATGGGAGAGCGATCTTTTTTAGATCGTAAGGTTCGCTATTGTAAACAACAAATTAGCCAAAAACCAAAAGATGCCGAAAATTATTTTGACTTGGCAATGCTCTACATTAGGACAAATCGTTCTCATCGAGGAATAAGTTATTTAAAGAAAGCCATTCGTTTGGATCCTGACTATGCTTTGGCTCACTATAATCTTTCCCTTGTTTATGCTCAAAATGAAGAAAAAGAGAAAGCTTTGGATTCTATCAAGCAAGCCCTTCTTTGCGGGTATGATGATATTGATTTAATTAGAAAAGATGAAGGGCTACAAAGTATACATAACGACTTCCGCTTTAAGCTTTTAATGGAAAATTTAGAGCGCCGCTTAGTTCCACCCAAATAAAAAAACAAGACCGCACCATCTTGCAATAACCATCTTGCAATAAAGTGCGGTCTTGCTAAGAGCTTTTGCTCTTAATCCTTCCAGTACTTATGGTTTCAAGGAAAGATTGATTTCTTGAAGCTTTCTTTTGATTTCTTGCATCGAAGTTTGTCCAAAATTTTTGCAAGAGAGTAGTTCTTGTTCTGACTTACTCACCAAATCTTCCACCGTTTTAATTCCCAAAGCAGAAATGCATTTCCTGCTTCTGACAGATAGCTCTAAGTCTACCACTAAGGTGGATAGTATTTCTGTGTTTTGAGGAGGAGGGCTACTAGGCAAAGGAACATAATTTTTTTTATCTTTTTCTTTTGCCTCGAAATCAATAGTATCCATTCCGAGAGAGAGCCCTTTTTTGCCTAGAATTTCCTTGATCTCGGCTAAAGAAGTTTCTCCAAAATTTTTGTAAGATAGAAGCTCTGACTCACTTTTTTTAACTAAACTTCCTAGAGTTTTAATTTTCATTTTGTTGAGACAGTTACGACTACGAACAGAAAGTTCAAACTCAGAAATAGGAGTTGCCAGAATTTGGTTTTTTCTATCTTGAAGACGTTCTTTTTCTTCATCTAGGTACATATGAACAGATGATTTGGCGTCTCGTAGGTATAATTTAGCTCGCGCATGAGTCGGGTATTTACTTAGAATCTTGCGATAGCAGTCAATGGCTTTCTCATACTCGTTATTATCTTCATAAATAACACCTAAGTTGAGGAGTACATTCGTAAATAGAGGACGTAATGAGGCGCATTTCTCGTAAAGCTTTTTTGTGCCTTCCTCATCACCGCGTAAATCAGAGTAGTAAGCTAGTCGAAATAGAGCAGCAACAAATGTTTCATCTTTGCTAACGGCTTTTTCATAAGAAGCAATTGCACTTTGTGGGTAGCCTTGTTTTTCCCAGATAATTCCTCGTAAAAAAAGATACTCTGGTTCTTCTTCCATTCCTTTGAAGATTGAGCTCAAAGAACCTTCTAGGTTTTCTGCACCAGCTTCGATCATGCTTGCTGCAGTTGCGAGCAAAAAAAGTTTTTCATCTAAGTGTTTTTTAGATAGCTTTTCAAAAGCTTCAAAGGCTTTAGGGAAATTGTTTTTTCTAAAAAGTTCACAGGCAGCACCATATTTTTTGCGAATGTCGGCGGAGTAGTTAGAAAGAATATCTTCTTTTTCCTCTTCGCTGAAGAGAAGAAACAAGTCCATTGTTTTTGGTTCTTTACCTTGAACCGAAGCGTAATCCGTTGTACTCATATCATTTTTAACAAAACCAAACTAGATTTTGTTATTTTCTCCTTTCTGAGATGACTAAAAACACCCATAGGCTAAGATGCTTGAAAAAAACAAACATGTAATATATTTTTTTTTTCAAGTACCTAAATCAAGGTATTTTAATTTTTAATATATTAATATAATAAAAAGTTGAACTTTTGTCAAGTTTACCCGGGAAGGCTTACGTCCCACAAAGCATCTAAAAGAGAAGAAAGGTGATAAATGAAGATTACTTACTTGGCAGCAGGAGCAGGAGAAATGTATTGTGGGGCATGTGCCCATGATGTCAACCTTACGAGTGGGCTTTTGGCCGAAGGACACGACGTGCAACTGGTTCCTCTCTACACTCCTATTCGGACGGATTTAGATATTCCTCCGACAACAGAAATTTTTTTAGGAGGGATCGGAGTTTTTTTACGGCAACAGTTTCCTTGGCTTAGCTTGCCTGTCTTTGTGGAAAAACTTCTAAGACGCTCTGACCTTTTAGCTTGGGCAGGGAAAAGAGCTGTAAAAACAAATCCTAGTTCCTTAGGCCCAATGACTGTCTCCATCCTAAAAGGTAAAAATGGAAAACAGAAAAAAGATTTAGAAACTCTTTTGCTTTTCTTAGAGGAAGAAAACTGTCCAGATATTGTTCATATTACGAATTCATTGCTTTCTGGTATAGCTCCTGTTTTAAAAGAGAGGTTGGGTTGCCCAGTAGTTTGCAACATACAAGGAGAAGATGGTTTTTTGGATCTCATGCCAGAGAAATATCGCAAGGAAGCTACTGAGCTGGTGGCCCTTAATGCTCAATATATCGATTGTTTTATATCCCCTTCTGAAATCTACAAACAAAGAGTACAAAATTATTTTTCTTTACCGGATGATAAGATTGTGGTGATTCCCCCTGCGATTAATACTGATATTTACTCCTTTTCCTGGAAAGGCGTTGAAGATACATGGACAATAGGGTATCTCTCTCGAATTTCTCCTGAAAAAGGTTTAGATGTTTTGGTTGAGGCAATAGTCTCTTTAAAAAAGAAAAAAAAGAAGGGGGTTGCTATAAAATTAAAAGTAGCAGGCAAAATTATGGACTATATTTTTTGGGAAAATATTTTGCTTCAAGCTAAGGCAGAGGGGATAGTTTTTGAGTATGTCGGAGAACTGTGTCTAGAAGATAAAATCAAATTTCTGAGGGAATGTTCTTTGTTTTGTGCTCCGAGCAAACAGCCTGAGTCCAGAGGTACAGTCGCTCTTGAGGCTATTGCTCTAGGAGTACCTGTTATTTTGCCTGAGGCAGGAGTTTTTCCTGAAATACTTCAGCAAACAAAAGGGGGGATACTTTTTCAGTCTTCCAATAGTAAAGACTTAGCGGAAAAAATACACTCTTTGTCCTCTGATGATTTAAAAGAATTTAGTTTCGGACATAAGAATGTACAAGAGAAATATTCAACAAAGTGTTTAGCAGTAAAAACATCTAGGCTTTATGATAGAGTTTTGTCGGGAGGAATGGACAAATAACCTACATCACTCAATAGAACTGTTTGGCACTTTTTTAGAAAAACTTCTTTGTTTCTCTTTCAGTCTTTGATAAAATGTATTGGTTTAAAGGCATGTGAAATAATTCAAGGAATTTCAAAAAAAATATAAATTTTCCTTGTCATTTTGACCTGCTATGAAGTATAGTAGTAATACTATGCATTTTTCATATTTCAAAATTAAGTAAATTTAAGGAGAAGAAATGTGATTAAATATCTACTTCCAATATTATCACTGTTGATACTAATTTCTTTTATTGCTCCTGTAGCTGTGATGGCTTGTCCACCACCTTATAGCTACTACTCGCCACCTGCACCAGAGCCATCTCCAACAGCTGCTCAAATTGAAGCTGAAAGACAAAGGACTCTAGAGCTAGAGCGACAACGTATTGCTGAAGAACAAAGAATTGCTTCTGAAGCAGAAGCCAAGCGTATAGCTGAAGCAGAAGCCAAGCGTAAAGCTGAAGAAGAAGCTCGTCGTAAAGCTGAAGAAGAAGCTCGTAAAGCTGAAGAATCTCGTCAGCAAGCGTTATCTACTCAGATTTCACCTGTTGATTTTCATCCTCCTATAAACGGAGAAATTGATCAATACCTTGCTGTTGCTAAGGGCTTTATTAATGGTAAAGATGTTGAAAATACAATCAACACTCGAGTTTCTGACATAGAGACCGACTTCACTGTTGCTCCTGCTGGTCAAGATGCTTCTGTCGATCAAATCGACCAACGCAATCAAGAACAAAAAGAGAAGAACAATGAAGCTCAACAACTCTTGAACGAAAAGATTCTTCCTTACTTTGATGGTTCTGAAGACAAAATCAAAGAAATGCTCAGTGCAGCTCAAGACTTCGATAAGAACAGTGCATCTTTAGCCGCTTACTTTGGTCACGTTAATGAATTCCACGAATTTTTCTTGGAAGACATGAAAAACGAACCTGAGCGTTTTGGTGTTGACGTTTACATGAGAGACTTTGATTCCCTCAAAGAATCTATTGTTAACGAACTAGAAGACATCAATGCTGAAAAGCCAGATATTGATTTGAATTTGGCTAACAGTGAAGTTTTTGATCCTCTACAGTTTTTGGATAAAGGAATAGTTCCTCCCACAGACTTAAATCTTCGCTTCACTATTTTGCAACCTTTGAATATTGATCCTCGTCTGAATACGACTTTGATTAGTATGTTGTCTACTCTTCGCAATAAGTTTGCTGATGACAATCGTTTGACTGCTCAAGTTGATTTCTTCCTGAACAAGTTTCCTGCAAGCGCAGAAAACATTGTGATGGATTCAGCTGACACTCAAATCTTTGACACTTTGGGCAACGCAAAACAAATTGGTGCCCTTTCTAAAGGAAACTTTTCTGTTGATGAGTTTGGTGCGATAGTCAGAACTGAAGCAACTAGCCAAAATACTCAACTTGTTGGTGATCGTACTCAAGGACGTTTCAACAACCGTAGTTTTGGTTATAGATTACAAGATGGTAATCATCCTAGTATCGAAGTAACCATTGGTAACAGCCGTTATCGTTTGCACGATAATGTTTTTACTAGTCCTTTGGTTCTTGATATGAACAATGATGGCAAGCTTGAAGCTTCTAACGGCGAATGGCTTCCTCACAACTATAACAACAGTCGTGTAGTTGAGTTCGATATCGACGGTGACAACTTTGTTGATATTACTGAATGGGTTGGTCCTAATGATGGTCTTCTAGTCGCTAACGTTAAAGAAGGTGTTAGCATCAATGCTAATAGTCTTTTCGGAGAAGCTGGTGGTTTCATCAACGGATTCGAAAAACTTTCTCTTCTTGACGCTGACAAAAATACTGTCATTTCTGGTGCAGAATTAGAAACACTTAGTGTATGGCAAGATAAAAATCTTAATGCCCAAATCGACGCTGGTGAATTAACTTCTGTAGTTGATCTTGGTATTACCGAAATCAACACAAACCATGAAAAATATGTTTCCTCTTTCGTTCGCAATGGCGAAGAAGTAACTATGTGGGACTGGTACCCTAGTTATTTCCAAGTGAAGAAACAAAAATAAGTTAGTCCAACTTTAAACAAAAAGAGAGTATTATCTTTAGCATAATACTCTCTTTTTTTGTATTTACTTTCATTCTGTACTAAAAAACACTTTCTTTTATAGCTAAATAAAGGCATACTTAGACTAAGTGAATTACTGAATGAAAATACATCTCATTCATATTTCCTCATGACTTTAGGTGCTTGGAAAGAAATAATCTCTCTAGTTGCGCAGCAGATTTTGTTTGCTAGTAAGGCGCTTTCGATGGCGCATAGTTTTTTTCTGTAACAGAGAAGCAACGCAGCTAGCAAACAAAAGATCAAGCAAATAGGGAGATTATTTCTTTCCAAGTGCCTTATATCTTTTGGCCCTTTTCTCGTCGATGCAAAAGATGGAACTTCCCATAGATTTTGTCGTGCGATTTAGATACTCATGGCAGTACTAAGAAGCACACCCCACATTCTTTTCAGGTGAAGGACATGATAATAGCTCTCCAAAAACAGTTTCTATTAACTTTTGTTTTTGTCTGTTTACTAACTCCTGCCTTTGGTAAAGATTTCTTCATTTCTCAGAAAGAAATCGAAACACAAAGTGATGTTAACTATCTCACGATAAATCCTATTGCTCTATCTCACGAAGGGGATTACTTTCTAGTAACAGAAAGAGTAAAAGATCTCCAAACAAGAGCTAAAGGCTCTGCGTTCAACTTACTTGTTTTTCGTTTTGAAAATGGACGTTTGGCAAGGATTGACAAAATTCTTTTACCCATTACTCATTTATTGAATGTAGCTTATGCTGGGCGTCAGCACACAGCCCTTGTCTCAGGGGATCACGGAAACAAGCTTATTCTGGTTAATCTTCGCACAAATAAAATCAAGACTATTTTTGAATATCGAAAAAGTCGTCCTGGTTTTAAAGCTGGTGAAATGCTCCTTTCGAATAAAGGGAAGTTTTTTTCTACTGGTTGGTTTTATGACCGCAATCAGTATTGGAAAGGAGATTATCTTGTCCGATTACGCATTGATCGGAAGGGAAAAGTTAAGTTTGAGAAAAAAGTAGACTTGGAAGACCTTTTTGCCAAAAGATTTAACGACCAAGGACTTGTTCGAAGTTTCTACTATGTTTCTGATCAAAAAGTTTTCTTTAATTTGATTAGACTTAACGATAGAAAAACTTCTTTAATGATGTACCAGTCCAAAAGAAATTATGCAGATGGAGAATGCCACGTTGTTGACGAGGGATTTCTTATCTCTGTTTTTGTCGGAACGGATAAACGTGTTTTTTATATTGTCCAGGACGAAGACAAAAATCCTTCCCACTATGTCAAAGATGTTACTTTAGGAAAAGAAGGTAACCTTGATTCAAATAAACGATGGGAAGTTAAGGGACATGGGCTTTACTCTTACCCTTTTCTTGTTGATGATACTTTAGTTGCTATTAGAATGAACTTACAAACACGCTCTTTTAATGGTTACTATGGAAAAGAAGAAGATGGTTATGTCATGAAAAGGTTTCTCAAGAATGAAGTGCTTGGGCCAATGAAAATTTCAGGAAATGGGAAAACTTATCTTTTGATCACTCCTGAAGGATTTAAAATCGGGAATTTCGAGTTAGACTAGTATTGTTAGTTAGGAGATGACCTTTGAAATTTTTTGGATATCTCACACCTCTTATCCTCTGCTTTTTGTTAATGAGCAGTTCTTTTCTCAAAGCAAAAGAAATTCCTGTTTTCATTCCGAAAGAGATGAGTTTTAAGATTACCGACTATCCCTGGGCTAAAGAGCTTAGTCTGAACTTTCGAGGAGATGTCAACCCCATTGTTAAAGGTTGTCATTTTGCAGTAGTTATTTATTATTTGGAAGACCAAGTATATCAGTTTACTGCTCCTGTTCAAAATGATCCTGAAAATGCACAGCGTTATTTTATTGATATGGCTCGTGAGCCCATTAATCTTGCCGCCGAAGAAGTCTTGCCCGGAAAGTATACTATTCAAATTACTTTAGAGCTGTCTTCCCAGTCGGGAGAATTTCAAGATATGTGGAGCCGAGATTTTCCTAAGGATACTCCCAATGTCTTTAGGAAAAGTTTCGAGTTAGGCAATGCTCAAATGTTTGCCGAACGCAGTGATAGTATACGTAAATTTTACTTAACTCGAATGCGCAATATGAACGCTCTTTTTAAATTGCTCCAAGAGAAGAAAAAAATAGCAATACAGGCTCGAAGAGACAGTATTGGAGGACGGAAAAACGAGTTCTCTAATGGACAAACCTTTGATCCTGATAAGTGGCGGGGGTGGTTTAATGCCCACTTCTTATTTAAAATGGAGGCAGAAAAACAGCTTCTTGATAAACACGCTCAAAGATTGTTTTGTTTACGTTTTGGAGTTACTCATAGCTCTATGAGCAGCGCTTGTGACTTAATGACTCGGATCGCTCGTTTACACAGTGCAAATATTTACAAGTATTACAAACTGGGACAAGATAGAGAAAATCTCCAACAAATGGATCAGTTTGCTATCCAAAATATTGACGATCTCATTCGAAATCTTCAGAGACTACATTCTCTTTCAGCGAAAGAGCTTGGTATTAGTTTACAGAAAGAGCTAGGTTATCTTCCCCCTTACATTGTTAGATAATTATCTAAAACAGCTTTTTAGCAATATACGCTTTGGAGGGCGAGGCTCCTGCCGAGCAGGGGATGTGTTTGGTTTCTAATATTGTAATCTAGGCACATCCTGCTCGGCAGGAGCATCCGCGATATAAAACGTTTTTTCAATATGAAACCTCTGAACAAATAAATGTGCTTTAATACCATCAGGAGCCAAGCACAACCCCGGTGCGGCAGGAGCCTTACCCTCCCCAGAACATGTTGCTTAGAACGGTTTTCGATAATCTTTTTAAAAAACGGTTTCAGATAAGCCTCGCCTTCCCCCCTCAATAAAAAAAATTTTCACTACAAAAAAACTTACCTCAAAATTCCCATTTTGTCTCTCTCCTCGTTATACTCTAAACTCTTAGAGATACTCTTCCTTGAATTTTACCTTTACTTTAATTTAAAATTATCGTAGAATAAAAAGATTGTCATAATAATTCTTTCATAAAGAAGGCAAGTTTTCAGAGAGGTGGTCTATGAAAAATGCTCTTTTTTCCCACAAAAAAAATAACCGTAGAGGTATTAGTTTAATCCTCACGGTCAGTATGATGTTGGTTCTTTCTGTAATGGGTGTTTCATTTGTTCAAATGAGCACCTATGAAAGAGTTGCTGCGGATAATTTTGTTGCTCAGGTAGATGCTCAGCTAACAGCTTTTGCTGGGCTAGATAGAGCAACTGCACTTATGTTTGATCAACTGAGGAAAGAACGCTTTATCGTAGGAGCGTCTCCTAATGCTGATAAAGATAAAGATCCTCTGTGTAATGGTCGTATTATTTGGACATCCAAGTTGAACGACGAAAACGAAGACGAAAAATGCCAGTTACTTTACCCTCCTGTTGCTCCTGTTGACTTAGGCAATTTAGGCCTAAATGGTGATGCTTTTGCCTTGAAAGACGAAAATGGCGATGCTCACACAGGAACAGAGGACGACTTGATTACAGCAACACGCGCAGGACAGATTATTTCTCTCTACGAGGGGAAAGTCCACAACGATTTATTTTCTCACTCTGGAGTTGTTGGAAGAGTTTCAAATGGTCAAACTATTGGCCGCTATGAAGCTAATGGTAATTTTTATTCCTTAAAAATAGTTGATTTATCTGGCCGTTTTAACATTAATAGTCATGTTTCTCTTCAGCAAGCAGAGTCGAACTTGATTGTTCGTAATATTCTCACAGTTCTTGGTCAAGAGTGTAAAGATACCAGTGGAAGTCAGGTATTACAAAACAGTGAAATAACTCAAATTATTGACACTATAAGACCAGCAGGAGGCCTTCTCCCTTTTAGTAGCACAGAGGTTTTAAGAAATACAGTTCTGGATATTTTTAGAAATAACGCTGAAGGAGAGCTTTTTCAAGGCGACTCCAAACAAGAAGAGAAAACTAAAGCGTTAAATCAATTTTTAGATAACCTTACTGCTAATTCTTTTATTGATACCACAACTGCGGGAGTGAATAATTCGGCTCGTAAAATTGCAGAACCTGCAAAATACTATTCCGAAGATAGGGCTCCGGTTAATGTCAACACGGCTTCTCTTGAGTTGTTAACAGCATTAATCAAAAATATTAAAGCGACAACTATTTTTTATATTAATATTGCTACGACAGCAGCAGATACTACCTTTGGCAGCGGTAGTAGCAGCTTTCAATCAGAAACTAGCTTAGTTAATGAACCTATTCGTATTACCATTGATTTTTCTCAAGGAGCTGTCGCTGAAAATGTAGCTGAAAAAATCTTTACCGAAGTTAACAGCGACAACGGAGGAAATTTTGACGACCAAGGAGATCTCGAAAGATTTTTTACCGACTTAATTGGAGATGCAACGGCCTTTCCTGCCAAAGCAGACGCTCGTCTAAGTAACCAAGTGTGGCAAGAAGCTTGTGCAGATGCTTTGAAGAGTAACTTTAATCCTAACGCAATGGAAAATTTTTGGAATCCTAATCTTCCTGCTTTTCGCCGAACAGCTAAAGGCGATCTTTTTGAGTCAGGGCTTCCTTCTCATACAACAGAGTTAACGTTTTATAACTTGAGTAATATAGAGGTTACTTCTGTTGGCTTTGTTACAGCAGACGAAGGACGTAATGTTATTAGTATTTCTGGAGTGAAAACAGAGTTGTCTTTTGGTACTGTGTTGACTCATACTACTCAACAAGATTTCCAAAATGGAGGATCTTTAGTTAATTCTCTTTCTACTCCAGCAAATATTGAACTAGCAACGCTCAAAAACTTAAGTGACCCTTCCGATGAATTTGCGGGAGCGATTGAACCCCAGCCTCGTAAGATGACAGGGAATGACAATGCGCGCACTTTATTCGAGACACCTTCTGGTTTTGGAGAAGATTTTGAGGGAGAGAGCAAAATTTTCACATTGGCACTTCCAGAAACTCATGTTGAGTTGAGAGAAGTGAATCCTATGCAAACCTTTGCTAATCTTCGAAATGAGAATAACAATCTTTCATACGATGGTTTAGTCTCCCGGCGCTTTTATTATCGACGAGAAAGTGGTGGAGAGGTTATTGAGTCTCCGCGATACTTTCTAAAGAGAGCGTTTGAAGAATCTTTTCTTCCTAGCCAAAGATCAGACAATGAAAAACAAGTTGTTCTTCCTAATAACTCTAATTTGAGAAGTGGAGAAACGGCGACCGATAGCAATGGTAATGTTGTCACAAATTTAGCGAACAAACGAGGAACTCTTGAGTTTTGGCTAAAATTTGATTCAGACAAGAAGGACTTTACCGGCGGCTTTGGCGTTTCCTCTGGTCTTATAGGTATGACTACAGCAAGTGAATTTTTGCAAGGAAAAGAGGATTTACCTCCGATTGTTTTGGATGCACTGAAAGGAAAGACCAAATTCCAAGAAGGTGTCCAAATGTACATGTATCGAAACACTCTGGGAGAAATGAGATTATCTCGTTTATACTATGCTTTCTGCTTTGAGCAAGATGGAACTCCCTATGGAGCTGTTGTCGAAGAAAATGTGGATGGTGCTCGTAAACTAGCTCGCCGCGATATCACTTTTGATACCTCCAACTGGCAGGCTCATGACTGGCATCACATTCGTATCATTTGGGATGACAATCAGTCGGGTGAAAACTCTCTTCAGCTTTTTGTTGATGACACCAAAGTGAACGGAACTTTTGAAAAAGTAGATGATGGACGTGATCGACAATGGTGCGTTCTAAATGAACGAGAACCTTATGATAGTTTCTTTATCAATGGTTTTGAGAGAGAACAACTGAAGCCTGGTGGTTTCTTTCTCTTTGATACAGACGTTAAGTACTATGGTAACGCTACCATCGATGGTATGATCAGTTACACTGGCACCACAACGAATACTTCTTCTACTCTACGGCAGCAGCGTTTCCATAACGATGCCCGATATACCAATGAATTTGAGATTCCTCACAAAGGGTTAATCGGAGCGGTTCGCTGGGTTTCCTACCCTAGCTTACGCAATCGTAATTCTCATAATGCAGCAGGTACGGAGAGTGTCAATTTAGATCCCAATGTCATCTTGCAAGGTAATTTCTCTATTTTGGAAGGTGATGATGGGAATCTAAGAGAGGTTGCTTTGCCTGCCCCTGAGGTCAACAATGGACAAGCGGTTAAAGTTGCAACTGGCACTAATCTAAGCTACTCTTTTGCTTTCAATAATGTAGAAGTTTCAGATGGAAGCAAAGGGCGGCACGTCTGTGCTACTTTGGATTCAGTTACTGTGACTATTCTGCATAATGTTGCTCAGTCCTCCAGTATTGAGCTTTTTTAAGCTGTTTCTTTTGGCAAAGCAGGGGTTTCTCTCCTGCTTTGCCAAAAATCTTTCATTGGAACTTCCTAATTAGCGAAAGGGAATTAGTCCAGCATGAGTACTCCCAGCTTTTCTTCTCAGAGCTTTGAACATCACGAACTTTTTGAAGTCGATAAGAATGCCACATTGACTGCTGTCGACATGGAAAATTGGAAAAAAGATCTTCTCCATGTGAGGCAAATGGATAAGAAATGTATCCTCACCCTTCCTGGTAATTGTAAACTTCATGATAAAAAACAAGTTCCTTTCATGAATTTTCTCAAGAGAGAGTTACCTGGACAATACATGTTTGTCCCTCAAGATGCCTTACAGTGGGGAGATGTTTGGCGTACAGTTGTCAAAGAAGATATGGTCATTTGTGACAAGTATCGCGCTGAACAGTGGACAAAAGGTGAGAGTTTTCCTGCTCAGGTTTCTTGCCTAGAAATGGGAGACATTTTTTATCTTAAGTTATCTGGAGACACTCATTCTGCGATTAAAAAAGTAGAGGCTGCTTTTAGCAAAGCTTTTCAAACCTTAAAAGTAAAAGGTGATGTCTTAGGCAAACCTAAAATGGTTAAGGCGGCCCACTTTACTTCCTGGGTAGGAGTGGGCTCTTCTATTGTTATTGATCTGGTTGATACCTTTCGCTTAAGTAATAAGCTACTAAATACAATTGTTCAACAATTAAAAAAACATAATACCTCTCCTTCTGATCCAGGTATTTATTTTGTTACTTCTGGGGTTTTTCAAACATGGACTTTACGACAAGTTATGGGAGAAGTTCATGTTGCCGGTAATATAATTAGAGTATTACCTGAAAGTGGTTACGCCGGGGATGATGTTATTCGTTCTGAAGTAACCAGTCTTCTAAACTCCAGTAGCAATGAAACCCCTCCACTGACTCTTTTTTATCACCAAGTCCAAGGTTCTGTCAATGCCCAGAAAGTGATAGATTATTTTTCTCCTGATATTGTGATTGTTAATGAAATTAGTGTTGCTGACCAGCTCAGGAATAGTGTATCCCAGTACCGTAAAGAAAAAATTTATCATATTACTCCTGCTGCTAGGGCTGGCCTGATGCTTCTGGGTCCTCAGATGATCACCGATGGATATGATCTAGATCTCTTTGCCAGCTATTTGGTTTCTCGCTATCAAAATAATCGAGGAAAACCCAACGATACTTTCATTTATTATTTAGAAACTCATCCTGATCGTCTAAAAAAAGTGGTCGCTTTTATTATGGCTGAATTTGCTCATGTTTTTACCGAGGAACATAGCAAAACCCTTACTAGCTTAACCGAATGTGAAACTCGATCTGATCAACAAGGAAATTTTCTGGTTTCTTTGTTGGAAGAACAAATCCTTCGTTTTCAAATTCATTTATTTCTAACAGATGGAGGCTATGGAAGTTTTCTGAGTAGCTATGAGCAGGTTTTTCCTGATCATTACCAAGAGCTATGCGCACCACTAAGATTCTTTTTAAGAGCTGATCAAACCGAAAAAACAATTGATGCCAAAATGCACATTGTCGAAGGCTACAATGAAATCAAAGTCGAGCAAAAAGAAATGCTTTTAGAGTTGCGTACTCAAAAAGATCAAGCGATGATGATTTTTAAAGCTGAGCCTAATGATCACTTGGAAAGACGCTGCAAAGGACTATTCACCCTCCTAAATGGGTGTGACGCCTTTCGTTTGTTACCGGATAAAGAGATTTTAATTGAGCTAGTGAGTTTATTGTGGAGTAATTTCCAAGCTTCGATGAAAAAATCTCAAGGTTTTGTGATTACTCTTATGTGCAAAGAGCAAACCACTACTTTGGAAGTTTTCCAAGATAAACATAACAAAGCGATCATAAAAGAAGAGATGAGGGATGGTTCGCCCCACATAGAGTTTATTGGGGATACAATATTCCATCAAAATAGCCAAAAAGCCCTCTTGAAAATGATCAGTCTATTTTATGTCCGTGAGCAACCTGATCCGAAAGATAATACTTGGCGTTTTGCTTGTTTTGAGGCTTTAACCCAGGTTGCAGCAAGCGGAGACTTGGATCAGTCGATCAGCTATAATATGCAAATTCATGGCGATCGCTGGAGCGGAGTTTTTGAATGCAGTAGTCGTTTGCCCCATAATGTTCCAGATAGATCTCAAAAAACGCTTGAGATGGGCTCGGATAAATTTGATATTAGTGGTGAAGGACGTAAGATTTTCCTCGTCAAAAATCCATTTGAAGATGAAGTAAAAGAAAAAGAATACATCGATCAAATGATTATGACCCAGGACGATTTGAAGAACCTTAAAGAAAGTGTCATTCTTCAAAAAGTTGCTGATGCTAAAGCCGAAGAAACCGCCAAGAGTAGCGCTATTTTGCAAGCTAGTTATGCGAAAGCCTTGAAAAAGTACAACAAAAACTCTGGGGGAGCCGAGGAAGAAACTGCGGACGCCTCTGGGCTTAGAGTTAGGTCACTAGAAGATGCTGTTCGGGTTCGTGTTCATAAACCGAGCAATCTAGAAGAAAAACAAAGAAAGACAATCGGTTATACTTTAGGAGTGGTTGCAACTATTCTCTTTTTCGTATCCATTTTTGTTCTTTATATCTTCAATGCAGAGTCTGATAAATCTAAAGGTGGTATGACTATCCAGCAATCCGCCGGGAATGATGATTTTCCTATAGATGCAAATACTGCTTCTGTCGCTCCAACTGTAGAAAAAGAGACACCCAAAGAAAAACTTCCCGCAGACCCTGCCCGATCTATTATTGTTCGTATTTGTCGACAGCTTTACCAAAATACAGCTCCTACCCAAGAAGAGCTGAATGCTTTTCTCAAAGAGTTGTACTTGAACAGAGAAGAATTCTCTCAAAGTGGTGATCTTTATAACCTTATGGGACGTTTGTTTTGGTATAAAATACACTTGGACCAAGAGAAACAAATTTTTTCTCCTGAGTGGATTTTTCGCTGGAAGGGATATATGAAAGAGTACTTTCAGACAGCGCAACAAAAATATGATGATAAAAAAGTGAAAACCAATATGGCCCTCTCCATTAAACAATGGATGCCAGACAAGGATTTCTATTTTTACACAACCCGCGAGCAAAAGAAAAAATACGTCCGCTACGATAATGTAAAAGAAGCAGGGGAAGATATGAAGACACTTCTGTCGGGGTTAGATTACTAGGACCTAAAATGGTTAAGTTTAACTTTATACAAGGCAAGGGTGGAGGGCAAGGCTCCTGCCGCGCCGGGGTTGTGCCAAGATAAAAATATCAGGAAGCCTTGCACATCCCCTGTTCGGCAGGAGCCTCACTCCAGGGAACATGGTGCTTAGAAGGGTTTTTGATCATCTTTTTCTTTAACGGTTTCAGATAAGCCTCGCCCTCCCCAAAAACGGTGCTTAGATAGGTTTTAGATAATCGCTTTCAACAGCCAAAGCCCCCCCCGATTATATCGCTAAAAACGGTTTTAGAGAGTCACAACAAAAAAAAGGAAATTCATGAGAAAAACAATTCTGGGGATTTTTTTCAGCATTAGTTTGTCTCTTTTCCTGAGGGCCGAAGTTCAAAAAGAAATCTTTGATGCCCATAATGCAGGTGTGGCTTCTTTTGATAGCAATCAGCAAATGTCCTTGGACCCTCTCTCTGGTAAACTAGGTATTGTTTATCGAGATGTTTTCCGAGGTCAGCAGTATCTACATCGCCTTTTGTTTTGGGAAATTTTCCCCAACGGAAAACGCCAAAAAAAAATCCTCCTTTCTGGGCGAGATTCTTTCCTCCCTCCTCTCAATGCTTCTCCTGCCTATGATCAAAAAAGTCAAGCCCATATCTTCTCTTTAAGTTCAGGAGTATACAGGCATTTTTATCAAAAAGAGGATCAAAAAGAGGATCAAAAAGAAAACGAGTGGTGTGAAGAAGAATTATTTCTTCCTTCTGAAGGACTTGAGGAGGGAGAAAAAAGGGAATGGAAGCATTGCGGAGTAACTTTAGGTCGTGATGGTTTTCTTCATGTCTTGGCACAGGGAATTTCTGAAAAAAGAAAAACTTTAGTTTTTGCTCACGGAATTTGGAGAGAAGGCAAAGTTGATTTCTCTTTAATTAATGTTTTGCATAAAGGAGATGATTTACGAAGGGTCTTTAATTTTCAAGTGGATTCAAAAGGCTCTCTTCATCTTGTTTATAATTTAGATCGACATCTGTACTATTCCGAAGTTAAAAAAAATCATTGGAAAGCCGAAGTTGTTTTAAAAAGAAAGAACTTTGATACAGAGGCAGCTTGGAATGCATTTTTGGCTCTGGATAATAGAAATATCCCTCACATTGCCTCTACTCTGATCCAACGAGTTTCCACAGGTTCTTTTCGCTATGCTCATTTACTTTTGCATGATAAAAAAGAAGGGCGGTGGCGTTCCCAAACCCTAGTCAAAAAATCAGCAGGCTATAGTGGAACAGATGGAGTCAGTTATACAGGACACTCTCCCTGCCTTACTTTCGATCATAAGAATCGAGCCCACCTCCTTTTTACCGATATTGCTTCCTGGCATAAAAATGGTAACAATGATCGTCTTCCTGGGCAACTCAGGTATTTCGTTCAAGGAAAAAAACGTTGGCATGAATCGATTATTTATGCTCAAAAAGGTCAGGCTCAACAAGGAAAACCCCTCGAAGGGATTCTTCATCCTTGTTTAGCCGTTTCTCCTGATGGCCAAAAGTCTTTTTCTTGGTTAATGGAGCTTACCGTCTATAGTCAGTCCAATATTCATGATTACTATGCCCGTCGTCGCTACCAGAGTATATTACTGGAATGGAAAAATTCTTTTCTGGATTAGATCTATCTTAGTTCTCTGAGGAAAACTTGCTGTTGGCAAAAAGACAAACCAGTATGACTATGGGGGCCAATAAAACAGAGGCTATAGCAATGACAATCTCCCGCCAACTATTGGGCTTAAGAAAACAAAGGCGAAAAAGAGCCTTTAGTTGAAGAGCAAATTCTTTAAAATCAAACCACATAGCTAAATTTACTTCCTTTTTTCAATAATAATAGGAGCGTGAATGTTCTTAATGCTCGCTTCAAAATTAAGTTCAGGAGCATAGCCAGGGCTTAAATTAATATCCTCTGGTTCCTCCCACAATGAGTTAAAGAAAAGAGAAAATAACAAAAAGAAAAGCATTATATTGAGAAGCCAGGTGGAAAAATCCTTGGTTTCTGCGACCCTTTCTTGGCGAATCGTTTGGCTCATTTGATCTTTTACTTGATCAAAGGTAAAATCTAGCTTGACTCCACAGTTGCGGCAGTAAAGCTCAGTATCGGGAGTTTCTCGGTTGCAGCTAAAACAAAGCATTATAGATTCTTCCTCACTTATTTATGTAAATTATATCTTAAGAAGGGGCCTAATTTTTTCTTTCTCTCTTTTTTTTGCTCAGGATCTTTTTCTTCTTCCATCGCTTTTTCCATTAAGTAGAGATAGTTGTGTAGAGCAATGCGACGAGCGTTTAAAACCTTAGGCACTTCTCTCCAAATGTAATCTTGTCTCTTGGCTTTTTTTCCTAGCTCATAGAGCAATTTTATTTTATCGTCTGGTTGAATACTCGGGTGATAGTAGTATAGTGCAAAGTAGTTATTTAAGTGGACAAATTGATCTAAAGTGAGAGGTTTTTCTAACCAATCATCTCCATAGTTTTTAATGGCAGTGCTGTAGTAGCCCAGCATTTTTCTTAACTCTCCTTGTCCATGTCGGTGCTGTTTGTCATCGCTACTTTTGAAGTTTTCAAGAGCTTGTTTAATTTGAGTTTGGGTGCTGCTTGCCTGAGCAAATTCGTAGGATGAAAAAGAGCTTTTCCCTCGCTCAATTTTTTTGAAATTATTTAAGGCCTTTGTTGTTTCATCTAAATAGTAGTAAGAGACTCCTAGTCCGTAAAACAAATATTTTGGGGTGCTATCTGACAAGAGCCCCCATTTTTCGGCTACAGATCGATTACCTACTTTGTGTAGGTGATCTTGGTAGGACTTGAGTTCAAATTTTGAGAAGTTCTCTGCTTGAGAAGTTAGCTTTTTTCTTTGCTCTAGACTAAGCCACTCATAGCTTAAAAAAGCTCCATACATCTTTTGCATAGTGTCAACTAGGCTTTCGTGAACTACACGATAAGAAAATGCTCGGCGAAAATTTCTTAACGATTTTTCCATATAATCGTAAACTAAGCTGGCATCAGAACTATTTCGATCAGGGTGGGAATTATCTTCTAGTAGTCTTTGTGCTTTCCATTGGTAAACTATGCCTAGTCCGAGGTAAAGAGAAAAACAAGAAGTTTTGGAAGGAGTTTGTTCAGTAGTGATTTCTTTTTCGGCTGTGTTGAGGATATTATACGCCTGAGAAATAGCATAGTCTGCTTTCTCTATTTCTTGGAGAACTTGATATGTTTTATTTTTCTGAATGTGGACTTGGGCTAAAAAAATAGAAGCATCTATAAGTTCTGGGGCACTTGACCTAATGTTTTCGGTGTTTTGAACGATGGCATCATATTTGGTAAGTGTTTCAGAAGAGGCTGGCTGGGAGCGTAACTCGTAGAGAAGGCAAACTTGTAGCCCTAACTGGGCTGAGGGAATTTCTCCCGAAAAACTAAGAATTTCTTCATAAAGTTTTTTTGCTTTCTCGAATTCATTTCTTTCCAGAGCAATACTTGCTTCCAAAAGCCGAGGAAGGGGCGCATCTTCTCGACCATCTTTTACCTTTTTTAGAGCGGAGATTGCTGCAGGGATTTGCTGAGCATTATAATTATCTAAAGCTTCTGACATATTCAGTTGATACATCATAGCAGAAAAACCACTACTAAAGAGGAATAAGTTGATAGGCAAAAGAACAATAACACAGGTAAGTTGTGTTATGGAAACGAAGGAGAGTCGGAAATGAGAAATTTTCATAATGCTTTGCTTTCCGAAATATGCTACAATAAGAGTAAGAAAATCGATTTTTTAAGTAGTTCTAGTTACTGATAACTCCTCGTAAAGAAGTTATTAGTAAGGGGCCCCAATGACGACTGTCTCGTTCATGGAGAGTTCGGGTAAATTTTCGTTTATCTACCAACAAGTAGACATGGTGGTTGGGTACTAAAATTTCGGGAAAGTCTCCTTCGCTTCTTTGATCGCTTGACAAATAAGTCTCATCGAGGAGTTCATCATTGCGATAAACATTTCCTTTCTCTAAACGAATACGGTCTCCAGGCAGACCTATAATCCGAGCGAAAAAAATTCCTTTTACTTTTTTTGTATTGATAGGAAAAGAATAGTAGACAACGTCTTCGTACTCTAAACTTTCTGAATCTTGGAGGGATTCGCCCAAGTAAGATTCTTTTTCATTAAAACTAGGGGACATTTGCATATTCCCTGATGGGATGGTAATATAATCATAAGATCGCCAAACCCAAGCAATAAGAATGCTCGCTATTAAGGCTAGAGCAAGCTTTATATAATCCATGAAATCTCCTTTGTGACTATGGTGTAAACTCCATTTCACGTATGATTATTCTATTCGATTTGTATTTCAATTACCACAGTTTTTTGGAAAGAAAAGGTATGAATTTACACAGTATCATTTTTCGAAAGAGACTATTTTTATCACTTCTAGCTTTACTTCTGCTCTCTTCATGTGGACAACTTTACGAGTTCCATTCCCAGAAAGCTCAAGATATCATCCAGGATAAACCTTTTGGTGGAACTGTGAGTTTAAAAGTAGCCGTCCCTCCTACCTTTAACTTTGCTTGGGGTTTTGATGAATTCAAGCTTTATGTTAAAGAAGCTGTGGAAAAACAGTACATCTATACCCTAAAAAAATGCTTTGAAGGGGATCTTGTAGAAGGAACAGCAGAAACTAATATTGTTGTAACTGCTCTTGACATGTCTATTTTTCCTATTGCTAGCCTAGTTTACGATGTTCGTCTTTTTTTCCGAGTGGAAATCTATGATTCTTCCATGAGCAAGCAAGAAACTTTTATGATCTATGGATTTGGTTCTGATTCTGATGGAAATCGAGCATTAGAAAAAGCTGTTGCTAACTCTTTTTATCAACTATTACCTTCTTTGGAAGATCTCTTTGTCCGATGAAAAGAGATTCACTATAGTGCATTGTCTTGACTGTGAAGGGTGTTGTTCTATATTGATAAAACGAAATCTTGACTAAAAAAAGAAAAAACTTAAAATGCGTTTTGAAAAATGATGGGTTTTTTTCTGACCCTAAGTATTTAAGAAAAGGATGAGAGCAGTTATGTCTGTAGCAGAAGGGAACGAGCAAGCTAAATTTCGAGGAGATCTCCATAGCATTGGCCTAACAGAAATCTTTGAGACCTTGGGAGCAAGACATCAATATGGGTGGTTGACTTTGCAAAACGAAGATCAAGAAGTAATTTTGTATTTTCAAGGTGACTTAGTCGGCCTTGCCACTCCCCCAGAAAGAAAGTTTTTTTATATTCCAGCTAAGCTCTATCATTCTGGAAAACTTTCTGAAGTAGAATTTCAAACAATTATGAGTAGTGAAGATCCCTTTAAAGATCTAGAGGAGCGGGTAGCAGAAGATACCTTATCTAAGCTACTTGATACGATATACTATGATGAAATTTGTTCTTTGTTTTCCTGGGGAAGTGGACATTTTGAGTTCATCGATCAACATAGCATCAGTGAAGAAGAACAGCCTGCAATTGTTAGTAAACTTTTTGATGCAGAAGGTATTTTGATGGAAGCGGCCCGCCGACTGGATGAATGCAAAGAAATTTTTCGTATTTTGCCAAGTAATGATGAAATTCTTCTTCATTCTTCGAAAGTAAACCCTGCAGAGGTTCCTCCTGTCAATGATCCCGTTGGCAATATATTGCACTTAGCTCAATATCGAACCGTCGAAGAAACTATCCACTGCTCTTATCTCTCAGAGTTTGATGCTCCTAAAATTTTAGTTAGCCTCTATCAGGAAGAAATGCTTATGATTATTCCTGATAAACAATTAGAAGAGCGAGCTAGGGCCTTAAAAAACAATGGCGAACTTGAAGAATCTGAAAAATTTTATCGCCTTTTGTACAAGCGTAATCCTCAAAGTATTGAATTCTGTGAAGCTCTCGTTCAGTTTTATGAAGGTACTGGCGATGAAACTTGTCTTGTTGATTTATACCGCGAAATCATTGATACTTTGCTGGCTTCCCAAGAACAAGATGACTTTCTTCTGGCAGCGAGTTACTTAAAAAAATATAGCGATCTCCAATACGATACTCCTGAGGGAATTGACGCTCGCATGCGTCTTCTTGATATGATTGTTGATTATAAGCTGGATGCCAAAGCCATTGAGTACGATCCTATTGCCGATGGAAAATGGCTTTTTTCTATTTTGCGTAGGAAAAAAGACGATGAAAGAGCACGCGAAGTTTTGCAAGTTCTTCTTTCTCTAACTCCTTATGATAAAGCATTGCGTAGCGAGTTGATTAACATTCATCTGGATTTAGATGATTTAGAAAGTGCCGTGGAACAGTATGAAGCTATGGCAAAAATCTATGAGCGCGATAATAACTTTGAAGAACTTCAATCTACCTACAAAAAAATTCTTCGACTTATGCCTTCTCGTAAAGATATTCTGAACAAACTAGAAAAAGTGGAAGCTCGTAAAGGGCGTGGGAAATACATGCTTTTGAAAATTCTAGTTGTTTTGGCCATTCTGGGGGGGGGAGCTTGGTATTACCTGAATGAAAGAGATTCTAACACTTTTGAGGGACAAATCAAAATACTCAAAGGCCAAGCTATGGTAGCTCTTAAAAATGGAAACTTTAAACTGTATGACGATATTCTTGCTGAAATAGCCTTAATGTTAAAAGAAAAAGGTGGTGATTTTGGAGAGGATAACTTCTTAGAGGATTTAGATAAAAAACGCCAAGAGTTTGTGAATAAAGCGACTCAAGATATTAAAGATAAACGGAAAGTTGCTCAAGAATTAGTCAAGGCAGGTAATCCTAGTGATGCAAAAAATACTTTAGAAGAAGCAATAACCCAAACTAATATTAAAAATTTAAATCAAGCCCTATTCTTAGATATTAGTCGAGAACTAAAAGATATTAAGAAAACTTTGGATCTCTTTTCGGAACGCTTGGATCGAGCAAAAACATTACTGGATGAGGATCGGCTCCAAGATGCGGTATTGATTTACAAAGAGCTAGCGATTAATACCAAATATAAAGAAATGAAAGAAGCACAGGATATACTTTTACCCATTCGCTTCGATATTCAACCAAAAGAGGCTAAGATCATAATTAATGGCAAAGAAGTTCAGCCCGTCCGAGATAATATCTATATGTGCTCAC
Source organism: Planctomycetota bacterium (assembly GCA_029260735.1). Taxonomy (GTDB): domain Bacteria; phylum Planctomycetota; class Uabimicrobiia; order Uabimicrobiales; family Uabimicrobiaceae; genus JAJDCR01. Next base: position 74,125 of record JAJDCR010000082.1, read on the forward strand.
CTCGTTTTGAAGAAATTCAAATTAAACGGCCAGGCTATGTCTCTTTGAGTTTTTATAATGCATTTTACAAATTTATTATCGACCGAAATAAAGAAACTAAAACTAAAGAAGGTCGAACTCTTTTCCCGTTACAAGATGCTCTTGTTAAAGAAGCCTTAGCTAAAGATAAGCTATGGTATATGGCATTAAACGGAGTAATTGAAGCAGCTCCTTGTGTCATTAACGATAACCTTCTCTCCATCGCTTGCCGAGACGACTCTGTTTACGGAGTGACAAATTTAAAATCACGAAAACCTAAGAAATGGAAGAAAACCCCAGGCTTACTATCTTCCTTTAAATCTACTCCTGCGGTTGATGGTGATATTGTTTATGTCGGAGGGAATAATGGAATTTTTTATGCCCTGGACACTTCTCAAAAAGGGCGCATTTTAGCCCAATATCAAATTCGCAGTAACCCTCTTATCGAATCCTCTCCCCAAATTTCCAAAAGAGAAGGGGTCGTTGTTTTTACGGCGGATGATGGAATCGTTTATGCTTTGCCTCTTATAAAAGAAAAAACAGATTCCTGGGTGCCAAAATGGCGTCGCAATCTTCAGTTAAACCGACAAACGTCTTCTGCTCTTACGATATTTGGGCCTTATGTCTTAACTACTTGTAAAGACGGAAATGTTTACGCATTGAGTGTCGATTCAGGTTCTCCCAAGTGGAGATGGAAGATAGGTAGCACGGAGGCCTGTGCTCCTGTTGCTTATAAAAAGGGACGGATTTATGTTGGTGGTTCTGATAAAAGAGGTGATATTTTATATGCTGCAAAGTTGACTTCCAAAAGATTTGATTCCGTAGTTTGGACACTACCCATTAAAGGGCGAATATTTAAAGGCCCTTACGTTGACGATGAAGGAATTTACTTTGGAACATCTCAAGGTCATCTTTATGCTGTAGGGCATAATGGACAGGTTATTTGGAGCAAAGAAATGGGGAGTGCTTTTCATGGTTCTGTTGCCAAAAACTCCAAAGGAATTTTGTATGCGGCGAGTAAAGATGGCACTCTTTATTCGATTAATCATCAGAATGGAAATATCCAGTGGAAATATCAGATGCCAAAAGAAATTCGATCTTCTCCTCTTTTGTTGAACGGAATGGTTTTTGTGGGAGCAAGTAAATTTCTTTATGCTCTGATTGATAATTAAAGCCTAATATAAAATTTGTATATAGATTCTTTTGGATATGGTTATACTTAGAATTTTCTTCAGAAAATTCTCCTTCTTGTTGACAAAGTCGGGGAAACGTGATATATTTCGAGTAAATAAAAGCTCAAGAGAAGCTAGGATGTGCTCTAATAGACTAGAGCCTCTCTTTTGCATATTTTTTACTAAATAAAAAAACTGTCTGCAGCATTTGTCTACTTAAATTATTTTGACGAGGTTTTTCTGCTTATGGCACTCTTTGGGGACCGAAAGCTTAAATTACTAGAAGATACGATTGAAAGAGAACAATCTCCACTCAACTATGTAAATTTGATCAAGTATTTACAAACAAAAGGCAACTTTGATAGAGCCTATGGGTTTGCAGAGCAGGCAGTGAAAGACTTCCCTCATTCTGATGAATTGTTTGGTCTTTATTACCCTCTTTTAAAAGGTCAACTTCAACCACAGATTAAACAATTGAGAGAAGCTATTGATACAAATCCCAGTGTCAATGCTTATGTTCAATTAGCAGAAATATACAAAGATCTCAGAGAAGAAGAAGAAGCATTGCGTCTCTGTCGCCAAGCGATTGAAAAATTTACTAACGATGATAGTCCTTATTTGATTATTGGAGAGCTAAGACTCCTTCGGTTTTACAAAGATCTTTTAGCCCGTGACGGGCAGTTGGCTAGAGAAAATTTAGAAAAAGCCTTCGAAATTAATCCCAAAAACTATAGAGCATTGTTGACCTTGTCTAAATTTTATTTACAAATAGGGGCTGTTACTAAAGCAAATCAGAGACTTAAAGATTTACTCTTTTTTGCCCCTGAAGATGAAACTATAAGAAAACTTTTAGATACAGCACTTGAACTAGAAAAACCTTCTCATGAAGACATGGACATCCTTTTGCAAAACGTAGAAGTCAGTCGAGCTCTTTTTCATACATTGCCTGGAACGCGAACGGCAGAACAAAAAGTTGTTTTGTCGCCAGAGATTTTCCAGAAACCATTGGAATCTCTTGATGAGGTTCCATCTATCTTCTGTCTCTTGGTTTGCGATGATGAAGGAAATCTTATTGCCCACTATGCTGAAGATGACGTTGATTTCAATACTCTTTACGAGGTCGCTTCAGGAATTTATCAAACAGTACAAAATTCATCAAAGAAGATGGATTTGGGGAAATTTCAGACAAATCAAATTGATGGACCTTTTGGTTCTATTCATATTGTTGCTTCTTATCCAGTTGTGTACATTGTTTTTGGGGCTCCTGGAGTCTACAAAGAGATCCAAAAATTTATATCTAAAGTACCCGTAAACTCAACAGGTGTATCTTATGCGTAAGATTCTAAAGCAATTGAATGAGGAAGTCGGAGTGAAGGGCTCTATGGTTGTGGGGGCAGAAGGGCTGGTCGTTATGGCTGAACTTTCTGATGAACTCAATGATGATGTTGTGGCAGCAATGGCATCAAGTACTGTTAGCTCCACAAGGAAAAGCCTTTCTCTCCTAGGTAAGGGTGTTGACTTTACTCGCTTTATTCTAGTAGCTTCTCAAGGACGTATAGTGGTTGTTAATACTGAGCCGGCCTGCCTTTTGGTAATAACAGATAAGAACATTAATATTGACTACACTCTACTAGCTATAGACGGAGCGGCTCAACGCTTGAAGAAAGTTTGGAAAATATAGGGGACGTTCTTCGTTCTTAAGAAGGACACGTCCTAAAATTAAAATCTTTGTAAAATTTTTTCATTGGAACTCCCTAAATGAAAAATTGGTAAAGGGACATTTCATTTGTGCAGTGTCTCTGTTGGACATATGACTAAAAAAGGGGAACTCTGGGTATGGTCCAATTTAATTTCTTTCGCCGTGAAGTTAACTGTAAAATCGTTTACTATGGGCCTGGTTTATCTGGAAAAACAACTAATTTAGAAATAGTTCATCACAAAACTCCGGGCTCCAACCGTGGCGAGTTAACCTCCATTGCTACGGAGCAGGATAGAACCCTGTTTTTCGATTTTATGCCTATCGATTTGGGAACTGTTGCGGGGATGAAAACTAAATTACGCCTTTTTACAGTTCCTGGCCAGGTATTTTATAATTCTACCCGAAAGCTTGTTCTGCAAGGTTCTGATGGAGTTATTTTTGTTGCTGATAGTCAAGCTTCGCAAATCCAAGATAATCTAGATTCGCTTAAGAACTTAGAAGAAAATTTGGCTGAGCATGGGATGAACATCCGAGAGCTTCCTCTTATTATTCAGTGGAATAAACGGGATATGCCTACCGCTTTACCAGTGGAAGAGCTTGAAAGTAAGATTAATTATTTAAATGTTCCTACATTTGAAGGGGTAGCTGTTACGGGAGTAGGAGTATTTCCGACTCTCAAGAAATGTGCTGCTTTAGTTTTAGAATCTGTTGCTAAAAAAGCTAATGAGGCAAACCGGCCAGGTTCTGGAGTTGGACGACTAGGGGCTTCAAGAGGTCCTAGTCTTCAGCCCAGCAGAGTAGGGAATGCTCCTCCGCGAATAATGACTCCTCCTAATCGGCCTCCCTCTCCAAATCGGATGCAACCAGGGGGGCATAGTGGGGTTACTACTCCTCAACATCCAACTAGAGTACCTCCTAGTCCACGTCCTATTATAAGGCCACAGAATCCTAACGTACCCGGTGGAAAGCCTATGGGGGCTCCTCCAAGTTCACCGGCATTTACTCCGTCCTCACAAGCTACTCCGGCTCCTCGACCGGTTTTTAAAAAATTTAAAAAGTTTTTAGATAAGGGACCAGGGCAGGAAGACCAATAGATAATTTGTAATAGATTGGGTATAGAAATGAGAGATGATGATCGGCTAAAGTTGCAAAGATTGGTTTTTTACAAAGAGGATGTCGAGCTTATAGACAAACTCTTACAAATGTTTTTAAAACGTTGTCAGGCTAAATGTGCCATCTTGATTGATAAAGAAGGCCATCTGATCACACAAACAGGAGAAACCAATACTTACGATTTAGACACAGTTTGTACATTGTTGGCTGGTACATTTGCAGCGACTCGAGAGTGGGCGAGATTGCTCGGAGAAGATGAGTTCTCTGTTCTTTTTCATCAAGGAAAGCATGATAGCATCCAAGTGGCTTTGATCGGAGATAGAGCCTTGCTTGCTATTATTTTTGATGAAAGAACCCAACTTGGATTAGTGCGCTTAATGAGCAATGAAGTTGCTAAAAAATTGGAAAAACTATTTGATGAAGCAGAGGAAAAGAATCTCAACTCTAATCAAATGATGCCTGAAGTTGGTGAAAACTTTGGAGCTGATGCTGTTGGTATGTTGGATGATCTTTTTGGCTCTGATGATGGTTAGTTTTCTCTCAATTGTCGATGGAATTTTTCTCTTAAAGAAAAGAAAAATTCTTGGTACTTGGGTGATTTGTAATCAGGATAAGTCCACTCATAAAATTTGAATGCTCTTTTTTCATAGGAAAAAGTTACTTCTGCATATATACCTTTGCTCAAGTAGATACGATGAGAGTAATCTTTGGTTGTTGCTAAAACAACCTTTGCTAAATCAAGATATCCTGGATCTAAGTTTATCGGTCTAGTAGGAGGAGAATGTTTTTTGGCGATCTCCTCCTCTAGTTGATTTGTCTCTATTTTAATTTGACTAATTTGATCAGGATAGATAAGTTTTTCAAAAGAAATAAATTTTCTGAATAAAGATGGTCCCATTTCTTTTTCATAGTGATTTGTGAACTGGAAATCCCAACGGGTTGCTTCTTCCTCTGCTTCTTTTGCTTCTTTATTAAGAAGGCCAAGAGAACTAAGAGGGTCAAGAGGGCCATACTTTTTTTTCAAAATCTCAATGGCTTGTTCTAAAACAAAAACTTGGCTGTAGAGTATCCCCACAAATAACTTAACCTTTAATGTTTTTTTTATTTTCCCCACTTACAATATCTCCTCAAAAACCTTCCTGACAGTTTTCCTCAAAATTAGGCAACTCAAACTTTTAGATTTTGTAAAAAGTATAATACAAAAAAAAATAGAATTTAGCTATAGAAATCGTTTGAAAAGTATGAGTTATAAAGGGCTTTTGACCATAAAACTTATTATTATATAGACGGAGTAATACAATGGGCTTTGGCGGAAGTTTAGATAGCGTTTCCTTTGCTGATTTGCTGAATACTTTGTGTAAAGTAAACAAAGAAGGTACTCTCGTTGTTTCTAACGAAAATAGAAAAAAAATGATTCACTTTGGTGATAATGGAGTAAATTTGGTTGGGGGAGTGAAACGCTTAGAGTTAGGAGAAATTCTAGTTCGTGAGAAGAAAATTCAAGAGTGGGAATTCAAATCAGCTTTAGAAGAGAAAGATAGAACAGGTCAAAATTTAGAATTTATTTTTGTTAGCCAAGGGTGGGTAACGCAAGAAGATATTGAACAAGTTATTTGTAACCATATTGAAGAAGAGATTTGTGATATTTTTTTCTGGGAGAATGCTTCTTTTAATTTTACAGAAGGATCTTTTGAGGAAGAGACTTTGGAGGGAGAGGATGGCCCGGTTAACTTTACTTTTGATGTTCAGAGTCTGCTCTTTCGAATGGCTCAAAATGCGGAAGAATGGGAAGAAATTCGTCAAAACATCCCCTCTTTAAACACAGTTTTAGTGGCTGTTTCTGATGATATAGAACCGGATGTGGAACTTATAGAGTCTTTTGGAGTTATCATACAGCTACTAGATGGCACTAACGATATTAATGATGTCATCGCGAGCACAAAACTGTCGATTTTGGAGGCTTGTCGCACTTTATCTATGATTGTGGAGAGAGGACTCGCTCAAAGTGCGACTTATGATCAACTTCTTTCTCAGGCTCAAAGTTGTCGCGACTTAGGACAAATACAAAAGCAGATACAGTTGTTAAAGTTGGCTTTAAAATCAGATTTACCTTCTCCTGATAACGAAATTCTTTTGCAAATAGCCCAAGCCTATGAGGCCATAGGAAATAGAGATGAAGCGGTGAAAAACTATTGCTCTGTGGGAGATGCTACTGCACGAGATGAACCAAAGCAAGCCATCAAGCTCTATGAGATAGCTATAGAAATGGATTCTGAAGCGACTTTGCCTAGAGAGAGAATTATCGATGTTGCTATCCAAGTAAATGATGAGGCCAAGGAAATTTTTCACGGCCGAAAGTTGGCTCACCTTTATCATTCTAAAGGAAAACTAACAGAATCTTTAGATCTGAGTCGAAACTTTCTTCGTCGTCGTCCTGAAGATATTGATTTTCGTGAAATTGTTGTGAAAATTTATCTAGATAGGGGAGAGACTGACAAAGTTATTTACGAATACGAAGAGATGGCTAGTCTTTTAGATAAAAACATCCAATCTCCTGCTTATCGTAAGGTCTTAGAAAATATTTTAAATTTAGCTCCTGAGCGCGCAGACATTCAGAAACTACTTAGAGATGTAAATAAAACGCTTTTTTGGCAGAAACATCGAAAAAATATACTATCTGTTTTTGGAGTTGTTTTGGGAATTATTCTTTGGTTTGCCTATAGTTGGTACTACGAAGCTCAAGCTAGCTCTCTTTACCAATTTGCAGAGAAGTGTTTTGAATTACAACAGTTTGATAAAGCGCGAGAGTATAGCGATCAAATTATTACTAGCTATCCAGGTAGTTTAGTGAAAGAGAAGGCTGAAAGTATCATCACTCAGATAGATGCTTACCAACAGGAGCTTTTGCAGCAAAAAAGAGCACGTCAGGAAGAACTTGAAAATCGTTTAAAACAAAACTCTCAAAGAGTCGAAGAAAGAATTATGGCTGGTTTCTTAGATGAAGCTGAGATGGATCTAGAAAACTATGCTCGAGAGTATCTAGATCAAAAATGGGATAAACTCAGACCTAAAATAGCGGCCTCTGATTCTGAGATGAGAGTTCTTATTCAGAAAAAGCGCATTGAGAAGTCGGAAGAAGAAGCACTTAGTCAATACAAGGAAGCAGAAGACTTAGGCAAAGCAGGTAAATGGGAAGAAGCTCAGAAAAAATTTCGTAGCTTACGGAATCATCCTACCTTAGGAAGTAAAGCGCGAGAATTTGAAACAAAATTAACCCAAGAAATCTATATAGATCTTCGAAGAAAAATTAAAAAATCAATTACTCAGGCGTCCAGTTTACACAACGAGAGAAAATATACCTCTGCCTTAGAAGAGTATAGGGAAACATTAATTTTTGTAGAACGAATTCAGAAAATAGGAATATCAAAGCAGTTAGAAAAATTAGACATTGAACATCAAAGCAAGTTGGCTGCGAGAGGAGTTTCCGAAATAGAGAAGCTCTTTGGTGTTGTGAAAAAACTGATGCAGGAGAGCGAGTTACTTTTGGCAGAATCACAGAGTCTTCAAGTGAAAAAACAGGAAGAGGAAAGTGATGCAAAGACTCGAGAAGCCTTTCAGAAAATGCTTCAAATAGCGACAGACCCAGATATGTCAGTAACTCCTTTTGCCACGAATGCTCTTTTGCCGATTAAAGTTGTTACTTTACCTGCCGGAGCTAAAATTAAAGGGACTAACCTAGTAACTCCTTGTCACTATGGCATTAAATCAGAGGATAGTGTCGAGTTAACGATCACCCATGAGGGATTTGATGAAGAAAAGATCCAGCTAAAGAAAGATATGGATCCCGTAAAACGAATTTCTTTAAAAAAGACAAAACTTTGGGATTATGCTTTGTCTTCGGGAGTTTTCTGGGCAGAACCTAATGTGGTGAAAAGTGATTTAATTTTAACTAGCCGATCAGGTAAAGTGTTAGCTTTAAATATCAAGCAACGAAAGCTTTGGGAATTTTCCACGACCAAAGGTCTAGGGGATATCATTGGAGAAATTACTCCCTACGAAAATGGACTTTATTTTGGAAGTAATGATAACTATGCCTATGGCATCTATTCTCAGACGGGAAAAGAAATATGGAGATACAAAGCAGAGAGTTTTATCCAAGTTAAGCCTGCTGTTGATGAAGAAAAAGTCTACTTTGGAACTATCAGCGGTACCTTCTATTGTCTAGATCGAAAAACGGGTGAACGAATTTGGGGATACCGATTGAGCGACTCTATTAAAACAAACCCTCTTTTCTTGGGTCGTTTAATTGTTTTTGGTACCAAAAATGGTTACTTGGTAGGCCTTGATGCCATAAGCGGAAAACGACGTTGGGCCACTAAGCTTCAAGGAGGAGTTCTTACTAAAATGACTCTTAGTGGGAATGATCTTTTTGTTTGCACCGATTTGGGGTATATTTATTGTATTGATGCTGAAAGTAAGAAAAATCGCTGGCGTAAAAAACTAGAGGGGAAATGTGAAGGGCACGTTGTTACTCTGGGAAATAAGGTTTACCTTGTGACTGTTAATGGGTACGCTTATTGTTTGCAGAGAAATGATGGAAGTAATGTTGCCCAAAAGAACTTTCAATCAGACAGTGAGATTTATAGTAGCCCTGCTTACTCTCGAAACAATGACAAGATTTACTTCGGAGATATGAACGGCTGGGTTTATGCTCTGGATGTCTATGATTTAGAAATTACTTGGAAGCAAAAGTTGAGTGAAAAAGGGATCCATGCAGATTTAGTGATTGAAAAAGGGATTTTGTACGTGGCGAGTGAAGAGGGCATTATATACGCTTTTAAAGAATAAAGGAGCCTAAAAATGGATCGGCGCAATTTTCTCAAAGCAGGAATCATTGGGGGAGCATCTGGTATAATCTCTGGCTCTGCCCAAGCGGATCCTGTCTCTAAGTTAAACCCTACTCCTAAGGAGATTAAGGGCCCATTTTATCCTGTTATTGCTCAAAAAGACAAAGACTTTGATCTAACTCAAGTCGAAGGAAAAAAAGAGGTCGCTCAAGGAGTCGTGGTCATTATCGAAGGAAAAGTTCTTGATACAGAAGGTAATCCCATTGAAGACGCAACGGTTGATCTTTGGCAAGCGAATGCTGCGGGAAGGTATCGTCATCCCCATGACTCTACGGAAGCACCTTTAGATCCTAATTTCCAAGGTTGGGCTATTGTTCCGAGTGGAAAAGAGGGGGTGTTTCGCTTTAAAACAGTCTACCCAGGAAGCTACTCTGTCTCTAAAACATGGAGCCGACCTCCCCATATTCACTTCAAAGTAACAAAGAGAGGATACATTGATCTTATCACTCAGATGTATTTTCAGAATCATGAACTCAATAAAATTGATCGTTTGCTTGGGCGGAAGAGCAAAGAGGAAAGAAAACTCATGATCGCGGTTAAAGTTAAAGACAAAAATAAAGATAAAAATAAAGATAAAAATAAGCCAGAGATTTATAGCTACAATATTATCTTGGAAAAAGTTTGATTAGAGACATGTTCTCGTAGGATGCTTCTAACAAAGAAATTAACAACAACAAGGAGCATTCTATTTTAATCCATCACAAGTCTATCCCTACCCGCCTAAAAATAAACTTCCTTCTCCTAATTTTTAGCAAATATTTTTGACGAAGAATCAGTCTAATAAAGTATGCCGAAAAAGGAGACCACTATGAAAGTTTTTTTAGATGATCAGCGGCCTACTCCTGCAGGGTGGATATCCGCAAGATGGCCGGAAGAAGTAATTGATTTTCTGCAAACAGGAAAAGTTGTTGAGATCAGCTTAGACCATGATTTGGGAGATGATAATCATGGTACTGGCTATGATGTTTTGTTATGGTTAGAAGAACAAGTAGCAATGAACAATTTTTCTCCCCCTAAGTGCTCTGTACATTCAGCCAACAGCTCAGCTCGTCTAAAGATGATACAAGCAATTGCTAGTATAGATAAGCTTTCAAACTTAAAAACCGATGAAGAAAAGTCATAGGAAAAGAAAATGTGGTTTGAAATAGCAATCGTTTCGAGTATATTTGCTGTGGGAAATATATTTTTCGGCCACTTTGAGAAAGGTACTCCTAAAGGAAAAAGGTTAGCAAAGTTTTTTATTTTTTTAGGTTTAGCTGTCTTTGTTTCAGGTACTTTCGGAAAATTTTGTTTTTTTGTTTTTTTGGGAACTATACTATTATTCCCGCTAATTATACATGTTTGGTGGTTGCCTAAGCATGGAATTAATGGTTGGACAGGCGAACCCAAAGAAAAATACTACGAACTTAGAGGTTGGGAAATCAATCAATAGAGCAAAAATTATAAGCAGAGCATAAATGTTTTTTCTGGAGAAAGAACATAATCAGGAATTTATAACAACGGAGCCATTCGTGAAGTTAGGAGCTATCCCATGTTATTCTCCATTTTTAAAAAAAAATCCCCCCTTACTCCCGAAGAGGAGTTTTGGAGTTGGTTTAGTGAAAATGAAGAGAGATTGTATGAATTTGAGCAGGATCAAGATAAGGTTTTTGGAGATCTTGCTGAGGAAATGAAAAAAGTAGACCCTGACTTAGTTTTTGAGTTTAGCCTAGTTTTGAATGAGGGAAAAAGAGAATTTGTTATTAGTGCCGGGGGAATACAATCTGCTTTTTCCTCTGCAGAAAAACTACATGCTGCTGCGCCTGACTTAGAACGCTGGATGTGGGTAAAATTTCGTCCGCGCCGGAGTCCCTTAATGAAGGTAAATATCGGAGATGCTACTATTGATCCTGATGAGGTTCATTATCTAATGGCTGAAGATGGCGATAAAGTGGGGCTAGTTCTGTTCTTTGAAGACTACAATGAGCCCAATGAAAATCTCTTTTCGATAGTTGCTTACTCTCTCTTGGACCAAGCTCTAGGAGAGTATGCAGTGGAAACTCAAGTTGGGTTTATCGAATTTGAAGGACGAGACTGTGAACATTTTTCCCAGGCTTTTCCTCTGAAAGAATTAGCGGGATCATTTGATGAATACTGGTCTAAGAAAGATTAGAATAGCTTGATACTGCTTAAAAAATGGATAAAAAACTAATTGTTTTAGATCTGGATGAGACTCTTATTTATGCGAAAGAAGAAGAATTATCTATTCCATATGACTTTAAGACAAGTTTATACTTCGTTTATAAACGCCCTTACATGAAAGAGTTTTTAAACTTTTGCCTAGAGAATTTTAAGGTAGCCGTATGGACGTCTTCGGGAGAAGATTATGCCCAAGCTATTGTCAGAAAACTTTTTTCTAAAAATTATCCTCTAGAGTTTGTTTGGGCTCGCCAAAGATGTATTCAGTCGTTTGATCCAGAGAGTTTAGACTATCTGTGGGTAAAGGATCTAAAAAAAGTTAAACGGCGAGGGTATAAACTAGAACAAGTAATTATGATCGACGATACTCCTGCTAAATTAAGGAGAAACTATGGAAACTTAGTTCGAGTATCTCCTTTTGAGGGAAGCCAAGTAGATAAGGAATTACTATTTTTGATGGACTATCTTAAGCTTCTTCTCAAAGAAGAAAACATTAGGGCTGTCGAAAAACGCAATTGGAAAGCTAAGTTTTATTCCCTGTAAAATCCCCTAACTATCCTTTCATAAACTCCGCTCTTTTCTTTTTTCTGTAATAACTACTCATTGTTTTTTCCCTATGCTATAATCAATTTCCCTAGGACTTCATCCTAGGCTGAGTTGTGTTGTCCTTTCAGGACAAAGAATTTTTTTTTGGTCTATCTTAACATGGAGAAAAAGAAGTTTGATTTTGTAATGTAAATCCCTCCAACTATTCATTGAAAGCTCGGGGTGGTTAAAATTTTAGATTTTTTATGCCTTTTGCTCGGGTGAGGTTTTGGTGGAAACGAAAGATTGTAACCGAGATTAGGGGGTAAATGCACAAAAAATGCACGATAGGGTTGCGTGAAGAAATATAGCAAATTCTTTGTCCTGAAAGGACAACACAACCCAGCCTAGGACGAAGTCCTAGGAATATTGAATACCAATATTCCTGGCCCTGAAGGGGCGTAATAATTTAGAATATTTCGCCCCTTCAGAGTGTATTGGGGATACAATACATAATCCCAGGGGTTTTCAACGTATTCGATAACCTAACGTAATGATGTATAACGATCACACAAACCCTTATATTGAAAAATGCCAAATTTTCCATTTCAAAATCTTGTGTATAAAAATAAGGGTTAAAAACCCAGGGCTATTCACGTTAATCCCCTTCGGGGATGGATTACACCTAAATTTTGGTTCTTATTTCAAGAGCAATCCAGCCAAGTCCTTCACTATACTTTTTCTAGCATTAGGAACCTGCCTTATGACTAATTCAGATCCAAGAAAACAAAAACCGTATAGCACAAAATCTCCTCAAGAAACTTGGGACTATATTATTATTGGCTCAGGAATGGGAGGGATGACTTGCGGAGCTCTTCTGACAAAACTTGGGAAAAAAGTTCTTATTTTAGAGCAACACTATGTCCCGGGTGGTTTTACCCATACCTTTCGGCGGACAAAGTGGCATTGGGATGTAGGAGTTCATGCTGTGGGAGAGGTAACTTCTCATTCGATGGTGGGTCGCTTACTGGGAAAGTTGACCAATGAAAACTTGCGGTGGGCTTCTTTGGGAGAAGTCTATGATGAGTTTCATTTTCCGGGTAATTTTCGAATTGACTTTCCCAATCATCCTGATAAATTCCGAGCTAACTTAGAGGCGGCTTTTCCAGATGAAAAGGAAGCTATTGGCAAATACTTGAGGTATGTTAAGCAAGTGGCAGGGACTATGAAAAAGTACTATCTTTGCCGAACTTTACCTTATCGAATGGGGGTTTCTGCCGAAAAAATATGGGCCAAAGATGCCCGAAGATTCTTACTAAATCGCACGAATGATGTTTTGGATCAACTCACCACTAATGAAAAATTAAAAACAGTTATTGCTTCTCAGTGGGGTTACTACGGAAGTCCTCCCGCCGATTCTTCTTTTGCTATTCAAGCTCTCGTGGCGAAGCATTTTTCTCACGGAGGATACTATCCAGAAGGAGGCTCTAAAAAAATAGCAGATGAGCTTTTAAGTACCATTGCAACAGGAGGAGGATGGACAAGGATACGAGCGAGTGTTGACGAAGTCTTATTCGTGGGGAAGAAAGCTGTGGGAGTGCGTTTGGAGAAAGGGGAAAAAATATTCGCAAAAAATGTTATTAGTGCGATTGGAGCAATAGAGACAATAGATCACTTACTTCCTGAGCCAGAAAAGAAAAAAACATGGGCCCGAGAAATTAAAAAATTAAAACCCTCTCCCTGCCATGTATGTCTTTATCTGGGCTTTAAAGGAGATATTCGAAAGGCAGGAGCTTCCGCGGCCAATAAATGGTTTTGGGAAACCTGGGATAGTAATTTTCAGAGCTGGGATATAAAAGACCCCGGTGCCCCTGCTCCAGTTTTGTACACAAGCTTCCCCTCTTTAAAAGATCCTTTACACCAACCTGGTGAAGAGCAACTCCATACCGGTGAAGCAGTAACCTTTGTTCCCTATGAAGATTTTCAAAAATGGCAAGGGAGCAAAGTTATGAAGCGAGGAGAGGAATATTCGGATTTAAAAGAACAATTAACCCAGCGCCTCTTATCTCAATTGCTAAAGTATATGCCTGGCCTAGAGCCGATGATTGCACATGTTGAGTTGTCAACCCCTCTTTCTTGTGAGACCTACACAAAAGCTGCGGCAGGTGCAATTTATGGCATTACTCCTACTCCCAAACGCTTCCAAAATCCCTGGCTCCGACCTCGCACTCCTCTAAAGAACTTTTATCTCAGCGGAAGTGATGTCGCTACTGTGGGAGTTGTCGGAGCAATGGTGGGAGGGGTTCTTACCGCCGTTGCGGCGGAACCATGGAAAGCGATAGGCTATATTAAGAAGAGTGCTAAGAAATAGGGCGTGTCCTCATTCAGCTTATTTTTTGTATTTCCTTAGCAGTAGTAGGAAAACTATCTTGAACTCAGTATTGCTAAATCACGAAAAAAGCTGAATGAGAACACGCCCTTACATAAAAAATATGCATAATGCAAAATACCCTAGCCTAAACGATAAACAACCTGCGTTTGGCATTCCTCTGGCTTAACTTTTCCCGGATCGCTCAAGTACATCTCCCAACAAGGAGAAGAGCTTTCTCGTCCTTGTTCTTGAATCCATTTGTTTACCGCCTGATGAGTTTGTCCTAAGTTATCATATGCTCCCACATGCATAGTGCTGACGACTTCTCCTGCTTCGATTTCTCCGCATTCAATGTCCCCGCTACCTTCTATTTTTTCTGCCAGAAAAAATCCGCCCCGAAGATCAAAAGTGCAAGTTTCTTCGTCATGGCAATAGTAAAATGTTAGAGGAGGACTTGTCGGCGTAACTCCTTTTTCTTGCAGAAAAGCGGCTACTTTAGGTAAGACGTCTCCTAGGACAGCACCCATATCTTGAGGCTTGATGGCTTTACGATAGATACCTATATAGGCTGTTTTTTCAAAGGTTTTTACTTCAAAATTGTAAGACATAAACTTTTCCCTTCAAATAAGCTTAATTTAAAAACTTGCGACAAAAGTACGGTTTTGGTAGTATGTTATCAATTTACTTTTGCTTTGTCAAATCCTCTATAAAAATTTTTTTAGGAATCATAAAAATGCCAAATATTACCCTTTATCACTCGCCCAATAGTCGCTCTGTCCGAGTGAAAAAACTTTTAGAGGTTATGGAAATTCCCCATCAGGTGGAGTTGGTCGATTTAGCAAAAGGAGAGCAAAACACTCCTAAATATCGTAGTGAAATAAACTCTTTTGGATGTGTGCCTGCTCTTAAGCACAAAGACCAGGTGATTATCGAATCGGGAGCTATTATGATGTATCTGGCGGATATTTTTCCCGAAAAAAACTTTGCCCCTGCTTTGGGAACGCCAGAACGAGGACTCTACTATGAGTGGTTTATGCTAATTCTAGCAACTCTAGAGCCCGCTATTTTGGCCATTCCTACTAGCCAAAATCCAGAAGAAGCCAAGAAAGAGGTTCAGCTTATACTCGAGAAGCTAGAAAAAAAAATAGGGGATAAATTCGCTGTTGGCGAGCAGTTTACGGCTGTTGATGTTTTACTTCAAGGAGAATTGTGGTGGATGGATCAAGTGCTTCAGATATTGCCTGAAAATTTACCTAAGCTACGTGAGTATTATTCTCGTATAGAAGAAAGATTCTCTTGGGAATAGCACTCTTTAATAGGTTAAGTTCGTAAAAAATAAGAAAAGACAGCAGCTTTAAAAATATTCACTATAATCATTGCTATTTTTAAAAAAAAGGTTAAGAATAGCAATGATTTATTTGCAAAGGCTTTGAACTAATAAAAACTTTTTGCGATACAAGCCACTGGACTGATCTATATGAAAGGGGAATACTTTGACTATTCTTTTATTTCTATTGGGTTTTGTTTTTCTAATAAAAGGAGCAGATCTGTTAATAGAAGGTTCTGCTTCACTAGCCAAAAAAATGGCTGTTTCTGAAATAGTCATTGGTTTAACAGTTATATCCTTTGGAACCTCGGCTCCTGAACTTGTTGTAAATGTACTTTCCAGCATACAAGGATCATCAGATATAGCTTTTGGTAATGTTATTGGCAGTAATATTGTCAATATTCTTCTTATTTTGGGAGTGGCAGGTCTTATTTCTCCCATAAAAACCCAAAAAAATACTGTGTGGAGAGAGATTCCTTTTGCTTTGTTGGCAGCAATAGTATTATTTGTAGTTTGCAATGATATATTTTTGGCAAAAAGCTCCTTGGGGTTTATGGTCACTCGTATAGATGGATTTCTCTTGTTGGCATTTTTTGCGTTTTTTATATTATATACCTTTGCTATCCCAAAAATAGAAATGGAGGATACGCTTGAGGTCGCCCCTCGATCCTTTGCAAAAATAGTAACCTTTATTACCATTGGTCTCATAGGGCTTTTATGTGGAGGAAAACTGGTTGTTGATAGTGCTGTTAGCTTTGCCCAAGAATTTGGAGTTAGTGACAAGCTCACTGGACTGACTATCGTGGCAATTGGAACATCTTTACCTGAATTGGTTACTTCGGCAATGGCTGCTTACAAAGGCAAAAATGATATAGCTATTGGTAATGTTGTAGGGTCTAATATTTTTAATATTTTTTTTGTTTTAGGTATTAGTGCTGTTATTAACCCTTTGCCTTTTTCTCCTGTTTTAAACATTGATTTACTTGTGTTAATTGCCGCTTCGATTTGTTTATTTTTTACTATGTTTACGGGAAAGAGAAGGACTTTAGATCGTTGGGAGGCTGTACTTTTTCTTTTATCTTTTGTTGTGTATATGGGATACCTTATTATACGTCAATGACCAATTTTCCAATGGAGGACATCAGAAGCTAGAAAAAATTTTTCCTCAGTTTGATTTCATTCCGAATGACTTGGCCTCTTTTGGGCCATTTAGTTTTTCGGAATGAATAGGCGAGAATCGCCTACTCTTCCAAACTTCGGTATTCCTCTAGGTTGATTTGTCCATCAAAACCTTGCCAACGATCAATCATATATATGAGCATTTTTCCTTGGGGAGTGATATGAATGCCACCTCCGGCATCGAAGGTTCCTCCGTTGCCTCGGCTCCAAACTGTTTGGGTGTGAACGAGTTTGATCTTGATACTATCATCGATTTCTTTGCTTTTGGGATTGGCCTTAACTTCCCATAGATCAATGTAATTTTTCATGAGAAGATCGGGTCGCATCATAGCGAGGTATAGTTTTCCTGTGGAGGCTTCGGTGATTAGATTGGCCCCTTGGTAAGCGATACCTTGGGGGGTGAAAGAGACAAAACTGATATATTTCCATTTTGTCTGCGATTGAATACTTTTTGTGTCGCTTACGTAAGCCCAAGCTTTACCACGTGTGCTTTGAAAAAAATCGCGGTGGTGTTTAGCCACAAAAAGTAGATATCGCCCATCTCGGAGCTTAGCAGCACTGATAAAGTGAGCACTAGCTCCTTTGCCTCCTGGCTCCATTTCCTTTTCTCCTTGGGAGCCATCTATTTTGAGTCGATTTAAGTGAATAACTCGATGAGGATTGCTTGCGTCATAGAAATCGACCAGAGTGCCATTTGGCCCATCAGACCCTGACACTAAAGTACGTCCGAGAGCTTGAATTCCTCCTGGATGATCTTGTTGGTGAGTGGGGTCATGAAAAAAAACTTGGGACTTACCTTCTTCCCATTTATTTTTTTTGAGAGGGGTTGCCTTCGCCCAAGATATACCATTGCTATGAAGGTTATCAAAGGATACAAAAATAAATCCAGCCTCGTCGTGAGTATCTCCCGATTTGCTAAAGACAAGCCAATTTTCATTTTCTACTCCAGGAATGCGAGCTACTCCTTGGGCGTGAGTGGTGATTCCGACAGAAGGTATCCCTAATTGCTTGTTTTGAAAAGGAAATCTTTTTCCTTGCTTTTGACCTGTTCTCATCTCTTTTAGGCTTTTGATTACGTTATTAACACAGGGGTTGCAATCTTTTTCTCCATAGGTTGCTTGGGTATAGCCATAGAGATGGTCGATAGGAACAAATGTTGCTTCTGGTGCTTGGGCACTCAAAGATAGAGTCGCAATACCAAGTAAAAAAAAGAATAGTCGACAACTTCTTTGATAAGTATCCATCATAAATAGCTTTCCTTAATTCCTGTCTTACTCTGTTGAAATAGTAGCTTCCACTCCGATGTGATCAGAGGCCCAAAGCCAAAATTTTCCGTGGCCTTTTTTCATTGCTTGGGCTTGGTTTAGAAAAAGGGAACTGTCGTTAATATTTTTTGCTTGGGAGCCAAAGAGAAATAAATAATCGATTCGAGTTTCTGCTTTTTCATGAGGATTATAAAGGTCAAAATGATCACCAAAACTAGTGCATCCTCTGTTTTCCGGATGGGAGATTGCAAATAAATCAATACCTTGGCCTTTGATGATCTCTGTAATGGCAGGGCTTTTCGGAAGAGTATTAAAGTCTCCTCCGGCAATAACGAGCCCTTTGTTTACCAAAAGGGGAGGGATTATTTTTTGAGCCAGTTCTTTTGCTTGCCAGGTGACAACTTCTTTTCCTTCGATTATGTCATCGCGATTGGTCAAATGAGTACTGATGAAATGGATAGGGCGATGGGCGCTGGCTAGGCTAACACGAAGAGCAATTCGAGTTTCGGGCAGAGAAGGAGAGTTTTTTTCATAAGTATGAATTTGAAAATGCTCTATTCTGAAGCGGCTAAAAATAGCAGACCCTTCTTCAAAACCAATATAAGGAGCCGAACCATTTGCTCGGGCATAGATATAATTGTACTCTTGTCCTGAAGGAAGCTGGCTGTTGACCAAATGAGAGAGTTTACGAATTACATGGCCATAAACCTCTGGCATAACGGAGGCTTCTTGTAGCAGTATTACATCAGGAGTTTTCTTTACTATGTTTTGAGCCAAAATTTGCAAGCGATCATCAATGGTGTTTTCGTTGACTTTCCCAGAGAAACCGTGGAGCATATTGAAGGTGACTATGTGCAAGTGATCTTTCTTGAACACTTTGTCATTGTAGTTTTTTAGTTCATACTCATCGTTTGCATATCCGATAGAGAGAAAGAAAAAACAAAATATGAGGAAAACTTTCATTGAATTTCCTTAGTCGAGCTTAAAGTGATCAGGGACTTCCATGACAACACCCAATCCCTCTGCCATTCGATTAACAAAGTTAAAATAAGACGTTATTTGAACGAGGTCGAGAATTTCCCGATCAGAGTATTCCAGTTCGCGTAGTTTATCACAATCTTGGGCGGACATCTCGGTGATTTGAGCGCTTAGCTTTTGGGCAAAAACTAGTCCTGCTTTCTCTTTTAGGCTTACATTTTCACTATTCAAAGGGTCTTGGATAAAGTTTTGGAAGGGAGCTTCCTCTTTCCACTCTTGACGGAGAGCCTCTCCGTGATGTTGTAGTCAGTAGTGGCATCCATTTGTTTTAGAAACAACAAAAGCAATCATCTCTCGAAATTTACGGGAAAGAGGAGAGGGTTTATACATCAATGACTCATAGAATTTGTAGTGGTGAAGCATTGCTTCGGGGTGGAGACTTTGAAGTTGGAGAATGCGAGCTTGGGAAGCCCTCTTTCCTAGTTCTTGGTAAGCGACTACCAACTCAGAGGACATTTCCTTGGTATCTTGTGGAGGAATTGTTTTTATGTAACTCATTAGTTTTCCACCTTAATAAATTTCCTTCTCGAGTAGAGAGAATGTTAAAAAATGACTTTCAGAGATTCTAGTGTGGCTCAGAATCTTCGATTAGACCTAATCCTTCTGCCATCCGATTAACAAAGTTAAAGTAAGATGCTATTTGAGCAAGATCAAGAATCTCACGATCAGAGTAGTCGAGCTCTCTTAGATTATTACAATCTTGAGCAGACATTTTGGTAATTTGAGTGCTTAGTTTTTGAGCAAAAACTAACCCTGCTCTTTCCTTTGGACTTAAACTTTCACTGTTCAAAGGATCTTGAAGAAAACTTTGGACGAGAGATTTTTCTTCCCACTCTTTTTCTAAAGCTTCTCCATGATGCTTCATCAAGTACTCGCATCCATTAATTTTAGATACTGCGAAAGCAATCATTTCTCGAAATTTACGAGAGAGAGGAGAAGCTTTCTGCATCAAAGACTCATAAAATTTATAGTGATTGAGCATGGCCTCGGGATGGAGGCTTTGCAGTTGAAGAATGCGAGCCTGCGAAGCCATTTTTCCTAGCTCTTGGTATGCAACAACCAACTCAGAAGACATCTCTCTAGTGTCTTGAGGAGAGATCGTTTTAATGTAACTCATAGTTTTTTACCTTAAGACAAATTTCTTTCTCGAAAAGAAATAAAACCAGCTAGTCCAACTAGAAACAACATTAATCCACTAGGCTCCGGCACAGTAGTTACTCCTGTAATAGATACTTCAAAGCGAGTTGTATCTGAGCTATGGGTTCCAAAACGATCCGCAATGAAGAACAACTGCTCTCCTTGGCTAATATTCGTTTGAAACTGAAAACTTTGGGAAGAAGTACTGAAGCCACTGGCTAAATTATTGGTGCCTTGGTCAACAAACCACTGGATTTGTCCCACGTGGACAGCAGTAAAACTACCAGAAACCTCTACTGCTCCTGCAAAGTTTACCGGAGCTTGCCAAGCGATAATCGTTAAGTCACTTTGTCCTGGGTGGAGATATATTTTGTCTTTTTCGAGTTGAATTCCACCAGCATTTGGAAAAACTAACTCATCTTTCGTTGCTTGGTAGACAGTCGGAACAGCAAGAGATCCGTTGATCCAGCCTTGAGCAACTCCAGTGCTTCCTCCTCCAGAAGAGGTGACAAACCCAGGATCTATACTAAAGTTAGGAAGAAGCTCATAGCTACCGTCTCGCACTTCATCGCTACTGAACATGAACTGCCAGACAGCACTATTGCCAAATTGATCTCGATTAGGATTTTCTGCTTCTCCTCCTACTCGAAAATCGTCTTCTAAGTTCCAAACTAAAGTTTCAGATAAAACATTTGGGCTACCTAATATGATAAGTCCAAGTAAAACAAGGACTCCTGCTTTGAGTAGTTGTCTTTGCCTCATGATTTTTCCCCAATGAAAGTCATCCAAAAAATCCATTATTTCTAAGCGTATTATAGCACCTTCATGGAGAACAGAGAAATGAAAAAATGAAAAAGGGAGTCTTTTAATAACTTTAAGGCATGTTATAAAACGCTCTAAATAAAGTTCCCAAAAAAAAAGCGAAGAACCTAGTTTTATTTGATTCTTCGCCTGATAAATTGTTGAGAAATTCTATTTAGCGTTATCGCTTTCCTTCTCTGGGGTTTCCTCTGTTTTTTTGGCGGGCTATTGAGGATATCGACTTACGACGACCTTGCTAGGACGTATGACACGGTCATGGAAAGTGTAGCCCTTTTCCATTTCATAAAGCACTGTCATGTTAGGTTCATCAGTCGTTTCCTGTTGGCTGAGAGCTTCGTGAAACTTAGGATCGAATGTTTTTCCTATGGCTTCGATGGTTTTTACTTCCGAATCGTTTAAGAGCTTTTGGAGCTCTTTTTCGAGAAGGGTGATACCTTCAAAAAAGTTAGGATCGATGTTGACATCTTTTCCAGAGTTAATGGCTAATTGCAAGTGATCTAAAATAACAATGAGATTTTTCAGAATATCTTGGTTTGCGTAACGTCGAGCGGACATTTGCTCGCGTTCTGCTCGCTTTCGATAATTCTCGTTCTCGGCTTGATTACGTTGCAATGTTTCTAGATAATACTCTGTATTTTGAGCTTTATTAAAGAGCTTAGCTAGCTCTTGGTCGCTCATTTTTTCTACCAAGGCTCGATAGTCTGGTGTTTCTTCTTCAGAACTCTCTTCGTTGTCGTTTTCTGTGGCGACTTCTTCATTTTGAATAGCGTCGTCTTCTACAACTGACTCGGACTGATTCTCGGCCTGGGCAGTGTTTTTTTCTTCTGACTTGCTTTCTTGATCAGCATTGATGGGGATTTTTCTTTCCATGCCCTTGCTCCTTCAAACATTTTCCCGAATTAAATAGCATTAGGAATAACTTACTTTTCTTCTGAACTAAAAAGTTCGGAAACTTTTTCCCAAAAAGTTTTCAAACCAGGAGATTTATTCTCCTCTTCGGTTTTAGCAAATTCCTGCAATAGCCGTCTTTGCTCTTTTGTTAATTTTTTGGGAACTTCTACGATAACTTCAATTAACTGGTCACCTTTACCACGTCCTCGTACGTTGGGGAAACCCTTACCAGGTAGACGTAGAATTTCTCCATTTTGGGTTCCTGGTGGTACATTGAGTTTACTCATACCATGGATGGTAGGAATCTCAATTTTTGCTCCCAAAGCTGCTTGGGTGAAAGTTATGGGAAGTTGAAGAACAACACTGTCATTGTGACGAGCAAACAAAGGATGATCTTTGACTCGAATTTCGCAATAGAGGTCTCCTCTAGGGACACCAGCTTCTAAAGACTCCCCTTCTCCTGGAATTCTAATTTGAATACCATCTTCAACTCCTGCGGGAATTTTAATCTCCAGCTCTCTTTCGACCACTTTGTTTCCTGTTCCTTGACAGGTTTTACAAGGGTCAGTGATAACAGAGCCTCGACCACCACAATAAGAACAAGTAGTTCTTAAGCTGAAAAAACCATGCGATTGTTGCATCGTTCCTGTTCCATTACAATGCTGACAAACTTGGGGAGATGTTCCTTTTTTACAAGCACTCCCTTCACAGGTTTCGCATATTTCTCTTCTCTTAACTTTGATTGTTTTCGCTGATGTCTGAGCGGGCTCTGCAAACTCCATGTCAACTGTGCAGCGAATGTGGTTACCGCGGCGAGCTCTTCCTCCTCCTCGACCACCACCACCTAAGCCAAAGAGATCTTCAAAAATGCTACCACCACCGCCACCACCAAAAATGGCACTAAATATATCTTCAGCACTGCTAAATCCAGATCCGCCTCTTCCCGAAAGTCCGGCATGTCCATAGCGATCATAAATACCACGCTTCTCTGAATTAGAAAGAACTTCGTAGGCTTCTGCTGCCTCTTTGAATTTAACTTCTGCTTCGGCATCTCCAGGGTTTTTGTCGGGATGACTTTTTAAGGCTAACTTTCGATAACTAGATTTGATGTCATCAGAAGAAGCATTCCGCTCAACCCCTAAAACTTCGTAATAATCTCTTTTTTCTGTCATGATAACCTGGGTTTATAATAAAATCGGCCGGATATATAGAGACTATTTGAAAAGTAAATCTGTTGCCAAAATTACTTTTCAAATAGTCTAAAGATTTTCCGACCGATATGGTTTTTAGAACCAATCTGTTTTGCTAGATAACGCTTCCTGGAACCTGATCTTTTTTCGCTTTAAGATCAGTAATCGCTACTTCTGTTGTGAGCATCATACCTGCGACACTTGAGGCATGTTGTAAAGCAACTCGTACAACTTTGGTCGGGTCAATGATACCTGCTTTGTACATATCAACATACTCGCCGGTATTGCCATCGAAACCAAAGCTTGTATCTTTTTCAAGGACATCAGCAACAACAACAGCTCCATCATAGCCTGCATTTTCCGCTATTTTACGGAGAGGCGCGCTTAGAGCATTGCGAATAATTTTTATTCCAAAGGCTTCATCCCCTTCGACCTCGACAGAATCAAGAGCTTTGAGAGCGCGTAGATAAGCAACTCCACCACCAGGAACAATTCCTTCTTCGGCAGCAGCTTTTGTTGCATGAAGAGCATCTTCCACTCGGGCTTTTTTCTCTTTCATTTCCGCTTCTGTAGTTGCTCCTACTTCTAGAACAGCAACTCCCCCGGAAAGTTTTGCCAGACGTTCTTGCATTTTTTCTCGGTCGTAGTCAGAAGTGGTTGTTGCAATTTGATTTCTAATCTGGTTGATACGAGCCTTGATTTTTTCTTGGTCACCGGCTCCGTCAATTAAGGTTGTACTTTCTTTTGTGATAGTTACCTTTTTAACTTGCCCCAGTTCAGAAAGCTCTACGTTTTCGAGTTTTATGCCCAAGTCTTCGCTAATGAGCTTACCACCAGTTAACGTGGCCATATCTTCCATCATCGCTTTACGACGATCTCCAAAACCAGGAGCTTTGATGGCACATACATTGAGAACACCTCTGAGTCTGTTCACAATTAAAGCGGCCAAAGCTTCCCCTTCAATATCTTCTGAAACGATTAAAAGAGGACGGCTGGTTTGGACTACTTTTTCGAGTATAGGAATAATTTCTTTGATGCTAGAAATTTTCCTTTCATAGAAAAGAACATAAGCGTCTTCTAATTCAACACGCATGTTTTCTGTGTCATTGACGAAGTAAGGAGAAGTGTAACCTTTATCGAATTGCATACCATCTACGCAGTGCATAGTGGTTTCCATTCCCTTGGCTTCTTCTACTGTAATTACTCCATCGTTACCCACTTTTTCCATGGCATCGGCTAAAAGGTTACCGATTTTGGCATCGTTGTTCGCTGAAATGGTCCCAATTTGAGCAATTTCTTCTTTGCTACTGACTTCTCGAGAAAGGTTTTCCACTTCTTTAACTACAGCAGCAACGGCTTTGTCAATACCTCGTTTTAGACGAACAGGATTAACTCCGCCTGTAAGGTACTTTAAGCCTTCTTTATAGATGCTTTTAGTTAAAAGAGTTGCTGTTGTTGTTCCATCTCCCGCATTGTCTGAAGTTTTTGAAGCTACTTCGTTAACCATACGCGCTCCCATATTTTCAAAAGGATCAGGTAGTTCGATCTCTTTGGAAACGGTTACGCCATCTTTGGTTACAGTAGGACCACCAAAACTTTTGTCAATGATAACATTACGGCCAGTGGGGCCCATTGTTACAGTGACGGTGTCTGCTAGTTTGTCGACACCCTTTTGCAGTTTTTTACGTGCATTTTCTTGATAAAAAAGCTGTTTAGCTCCCATCTTTTCTTACTCCTCCTTTGAGGGTTAGTTTACTCCGCGCTTAAAGGTGTCTAAATTACTCAATTACAGCTAAGATGTCGTTTTCTCTTAGAATTTTATACTCTTTTCCCTCAAATTTTACTTCGGTGCCAGAGTATTTTCCAAAGATAATGGTTTGATTTTCTTTTACAGACATCTTTACTCTTTCGCCGCTTCCTAGTAATTTTCCATTACCAATAGCGATGATTTTTCCTCTTTGAGGTTTTTCTTTTGCAGTTTCTGGTAAAACGATACCGCCAGCGGTTTTTGTTTCCGCTTCTTCAATTTCCACAATGACTCGGTCATCTACAGGTTGAAGTGCCATATTGATTTGCTCCTACACAAAAAATCATAAATTTTAGTATTTTTTTTGAATTACATCATGCCATCATCAAAAGACATGTCGTTGTCTCCGTCTTTTTCAGGAATATTCGTGATTAGACAATCAGAGCTGAGCAAGATGGAGGCAGCACTTACTGCGTTTTGTAAGGCAGAGCGAGTTACTTTTACAGGATCGATAATTCCCAACTCATAAAGATCTCCAAATTGATTGTCGGCAGCATTGTAACCATAGTTACCTTTATTGCGAAGAACTTGTCGAGCAATCACAGAGCCTTCTTCTCCTGCATTTTCAGAAATTTGCTTAATGGGAACTTGAAGAGCTTTTTCAATGACTTTAACACCGAAAGCCTCTTCTCCTTCGAGAGAAAGTTTACTTAGACTTTGAGAAGCGCGTAAATAAGCGACTCCGCCGCCTGGTAAAGTACCTTCTTCTTTTGCTGCTCTAGTTGCATGAACCGCATCTTCAATGCGCGCTTTGACTTCTTTTAGTTCTACTTCAGAAGCAGCACCGACATTGATTCGAGCAATTCCACCAGCTAACTTAGCTAAACGCTCTTCGAGTTTTTCTCGGTCGTAGTCAGAATCTGTATTTTGAATTTCTTTGCGAATCTGATTTACTCGTGCTTCTACAGATGAAGCTTCTCCAGCTCCTTCTGTAATAGTTGTGTTGTCTGAACTTATAACTATTTTTTTAGCAGTTCCCAAGTCTGTCTCAGATACTTTTTCCAGATCGATGGCTAAGTCTTTGAAAAGAGCTTTGCCACCTGTCAAAATGGCAATGTCTTCCATCATTGCTTTGCGACGATCGCCATAGCCAGGAGCTTTTATAACACAGCAATTTAAGATACCTCGGATTTTGTTAACAACAAGAGTAGCTAAAGCTTCTCCATCAACGTCTTCTGCAATAATGAGAAGTTGACGTTTTTCTTGTGAACATTTTTCCATAAGAGGAAGCAGTTTTTTTACCGCAGAAATTTTATCTTCCCAAATCAAAATGTAGGGGTTTTCTAAAATGGTTTCCATTGTATCTTGGTTTGTCATGAAGTGAGGAGAAACATAGCCTCGGTCAAACTGCATACCATCAACAACTTCTACATTGATATCCATGCTTTTGCCTTCCTCGACAGTAATAACACCGTCTTGACCGACTTTACGCATAGCTTCTGCAATCATTTCACCAATAGCAGAGTCATTGTTAGATGCAATGGTTGCTACTTGGAGAATTTCTTTGTCTCCTTTGACTTCTTGAGCCATCGCTTTAAGTTCTTTTACGACATGTTCAACAGCCTTATTCATTCCTGAAATAAGGTTCGTCATGTTCGTTCCAGCAACAACATGTTTTAGGCCCTCTAAGTAAATTGCTTCGGTTAGGACTGTGGCTGTAGTAGTGCCGTCTCCCGCTGCATCCGAAGTTTTGGAAGCAACCTCTTTAACAATTTGTGCAGCCATGTTTTCGTATGGGTCTGAAAGCTCAATCTCTTCAGCTACAGTAACACCATCTTTAGTGATATTGGGAGCTCCCCATCCTTTATCAATGACAACGTTGCGACCCTTTGGACCTAAGGTAGCTTTAACCGCTTTGGCTAATTTTTCTACACCCTTTCGTGTTGCTTCACGTGCCTCTTGATCGAAGGCTAACTGTTTAGCCATAGACTTTATCTCCTTATAAATTCTCTGGTAACTATCACTTTTGCTTTGTTTTAGAAATGCAAACAAATCATTAATTATCATTAATCTAAGATTTAGTCTGCATATGTTTACTTTAGTTTTTGGGTTTGCTGGATGTTTATTTGCAAAATGTGTACCGTTGAAAAAGAGAAAACCTTACTTTGCTACCTAAGTGTTTGAGTAACAAAAGTTAAGATAAAAAAAACTTATTCTCTTCCTTCCTTGCCGTTTTATTTTGCTTCCTAAGCCTTGTCATAGTGACACTACTAAAATCAAAAGATAACAAATTTTGGCAGGCTTAAGTGAGAAAGTAAATTTCAAGACTATAGTCTCTCATTGAATCTCTTTTTTGATCTCTTTTGAGGAAAAGGAAAAAACTTGACTTCCCTTTAAACAATAGGTAGACTTACGCAATTCAAAATGTTTTCGATGACACATCAGATCAAATTCCCCCAAACAAACTACTTTAATTATATTGTGAATTTTATGAAATATTGGCTGATTATATCTTTCATACTCCTTCTCTTTTTTTCTGCACCAAGCATATATGGTGACGTTGCCCCTTCTGATGAATCTATCGATTCTCCCAACTCTTCCTCAAAAGCAAAAAATACACCTGAGGAGAAAACAGAAAATACACCCGAGAAGGAACTTCCTCTAATGGAAGAATCTCCCAGCGAACAAGGGGAAACTTTTGGTGTTCCTCTTCCTATTTTTAGTACAGATCCTAACACTGGGGACAGTATAGGTTTTTTACTTGCAGTTGTGACAGAAAGTGAGGGGCATATTAGTAGTATTGTTGTTCCTCTTTTGACAGACAATGAGCTAACAGGGATTAACTTTGACTTGAATGTCTTAGGTTTTCCTTCTGATGATATCGACTACTTTCTTTTACTTTCTCATAGCAGCGAAGATTTTTGGGACTATCAGTTTGAATATGAACACCACCGTTTTTGGGCAGAAGACCTTACCTTAGAGTTCAACATTGGGTTTGAAAATTCGGCTAGTAATCGTTTTCATGGTATTGGAGCGAATAGCGAAGAGGACGATGAAACGAGCTTTACTTTCAAAGAAATTATTGGGGCCATTACGATCAAAAAGAAAATTTTTCCCCATTTTTCGGCCAGTTTTGGAATTAAAGGACGTTCCCGAGAACCAGGAGATAGTGTCGTTGAGGATGTTCCTAGTTTAGTCGATTTATTTCCTGATGAAGAAGGAATCGAGGGGGTTAGCTATACCCTTCCTGTTGAATTTGGCTTATCATATGATACAAGAGACTCTCGGGTTACTCCTAGTTCTGGTATCCTTGCCCGTATGTTTTTAGAGGTGGGCGATGAAGCAGTTTTGAGTTCTTTTTCTTTTCGGCGGTATGGAGGAGAAGTTCGTGGCTATATTCCCTTAGATGACGAGGGGGTTTTTACCACGGCAATTAGAGGATTGATTGAGTTTGTCGATGGAGATGATATTCCCTTCTTTGAGTTGAGTAGTTTGGGGGGAAAAAATAGCTTAAGGGGTTTCGGAAAAGGACGTTTTTACGATAATCATCGGGTTTTAGTCAATATAGAAGAGCGTATACGTCTTTACCGCTGGTTAGTGGGAGATATTAACTTAGATATAGAAACAGCAGTATTCCTTGATATGGGGCAAGTTTTTCGGTCTCCTCGTGATATCAAAGTGAATGATATTCAATTTGTCTTAGGGGCTGGTGTCCGTTTTGTCGTTCGGTCTCAGATTGTTGCAGCAATTGACTTTGGTTATGGAGAAGAGGGTAGTGCTGCTTTTGCCGGTTTAGATTACCCTTTTTAAGTGGGGATTTTAGTATGAAAGCGCTTGTTACAGGAGCCTCTGGTTTTGTGGGGTATTCCGTTGCCAAAACTCTTTTAGATGCAGGCTTTTCAGTCAAAGCAATTGTTCGTTCTCCCTCCAACTATCTCTCCCAGTTGCCTGTTGAAATTTGTTTTGGAGATCTTCTGGATCGCGATTCCTTAAAAAAAGCTTTAGAAGGGTGTGACTATCTTTTTCATGTGGCGGCTCATTATAGTTTATGGGAAAGAGACCCTCAAATCTTGTATAAGGTAAATGTAGAAGGAACTCGCAGCCTCTTTGAGGTGGCAAGTGAAATGTCTATAAAGAAGATTGTTTATACAAGCTCGGTTGCTACAATCAAGCTTTCCTCAGATGGTTCTCCTGTCGATGAAACTAGTATCGGAAGTTTAGAAAATATGGTGGGGCATTATAAAAGATCAAAGTTTCAAGCAGAGGAAGTTGCTCAAAAAATGGCGTCTGAAGGAGTTCCCATAACAATAGTGAACCCTAGTGCTCCCGTCGGACCTTTTGATGTAAAACCTACTCCAACAGGGAAAATTACTTTAGATTTTTTAAAGCGCAAAATGCCCGCTTATGTTGACACCGGTTTGAATATTGCTCCTGTTGAAGATGTGGCCAAAGGACATCTCCTTGCTTTAGAAAAAGGAAAAATTGGAGAGCGTTATATTTTGGGCGGAAAAAATCTACGCTTGATTGAAATTCTTCAGATTTTGGAGAGCATTACGAAACTGCCTGCTCCCAAAATTTGTATGCCTTATTGGGTAGCATATAGCGCGGGGGTTGCTAGCGAGATGATGGCTCGAGTTTTTCACACTCCCCCTGCTGTTCCCTTGGAAGGAGTGAGAATGTCAAAGAAATATATGTTTTTTGAAAGTGAAAAGGCCATGAAAGATCTTGGCTATAAAAAAACTAGTGTAGAAGATGCTCTAAGCCGAGCAGTTGATTGGTTTCGTAACAATGGATACGTCTAAATTTATAGATGTATAAGAGAACTGGTTAACCAGTTCCTGAAAAAAACTCGGACATTATTATGTTGGCAAAACTCATTCAACAAAAATTAAAGGCCGGAATGAAAGTAAATTTTATCCTTTCGACCGGAAAAGAAATTGCGGGTTTAATTGTAAGAATTGAATCTAGTCGTGTTGTTATTAAGTCACAAGAGCGCGAAAAGAAACGCCTTGCGGTTAATATTCAAGCAATCGCTGCCTGGGAAATTCTAAGCGAAGAGGAAGAAGATCAATTATTTGAAGACTTAATTAAATTACCAGAAAAAGCGAATAAAAATATAGATAATCTAAAATATGATACTGTTGTGGAAACAGAAGAGTTTGAATGGAAGCAGTTACTCGCTGAGTCTGACAAGAAAAAAAGAGGTTTTCGCAGAGGAAACCCTCGTCCAACAAAAAGATCATTCACTCCACCTCAGGTGCCTTCAGAGAACAAAGCTCTTGTTTTTATTATTTTTGGAATTATTACATTAGGTATTTTACTTTATTTTATGGTTTTTTCTTCATGAAAAAAATTATTCGAATTCTCTTTATCATGCTACTGCCTAGCTTCTTTGTGGCTTGTTCGCCTAGCTTTGTTCTCCAGGCGGCTTTTGAGGAAGGGAAAATTCTTTGGAATCGAGAATACATCCAGGATGTACTCGAAGATCCAAAGGTTACCCCCGAAGACAAAAAGAAGCTCAAAGCTGTTTTGGAGGCAAGAGAGTTTGCTAAACAAATAGGGCTTGATCCAGGAGAGTCCTACACCATGTACTCCAAAGTTGATCGAGAAATTCTTCTTTGGGTTGTTGCGGGCTCTAAACCGACTTCTTTTGATTTTGCTACCTGGTGGTTTCCTTTTGTCGGAGAAGTTCCCTATAAAGGTTTTTTTTTCCAAGATGATGCCGAAGATGAAGCCCGTAGTTTAAAGTTCACTGGTTATGAATCCTATATTCGAGAAGCCGATGCTTTTAGCACCTTAGGATGGTTTAATGACCCGGTTCTTTCTACGACCTTAAAACATGAAGAATCGACCATTGTGAATATTGTTATTCACGAAACATTACACCGCAATATCTGGATTCCTGATAATGTGGGATTTAATGAAAGTCTCGCTAATTTTGTCGGTCTCCAAGGAGCCATTGAATTTTACTACCAAAAACTCGAACAAATCTCTCCTGAAAATGCTCAGTTTAGCGAATGGCAAAACCATCTGTTTCTTGCCGAAAATGGCAAAAAGCAAAACTTTGTTCTTGCTCAAATTGTTCGCCAACTCTATGAAGAACTTTTCACCCTCTACGAAAGCGATCTCTGTAAACCCGCCAAACTAAAACGCCGGAAAGAAATTTTCGACAGCCATATTGATCCTATACGAAAAATTAACCCAGACCTAAGCATTTTTAAGACACCTAATAATGCGGAGATTATCCAGTACTACCTTTATTTACAGCAAATAGAAGACTTTGATCGGCTCTATACACTCTGCGAAAAGAACTGGGCCCGTTTTTTTGCTAAAATTAAAGAAATCCAAGAAAAAACAGAAGAGGACTCCGAAGAAGATCCTTTTCTTTTGCTGGGTGCTTTGGTCGGGAGAGAGAAGGTCGAAACGGCAAATTAAGATTTCGTGTGGAATGGATTATTTTCCAGGCGTTGTTTTCCCAGGGCGTTGTTTGGACGTTGTTTTCCCAGGGCGTTGCCCTGGGCTGAGTTGTATCGTTCTTTCAGAACTCTGCGTTGGGTTCTTTATTTTTCCAAGTCAAAAAAGTTACTCCATATTTACTCCACTTCTTAGCACTATATTTTCTAAGAGAAACCAATCCTTGGCGGACAATACGAAAAGAAACCAATTTTCCTCGCACAACACCTGGAGGAAATCTTCCGCGCACGCCAGAGAAAACAATCTTTTACGGACAATGCCCAGAGAAAATAAAAACCCAACGTAGAGTTCTGAAAGAACGATACAACCCAGCCCAGGGCAACGCCCTGGGAATATTGGAACATCAACATTCCCAGCCCTGAAGGGGCGAAATAATTTAAAATGTTTCGCCCCTTCAGGGCTAGGTTTGTGTTAATCCCATAATCCCCAGGGCGTTGCCCTGGGCTAGGTTGTGTAGGCCTTTCAGGCCAAAAACAAAAAACCTACCCTTGACAGCCCCCAAATGGGGGACAAAAAGGATTTCTTTGTATATGTCAGGTATTTGTTGGCGTATTCTTGTATTTCTATAATTCCTAAAAACGGGATTATAAGTCGATTGCCAAAAGTTATTGGACAATGTATTTAAAGGGCGTGAGAAGAAAAGTTGTAATATTGAGATTGCTGAGCAGATAGCGATTTAAAATTATATAACGAGGAAGTAAGATGGAGTGCTCATTGCGTAAAC
>JAJDCR010000083.1 GCA_029260735.1 Planctomycetota bacterium
ATCTGCGTGAATCAAACCGTCCTGAGTTCCTTCTTTGTTCGTAAGACTTGTACTTACAATATCAAGTAGCTTACTTCCGGTAGCTTTGAGGGTTCCACTATTGATATTGTCTGCCACGCCTCCTGATAAATCTAGAGTCAGCGCTGTTGTTTGGGAACCGTTTGTGCTTATCGTTCCTCGGTTGGTCAAACGAAGAAGATTTGTTCCACTGGCATTTAGCCCGATTACCCCTGATCCGATAATTGTGTGTCCGGTATCGTTGGTTAAGCGATCAGTGTCAGCCACTCCATAAATCCGATTATTGGCATTATTGCTGAGAGTTAGAGTTCCACTTCCTTCCAAGGTTGCTCCTGAGTTTTTAACAATAATTTCACTAAGACTGGAACCCGATGCGTTTAGGCTCATCGTTCCATCATTGTTAAAAGCACCGTTTTCTAAAGTAAGAGTTCGCCCATTGTTTATGGTCAAGGTCCCTTGGTTGTTTAGATTACTCCCTTTTAAGGTGCTATTTCCAATAACCGTGATTGTTCCGCTGTTATTTAACTGCCCCCCATCAATGGTTCCTGTGTTTAAATCCATCTCTGCCAACCCAGAAATATCTAAATTAGAGTTTTGCACTAGGCTAGAGCTTTGCACATTGATTTTGCCATCGTTAAGTTGAATGCCATTGATATTGCGCAAAGTGGCACTGGAAAGAGTTAAGACTCCTGTCCCATCAGTTTGAAAGTTTCCATTTTCGATTGTCGAAGAGGTTATTTCCAGATTACCCGAGTCCGCCAAGATTAAACCACTCGCATTATTGATTAGACTTCCAGATATGCTCAAAGTACGACCGCTGACTGCTTGCAGTGTCCCTGAGTTAAAGTTCTGTGAAAGGCTTCCTTTTGTATCAATCTGCAAGAGATTACTTAGGTTTGCTGTAATAGTGCCCCGATTGTCCAGAAAGAGTTGATTATTTCCAATCCGACCCGCTCCTTGAATACTGTGACTGCTATCGTTAATCAAGGTATTGGTTACAGATGTACTAGAGCTTAAACCTCGGAGGAAGTTATTAAAGCTGTTACTCATGGAAAGGGTACCGCTACCGGAGAGAAGCATTGTATTTCCGTTGGATATATTCAAAAAAGTGCTACTACCAGCACTATTGATGAGAAGCTCACCGTTGTTGGTAATGTTGTTGTTTATCCCTAAAACTTGGGCGTTGTTGATAAATAGGGAGTCCCCCAAGTCTATGCTCAAATTATTGATCGTAGCGGAGGTATCTAGGTTTACCTGAGAGTTAGCTCCTTTTCCTCCATCAATAAAGACATCCACACTACCACTAGGAATAGCACCGTCCCAATTGTTAATGTCGTTCCAATTACCGTTACCTCCGGTTCCTAGAGGGCCTTCCCATGTGATATTTTGGGCATAGGTAAGAGAACTCACTAATAGAAGAAAAGTACATAGGGCAATAAGTTGGCGAAAAAGCGATTTTGCAGTCATTGTTTTTAACCTGATCTCTGTTATAATGGAATGGGTAGCAGTAATACTTATAAAAATATATCTTTTTATTAAATTTGTGAAAAAAGTTATTTGAATTATATGTTATATCTTAAATTTTTGCAAGTTTTTCTCTCGAGATCATCAAGAGGAAAAAATCCCCTAAGACTGAATATTCTTAACTTTATTTAAAGTAGGAACTTACTTATGCTCACACGTAAACGTATTTTTCTAAGTCTAGGAGTGATTTTTTTTCTGATCCTCCTTGTTTTTGGAATTAACTATTTCTCACCTCAGAAACGTTTACATAGATACTACAGTAGAGGAATGATTCATTCTCAGAAAAAAGATTACCTAAAAGCTATTTCCGAGTTCAAAGCTGCTTTACAGATAGATTCCAGTTCAGCTGAAATTCACTTGGCCTTAGCCAATGCCTATCTGAAAAGCGAACTTATTCCCGAAGCGATCAAAGCATTCCAAAGAGTCCTAGCCTTGGAGAAAAATCGCAAAAAAGCCTGCCTTTCCCTTGGTATCATTTACATGAGTCAAAAAAACTACCAAAAAGCGCTTCAACTATGGAATATTTTCTTAGAAGAATCTTCTGACGATAAGGATATCCTCAATCAAAAAGGAATGACTTTACTTTCCATGAGGCAAAAATTTCAAGCAGAGAGCACTTTCCGTTATGCGATTGAAAAACACCCTACAGACGGACGAGCTTATTTACACTTAGCAAGAATTCATTGGCGAGAAAACAGAAAAGAAAAAGCGATATCCTTACTTTTGCAATACTTGAAGATTAATCCTCTTGCTTACCGAGCACGTTTTCAGCTAGGTCGTTTCTACATGGTCTCGCAACGTTCTCAAGAGGCGGTAGAAGAGTTTCGTGAACTTCTAGGAAGACATCCAGAGCAAATATCTTCCCTTGCTCCCAACCTAGTTTTAGTTCTGATTGACTTGGGGAAAATTCAAGAAGCGGCAAATGTTGCAAAGAAAACTCTTTCTCAAAAATGGGCCCAGCGCAACCGCAATCCCCTACTTTTTTATGCCCGAGGACTTGGTTATTTACAGGAGAAAAAATTTTCCCTTGCCGTTAGTGACTTACAATGGGCCAGAAGATTTATACAGAACCTTGATTTAAAATACCAGTTGGCGGTAGGGTATAGTAAAACAGGACAAAATATATTGGCCATTAGAGAGTTAGAGGCCGTGATCAAGCAGAACCCTCAATTTACAAGAGCTTATCCCCTTCTTTTTCAACTCTTACTTTTAGAGAAACAAGCTCGGAGAGCAGAGGAATTGATTTTGAAAGCTCTTCCCCTTATGCCCTCACAGACTGTTTTATATCGATTTCTCGGACAAGTTTATTTAGAGTTAGAGGAAATTCATAAAGCGAAAAAAACCTTCCATCAATTAATTAAACTCACCCCCCAAAGCCTAGAGGGAAAAATAGGCTTAGTCATAGTCGAGATGCACGAAAAAAACTATCCTCAAGCCATAGATAAGTTATCAATGCTTCTAGAGAAACATCCCAACAACCTCCATCTTAACTATCTTTTAGCGCAAAATTATTTACAAGAAAGAAAACTTGCTCAAGTTCTTTTCTCTATTGAACAATGTCTTAAGATTTCTCCTGGCTTTCTTCCCGCGAAAATACTCCGAGCAGAGGTACGCCTCCTTCAAAATACCCCTGCTCTAGCAATCCAAGAGTACAAGAGTCTTCTCGAAGAACTCCCCCATAATCTAAAAATTCGCTTAGAGCTTGTTCGTCTTTATTTACAGATCCACCAGCCCGAGAAAGCCCGTGCGCTAATTGACAAAGTAAAAAGCCTAAGTGGAAATAATCCCGACCTTCTCCCATACCTGGCTCAAATTGCTTTACAAGAAAAGCAACCTCAAAAGGCCCTGGAATTCTTAGATCAAATCCCTCACCCCAAAGCAGAAACCCTCGCTCTCAAAGGAAGTATCCATTTACAAAAAAGAAATGGACAAGAAGCAGCGAATGCTTACCTAAGAGCTAGCTCTATTAGCGAATCTACCTCTCTCTACTTCCGTGCGGCCATTTCTTTCTATGCTCAAGGGAAATGGCAAGAAGCCCTTCTTAGCCTCAAAAAACACCTAAGCAAAGACTCTACCCAGGCTGGTCATAT
This sequence comes from Planctomycetota bacterium, assembly GCA_029260735.1. Taxonomy (GTDB): domain Bacteria; phylum Planctomycetota; class Uabimicrobiia; order Uabimicrobiales; family Uabimicrobiaceae; genus JAJDCR01. Next base: position 3,633 of record JAJDCR010000083.1, read on the forward strand.
TCTCCAAGCTATGATTTACAGCCAGCAACAACAGGATGAGAAAGCACTGAAAACACTCGATTCTCTTTCCCTGGAGTCATCAAAATCTCCCTCTCTTCTTTTTCTGGCAAGAGCAAACATCTATACAAGCCAACAAAAATACAAGCAGGCTTTAGATGAAATTGCTCAAATTTCAGAAGAACATAAGGATTTAAGAAACGCTTTTACCCTAGTAGTGCAATCCTGTGAAAAAAGGGGTGTAGTCTTTAACTCATATTGGGAAGCCTTTTATTTTTACCAAACTTCTCATTTCTATATGGCTTTAGAAAAACTTGAAGCTGCTGAGCGAGATTTTTTAGAGGATCCTTTTCTTTTGTATCTCAAAGCAACGATTTGGCAGGCTCTTTCAGAGGAAAAAAAAGCCCGAGAAATTCTCCTCGCCCTAATCAAAACAGGAAATGCTCCTTCTCTTACCTACACCCGACTGGCCAAAATTTTCGCCAAATCAGGGAAATTCCAAGAAGCGATTGAACTCCTTACTCCTATATTGAATTCTAGCTCCAGCCCCGATATATGGGTCACTCTAGCCATTTGCTATCGGTCTACAGATCAAACCAAGGATGCTACCTTGTGCTACGAAAAAGCCCTAGCCCAAATTAAAAATAACCCCAAACACCCTCTCTACACTCAAACGTGTACTAGTCTCGCTCAACTATTAGCCAAAGAGTCTTCCGAAAAAGCCTACCTCTACGCCGAAAAAGCCTACAACATTTCTCCTAATCAGCCCGAAGTTTTAGATATTCTAGGAGTGATATTAGCCCAAGAAGAAAAATACTCTCTCGCTCAAGAGCATTTAGAATTCGCTCATCTACTGGCTCCTCACAAAGGAACCATTAGCTACCATTTAGCAAAGGTCTATTTCAAGCAAAAGCAAATAAAAAAAGGGAAAGAAATTCTCCAAAAAGCCCTTGCCTTAGGGGAAAACTTCCCCGAATATAAAGAAGCTCTTCGTTTAATGGAGGAAAATAATGGATGAGATCCCTGAGCCTAAAATTACCTCAAAAAAAGGGGGTTTTTACACCAGTTGCCGTAAAGTCACCCAAGGGGAAAAAATGATTCGCTTTGGTTGCGGTTCTGTTGTGGGAGCATTTAGCGGTTTTCTAGCTGCTATGGAGGTAGAGTCAAAAAACCCTTTGGTAATCATTGTCTTCGTTGTTATTGGGATGGTCCTCTGCGGAAAGGCGGCCGTGAAAAAAGGAGACGAGTTCTGGGGAATTTTTCATAGATAGGTGGACAGAAGTAAGCTTGCAACTAGAGACAAGAAAAGCTATAATCCCTCTGCATAAGTCCCTCCCCCCCTCTCCAAGATAGAAAGAACTCTTTTGAATAGTAACTCTCCTTCTTTAACCCAAGCAACCTTTGTCCGTGATTTACCCCATCAAGTTATTTGGGGTATACTTCAGCCTCTTTACTTTTCTCTTTCAGCCATCGTTATTAAGCAAACATTAGATGGTAGCGATTGGGAAGTGGCCTCGGTACACTCCGCCATGATGGCAGGACTTCTCTTTTCTCTATTTTATGCGGAATGGGGAAAAAACCATAACCCTGTACCGTGGATTATTATCCCCCAGGGCATTAGTCGCTTGAGTTTTCTTTTCATTCTCTGGATGACAAGTTCTCGTGGATTTACCATGATTATTTGTCTGGGAGCTTTCCTCAATGCCTTGAGCCTGCCTTTAATTGGAATGATCTATCAACGCAACTATCCCCTAGAAGAACGAGGTCGCATTGTCGGAAAAATAAAGCAATGGGCTCTATGTGCTTCTGTTCTGTCGGCTTGGGGCATCGGGCATTTCATGGAAAAACATCCCTTTTCGTTTCAGTGGCTCTATCCTTCATTAGGAATGTTAGGAATATTAGGACTTCTTTGGTTCAGTGGTGTTCCTTACGAAAAAGAGACTCAAATAGAAAAAAGGAAATTACGTGATGTTCCCAGAATATTAAGAGAAGATCGCAACTTTACCATTTTTCTGATTTTACAGTTTGCCTTTGGTGTTTTTAACCTAGCAGGAACTTCTGTTCTTCATCTCTATGTCAACAAGAAAGAATACTTAGGATGCTCGGTCGAAGAAGCTGCTTTGTTGACGGGAGTGATTCCTCCTCTTGCTATGCTTCTTACAGTAGCTGCCTGGGGAAAGTTCTATGATCGCGTTCCCTTTGTTCCCTTCCGTGCTTTGACAATTATTGTAATGGCTCTAGGTTTTGCCATCTATGCCATCTACCCTTCCGCTCTTTTTGTCGCTCTCGGAGGAATCCTTTGGGGAGTAGGACGAGGAGGAGGTAATTTGGCCTGGACTTTAGGAGTTTTTGCCTTTGCCCCTAAAGGCAAAGTTTCTCTTTATTTAGGAATCAATACCTTTCTTACCGGAGTACGAGGAATTTTTGCTCCCTTCATTGGAGTTTACTTTCTCTCTGCGGGTTGGTCTCCTCAAGAATACTTTACTTTGGCGGCATCACTTATGTGTGTATTTGCGCTTATGATGATTCCCTTGATTAAACTGCCTGCTCTAAGACAATAAAATAATACAGAGGCAATATACTTTTTTGTGTGGTGATTCTAATTTGCAAAGGCTATTAATAATCTAAGATGTAAGCTTTAAGGGGAATCCAGAATCCAGAATCCAGAATCCAGAATATTTTTTTCTACTGAATTTTTATATGAAACTAAAATTAAGAATGGTAGCCAGCATTGAACCCCGGCTTCGCTTCGGGGTAAAATCAAGAACTGACTTTGTTTCTTCGTAATTCGATTCGTACTCGTAATATCGTAATCGAAAATAAAAAAAGATTACGATTACGATTACGATTACGATTACGATTACGATTACGATTACGATTACGATTACGATTACGATTAAGATTAAGATTAAGATTAAGATTAAGATTAAGATTACGAATCGAATTACGATTTTTATCGAGCTATAACTCCTATAAATATTGAAGTCAGTTAGGAGTAGCTTGTAGGAAAACAGAGTGAGGAAGGAAAGGTGCTTGAAAGGGAAGATTTGTAGGATAGAAAATTATTCTCTTCTCTTCTAAAAAAACGAAAAAAAGCTCATTTTTGGCACGGTATTAGCTCTAGTATATATTACCCTATCCCAAGTAGCATCTTAAACCTTTTTCCCACCTTGCAGAGGAAGTTAGAGAAACAACTTCCTCTGTTTTTTTTTGTGCATTAAGCATCTCTACTAATCCTTACCAATAAAACGGCCTACACTCCAACAAAAATAAATACTACAGTAAATACACTAATAGTTTTTTTTCTAGAAAAAGAGATTTTGAGTCAGAAAAGCTCATTTTTGGCACGGTATTAGCTCTAGTATATATTACCCTATCCCAAGTAGCATCTTAAACCTTTTTCCCACCTTGCAGAGGAAGTTAGTGAGA
>JAJDCR010000084.1 GCA_029260735.1 Planctomycetota bacterium
AAAGGATGATAGGGACTCAGAAGAGAGGCTTGGGCAAATTTTTGTGCTGCTTGGTCAAAATATCCTTGTTGGAAATGAGCGGTCCCTTCTTGAACCAGCTCTTCCCAACCAGGAGAGAGAGGGATGTTTTGCTCAGAAGCAAACAAATTCATCTCCCTAGCAATATTTTGTCCCATTCCTGGAACATTAAGCCCTAGGAGTAAAAGAGCAAAAAGAAAAAAATGTATAGCATATTTTTGCATATTTTTACAAGATTTCCCCTAGGAGAATTTAGATTTGGGTAGTGTCCGCTTCTTTGACAGGAGTCTTATCTTCGATTGGTTTCCAATCGTTGTTTGATCCTCCTTGGTTCTTGTTCTGAAGAAGTCCCTGAATTTTATTGTATATTTCAGTTTCCATTTTTTCATTTGTAGAACTATTGATCCACATATGATTCTCATTCATATTTGGGTGAGACCAAGCACTTGCTTCAGAAATATCGAGCTGGTTAAGAACTCGAATGGATGGCTCAAAGTAGCCGTCTTGATCGACAACTATTTTTGCGATCACTTTGGTTCGACCTTTGTTGAGAGCATCCGCATTCATTCGGCTAGTAGCAACTAAAGTATTTTCATGATAACGAGAAGGTTTTACCATATAACCTTCTCTTTGTAAAACTTCTTCCGTTGCTGTCCAAACCCGATCAAACTCAGATAAGTTCCGGGGAGTAGTACCACAGCCACTAATAAAGACTAGTAAAGAAACTACAGATAAAAGAGAAATTAATATTTTCATAATATACCTCCAAAGTATAGAGAAAGCAGGTATTTTTAGTATACATCTGATTTATTCTAACCTAATTTGATCTCTCTGACAAAATATTTCCCATAAAAGAACTAAAAAATTTCTTTTAGTGGATTAGGATATGTCATAACACACCCTAATCCACTAAAAATAAATACGTTTTTTCTAAGATTTTGCTGGAAATATTTCAGGAAATGTCATGACACTTGCTCTAGTTGAAGAAATCATCTTGAAGTTCGGGAGAGAGAATCTTTTCTATTAAGCTGGGATCATCAATTCTACCAGAGTTTAGTCTAGGAGAAACAGGATAAGATGTCATTTTTTCGGAAGGATAAGGCCTAATTAGTGATTGGAGAGTTTCTTCGGAGGAGTCAAGGTTAAGCCAAGTTTTTTCTTCATTAGGCTTAAGGATAACAGGCATTCTGTGATGAACGGGGCTAACAACAGAGTTCGCATCCGTAGTAATAATAGCAAAGCTATAAATATTTTCTTTTTCGGGAGAAAGCCATTTTTCCCAAATTCCCGCAAAAGCAAAAGGCTCTTCATTTTGGAGTAAGAAACGTGTGGGAAGTTTTCCCTGAGGAGTTTTTTTCCATTCATAAAAACTGTCGGCTATCACAAGGCAGCGGCGGTTTTGAAAAGGGCGCCGAAAACTCGGTTTACTAGCAACCGTTTCTCCCCTCGCATTAATCATTTTATAGCCAACTTGAGAACTTTTTGCCCAAGAAGGAATTAAGCCCCAATGAAAAAAGTCCAGTTTTCGGCGACTGTGTTCAGGATATATTACTGGTAGTCTTTGGCTAGGGGCCGCATTATAACGCACGGGAATACCTTGAGGAGGCAATTCTACTTCAAAGCGTTGGGCTACTTTCTCTGGATGACTTGCAATAGAAAATCTTCCACACATTTTGAACTCCTGATAAAGTTCGACAAATATATCTTTAACTTGTCCTAGCACAATTCTGGCGGCTATTTTAAGAGTATTTTACTGGGAAGTGCAACAATGAAGGTAGCGCCTTCTCCTGGGATACTCTCTGCCGTGATAAAGCCGTTGTGTTGCTCAACGGCTTTGCGGCAAATAGCAAGGCCAATGCCTGTTCCTTCATATTGGTCGTTAGCATGAAGTCGTTCAAAAGGAGTAAATATTCGGTCTAAGTACTTTTCTTCAAAACCAATTCCATTGTCTTCTACTCTTATGTGGTGTATCTCTTGCTTTGGATCATAAGAGCTTCTGATTTTAAGTTTAGGAGCAACATTTTCTCGGTGAAATTTTAAACTGTTACTGATGAGGTTTTGGAATAATTGACGTATCCGTACACGATCTCCTTCTAAAACAGGAAGTTCAAAAATTTCGACTTGTGCTCCTAGTTCCTCAATGTATATTTCGTAGTCGTTGAGAATATCTTGAATAACCTGATCAAGCTCAACTTTCTTAGAGATTTTTTGAGTGCTTGCCATTCGGCAGAAAATTAGAAGATCGTGAACCAATTCCTTCATTCTTTTGGTCGAAGATATCATTCTTTCTAGATACTCTCGAGATCGTCCAGAAAGTTCTTTGCTACTTGATTGTAAACGAGATCCATAAACCTGAACCTTTCGTAAGGGTTCTTGTAAATCGTGGGCCGCAACATTGGCAAAGTTTTGTAATTCTCGGTTACTTTGTTCTAGCTTGTCCGCATATTGTTGCAAAGCAATTTCTTTTTTCCTCATGTTGCTAAAAGTTTTGACTTTAGGAAGTAAAATCTTTTCCAAAACTGGTTTTATAATATAATCAACAGCACCTATTTCCAAGCCCTTTATCTGATTATTCTGTTGGCTATCTGCAGTAACAAATATAACCGGTATTCCTCTCGTTTCTTGGTAAAGTTTGAGAGCTTCACAAACTTCATACCCTGAAAAATCGGGCAGCTCTACGTCTAAGAGAATTAGATGAGGGTTTTTCATTGTTGCTATTTCAACAGCATCTGCTCCATTTTCTGCTTCTAAAACTTCATACCCTGCACTCTCTAAATACATTTTCAAAATGTAGATATTTTCTTTTTTGTCATCTACAACTAAAACAACTGTCTGAGAGTTATCTCCCATAAAAAATTCCTTAACCCTGCTTTGAAAAATTCTCTGAGACTTCTATTCCTTTAATTTCAAAGCCCCAGTGCTTTAGTATTCTTTCTAAATCTTTTGTTACAATTGGTTTACTTAAATAATCACTCATCCCCGATTGTAAACATTTTTCCCTGTCCCCTTTGATTGCATTTGCGGTCATAGCAATGATTACAGGACGTTCTTCTGCGGGAATTTCTTGAATAATTTTCTGAGTAGCTTCTAGGCCACTCATTTCTGGCATATGTATATCCATAAAAACAATGTCATACTTATTTGTTCTTACTGTATCCACTGCTTCTTGGCCATTTTCGACAATATCAATGATGTAGCCGAGTTTTTTAAACATCATTCCTGCGAGTTTTTGATTAATTTTATGGTCTTCCGCCAAAAGAATACGCAAAGGAAGGAACTCAGATAATTTTTTGGTATCGGTTCTTTTTTCTTCTTCTATGCTTTCTTCTTTAATCGTTTTCAAGAGAGCATTATAGAGCTCTCTTTGTTTAATCGGTTTACTGAGGAAAAAAGAAAAAATCTTTTGCCAAACCTTAAGTTTGTCTTTAGCTTTACTAATGGAAGTTAAAAGAATGAGGTAGGGAACCTTGACAGATTTGAGTTTACTTATCTTTATTCCTAAGGTAATTCCATCCACTTCCCCAATGTCCATTCCCAGAATGATAACGTCAAAAGGAATTTCTTGGCGAATCCAGCTAAAAGCAACATCTGCTGATTTTGTAGAACTAACAGTCATTCCCCATTTTTCGAGTTGAGTGCAAAGAATATCTAGACTAGTTTGGTTATCTTCGACCACAAGAATCTTTTTATCTTGAAATTCTTTGGTATCAAAAGCCATGATGTTTTCTTGATCAGGAAGATTGATTGCCTTTGCTTGGATGGTAAAGAAAAAAGTAGAGCCTACTTCTTCTTCACTTTCAACCCAAATTCTTCCAGACATAGCTTCTACTAAATTCTTGCTAATAGTCAAGCCTAGTCCCGTTCCTCCTCGTTTGTTGTTAGTAAATTCTGTCGCTTGGGAGAAAGCATCAAAAATGCAATTTACTTTTTGAGCGGGAATTCCTATTCCTGTATCTTTAACAGCAAACTTGAGTTCGAGAAAGCCATTAACTTCGCTGACAAGATGAACACTTATGCATATTTCTCCTTCATCGGTAAATTTCACTGAATTACCGATTAGGTTGACAATAATTTGTCGCATGCGGGTAGGGTCCGCCTCAATAAACGCAGGAACATCTGCAGCAATAACATAAAGTAGCTCAACCTCTTTCTCTTGGGTTTTTGTGGCCATTAATCCTAAAACTTCTTCGATGCAAGAACGTAGATCAAAGGGTTGCTTGTCCAAGGTCATTTTACCAGACTCAATTTTGGATAAATCCAAAATATCATTGATAATCATGAGGAGTTCTTCTCCACTTTTGTGAGCTGTTCGGACAAGATCTCGTTGTTCATCACTTAGGTTTGTTTTTAGCAGTAAATCCGTAGCCCCAATGATTCCATTCATGGGTGTTCTGATTTCATGACTCATTTGAGCGAGAAAGTTACTTTTGGCATGACTAGCATCCAACTCTTGTTTCAATAAAACATTAGTTTTACTGAGTTGTTGAGTTCTTTCCTCAATTCTTCTTTCCAGAAGAAAGTTTACTTTTTGAAGACTGAGCTCTGCTTGGATTCTTTCTAGAGCAAGACCCGCCTGTCTACCTATTGCACAAAGAATATCTAAATCTTCTTGTTGAAATCTTTTATTCGCCCATAAAGAATCAATGTAAATGGCTCCGAGGATTCCATTATGACCTTCCAAAGGAACGCAAACAACAGAGTGGATATTTAACTGGCGCACACTAGAGCTTTCTTCGAAGCGTTCATCAGAAAGAGTATTGGCACTTATAGTTCCCTCTGTTCGCTTTAAAGCACTTTGGAGAACAGAGCGACTAATTTGAAACTCATCGTGAGAGAAAGAAAGACCACTACTAGAAGACGGAGAACGAAATATAGACTCCAACTCTTTGTCTTTACTTTCTCTCTTAAATACGATGCACCCCCTACCTACTTCTAAGTTCGTCAAAATAAGCTCTAAAAGAGATGTGAGCATTTCATTCAACTTGGATTCTCGGTGGAGTAGTTTACCGACACTATGCATGAGGTCGAGGTCTCTCTTACTGCGCTCAACGTCTATATTTTCAGAGGAAAAGGTAGGATCTTCTTTTTCTTTTCGGTAGAGTACACTATCGTCTTTGAGATCTTTTGTCGGAATACCGGCAGGAGCTTCTTTTCCTTCTTTTCCTTCTTTTCCTTCTTTTCCTTCTTTTGTAAAGTCAGGGCGTAAAACTTTTTCCATAGATTTTTTTGCTATCTCGGAAAAAGAGGAAAGAGCGCTTGGTTCAGCAAGAGGGGTTTCTCCTGTGCTAATATTTTGAAATTGAAAGCGAACACTTCCTACTTGGATTACTTCCCCTACATTAACGACACTTTTAGATATTTTTTCTTCGTTAATGTATGTTCCATTAGAGCTTCCCCTATCTTCTATCATTACGGTGTCATCCGAAAAATATAGATAGCAGTGTTTTGCAGAGACGCTTTGATTATCTATTTGTACTCCGCAACTTGGGCTACGACCAATGCTTTGGACCACCCCTTCTGCAAGAGTAAAACACTTTCCTTTTTTTTTGCCGTCTAGAATAGTAAAATTTGCAATCATGAAACCTTTATACCCAATATATTTGCTAAGTAATCTAAGAAAAAAATTTCTTTAGTTAAGTTAAGTTATTATAAGCTTTCACAACAAAAAAGTCAACTATAGGACTTTTAATAACTTTGATAAAAAACTTTTTTTTCTTAACTAGGGCATCTCCTCATTCAGCTTTTTTTTACTACTCCTTGGGGAATTAGATATATAACTCTTTATTCTAGTTTTAGTTGCATAACGTGGTTAGCTGAATGAGAACATGCCCTTATGGCTAAAATCTAAAAATACAAAAAACAAGCTGAATGAGGACACGCCCTACTCTGATCTCAAAGCTTTTATAGAATTTATCCGCAAAGCAAAATAAGCAAAAAACGAAGATAAAATTAAAGTGATTAAGATAACGATGAACAATGTCCCCCCCAAAAAAGAAAAATTGATTTGGATTTCTTTTTGAGAAAACAGAGGGATGATTGCAACAAGTGCACTAAGTACACCGGTACTTAGACCAACCAAGAGTAAAGTAAAAACTTCCCCTACAGTGAGAAAAAGAAAGTGTCTAGGGCTATAGCCTAAAGCTAGCATTAAGGCAAATTCTTTTTTTCTTTCGAGTATGTTATACAAAATAACGATGATTAGTCCGATTGCTCCCAAGCCTACTCCCAGTCCCCCTAAAGTTAAAAAGGTGCTAAGGTAGGTGTTCTGAACCTGGATAAAAGAGTTCAAAATTTCCGGAGTTGTTTCGACCTTAACTCCTAGCTCTCCCAGTCTTTTTCGGAGTACTTGAGTTAATTTTTCTACTTTTTTTGTTTTAATTAAGTGGTAGCGAGCAAAAGAATTTTCGGGGAAAAATTCTTTAAAGTGTTTTTGAGAAATTAAAACTTCGCTAGCAAAGATGCTATTTGGGACAAGTCCCACAAAAGTCAAGGTCACTTCCTTCTCGTGGGCAATCTCCAAAGTGATTTTTTTCTCCAAGCCCGAGTGTAATATCCACTGGACACTGTTGGCATCTCCTAAGGCAGGAATGGAACCATCTTGTAATTTATTTTGAAGTAACTGGGCCCAGTTCTTTGTTTCTCTTTTGGTTTGAAGAGGAAAATTTCCTTGTTCCAGCATTTCTAAATTTATCCCTAAAATATTAGGAGTTTTTATCTTTGCTAAATTTCGGCAACTAACATCTTCTCCTACTTCGAGAGAACATGAAAAAATTTGACTTTCTTTAAGGAGTTCTTTTTCTGAGGGAGAAAAATTGAAAGCTTTCTGTCCTTTTTCATTTGCCCAATCTTGCAAAAGAGGAACGGTTGCGGTTGTTCGGATAGAAAATCCACCTGTACCAGGAAGTTGCTCTGCACCAACTTGAGTGAAGTTCCTTTTATTGCTAGCGACAGCGACCAAGGTAAAGCAGGCACAAGCAAAGAGCCCTATGATTAACATACTGTTTGTTCTATAGAGAACAGCATTACGTAAAGCTAAGCGAGATAATTTAAAAGAAGGAACATTTTTCTTTAAAATACGTAAGAGACAAAGATAACTAACTCCCAAAAAGGCTGCTAGAAGCAAACTACCGCTGAGAAAAAAACCTAGAATAGCAGGTATTTTTTCCATTAGAGAAAGAATCATCAAAAGCGAAGCTAAGCTGAAAAGTCCTCCGGTTAGCCAAAAAATACAAGAAAACTTTTTTTCTTCCCATTTAACCTGTAATGAACGATATCCTCCTAAAAGTTCTAAAGCATTATATTTCCATAAGGGCTTCATCCCCCAATGCAGAGAAAAAATAGCTGCTAGTACGCCGATAAAGGTTCCTAAGATCAAACTAGAGGAAGAAGTATATAAAGCTAGTTGGGTTTCTCCAATGGCTCCCTTCCACCAAGTAGACAACCAGAAAATGAGCAAACGAGCATAAAAAATTCCTAAACATACTCCGGTAGATGCTCCGACTAAGATAATTCCTAAGTTCTCTCCCCAAAGTAATTTTCGAACTTCTTGAGATGAAAATCCTTGGGAAAAAAGAATTCCCCACTGCTGGCAACGATTTTTTATGGATAGTCTAACTAAAGCCGTTACCAAAATAGAGGCAGAGAAAAGAAGGAAAAAACTCATTGCGAAAAAAAGCCCTCCAAAGTCGGTAGAGCCTTGAGATGATTGAATAAGTTCTTCTTTAATAGATCGTAAAATAAAGCCACTTTCGGCTAAGTCCGCTTTTGCTTTTACTTGGGAGACAAAATCCTCGATGAAGGGCAAAGTATCTTCTTTACTATTATCATTATTATCCTCAAGAGGACGAACACGTAAAGTTGTTATGTAATTGCCTGATCCTGGTTTTTTTTGCCACCAAGAGCGAGCCATATTAAGAGAAACAAAAGCCTTGGGAGTAGATTTATACTGCTTCCAGTACTCTTCGTCGCGGTCTTTTATTTTATCCCAATCCAAAGGAAAAGGAACATCCCACTCATCGATTTCCTCCGCATCTGTCATTCCATTTAGGGAAGGAACGAGTTTACTGCTCAGAGTAGGGCTATCCATAGGAATAATTTGTCCAATTGTAGCGGTTGTGTTTTTTGTTTGAAGTTCTCCATTGGGACGAGTGATCCAGTACTCCAATTGAAGTTTATCCCCCAAATCCGCTTTGAGATCATCGGCTAACCATTGATTGATAGTAATGCCTTCCTCGGAGATATTTTTTTCTTCTAGACCTGCAATAACGGAGTAAAAAATGGAACGTTGGGACCCCGGAGAGGAAATAGTTTTTGCCAAATACATGGAGCTAGCTTGGCAGAAGGCTTGTTTCTTGGTCGCAATTTCTCGGATAGTTTTTATATAGTAAGGGGAAAGAAAAAAATCTCGGCTTTGCCAGTAAAGGGAGCCTGAATCTTCTTTCCATTCTAAGCCATAATCATTAATCGATAATTGGGCGCGAATTTCTTTTTCCCAATCAGGTGCCTTTTGCAAAGGATTTTTTATGAGTAAAATATTGGCGAGGTCTTTTTCGCTACTCACTTGGCCATACCAAGAAGAAGAAACAAAAATATTTCTAGGAATGCCACTCTGATTACTCAAAGAAAAACTTCCTCCTCCATTGTTAGGCAAGATTCCTTCCACTTTAACTCTTAGAGAAGTGGTTGTGTTGCTTAGATTATGAGAAGAAAAAATGCTATCAAGAGGAAAAGAAGAGTTTTTTTGAGCTCGGAGTAAAAGGTAGTCTCCTTTTTTGGCCTGGAGGTCTTGGGCTAGAGCTTGATTAATTAAAACCGAGCGTCCTTGAAGACCAGGAGCAGATATGTCGGGGAAAAATGCCCAAAAATTTTCTTCAACAGCAATTAAATTTACCGAAGGAACAACGACTTCCAACTGAGGATTTTTAACAACACTGTCTCTTCTTAAAACAGAAGTAACAAAAGCTTGAGAAGAAGAAGAAGAAGGCTCCAGTTTTTTTTGTAATTTATGAGCCAATGAATGAGAGAAAAGATTTTTTGTTTCTAAAGCGTACTCTACTAGTCCTACTCTTTGAAGAGAGAAAACTTCTAAGCTTTTTCGAACAGAGTTACCAACTAAAATAGACCCCGTGATAATGGCAATCCCTAGAGCAATTCCAAGGGAAAGAGCCAAGTTGGTTTTCCAATAAAAACGTAAGCTTCGTTGAATAATTTTATAGAAATGCACGTTTTCAGCCTTTCTGCATTTTTGATTTTGTTGCGGGCTTTTAGGAGAACTTCTTTGGCTCCAAAGAGCCTTCCGAAAGGATGAAAATCCGTTGTAATTTTTGAGCGAGCCGTTCATTATGAGTGACCATAATAACAATAGCTTGATTTTTTTGGGCTAAATTTAAAAAAATATCAACAATACTTTCTCCTGTTTTCGGGTCTAAGTTCCCGGTTGGCTCATCGCATAGCAATATTTTCGCCTCGTTGATCATAGCACGAGCGATGGCCACTCGCTGTCTCTCTCCGCCCGACATTTGCCAGGGAAAGGAGTTCATCTTCTGGCTCAGCCCTAACTGGTCTAAAAGGTCTTGGCCTCTTTTAATCTGGGACTTTTGTTTTTGAACTAACGTAGGCAAAAGAGTATTTTCTAGTGCCGTCAATTGAGGTAGCAAATGGTGCTCTTGAAAAACAAACCCTACTTCCCTTGAACGATACTTCGCCAAGGCTTTGCCTTCCAGAAGAGGAATTTCTTGTTCTCCCCAGAAAACACTTCCTTCGCTAGGTTTGGTTAAAGACCCAATGATATTCAAAAGAGTACTTTTTCCCGAGCCTGAAGGCCCCAATATAGAAACAGTTTCCCCCATAACAATACTCAAGTTTATTTTTTTTAAAATTTCACTAGGGATCTCCCCCAAGTATGTTTTTGACAGATCTCGCAGGACTAATTTTTTTTCACTCATTTAACTACAGTATCTTTCCCAAGAAGAAACGAAGGTTTTTCTTGCATAAAAACAGAGAGACCGTTATAATTTTTAGAAGGTACTTTTTAAAAGTGTCTTTCGAAAATATTTTCCTCCATTCTACTTATTCGGAGAACTATTTTCAAATAACTAGTGACTTGATCATAGTTTTTTTTCAAGTTGGTGAGGAAGCAAAAGTTTTTAGACGAATAACCTTTGATTTCCCACTTTGCTAGGGTGGAAAAATCTTTGCCTGCACTTTTTTTCTTAATACACGGGGATTTTTCGATGCAAAAAACAAAAAAGAAGGGCTTTACTCTCATAGAACTAATGGTGGTTATCGCCATTATTATCGTGGTAGCTGGTATTAGTTTACCGGCAACGATTGGTTTTATGAAACAAAGACGTTTAAAAGCCGTTGCTCAAAGTATTAAAATGAGTTGTATAGAAGCACGTTCTGCAGCCATCTCTCAGCGTGAGGATCAATTTCTGATTTTCTTTGTTGATCCTACCGAAGGGAACATCAATGAAAATTTCAACATAAATACGGCCTTCGGAGTCAATCTAAACAATAATAACGTAAAAGGAACTCCAAACAGCATTTATCGGTATGATGGTAACAATAATAACTCAGATACGAACGATGATCTTCTCTTGGCCCAAGGGTACCCTCAGGAAATGCCTGAATTTATTAAATTTGAAGAACCTAAGGCGAATTTTGGGTTACGTTTTCTTCCCAATGGAAGTATGCGTTTATTTGTAATAAAAGATAACTTTGTAGAAAATATTCAAACAGTTAATGATGTTGATATTATTGTTCAACAAAAAGGTTCGCCTTTGAAATGTTACCTGGATGTTATCAAAAATACAGGTCAAGTTTTCTTCGCTGTTCGTGAATAGAAAACATGAGGAGTCTATTTATGAAACAAAAACATAAAAAAACCGGTTTTACTCTTATTGAGTTGCTGGTAGCCGTTGCTTTGATGTTGATTTTAACGATTGCAGTGGTGACAATTTTTACCCAAGCTTCTACTGTATTTATTCTCTCTGAAGCTCAAATGAATCTTTTTCAGAATGCTCGGATTGCCTTGGACTTTATGGCCAAAGAATTGGCGAGTGCCCGTAATGACGACCGTGATTTTAAAATCACCAACCCTAGTACCAGTAACTTGAATGACGACCCTCTTGTTCTGCTTGAATTTGATACTGTTACCTCCTGGCAACAAAACGATGCCAATAGTACTTCCCATGAACAAGAACTTGCACGAGTTGTTTACGCTGTGAAAAAGGTAGGAAACACAAATAGATGGAACCTTACTCGGCAAATTTTTGAAATCAAAAATGCGGGAGATAAAGGAACTATTCAAACCAATCTAGAAATTATAGCGCAATTTGTTCGTGCTAATACTCCGACTTCCCTTCCCAACATTAGAATTGATTTCATTCGCTTTGAGTCAGATAACTGGGTCAAAAAAGATCTTGATACTATTACTTTTACAGAAAGTAGCGATGATACAAAAATGCCTCATGCCCTTCGTATTACGATGGAGTTGGTTCCGGAGAAACGAGACGAACTGGTTCGTACTATGTCGCGAACTTTTTGGATTGCCGGAGCATCTAACTAAAAAAGGAGAGTTTTAATGAGACGAAAAAACACTCATTCTGCTGGTTTTACCCTGGTAGAGATTTTAATTTCTCTTAGTATCTTGGTTGTGGGAATTGTTGGGATACTTACTCTTTTTCCTGTAGGACTTAACTCGACAAAACTAGCGATCGAAGATACCTATTCTGCAATGGTCGCCGATTCATCATACGCTAGTTTAAGAGCGTCAGCAAAGCAAATGACTCCTGGCGATCAATTGATTTACTTTCATGATGGTATTGACGACAGTGCTAATAAATTTACCCTTCCTGCTAGAGGGCAATCCATTGGAATTCCTGCTCCTATTACAGCTACTGGCAGTGGGAACTATGTTGGTCAAATGACCACCCTTCCTCCCGGCGGACAAATCCCCAACTATGACGATGCTTTCTTTTGTCAGCTAGGTCAAAACCAAGGAAATTTTGATGCCGCAATCGGAAACGATGATCGAGGACAATTGGGACAATACTCTTTTAACATTGAGTTAGCTTATCCCGAAAAGATATCAGGAAAAGATACTCCACGGGGGCTTTTTGATGTAATTATTCGAGTACGTCGTGGGAAACGTCTCTTAAAGAAATTCTACAGTAAGATTGCCTTACCTACAAATGTGGACTAGGTAGTCTGACGTAAGTAATAATTCTGGAGGGCGAACTCGACGACAGGAGATGTGAAAGGTTTCCTGATATTTAACTTTCGCACATCCTCTGCTCGGTCGAGCTTGTACTCCACTCTTGCTTTTTAAGATATCTTTGATTCTTCATAACCTTCTTAGGGTACATCGAGCACTATGAGAAACGGCTATCCCTTTATTGATCTTCACCGCCATTTGGATGGCAATATCCGATTAGAAACCATCATTGATTTAGCTCAAAAACACAAAATATCTCTTCCTGCTTGGGAAAAAGAATCTTTTCGCCCTTACGTTCAAGTGATGGACCCTGAACCAGATCTCCTTGGTTTTCTGAGTAAATTTGAGTGGTTAACTAAAATTCTTGTCGATTATGATGCTGTAAAGCGGATCGCACGAGAAAATTTAGAAGACGCTGTTAAAGAGAAAATAGACTATATAGAGCTACGTTTCAGTCCTTACTTCATGGCTCTACAGCACAACTTGGAGCCTTTAGGGGTAACGGAAGCTATTTGTGAGGCCCTTCAAGAATCTCAACTTCCTGTAAAAGCGAAACTGATTGTCATTATGTCTCGCACTTTTGGTCCAGAAAAGTGTTGGCAAGAATTAGAAGCCGCTATTTCCTGTCATAAACATGGAGTTGTCGCTTTGGACTTAGCAGGCGATGAAAAAAACTATCCTGGAACTCTTTTTCGCGATCATTTTTCTAAAGCCCAAGAAGCAGGGCTAGAAGTTATTGCCCATGCAGGAGAAGCGGCCGGATTTGAAAGTGTTCGGCAAGCGATTACTGAGCTAGGGGTAAAAAGGATTGGACATGGTGTAAGAGCTATGGACGATGAGGCGACAATGCAGCTTATTCTAGAAAAAAATATTGCTATTGAGAGTTGTCCGACGAGCAATGTACAAACAAGTACGGTTCAAAGCTACCAAGAACATCCTCTTCCCTTGTTTCTAGAAAAAGGACTTCTGGTAACTTTAAACACAGACGACCCTAGCATTAGCGGAATAGACCTGGAACATGAATTCCAAATTGCCCAGCAAAAGATGGGATTAAGCGCAGAGAATTTAGTCACATTACAAAAAAACAGCTTAGAAGCAGCCTTCCTTAGTTCTTCAGAAAAAGATCAAATTTGGAAACCTTTTGGTTCCCCATCATAAGTTACTTTTATTGTTGACCGAGAACCCTACTATAAATTAGCTAATTTTATAATAGGTTTGTTAGAAATTCATTTTTTTGGATACACTTTAGGGCCTTTCACATTTACTTAACTATTAGGAGCTATAGGAAATATGGTAAAAAAAGATGATGCCCTCTTATACCACAGTAGTGGTCGAAAAGGGAAGCTGGAGGTTACTCCCACAAAACCGTGCTTAACCCAACGTGATCTATCTCTAGCTTACTCTCCTGGCGTTGCTATTCCCTGCCTAGAGATTGCTAAGAATCAAGACGATGTTTTTGAGTACACCGCACGAGGAAATTTAGTCGGAGTGGTTTCCAACGGAACTGCTGTTTTGGGCTTGGGAAATATAGGTCCCTATGCTGCCAAACCTGTTATGGAAGGGAAGGCGATCCTTTTTAAGAAATTTGCTGATATTGATGTTTTTGACCTAGAACTCAATACAGAAGACCCGGATGAAATTATCCGCACAGTGCAAACTCTTGAGCCAACTTTCGGAGGAATCAACCTCGAAGATATTAAAGCTCCCGAGTGCTTTTACATCGAAAAGAAACTGCAAGAGCTTCTCAATATACCTGTTTTCCATGATGATCAACATGGTACTGCGATTATCTCGGGTGCTGCTCTTATCAATGCGATTGAATTGGTGGGAAAAAAACTTAATGAAGTTACCGTTGTCATCAACGGAGCAGGGGCGGCTGCGATTGCAAGTGCTTATCACTACATTGACTTAGGGGTGAAAAAAGAAAATATTCTCATGTGCGATTCTCGTGGTGTTATTTACAAAGGACGAGAAGGGCGATCGAACCCCCATAAAGAGGAATTCGCTGCAGAAACCGACAAGAGAACTTTGACTGACGCCATGAATGGAGCGGATGTCTTTTTGGGGTATTCGGTAGGTGGTGTTGTTAAGCCAGAAATGCTTCTTGGTATGAACAGCGACCCTATCGTTTTTGCTTTGGCTAACCCTGATCCTGAGATTTCTTATCCTGATGCCATGAATACTCGTAAAGATGTCATCATGGCGACAGGACGAAGTGATTATCCTAATCAGGTCAATAATGTTTTGGGCTTTCCGGCTATTTTCCGAGGAGCTTTAGATGTTCGGGCTATGGCCATCAATAAAGAGATGAAAATTGCGGCAACTGAATCCTTAGCTAAATTAACCCGCGAACCAGTACCAGATTCGGTTGCTCGTGCTTACTCGGGCCAAAAATTTGAATTTGGTCGCGATTACATCATTGCCAAACCTTTTGATCCTCGTGTCATTATTTGGGAGGCGACTGCGGTTGCCAAAGCTGCCATGGAAACAGGGGTTGCTCGTATCCAAATTGACCTAGAGACATACAAAGAAAAACTAGAGCTTAGAATGGGTGAATCCCGTGAAGTGGTTCGAACTCTTATTCGCAAAGCTCGCCGCGATCCGAAGAAAATCGTTTATCCTGAAGGAGAAAACGATAAAATACTTCGCGCTTGTAACATCGTGGTCGAAGAAAAGTTTGCTAAACCCATTCTGATCGGAAACCGCGATAAAATCATGGCTCAATTAGCCATTCATCGTCTACAGCCTAACGGATTGGAAATTATTGATCCAGCTTACTATCCTAAGCTAGATGAATATGTCAAAGAGTACCACAAGCTGAGACACCGCAAAGGCGTGACCATAGCACAAGCCAGGGAAATTATGCTCGAGCCTGTTCAATTTGCTTCTATGATGCTCAGGATGGGAGATGCTGATGGGATGGTTTCGGGAATCACCAAAGCCTACCCAGATACAATTCGTCCTGCTCTTCAAATAGTCCAAAAAGCTCCTGGGGTGAAGCACGTTGCCGGTCTTTATGTAATGGTCATCAAAAATGACGTTAAGTTGTTTGCCGATGCGACCGTTAATATCGAAACAACTCCGGAAACTTTAGCGGAAATTGCTATTTTAGCTGCTCAGCAAGCAAAACGCTTTGATATGGAGCCGAAGATCGCCATGCTTTCTTTCTCTGATTTTGGCACCTCAGATCATCCTTTGGCATTGAAAGTAAAGAGAGCAACCGAGATAGTCAAAGAAAAAGCTCCTCACCTTCAAATCGAAGGAGAAATGTCTGTCGAAATGGCGGTGGATGGAGAGCTACGCGAAGAATTTCATCCTCTTTCTTCTTTCAAGGGAGATGCCAATGTTCTTATTTTCCCTGATCTGACCTCAGGTAACATTGCTTACAAGCTGATGGAAAGACTGGGAGGAGCAGAAGCGATCGGACCTATTTTAATGGGAATGAATAAGCCTGTTCATCCTCTGCAAATTGGAAGTAGTGATGTCAAAGACGTTGTCAACATGACTGCTATCGCTGTGGTCGATGCCCAACACTAGAAATTTCTCTTAATTTTTGACTAAGCTTTAGGCTCTCTTTGAATCTATGTTAATAACAAGTTCTTAGAGAGCCTTTTTTTGTGGATATATAAGATTCAAGGAGAAGACAATGCGTTCAATTCTTTCCCGATATACTCATTGGCTGCATACCCAGTGGCCGGCGGGAGTCGTTGAAAAACTTCCTGAGGTGCAAGAAGATGGAAGCACGAATGTTCCTGGCGTTTACGTGGTAGGAGATTTAACCGGAATTCCCCTCTTGAAGTTTTCTTCTGATACGGGAGCTAAAGCAGTTTCTAGTATTCTCAAAGATCCTAGTTTTGATGGACAAAGAGGAGAAGAGGGAGTTTTGGATCTAGCGATCATTGGAGCAGGGGTTTCTGGGGTAGCTGCGGCCATGGAAGCGAAAAAAGCGGGCCTAAACTATAAAATTTATGAAGCGAGCGAAATATTCTCCACCGTAGCAAATTTTCCCAAAAGAAAGCCTATTTATACCTACCCCACTGATATGGTTCCCGAGGGAGATCTTCAGTTCCAAGCCACGGTCAAAGAAGACCTCATGGTCGAAATGGAAGAACAAAGGCAAAAAGCCGGCGTGGAAATAACTTATACACGAATCGAAAAAATCGAACATAAGGGAGGAAAGCTTCTCCTCCATCACGAAGAAAAAACAACCCCCACTCTTCGAGTTATCATTGCGATTGGACGGAGCGGAAACTTTCGGAAACTAGATTGCCCCGGAGAAAACCTCGATAAGGTATCTAACCGCCTTCATGACCCCAAAGACTACGCTGGAAAGCAAATTCTTGTCGTTGGAGGAGGAGATTCAGCTCTAGAGACAGCTATCGCTTTAACTTGCTGTGGAGCCCACGTTACCCTGAGCTACCGCAAAAAAGAGTTCTCTCGTCCTAAGCCAGACAACCTAGAGTCTATCCAAGCTCTCGAAGAAGACCCCTCTTGTCCTGCCGCCGTTGAACGCCCCAGCTCGGAGCGAGTGACAACCGCAGCATCCTCTTCTATGCGAGGAGACAAAGCGGTTGGTTCATTGACCCTAGCCTTAGCAACAAGTGTAAAAGAAATCAAGCACAACAACATTACCCTAGTCGAAGAAAGCGGAGAGGAAAAACAAATCTCCAACGATGCTGTTTTTAGCATGATCGGTCGAGAAGCTCCTCTCGATTTTTTCCGACGCTCTGGAATCAATATCTCGGGAGAATGGCGTAAAAAAACCTGGGTAAGTTTCTCCCTCTTTTTTGCTTTTTGTATTTTTCTTTACCACTGGAAGTCTTACGGGCAAGTTTTTTATTGGATTCGCAACCTAGGAGCCGACCCCACTAATCTAGTCGGATCAACGATTAATGCAATGAAAGATCCTAGCTTTTACTACACTCTCGCCTACTCTCTTTGTGTGGTTATTTTTGGAATCAAGAGAATCAGACGAAGAAAAACTCCTTACGTTAAAGTCCAAACTTACACCCTAATGGCCATTCAGGTCATTCCTCTCTTTATTCTCCCCTACATTCTTCTTCCTTGGATTGGCAACAACAATTACTTTGGAAGTAGCTGGGGACAAGCTATCGGCAACGAACTCTTTCCCAATGGAAGCTACTGGCATTCTTTTGGTTTAATTTTAGCTTGGCCTCTCTTTATCTATAATGTTTTTACAGACCAGCCCATGGTAGGGTGGCTTGTAATTAGCTTTGTCCAAACCTTTGTTATCATTCCCTTCATCGTTTGGCGCTGGGGAAAAGGAGCCTTTTGCGGCTGGATCTGTCCTTGTGGAGCTCTTGCTGAAACTCTTGGAGATACTCACCGCCACAAAATGCCTCATGGCCCATTTTGGAACCGATTCAATATGCTCGGCCAAGCCATCCTCGCGCTGGCATTTTTCCTTTTATTTTTACGTATAGTGACCTGGATTTTCCCCTCACTTTCCTCCTTAATTCCTTTCTACAAAGGACTTTTTATCGATTGGAAAGTGGTCAACTACAAATACATCGTGGATTTGTGGCTAGCAGGCATCATCGGAGTGGGTTGCTACTTTTGGTACAGCGGACGGGTTTGGTGTCGCTTCGCTTGCCCTCTCGCCGCTCTTATGCACATATACGCTCGCTTTAGCCGCTTTCGCATTTTTGCCGACAAAAAGAAATGTATTTCCTGCAATGTCTGCACCTCTGTTTGCCACCAGGGAATTGACATCATGAACTTTGCCAACAAAGGGCTCCCCATGGAAGACCCTGAGTGCGTTCGTTGCTCTGCTTGTGTTCAGCAATGTCCAACCGGAGTGCTGAGTTTTGGTAGATTTGATAATGATGGTGGAATTGTTTTTGATCAACTGCCCGCTTCGCGTGTGCAGATGATGGAGAAGAAGCAGGATTGATTTTTGTTTGGTTAAATGTTCTGGCAGTGACCGAATAGAATTTCGGTTGCTGCCAGAACATAAAATAGAAGAGAAAGGGAATTAATGTGCTTGGTCCGTATGGGGGCTACGTTTCTTTCGCTTCGCGACACTTCTTTTTTCTTGGTTCTTTTCGCGAAAAAATCATTCCTAAATGAGCCTTGATCACTTTTTGGGCCACGTATGTCATTCCCGCGAAGCATGTCCCCATGAAGATGGCTGAGTGGGGTAAGTTTTTCTCTTAAAGTATTTCCTAACAATATCTTGTATTGATGTTTCTTAGCTCTGAAAGAGCGTAACAACCCAGCCCAGGGCGAAGCCCTGGGAATATTTGAACATCAACATTCCCAGCCCTGAAGGGGCGAAATATTCTAAATTATTCCGCCCTTTCAGGGCTATGTTTGTGTTAGTCCTATAATTCCCAGGGCGTTGCCTTGGGCTAGGTTGTGTAGGCCTTTCAGGCCAAAAACAAAATACTCCAGACAGTCCATCTTCATGGGGACATACTTCGCGAGAATGACAATGCAAAAGGTTTTATCTAAACATTGGCCCAAGATATAATCGACCGCCCTAAATGGTTATCAAAATAGGATTTGTAATAAAGAGTTTATGTGATGCCTTTGCGAATCCAAAATTCAGGAGGACAATAGTTCCATACACTGAAAGTGTTACACAACCCAGCCTAGGGTAAAGTGAGCCAAAGGCGAATGGTACCCTAGGTCACCGATGGGCCTAAAAATAATATTTGTACGCTCAATAAGGAAATGCCCTTGGCTCAGAAAGGTAAAAAACAAGTACTAATTAGTACGGAGCTTCGGAAGATTTGATGGCGACGTGGAATTGTTTTTGATTAACTACCCACTTCGCGTATGCAGATTATGGCAGAATAGACCATACGAGCAGAATAAAAAAAGCCGAGCTATTCACAATGAATAACTCGGCTTTTTTTACGATATGTGCGAATAAGTTATAGTGATTTTTTACGAGTGAAAGCAAATGCTATTAGTCCAAAAGCTAAAGTAAGAAGAGTTGTTGGTTCAGGAACGGCGGGAGCAGTTTCAAAAGTAAGAGTTACCGAGTTGAGAGTATGAAATCCGGTATCATCAGCACCGCGTAAAGTAAAAACAACCTCTCCATTATCAATGAAACTTGCAAATGTTGCCAATGAAATAGTTGTTGAGTCAATGATATTCGTCTGTCCTGATGTAAAATTATAAAGAGTGTCTATAAATACACCATCTTGAAATAAAGCAATAGTTTCACTAACACCATTGTTAATGTCTCCAGAAGTATCGAAAGTCAGAGTAGCATTGCTGATGGGCGCAGGGACTCCAACAAAAGTAATGTCGTAATTAACTAGGGGAGCATGGTTTACTCCAATTTCTGGGTCGCCTGGAAGTAAGACTTGAGTGAAGTCAGCATACAAATTAGTTAACAATAAGGTCGAAATAACTAATAGCGTTTTTTTAAGCATCTTTTTTATTCCCTTTTTCTTTTTTTGAAAAAAATAGTTTTATTGGTTTTGTTCATCAAAAACAAAAATTAGAGCAAATCCAATATATATTCATTTTTCATAATACTATGAAACTTAAAAAAAAACAATGTTATTAAAAAAGATATCTTTCCACTAAATGCCACTATTGGCGAATTTAAGGCTAGGCTAAAAGCAAATTTCAGGCTGAGTTACCCCAGGGGCAAGCACATTCAGTTAAGGAAAACATATAGAACATAATGGGCAGAGGGCGATTTTGTTCCTCTAACCATTGAAAAGCGGAAGATTAGGTTTTAGCAGGCGTAACGGACAACCACAAGGGCCTTTGCAGGCGGCCCTCGTAGTTGTCCCTACATTACATCGCGCGAATTCAGGTTAATGAAATCGATCAATACGAACCATTACAACCTGCAAATTATTTCCTATCACATAGATACCCCTGTAGGGACAACAGCAAGGGCCTGCCTGCAGGGCCCTTGTGGTTGTCCGCTACGCCTGATAGGATACTAGCCTATTGAGGTTCTGTTTTTTGGAAAACCAAACTACGCTACAATAAGGGGTAGAAACGAGAAATAACCTTCTAGCCTTTATTACTACTGAGATTCCCTTAACTGAATGACCTTGACCCCAGGGGATCGCTCGCTTTTGGCTTACTTTGCTTTGGGGTATTCATGTGTAACGCCTTCAGTGTGTAGGGCTTAAGGCTTCATGTGCCCTTACTCGTCAACCAGACAAACCCTTAGAGTAAATCCCAATTAGAAAATAGCTCTATTTCAATTAATGCTATCTAATAGTTCTTGGACTTTTGTCTTATTCTTGTTGGCTTCTCCACTTTCCAAAATTTCCTGAAGTAGTTTTTTCGCTTTTTGTTTTTTATTCTGCTCTATATAAAGCTGAGCTAAGCGAAACTTAGTCGAATTTTTCAGAGGAGAAATTTCTAGGGTCTTAATCATGTATGCTTCTGCTTTGTCCCATTTCTTGCCTTTAAAATAGACCCAGCTTAGGGTGTCTAAAAATGGGGCATAATTAGGGATTGTTTTATTGGCTTTTGTCGCATACTGCAAAGCTTCTTTTAGCTTGGATGGATAATCTCTTGCCATCAACCAAGCTGTATTATTACAGGCGTGAGCTATAGTTTCTTTATTTTGCTCTGTTTGTTTTATGTTTGCAGCCTTTTCAAAAGTCTCCAGAGCTTCTTTGCTTTTTCCTCTAAGGTTATAGTTAATTGCTAGTTCCATAATCATACCAGGATTTTCTTGGTACATCGGCAATGCTTTCACCATAAATTTTTCGGCCTCTTCAAAGCGGTCTTGGTGGTTTAGAGATCGGCCAATGAAAGCATTAATATAGGCGGGAAGGTTTGGTTTACTGGAGAGAGAATCTATTGAAATTTGAAACTTATCTCGTTGACCTGTTTTTTCCATTAGCATAGATTCTAAATAACTAGCAAAAAGTGTTCTCTTAATGAGTACAGAAAGCTTCCTGTATAGTTTGAGGGCAACAACAGGATCTCCCATTTCTGAAATTAATAGCACTGTTAGAACAGGAAGCACATCAAGGTTTTGTTTGGCAGAAAATTGAAGGATGGATTTCACCCCTTCCATAATAGCTTGATCCGCAGCAGGAACTTTCTCCAACTCCTTTAGAGCAATGGAAAAACTATCGTTTTTGAGAAAAATTATACCCCGAACAAAACGAACTAACCATGTCTGGGAATTTATTTCTCGTAGCATTTCATTGCTGTGCTTTAGTGCTTCTTCTAGATTATTATTTTGGATTAAAGCCACACAATAAGCAATATTCGGGTATATTTGCTTGGGCTTTAAACTTACATATTTAGCTAGTTTAGGTACCGCTTTAGACCATTTTTCATCGAGAAATAAGGCTAAACCCTGTCTTATCAAAATTTCGGGGTTACTTTCTTCTTCTCCGTAAGTATTAATGGACTCTTTTTGTTTTCCTAATCGTTGATAAATATCGCCGAGAAGATTTTTTTGAGAAATCGTTTTGGATTTAATTTTCTCTAAGTACTTTGCTGCTTCATGATACTTTTGCTCACTGAGAGATATATTTGCTAAAAGTTCCAAGTAAAGAGATTTACTTGAGTTGATTTTGTTGTATTTTTTGAGAACATCTAAAGCTTTTGGATTCTGCTTCAGATTATGATACAACTCCGCTAGTTCAAAAGGTACTCGGTGGTGGTTGGGATCTTCTTCTAAAACCTTATTATATTGCTCAATAGCCTTTTCATATTTTTGGGAGGAGGTATACACTTGTGCTAACACTTGCTCGGCAGATAATCGGAAAGGTTCCGATTCCATAGCTACATTGAGATGTTCCACCGCCTTATCATAATCATGAATAATTAAATAATTACGGGCTAAAAGCAAAGAGACAAGATGGGGAGATTGAGTTTCCTCTTTGAGAATCTCTTTGAGTTTCTCAATCGCTTTTTTATTTTTTCCTTGCAATATATCCAATAAAATAGAGCTACGCTTACTCGAATAGGAGTCGTCTATTTGAGATAGCTCCTCGTACATTTTTTCTGTTAGTTGCCTTCTGCCTGTACCTGCCATAGCCAAAGCTTTGATTTCAATAAGTTGCCTATTCTTAGGCATTTGGTTTAAATATCTATCACAATGATTCACTGCTTTGACTGCATCATCTTCGTTTATGAGTATTTGAACGAGAAGTAGATGTGCCGGTAGATAATCGGCTTGCACTTCGAGCAAGGTTTCGAGTTCTTTTATCGCTAAGAATACTTTTCCTGTTTTGTTATAACATTTTGCTAAAGAGTATTTTAGGTTGGCTAGTTTCAAGTTGCGCAGTTGGGCAAACTCGAAATCTGAGATCGCTTTTTCGTATTCTTTTTTTTCTAATTGTAAAACTCCACGGGCATAAAATAGTAGGGGAGAAACCTCTAGCTTGGATGGATTTTTACTAAAAACCGTGTCTAATACTTTTTCTAACTTTGTCTTTTTGTCAGCCATTAGTAAGGCTAAACTTAATTTCCCAGAGGTTTCTAAAAGTTTCTTTGGATTTTTTTCATAGAGATAAAAAAAATGTTCAATTGCCTCATCTAAGCGATTAATCGAGAAATAATAATCTCCTAGTTCGTTTCGAATAGCATAGTCATTTGGCTCTATTTCTAAGAATTGCCCGAGAGTTTGAAAAGTACCCTCAAAATCTTTTTCTGTCCAATAAACTCTTGCTAAGTTACTATAGGCGTTTGCTTCCTTGCTATCTAGTTCAATCGATTTTAAAAAATCGACCTTCGCAGACTCACTTTGTTCCAGAAAAGTAAAAATGATACCTCTTTGGTTGAGTAATTCGGCATTTTCTCCATTTTTTTTAAGAAAACGCTGAGAAACGGCTAAAGCCTTTTGGTAATCTTTATTAGCAATGTAGTTTTTCGCTAAAATGGTAGAGAGCTCTTGGTCTTTAGGATATTTCACAACAAGTTGCTTTAAAATAGAAATACTCTCTTCGTGCTCGTTGTTTTTTCGATAGCTTTCGGCAAGATACATTAAAAGCGTTTTATCTTCGTCTTTAATTTTTTTAGCGGCATAAAATTCAATAGCCGATTTAGCATATTTGCCTTGATTAAAATAGATTAGGCCCTTTTGATAATGCCGAGCATAGCGTTTAGAAGGGCGTAAGAAATAAATCCCTAATCCTACCCCGGCCAAAAGACTGAATGCCAGCGATAGAATGAATAATTTTCTAAGCATAATTTTTCCTTTTCGTCCGGGTGACGTGTCTAGATCTTACAAAAGTATCTTAAACTAATGCTTGCAAAATACTCCAGACTTGAGTGGGTAATAGTATCTCTTTTCTTAGACAACTTTATCATTTTTCTTTATTTTTGTCCATCAGTGCTTTGTAATGTTTTTGCATAAAGCGAAAAGGGAGGGAATGGAATGGAAAAGGGGGAGGGGAGAATTCTTTATTTTGCAGGTTTATTGGCAGATGAAAGAAGATAAGTCAAAAAAATAGGCCTTTATTTTGCCATAAAAAGGGGAAATAAAAATTATACAAGCATAAATGAATAGTCGACCAAAGCTTTTACACATTTGGTCGACTATTATTTGACAAAAAATCAAACTGCTTTTTGTTCGTTTAATTTGTTCTTAATAGACTTAAGCAGTTTTTTTCTTTCGTATCATCAGCATTCCCATAAACAAGGAAGCAAAAACTAAAGTATTGGCTTCAGGAACAGGATCACCACCAGGTTCAGTGCTTAAAAATGACTCACTATTTCCACTATCGCCTATGGCTTGCACATGGAGACCTATTCGCAAGTTTTGCCCTAAAATAGCAGCGATAGCATCAGCAAAGTCAACACCTGCCTTTAAAGTAAATATAACCCCCACCTCTTCTCCAGGGCTAACACCTTTGGCAGGAGAAGGATTTTCTGCACCAATAGAGAAATCCTGAACAAAAGGAGGAATAGCTTCTTGTCCCGCAGGAAGGTTTGGTGGTTTAACATCTTCATCAGTAAATATAACGCTAGGAGGATTATCTTCAATGCTATCAATAGCTTCCAAAACATCACCACTACCATTTGAGTTATCATCAAAATATATCTCAGCAATAACAGCGTCTTGAGTTCCTTCGTTATAAAAGCTAAAACGTATTTTGCCAGAACCTTCGTCTGAAACTTCTACAGCCAACTGATCTTCGCCAATGGCAGTGTTAACTACCTCGTTATTGCTTAAGCCATCAAAGCCAAATACTATCCCACCACGCCGAGCTGCCGTAATGTCAGCTTGCGTATAGCTTAGTAGTGCGATGAAAGACATTAAAACTAAAAATTTTTTCATTACAAATTTCCTTAATCCAAAAGCCATTTTTTATATTTTCACCTGAAATCCTAAACGTAGAAAATAAAGATTCTACTTCGAATTTCAGGAAAAAAAATTAAACATATTTTAATTTAATTAAACATAATTAAATTCCAGACACCATAAATAATCATGTGTCTTTTGCACTAAATCCCACCACTTGCCATTCTCTAGTTACACCAGGTTACAAGTGTTTCTAGTGTAGTCATTTACAGCTAATTGGAAGTATAAATGGCTTTATCTAAAAAATCAAGTTTTTTTTTCTTTTTAAGAAAAGGTAAAGATTTTTCAAAACACTGTGCCCATTGTTCCTATTCATATAGTCTTTGACTATTTCTTGTTATTTGGAAAGCATTTTTTCAGAATAAGCAATTTTAAATAATATGATTTTTTTTTGCTATTAAGGATAAAACGATGTTCTTTAGGTAAAAGTATTAAGGAATATTTATCTGGAAAACAAACAAAATCATGCGGGCATTATGCTTAGCTCTTAGCTTATTTAATTCTCCGTTTTGGTGAATTAAGATGTTTTAAATTGCTTCCCTTCGTCGAGGGTAAACTAGCGGGATTCATTCCCTCTTCTAAAAAAATAAAACAATCCAGCTAAACTAATTAGAAGAACGCTATGTGGTTCTGGTACGGGGTTAGCCAAGTTTGCTTGAAATTCTGCCTTACTTTCTATAGTGAGTCCAATAGGATGAGTAATTCCAGTTAAGACATCTTCTACACTTGTTCCATCCAGGTTTGCTCTACGTAATCGGTCGGTATCTCGCTCAACCCAATAGACTTTTCCTCCTATTATATCGACTTCTACGCCAGCAGGAGCTGCCAGACCAGTAACAAGAGTTTGTAAGCCACTTCCATCATAGTTAGCTCTTTGCAAAAGTCCTGCAGAGTGGTCGGTCCAGTAGACCTTTTCTCCTAAGGGGTCCACGGAGAGGTCGCGGCTAAGGGATAGTCCAGAGACAACTGTTTCGGCTCCCGATCCGTCAAGGTTAGCTCGTCGAATTTGGGTTTCTTCGGACCAATAGATTTTTCCATTTAGAAGATCTAGATCCGTCTTACGCGCACTTGTACTCACATTGAGAATAGTTTCGGCTCCTGAGCCATCCAAGTTTGAGCGACGTAGAAGACCATTGGAAAATTCCGACCAGTAGATTTTTCCTCCATTTAAATCAAGAGAAAGTCCGAGAGAGTGGGCTCCGTTAATGATCACTTCTACTCCCGAGCCATCTAAATTAGCTCGAGCTATTTGGTCGGTGGTAAAGTCCACCCAGTAAAATTTGTTGCCGATCGTGTCAACAGCAACATCTTGAAGATTAGGAAAGCTTCCTCCCGAAAGTAATAATTGGCGATTGCTTCCGTCATCGTTTATTCTTTCGATGCGCTCATCAACATTATCAGTCCAATATAGAGTAATGGCTGTGCTATAGGGTAAGAGTAAAAGCAAAAGAACAAACATGTATTTCAGATAAGAGAGCATGACTTTTTCCTCAACAAAAGGTTGAATTATCTTGAATTGTGTTTCCTATTAGCGGCTATTTGTATCGAAAGTAGAAAAATTCTTAAAGATAAAAGAGAATTATTTCTACTATAATTGTAAAAAAAATAGAGAAGATTACCATAGAATTTTCAATTTTTTTAAGAAAATCTACAAAATAGAATTTAGAGACAGTCTACACTTGTAGAAAGAAAATTCTGAAAATAGTGCTTGTAAATCATTTCCATATTGATTAATCTAAAAGATCAAAACTCAATCTCAGTCATCTATTACTTGTATTCAAGTAATACCAAGCCTTCGGTACAATATCATTTAATAATTATCTATCAAATATCCATTCCATCTTTACCGCTCAGGATTATCAGCTTTAGAAACTTCATTTATTATTTATAAAGAAACAACCTATCAATTTTTGGAAAGAAATATGAAAAAAAATATTATTGTTCCCTTTACTCCCATTTATACTTGGGTAGGTGTCATTTTTGGACTCATTTTAACGATACTTGGCATTGCTGGCCCATTCGCTCCCCACCCTTTCCCTTTACCTGTAACCGCTCTATTTATTTTAGTGGGCGTAACTATCACCTTAATATCCGCTCATTACGTCAAAAATCCAAAAGTAATGCTCGAATTTAAACCTAATGCCATTTATATAAGTAGCCACAAAAAGGAAATTCCCTATAACCATATTGTTTCAGCATTCTACGTTAAAAGGGGAATAAATGATCAGCGCAGTTATATCGGCCTTACCTTAACAGAAAAAGGGAAACAAACACACCACAACACAATGGTAGCAAACTTGGTAAAGCAATTCGAAAATGTAGACTGGGTAATTGGAACCCAACTCTTAGCCTTTGGAGGCAAAGGCCCTATTTCCACAATGGATGACCTCCTAAATGAAATCAACTCTCGTTCTACCGGAGAAAAATAGAGCCTTTTACGCACTATTTATACGATACCTGAAAAACATGCATTTAATCTAGGCCCATATTTTATAAGGTTTAGTTACGCCAGGCACCAGTAGCATTAAGTTAAGCTATAGCCTTTGTATTTTTTTCCTCTCCGCGGTAGATTTTGAGAAGAAAAGAATTTCACGCAAAGACGCAAAGATCGCAAAGAAGAAGAGGAATGGAAGAAGGAAGAAGTTTCATTTTATTAACAGGAACTTTTCTCTTCTTCTTTGCGATCTTTGCGTCTTTGCGTGAAATTCTTTTCTTCTTTCCATTTTCTTTTACGACCTTCGCGTGAGCAACAAGTCACAAAATTATGTGTATAAAAGTAAGCATAAAACCCCTGGCTACCTGCCTCAGTCGCTACGCGACCATAAACTAAAACTTACTGCGGAAAATATTGCGTGCGACTAGGCCAAAAATCAAGGTCATAATAGCAAGAACTCCCATCGTTTCATTGGCATCCATTCCACAAAAAACAGCGGTGAACCAATAGAAAGCCGAGGAAAAAAACATTCCAGTGAAATTACAGAGGTTGTTCATCGAAAGAACGCGTCCCTTTTTATCTTCGGGAGCAGCTTCCTGGAGAAAAGCTTGCACAGGAACCACGGCTAAAGCAAAAACTACTCCGGCAAAGAAGAGAATTCCTCCTAATAAAATCGTCTTTGCTTTAGTATTGTCTTGTACGTCTAACGCATCGATAGCGTAGGGTAGAAAAAACACAGCAATTAAAGCTCCCACAACGAAAAAGGAACCTTGGGGAATCAATTTAAAGTTGATACTATCTCCTGAAAGTTTTGCTGCACAAACACTTCCCAAAGCAATCCCTAAGGAAAGCAGAGCTAGCGTATAGCTGGTTTCAATATCAGATAACTTTAAAAGAATGATTCCGTAATCATTAATTCCGAGCATAATGACAGTACCAAGAAACCAGAGATAAGTATTGGATAAAACTCCTGCTCGGAGGAGAGAAGTTTCTCCGAGCATTTTCCAGTTACTCATAAAACCAGATATGGGGTTTATAAAATCAGTTTCTGGGGAAGAGGGGGGAAGTTTTTTTACTCCATACGAAGTCAATGTTCCCAGTGCGGCAATCAAAACAAAAAGTAAACAAGCCCAGTGCAGTTGCTGACTTTTCTTGATTTCTTTCGGGTAGGCGTCTTCTAAAAGTAAGCGATTGGTATGAGGAATTCCTCGCCCTTCTATCTCTTTATTTGCGATCATTTTTTTTGTGGCAGAAGAAAGCTTAACTTCGGCAAATATCTCTGAAGAGTAGATAACCTTATCGTTATTAACAACGGCATTTAGGCCATCGATTAAGTTTGCTTTCCAGTTTTCAGGAAGCTTCTCAGAAGCCTTATCAGCTTTCTCTATCATCTCTTTTGTTACTGCAGGGAATTTAGAGATCAGGTGTAAAGAAACGGGGTCTTCTTGGGCTTTTACTTTCCAGACAAGTTCTTTGGAATTGTGAAAGCTACTTTCTTTGAAAGAGGTGGAGCCAAAGCCTTCCTTTAATACTCCCGCCGCTCCTGTTCCAACGATGATCGCCATAAAAGTGGTCAGAAGAATTACCCCATTTCCTCGGGAAAGATCTTTCTTCGGTAAAAGCTCAGGGAGAACTCCATATTTTGACGGACCAAAAAGCGCACTTTGTGTTCCCATAAAAAAAAGAGTTAGGAAAAGAAAATTGCGCTCTTGCAGATAAAAAGCAAGCATGGCACTGAGCATAACCCCCACTTCCATCCACTTGGCAATGACAATAATAGTTCTTTTACTATAGCGGTCCGCGGCAACTCCAGCATGAATGGAGAAAAGAATAAAAGGGAGAGGAAAAAGTAAACCGGCAATGGAATTATAGAGTTTTCCGTCAGTAGAACTGGCTGCTGTGGCAAACATAAATAAAACGAGTAATTGCTTAAATAAGTTGTCGTTGAAAGCTCCTAAAAATTGAGTGACGACCAAGGAGCTAAATGATTTATCCTTAAGCACAGAAAAAACGCCTTTTGACATACGACTCTCCTAATTTAAGCGCGGCTTGCATAATTTTATTAAGATACTTGAAATATTTTAACGAAAAGAAAGGTCTTCTACAAGGAAAGAAAATACTCAGACTTGTCCATACTGGCAAATTCCAATGCGAGGAGAATTCTTCACTTGGAGAAATCGGTCGTTTCCACAATCATGTTCATCGATACAGTCTTGGCAAAACCAACACCCTAGTGATCCTGTGCATTCACTGCAGATAAGAGCAGCAACGTCGCCACAGTAATCACAGCTTATATCAGGAGGATTATTGCGGGCCAAAACTTGAAAGGATTCGGGAAAGTTTTCTGTTGTTTCTTCGACAACTCGAACAAACAAATCGGTGGGATTGCCTAAATCATAGACGTAGGTAAATTCTAAACCGGGTTTAAGAATGTCCCCAAGCTCTATATCCATTCCCAATCCCTCCATTTCCTCTAGCATTTTCTCAGAAAGAAAAACATCCCCTTTTATTTTAAAAACGCTCATATGCCCGCAGCATTCCATCCAAGTTGCGCGAAGTAATTCATCTAGTTCCTGCAAAAGCATATCTTCTCTCGCTTTTAAGTGAAGCCAGTAAGCGGGTATATAGACTCCTTCTATGATGAGATGAAAGGTGTGATCAAATCCATCGGAAAAATCTTTTTTGGATTTTTTTTGACATGCTTTTAAGTGTCGTAAAATACCATTTTTACTATAATTCTTACAACAAAGATAGCATTGTCCTGTAAAGCTACTATCTAAACTCATGATGATTTCTTTCCACTTCTTAAAAGGTAGTTGAATAACGGGTGAATGGGGCTAGCTGTAAATAATTGCCAGTTAGGGATTCCTTCTCTCTCTAAGGTATTTCCTAAAATGGGAACAAAGTTTTTTGCCACTCCTCCCATCAAAATGACCCGAGGATTTTCTTGGAAAATACAGTGTTTTAAGTAGTCTCGAATGAATATTTCAAATTGACTTTCTAGAAAAAGTCTAACTTCTTCCTCTTGTTGGTATTTACACAAAAAGTAAGTTTGCTTTGCCAAAAAATCACCCAAAGGGGCTTTGTAGACTTGTTCTGAGATCTGGTCTTTTTTTAGACCCGTGTGTTCTTGGTAGTGTTGCTGTAGCTCGTGAGATATTTGTCCTGATAGATACAATCGAATCCACTCTTTTCCGAGAGAGATTCCTCCTCCTTCATCTCCTAGTAAAAAGCCCCACCCTCCTGCTCGATTTAAAACTCGATTCCCGTTGTAAAAAAAAGCCACTGATCCTGTTCCTAATATACCAATTGTGCCGGGCTTATCCGCTAAAGCAGCATAAGCACAAGCGAGTAAATCGGATTCTATCCAAATTCTTTCTACTCCAGGAAGCTCTTTTTGGAAAATATCATAGATAAGTTTTTTATTTTTTTCATTTCCTAAACCAGCTCCAAAAAAATAAATGGCAAGAGGAGTTGTTCCCAGCCAGGGAATTATTTTTTTTCGCAAAACGGCTCGGATTTCTTGCTCGGTTTTTCCATTGGGATTTAGCCCGGCGGTTTGTATGGTTCTTGCTGACTCTAGACTGGAACCAAAAATCCAGTCCGTTTTACTCCCGCCACTTTCCGCTAGAAGTAACATACTATTCCCTCAGCGGAATCACTCAAGGAAAGTTTTCTTGAGTTTACAAATGCAATAAAAAATAGGTAGGTAAAAAGCAATTTACAAATTCCTCTGTTTTTTTTTTAGAAAAACTTTTGTATAATTAAGATGCACCCTAAAACAAAGTCAAACCAATTACACGTAGACAAAACTTGTTTCTTATGGTACAGCAACAAGACCATTTTTCCAAAGCACAATTTAAAAAATTTTTCCTGTCATACTTGGGACTAACACGCCCTAGCAACATGTAGAGGGATTTCTAAGAGAAATTACAAAAAATATTTCAAATTTTTTTTGACGGAACCTAATTTTGTAATAAACTCTTACATAACCCGACCAATAAAATGAGGAAAATTTTATGGATGTTAATTTTTTTGTTATTTTAGGTGATAGTAAAGAGGAAAAAAACTACAGCCTTTCTAATGGCACTACTATCTCTGTGGGAAGAGACTCTGCTTGTGATATGCCTTTGGAAATGCCGAATGTATCCCACAAGCATTGTATTCTTTACTACCAAAATGAGGTGCTTATTTTAGAAGATGTCGGAAGTTCCAACGGAACTTACGTCAATGGCTTAAAGATAAGCAAAAGTATAGTCTCGGTGGGAGACTTTATCCAAATTGGTAGTTTTAAGATATACGTTCAAAATATCTATGCGGATAATTCAGAAAAAGATGAAAAAGGAACGGGACGAGTTCCCAGCGTGGAAACAGCTAGCCGGTTGAAGTTAGATCGAAGCAAAACAGCTCCCCAAAAGGCTGTTGATATGCGAACCACTCTTCAACCCCTTTCTGAAATCACTGAAATGATGCAAAACCCTAAGTACCGAGAGACCCTAGGGGGAAACATCATTTACAAGAAAAGCAAAAAAGATCCTGCTTTTGCTGAAATCCTCGAAACGGATCACAATCGTTTAAAAAAGAGTCTAGAATTACTTCATGATATTGGTCGAATTATTTCCCAACATTCTGATTTCGAAAGTCTAATGTTTTCTATTTTGGAAAAGCTACTCTCGTACTTGGAAGTTGCTCGCGGGTGTTTACTTTTCAAAACAAAGTCTTCTCAGCGCGGTTTCTCTTCTCTTTTTCTATCTCCTTCAGGAGAAACGGGAAAGTTTACCAACGAAGAATTTATGATTAGTCGCTCCGTTTTACAAGCCGCTCTCAATGAAGGGGTCGGAACAGTTAGTGCAAATACTTTGGCAGACTCTCGCTTTGAAGAAAACTCCAGTGCTCGTAAACTCAATATCCAGTCCGTTGTTTGCGTTCCTTTGGAAGGGCACAGTGGTATTCTCGGCGCTCTTTATTTAGACTCCACCTGGCACAACCGCAGATTTCGCCAAGAAGATTTAGATATTGTTACTGCTATTGGTCGTCAAGTAGGGCTTGTCATCGAAAGAATGCAAGCTGTTGATGCTTTGCAGAGAACCAATGAAAGATTAGAGGATTTAGTGAAGGAGCGAACTTCTGAGCTTATGGATAGTCGTCAGAAAGCTTTGGAAGCAAATCGAGCAAAAAGTGCTTTTTTAGCTAATATGAGCCATGAACTAAGAACTCCTCTTAATGCAATTATCGGATATAGTGAGCTTATTTTAGAGGATTCGGAAGAAGAAGAAAGTATTAAAACGGAAATCCTAAGGCCCGATTTAAAGAAGATCAGTACTGCCGGGAAACATCTTTTAGCCTTGATCAACGATATTTTAGATATATCGAAAATTGAGTCCGGAAAAATAGAATTCTTTCCGGAAAAATTTACCATTGATCATTTGGTTGAAGAAGTGAAAATGACGATCCAAACTTTGATCGAAAAGAATAAAAATACTTTTGAGATTCGATCTGATCCCAATATGGGATCTATGTTTTCTGATCTAACTAAGCTCCGGCAATGCATTTTTAATCTTTTGGCAAACGCAGCCAAGTTCACTGAAAATGGTAAAATCACTCTGGATATATCCTTAAAACAAGAAAATGATCAAGATTGGATCATCTTCTCTATTAGTGATACGGGTATTGGAATTAGTGCTGAACAGAAAACAAAGCTCTTTAAAGCCTTTTCTCAGGTAAGCACGTCTAATTCTCGCCGCCATGAGGGGGCTGGTTTAGGTTTGGCCATTAGTCAAAGAATATGCCAATTGATGGGCGGAGAAATCTATGTTAAAAGCAAGATTGATGAGGGATCAACTTTCATTATTCATGTACCTCGAGATTTAAAACAAAATAACATTGTGGAGTAAATTTTTTTTATGGATACACTCGCCCCCCTAGATTGGTTTGTACTAGCTATTTATGCTCTCATTGTTGTTGCGATAGGAGTTTATACAGGACGCAAAGAGAAAAACACCGATGACTACTTTCTCGGTGGTCGCCAAATGCCGTGGTGGGCGGTCATGATATCGATTTACGCAACTTCCCTTTCTGCTTTGACCTTTATTGGAGTTCCTGGTGCAGCTTACATGGAGGACTTTCGATACTTACAGTTTGCCTTAGGGGACTTGGTTGGACGAGTGATCATCTCTTTCCTCCTTTTGACAGCTTACTACAAGCAAAGAGTAACTACTGTTTACCAGCTTTTAGGGGAACGATTTGGCCCGAGAAGCCAAGATGCCGGAACTCTATTTTTTTTAGTAACTCGACTTTTGGCTAGTGGAGTACGTTTGGCGGGTTGTGCCATCGCTTTAGCGGTGGTCTTTCAAATCAATTTTAATGTAGCAATTGCCCTTATTGCCTTTGTTGCTCTCGTCTACACAATGGCAGGAGGGATTAAAGCGGTTATCTGGACTGATACGATGCAGTTCATTCTGTTTATGTTAGCAGCAGGAATTGCTCTTTTTACTGTAATTACTGCTCTACCTAATGGATTTAGTGATTTTATCCAAATAGGAAATGAAGGGAATAAATTTAAGATATTTCATTTTTCTTTCAAATCTTCTGATCCCGACTATTGGCTAAGCCTAAGTAATCCAAAATCACTTTTAGCAGGCTCCCTCTTTGGTTGTTTTTCTGTTGTGGCAGCTTTGGGAACAGACCAAGACCTTGTTCAAAGGATGCTCACTTGCAAAAAAGTGGGGGAAAGCCAGCGAGCCCTTCTTGTCACGGCGATTCTTAATTTTCCCATCACTCTATTGTTCCTTAGTGTGGGAAGCGCTCTTTTTATCTACTACCAAACTTTTCCCGATCCACAAGTTTTAAATTACGTACAAGCGAATGAAGCCGATAAAATCTTTCCTCACTTTATATTAACCGTTCTCGCTCCTGGAGTACGTGGTCTTTTAGTGGCAGGCCTTCTCGCTGCGGCTATGTCTTCTCTTGACTCAGCCTTAAACGCTCTTGCATCTACAGCCTACATCGACATTTATAAACGCTATTTCCGCTCCGACTGCGACGATAAGAAAGCGGTTCAAATTTCTCGAAACTTTGTTGTTCTTTTTGCTGTTATTCTTGCACTTATTGCAATGAGCTTTGGAAAAACGGACTCTATTCTCTGGTTAGGATTTAAAGTTGTCGGCTACACTTATGGAGCTTTACTCGGAATATTTATGCTCGCGGTTTTAGCACCCCCGAATAAGGGAAACGACAAAATGAATTTTGTTGCCATGGTGAGCAGTATTTTTGTCGTAATTTTCTTGACCAATGCAAATTTGCCAATGGGTCTTGAACAAGTACGTGAATACCTATTCATCGTGCTTCTAAAAATGTTTTCTTTTGGCACGCTTAGTTTACAAGAAATAAGAGAGTTTGCAACTAAACCCATTGCTTGGCCCTGGTCGATCGTTATTGG
The DNA here is from genome assembly GCA_029260735.1 of Planctomycetota bacterium. Classification (GTDB taxonomy): domain Bacteria; phylum Planctomycetota; class Uabimicrobiia; order Uabimicrobiales; family Uabimicrobiaceae; genus JAJDCR01. Next base: position 34,379 of record JAJDCR010000084.1, read on the forward strand.
CTCCTGCTGGACTTTTGGTTTCGCTTATTTATTTTCAAACGACAAAATGGAAAAGACAATTTAGAATAGGAGATAACATGGAAAAAAATGCTAAAACTGCTAATGTTGCTTTAGGCCTCTGTGTTTCCGGGTTTATTATCCCCGTACTTATCTATGCTTTAGGAGTGATTTTCACTCAAACAAATAAGCAGGTTATAACCCAGATGTGCTTTCTTTTATTTGCCAGTTTTCAATTAGGAGCAATGGTTACAGGAATGGCGAGTTGGAGACATAAAAACGGCAAAATAGCAGTACTTCTTCCTTTTTTTACCTTAACTTTTATCATTCTTTGGTCAACGATTCGAGTGGAACCTAAAAGCCATGGTCCCGAAAATTTTCCTCTTCATGAGACCTCTAAGATAGAATCTAGCTCTTCGAGTTCTGCTATAGAGAGTAGTATTCCTAGCTCAAATGATGAAAGTAGCTCTAGTGAGCCAGATGAAACAAATACTCTCGATGAAAAAGAGGAATAAAGTCCATAAAATTGTTGCCGTTTTTAACAACATTTCTCCTAAAAATAAAAAAATCAATAATTTTTTTTCTAAAAAATTATTGATTTTTTAGTAATCTTTAACTTATAATAAATAAGTTAGAATCGCTAAACAATTAATATTATTTTTTAATTAAAAATATTTTCGGTAATTTTCCGGTAATTTAATTAGAAATTTCAAATGAGAATACATGATAGATACGCCCTGGAGATAAGTTATCTCTGGGGTTTTTTTTTGCTTTGGAAAACAACATGAAAACATTTTTCACTTTTCGAAGATTTTTTGGGTTGGGAATAATTTTATTTATCTTTGCGTCTTCTTTGTTGGGGCAAAGAGCCTTAGACCCTACTTTAGAAAATGTAGTTTATGGACCTCATAAACGCAACGTTCTTGATTTTTGGTCAGCTCAAACCAGCGAACCTTCCGGAGTTCTCATATATATGCACGGAGGAGGATTTATTCATGGTGACAAGAATAACGTTAGAACAGATCCTATTTTACGAAAGTCCTTAGAAAAAGGAATATCGGTCATATCTATTAATTACCGATATGTTTCTCAAGCTCCCTATCCAGCTCCGATGTTAGATGGCAAGAGGGCTTTACAGTTTGTTCGGTCGAAAGCTCGGGAATGGAATTTAAATCCCCAGAAGGTTGCCTTGATGGGATACTCTGCAGGAGCGCTAATTTCACTTTGGATAGGGCTTCGTAATGATATGGCAGAACCAAGCCATGAAGATCCTGTTTTAAGAGAGTCAACACGAGTGCAAGTGGTTATTCCAAAGCAAGCTCCCACTTCCAGTGATCCTATTTGGATATGGGAAAATATTGGAGGAAGCAAGTCTGTCTACCCTTCCCTATTGATGTTCTACGGGATTGACTCTCTCGAAGATGTTTATTTACCTCGCATACGTTTATTGGCCTATGAAGCTTCTCCGATTAACTTTGTCAGCAGAGATGATCCACCGGTGGGAATGTACTATCATGGTAAACTCACAGAAACTCCGCTAGCACCTAATACACCAACAAGCGTATCTATTCATCATCCTCAGTTTGGAATTTTACTAAAAAAAGAATTGATAAAAGAAGGCATCGTGAGTCATGTTTTCTATCGAGGCGGGGAGAAAAAAATTCCCATTGTTGATTTTGTTAGCGAATGTTTTGATGGTAGGAGAAATTGAGGTTAGGGGAAAACCTTGAGGTTAGATAAGATATTTCAATTTAACTAAAGTGTTTGGAATTTTTTTTGTAGCATATGTTAAATCTAGCTTTGGTATATGTTTCAGCGTGTCCCCCCCGTTCGTTCCTCACGGTTCCCCCCAAAGGGGGAACAAAAAGGGTTTTCAATGATTTGAAATTTATTTGTTGGCGTATAATCCCATTTTCTAGGGCTACATACATACGAAAAAAGAATACGCAAACCCACTCCTTACGAAATACAGAGAAATCCTTTTTGTCCACTCTTTGGGGGGGACGCGAGGAACGAGCGGGGGGGGACACGCTGAAAAGAAAACCTTGGCATACTTTAAACTATGCTACGAAAAAGAGAAGTCCTGGACTTATAAAATTTACTTCCGTCCTTCTTTAAACTCTTTCCAATAAACTTCCGCATCAGGAGCTTTTAACTCAACTGCTTTTTTAAGCCATTTTTCAGCTTGCCTAGAATTTCTCTTCATACCAACTCCGTACTGGTACATTCGGCCCAAGTTAATCATCGCAACTCCATTGCCAAGGGTAGCAGATTTTTTATACCACTTAAAAGCCTCTTTGTAATTTTTTTGGCTTAATGTAAACTGATTGATATATCCCAAGCTATTCATAGCATAGGCATCTCCCAATTCAGCAGCTTCTTTGTAGTATTTAATGGCTTCGGGAATGTTTTTACGAACACCCTCACCTCTTTCATACATAGAAGCGAGTAAAATCATGGCATTACCATTTTTATTTTCCGCTGCTTGTGTGTAGTATTCGGCTGCCTTTTTCGGGTCCTTGCTTACTCCATTTCCATTTTGGTACATGTAGCCCAAGTTGGCCATAGCAGAAGAATCTCCCAATTCGGCGGCTTTGATGTATAGATCAAAAGCTTTTTTCGGGTTTTTTTCTACCCCTTTACCATTTTCGTACATATATCCTAGGCTGGTCATAGCACTAGAATATCCTAGTTCAGCAGATTTTTTGTACCACTGTACAGCCTTTTTGTTATCTGTTTTAGTGCCTTCCCCTGTTTGTTGCATATCTCCTAGAGTATTCATTGCTTTGGGGTTACCTGCTTGAGCAGATTTTTCAAACCAAGAAAAAGCTTTTTTCGGATTTTGGCGAACTCCCAGAGAACCTCTTCGTAAGATTTCTCCTAATCGCTCCATTGATTCAGGACTTCCTGCATTGGCTGCTTTTTTATGCCACAAAAGAGCTTTTTTATCATTTTGGATTTTCTTATTGCCATACTGATAAAGAGAGCCCAGATGGCTCATGGCTTGGGCATCTCCAACATAAGCTGCTTGCTCCAAAACTTGAACGGCTTTAGCGTACTGCTTTGCTCTAAGTAAGCGACGCGCTTCTTTGATGACTTCACTTTCTTCACTTTGCTGAGCGCACAAAAAGCTACTCAACACGAAAATGAAGAGAACCCAATAAACCTTCATGGTTGCCTCCTTATATAAATCTGGCATTTGGTTAAGAGGTGAGTAGCGAAATGTACCACCTCTAAAATGGTAGTGAGAAAACAAAATGGATTTTCTCGCTAAACAGGGAATGATGAACGTTTCCTTAAACAAGGATATATCTATTTTAAGGAAATGTTTTATGAGAGTCAAGCATCTAGTTGATAAGTAGGTTTGAAAAGGTTTCTGGTAACTCCGCGAAGGAACCAGAAACCTTCTAAAGTAGAACTTAGTTTTTAATAGAGTCGACGTTCGTATTTCGCAATAACACGTTCTTGGTTATTGTAAAGTCGAATCTGTATGGATTTGGCTCCAATGGCATTGTACTTGGTATCAAATTTAATATTAGAGCCACTTGAGCAAGAAAATGCTTGCAATTCTTGTAAATGACCATTGTCCGAGACTAAAAACAAGCGAACTACTTGGGCATAGGACCCAAATACTTGGCAAGAAATTTTTGCCTTAGGCCGAAAGAAATTCCCTCCTCCTACATCCCATCGACCTACAACGATTTTTGCTTCTGAAGAAGGAGGCGGTTGGGGAGGATAGTAGTTTTTCTTTACCACTTGAATACGAGCAACACCTTTTATACCAGAGTTTTTTGCGGTGGCAATAACAGTGTAGCTACCAGGATAGTCGGCATAAAAAATTCCTTTAGGGTTTACACTGGCACCACGTTCATGACTTGACCATTGGGGGCGAAAAGAGACAGGTCGGTTATAGTTGTCATAGGCTTGGGCTTGTAAACGTAGCTTTTCCCCAACATAAACTTTTTCGTGGGAAGGAGTTATTATAATCCGGGAAATAGTAGGAGCAGGACGATTTATATAAACTTTTGCTTTAGCTCGATAACGACCATAGTTGACCGTAATATCGTAATAGCCTTCTCGTTGTCCAGCATAAAAATGACCGCTACGGTCGATTCGACCTCCAGTGGTATACCAGGCTATATTTTTGGGAGTAAAAGCCATTCCACTACTAGTAAAAGCTACTACAGTAAAACGGAGTTCAGTACCCGGCTCCATAGTAACATTTCCAGGAAAGACCTCAACTTTAGTCACATTATTGTTAGCAAAAGCAAAGGAAGCAAAAAAGATAAGGGAAAAGGAAAGAAATGCTACTGTCTTTTTTCTCATGATAGTATCTCCAAAGTTTAGAAAAAATTGTGAACGTTTTTTGGCTAAACTAAGTATGAACTATTTTCAAAAAATAGACCAGAAAAAAATGAATTTTAAGAGGTTTCCTCTTGAATAATTTTTTGCAGAATTTCGTTTGTTTTTGGATTGACCACTGTATCCCCACAAGTATCACAGACTTTTGCAGGGACATTATCAACCACAAAAAGCTCATCTTTTACTTGAGTGGAGTGGGAAATTTCTTTATCTTGATAATTTCCTGAGCAGGAAGGAACTAAACAACGCATAGGTAGTCCTTGTTAGCTTAAAGTTACTTTAGGCAAATAGAGCCAAATGCTTGAGGAAGCAAATCAGAAAGCTTTGTGATGTCAATACTGCCATTTTCTAAGTTACAGATAATAACATCCAAGTCTGTGTCTACCCCAAACTCTGCCATAACTTGACGACATGCTCCGCAAGGAGAACAGAGTTGCTGTGACTCCAGAGCAATGGCTACGGCTGTAAAATTCTTTTGCCCGGCGGCAACGGCATTAAATATGGCAATACGCTCCGCACAACAAGTTAGGCCAAAGGAGGCATTCTCAACATTGCAACCCGTAAAAACACTTCCATCTTGGCATAAAACCGCTGCTCCCACTTTAAACTTGGAGTAAGGAGCGTAAGCTTTATTTCTAACTTCAATAGCTTTATCAATTAAATTTTGATAGCGATTCATGGTGAAATCTCTTTGTGTAGAGAAAATATTTATAGAGAAAAGTCTCTTACTATAGCAACAGATATGAGACAAATCAATATTTTTCTTGAATTTAGCCAATTTTTTTAGATTCTCTTATAGACAGGTAAGACTTTTAAGGAAATTTTTGCCTGCAATAAAAAAATCTTGATCTAAGGAAAAACATAAACTACGTACTCGAATATCGCCGACCTTTTCATCCAGAGGATTTTCTAAGTGAGAAGGATAAAGCAAGATTGCTTCTTGGCAGTTTTGGCTTTGAGCATAGGTTACGACTTGAAAAATATCAGAATTACTGGGCCGAGAAGGGTTTTTGTATTTGGCATCGATGACGTATTTACTTTTGATGTTTTGTGGGTTGTGAATAACTAAGTCAATAATGAAACGTAAGTTATTTTTTTGACCTATTTGCACTCTTTGACTACGCTCTAGAAGAAAAGGTTGAGGGAGATGTCGCTGTAGCCATTCTCCCAAAAAACTTTCATAGAGATAGGACATGTTGATTAAAAACGGTATCATGTTTTGCTCTCCCTCTTCATGGCTCGGCCCACTAGTTTCCAATAAAAAACGACAAAGTCCATGCAAAGGACGATAGTTTTGGTTTAACCGGTGATAGCGGCGTTCGATAAAAAAATTTTCTTCCGGAGGAATTAAGCTGATGGAGGATAACAAAGAGCGGTAAGCTTGGCGGAGAATAAAAAGATCTTTATTGGTGCTAAGGTTGCTTTGGATAACAGAAAAAAGAGTCCATAAGAGGATTTGATTGTCTGGGTGATCGAAGGAGGCTTCTTGGTATTGGCAAACCAACTGGGGGTTTCCTGGTTTTTGTAAAGTAGAGGCCATGGCTAGACGACCTCGAAGATAAGGAAGGCGTTTTTGCTTTTCTTGGTAAAGCCTATAAAAACCACGATGAGATAACTCCAGTACTCTTTTGGCGAGTGCTCGGGCAATAACTTGATAGAACCCTTTTAGAGATTGGCAAGTCATTTCGCCATTGAGAAGGTGGAGTTTTATATCATAAACATAGTCGATCATTTGGAATATGTTTTTTAGGGGAACTTTCGGTTGGAGATGAAGAGCTATATTAGAAGAAAGAGGGATATAACCGACCCAACCCCGAGCCATTATGCGCCAATTGTTTTGCGTTTTTGGTGAGGGAAAATCTATGTCAACTTGAGCGCGGTAGTTTTGCCAAATTTTTTCCCCGATCTCTTCTCTTATTTCGTTTTTAGGAAAAAACCGTGGTTGGTATTCGACTAGATTTATTTTTTGGGGAGGTAATGGCTTCATAAGTTTATTCGAAAGAATTTTTCCCTGTTGATAAACTAGTTGAGCTTATTAATCCCTTGCTTACCCGTTCCCATCGGAAGAGAGTAACCTTATCTGTCTGATTGATAAAGTACTCCTCCAAGTAAGGTTCAATTTCTGTTTGCCAAATACTGGGCAAATGAAGATGTAAATCCTTGTGAAGAAAAAAAGATATCCCTATTTGGTAGTGTGGATCTTGTATCTCTTCGTTAAGACGAACTAGAAGCTCAATGAGTTGATCAACAGGGAAAGCACTTTTTTTGTGGTAGCATTTTAGGACTTGGTAGCTGGGAAATAAAGGAAAAAAGGCAAAGCGACGCCGCAGAGCATAGTCTACTAAAGCAATTGAGCGATCTGCCGTATTCATAGTTCCAATCAAGAAAACGTTTTCGGGAATTCGAAAGCGATTTCCACTAGCCAAAATAATCTCTCGTCCTCGATATTCCAAAAGATACATGAGTTCCCCAAAAACTCTTTCTAAATGACTACGATTGATTTCATCAATAAGCAAAATGCAGTTTCCTTTTAGATTCTCAGATTTTGCACAGAACTCTAGAAACCTTCCCGGAACAAGAGGATAAATTATTGTATTCCCTTTGCTTTGAGGGCGAATTCCTTCGATAAAATCCTCGTAGGCGTACATAGGATGAAACTGAACAAGGTCAAAAAAACCATCTTCTTGGGAAAGAAGTTGAGCTAATTTTTCCGCAAGAAAGGTTTTTCCTGTTCCCGGAGGCCCATAGATAATAGCTTGCTTTTTCCGCTTCAAAGCCTCTAACCAGAGAGTCAAAGTTTTTTCTTCAAAACCTGTTTCCCGAGCGCAGTCTTTTAAACTATAGAAGGGCTGAGTTGATGAGGGAGACTCCAGTAAATCAAGATAGTCGCAGATCTCTTCGATGGGATTTTTTGAGCTGGCTAATAGCACTAAAGGAAAAAGTTTTTCAAAGATCTCTTTTATATGTTGGACAAGATCATTTCCAGACATAGACAAAACGTCTTTTTTACTTAGAATATTTTCGACTTGATGGTGAGTTTTACGAGGATTCTGAAGCCAGCTTTTCGCTTCCAAAGGATGGGCTTTATGTTTTGATTTTTTTTGGTTTCCTGTTTTACTTGCGATAAAATTAAGTCTCGAATCGGAGAGAGAAGAACCTAGTATATATGTTAAAATACGTTTGTGCTCTTGGCTATTTTCGAGAAAACTTTTGCGAATTTTGGAATCCAGAATCCGAAATCCCAAGGATAGAGAGCTGTAGTCAAGGTATGTATATAGCTGGATAGAGGAAAAATTCTTTTTCCCTTTAGGAGAAATAGAACTATAATAGAAGTCCCAGCTTTCTTTTTCACGTTCTTCGGTAAGGCGGCAAAATATTCCTTTTTTTGTTTCCATGTAGGCTTCAATGGAAGAGGGAAGAGAGCTGATAACCTGCTGAAATAGCTTTTGAAAAGGTTCTTGGACATATTCTCGAAAATCATCACTATGTTCCAAGTAATAATCAAAGCTAAGATTTTCATGAAGTTCTGCAAGGAGATTAAAAGTCTCCTCACTAAAAGGATTTGAAAGTTGGATATTGACCATACTTTCCTCTCTTAACTATTTAGGGCAGCCCTAATAGAAATAATTTCAAAATAGGTTCCTGGATCTCAGCCTATCTTACTGCAAAAAATGTTTTTATTCGAGTTTTTTTATGAGGGAGCTTAGCGGTTTTACCAGTTTTACGAATACAACCACCATTGGTGAAGTCCTTGAACTCCCTGAGGAGATTTAATTTTATGCCTCGATACGATTACTTTTGCTCTCATAATCAAAAAACTATAGAGGTTTCTCATTCCTTTAGCGAAAAAATAGAAAATTGGGGTGAACTTTGCCAGCTCGCGAAGCTTCCTCTTGGGGATACTTTGGCCCAAGCCCCTGTCAATCGTATTATTAGCGGAGGAATTCCAATAAACCCCAATGTCGGCAAGAATTTTAATGAAGCTCAACACCTTGCGGCATGTGATTCTTCTCAAGCAAAGACCCATCATTGTAGTGGTTCTTCTTGCTGCCACTAGTTGATGTTGCCCAAGAAAAGTAACAACTTTTGTCAAATATAAAAAGGCGTAATTACAAAGAGTAATTACGCCTTTTGACATTCAAACTACTTTTTACTCAAGCTCCATACTCCATCCCAATCTTCTCCGGGAGGAGAAGATTGAAATTTCTTTATTCTCTCTTCATAAATAGCAGAGGGAGCATCGTGAGGATTTATCTCCAAGCAAGTTTTGAACTGAACGAGGGCGTCTTCCCAATCTTGCTTCCGATATGCGTCTACCCCTTTTCGAAAACACTCTCTTAGCAAGGAAGTCTTTTTGTCGATATCTCCTTTTGCTGCTAAGACTTCGAATATTCGAATAGGCTCTTCTTTTCCAACCACCTTTATCAGGTCAATTTCCCGAGATTCAATTGCCGAGGCAGCCATTTCCTGAGTACTTTCACTAATAATAATAGGAACTCCATACTGCTTAGCAGTTCCTTTTAGGCGAGAGGAGGTGTTAACTGTGTCTCCTAAAACGGTATAGGATTTTGATTGCTCAGATCCCATATTGCCCACGACGACAGAACCAGAAGCAATTCCTACATATAGTTTTAGATGAGAGGCTTGGGGCAAAAGCTTTTTGAACTCTTCTAGTTTGCCAATTTGTTCTAAAGCCGTAAAGCAAGCTAGTTGAGCATGTTCCTCTTCGTTAGTAAAAGGCTCTCCCCAAAAAGCCATAACCATCGTGTCAATGAATTTATCAATGACTCCGTGGTGAGTAGACACAGGCTCTGCCATTAAAGTCAAGTATTCATTTGTCCAATGAACGAGTTCCTCAGGAGTCAATTTCTCTGCCACATCAGAAAAAGAGTCGACATCACCAAAAGAAATGGTCATAACCTGCTTTTCTCCTCCCGTTTTTGGCATAGTATCTGAGCTAACTAAATTTTCCACCACCCGAGGATCCACATACTTACCAAAGGCCTCTTGGATTTGTTCTTTGATTACCAATTCACTTAACATATGATTAAACGAGTCGACCAAAGACCCCATTTCGTCAGAGGAGGTACGTTCTAAGTGTACATTCAGGTTTCCGTCTTTCACTTCAGACATGGCACTGCGGATATAGCGAATAGGGCGAACCAATTTGGTTGTTAGGGCAGAAGCGAATAATATTCCGACAACTAAAGCCATTAAGGTTACGCTCCAGTTGACTCGCAAAACTTCGTTTTGATGGTTTTTTGTGAGCTGAGCAGACTCTAGGCGAAATTTTTGTAGCTGTTGACGGATTGTTTCCGTTTTCTCATAGATCGAGTCTTCTTTTTTTCCTATAGAGACAAAGAAAGTTTTGACTTCTTGTCTTTTGCCTTGACGCCATAAATCGCTTAGCTGAGTAACATCGTTACTGAACTGAAGATAATCTTTGCGGATATTTGTCAGGAGCGCTTCTATTTTTTCCATTTCTGCTTTGTTTTTTTCGTTTTGTCTATCATGAGCAGCTTTATGAACTAAGTCAATTGTTGTACTTAGCTCTTCATAAATTTCTTCGCGGCGCTGAGTTACCTGTTCATTTTCATATTTTATACGTTTCTCATCAAGAGGTTTTGTTGACAAAAGCCGAATTTTTCGGCTAAGGTGGACTTTTTGCTCTAAAATGTGAATGTCCACTAAAGCCACTGTGTCAGCGATGGGAATGATATACTCTGTCAGATTCACCATCTCATTTTTTACTTGGTTGAGTTTCGAATACGAAAAAGAAGCAATGGCGATAAGCAATAGTAACATACTAAGAGCAAGACCAAAGATTTTTACGCCCAAGGGGATGCTGAGTTTTTTCATAGAGGTTTTCCTTTTACTTCTATCTTTTGATCTTTCCTAAGTCCAAGTTCCATCCCAATTATCTCCGGGAGGACTGTTTTGTAAATGTTGTAGTCGCTCTAAGTACAGCTTTGCCGGTTTATCATCGGTTTTTAATCTTAAACAGGTTTGAAAATGCTCTTGGGCTTTTTGCCAAGACTGTTTAAGATACTCTTCTAGGCCTGCCTCAAAAATATCCCGCATTTCTTTTTCAGTAGAGCTAAGCTCTCCCTTGTGGCATAGTAGTTCAAAAATTTCTATGGGTTCTTCTTTTTCTTTTACTCGAAGAAAATCTATTTTTCGTGTTTCCATTGTATCTTGAGTAAGGCGTTGGGTTTCTTGTGAAATTAGGATTTGAGTTCCATACTTCTTAGAAGAGCTCTCCATCTCTTCAGCAACTTGAGAAGTCTTTCCGATAATAGTATAAGACTTCGTTTTTTTAGACCCGACATTACCCATTACCACTTCGCCTGTGGCCAAACCTACTCTAATAGCAAGATTAGGTAATCCCTTACGAAACCCCATGATGTCAGGTAGCCGACGTCTTAGTTTTTCGAGTTGAATAAATTGTTCCAGGGCAGCACTGCAAGCGAAGTTAGCGTGTTCTTCCGCGGTAACAAAAGGAGGACCCCAAAAAGCGACAACAGCATCACCAATGAATTTGTCAATGACTCCGTGATAACGAATAATGGGTTCGGAAGCGAGAGTCAAATATTGGTTAATCAGATTTACTAAGCCTTCAGGAGTTAACATTTCACTGATGGCACTAAATCCAGCGACATCGGAGAAAAATACAGTTACGGTTTGTTTTTCTCCTTTGTCTGTTATGTTCTTTGATTGAAGAAGGAGGCTATCGACAATTCGGGGGTCAACGAACTGCCCAAAAGTGGCTTTGATTCTCTCTTTTTTTCTGATTTCATGAACCATACTATTGAAAATATCAGCTAAATCTCCAATTTCATCTTGAGAGCGAATATCTACTTTAGCATCTAAATTACCCTGTTCCAATGATCGGGTTTTGCTAAGAAGATCTTTCAGAGGACGAACCAAATTTTTCGTTAAAGCGAGGGAAAAAAGTAGCCCAATAGCAATAGCAACCATAACTAAAATTCTGCTAAAATGAAGCACTTCTCGCTCATGTTCTTCGACAAGACGAGATGATCTTTGGGTAAAATTTTCGATCAGAATAAGCAAAGAAATCATATAAGAATCTATTAGGTCTTCTTCTTTATCGAGTTGTTTTTGCAAAAATTTAAACTCGGAAGTGTCCTTTGTTTCCGAAATTGAGGCCATAACCTCTAGAGCTTGCTTGTGCAAACGGGAATGGTCTTGTTCAATGCTTTTAAGCTTAGAGCGTATGTCGACAAAATCGATTAAACTATGCTTGGTTTCTGTTTTTTCAATGGCTTGATCAAAGAGTTGAGTTGCTAGGGCAATGTTTTTTTCTACTTGGCGACCGTGTTCCTTAAATTTTTCTTGCTCTTTCTTGAGTTTTTCTAGATTTAAAGATCGGGATTTAATAATTCTCCATACTTGCTCCAAAACGAGCTCTTGCTGAAGAGTATGAATATCTATTTTTGTGATAAATTCTTCTAGTGGTATTAAATAGTCACTAACGGCAGTCAGTTCATGAGAAACCTTCGTTGCTCGATCACTTGTAATGTAGCTCAAAGTTATTAGTAAAACGAGCATGCTAATTGCAATTCCAAAAATTTTAAAACCTATCGGAACTTTTTTTGTCCATTTTATCATAAATACAAGCACTCCAAGATGTAAATGTCTTTTAAGCCACAGAGAAAGAAATACGTGATATTTTTTTTCTAAATACCTAGCAAAGCTAAAAAACATTAACTACGCTACGCAAAGACACAAAAATTGTCAAGCTTATTTCCTTAATAACTCTCTTTACTCAAACTGTTCTTTTTTCTTTCCCTATTCCCTTTTTCTCTTTCCCTCATCTCTCTTTTTGGGTATAATCTTCCGAACACAGAAAGAAAAAACCTAAACTTTTTTTTACCAAATAGGTTTACTGTATTACAAGGGTTTTTTTATCAACCCCTTTTATCTGAACTTCTGTTTTTTAGAGGAATACATTGACTAGTTCAATTTTAAAAGCATCTTTTTATACTTTTGGTTGCCGCCTTAACCAAGCTGAAACAGCTTTAATCAGTAGTAAATTTCGCAGTGATGGATACGACATTGTCCCGATTGAAGAAAAAACGGACGTTTGTGTAATTAATTCTTGCACTGTGACAGAACAAGCTGATGCTAAGTGCCGCCAACTTATTCGAAAAATTCTGCGCAATAACCCAGATGCTTATGTGGCAGTGGTAGGGTGCTATTCCCAAACGGGTTGGCAGAGTCTACAAAAAATAGACGGAATTGATTTGATTGTAGGAACGGCAGAAAAACTAAACGTTTTAGAGCACATTGGGGGAGACCCCGTTAAGGGAGTGGAAACACGCTTAGTTCGACCTTCTATCCTGAAAACTCCTTTTACGATAGAGGCCGATAGTACCAATATCCCCACAACCAGAGCCAACTTAAAAATCCAAGACGGCTGTAATTTTATGTGTAGCTTTTGCATCATTCCCTTTGCCCGAGGTCGTGCTCGAAGCCGTGCTTTCTGGGACATTCAGAGAGAGGCAATAAGCTTAGTCGAATCGGGCTACCAAGAGCTGGTTATCACAGGGGTGAATATAGGAACTTATGAATACGAAGGCCAAAGTTTTCTCGACGTTATCAAAATGCTCCTTTCCATTGAGGGATTAAAAAGATTACGAATTAGCAGCATTGAACCAACAACCATTCCCGTAGAGCTAATCGATATAATGGCAGAGTCAGAAGTTCTTTGTTCTCATTTTCACATTCCTTTGCAAAGCGGCTCAGACAAAATTTTAGAAAAAATGAAGCGACTTTACAACCAGAGCAAATACCTCGAGTTTCTTGATTTGGCTCGGGCCAAAATACCAGATTTACTTCTAGCCACAGATATAATTGTGGGTTTTCCCGGAGAAGAAGAAGAGGATTTTGCAGAGAGTTGTCGAATATTGGAAGATTATATGGCCTATGCCCATGTCTTTCCCTACTCTGAGCGCCAAGGAACAGCTTCTCAAAGATTAGTCGAAAAATCAGATAGCCAAATTAAGAAAAAGCGCAGTAAACGCTTGCAGGAAATTTCTCAAGAAAAAAAGCAAGAGTTTTACCAACGATTTATTGGAAAAACAGTTCGGGTTCTAACAGAAGAAAAAGATCGTTCAGGACGCTGGGTTGGATTTTCCGATAATTATATTAAAGTTGCTATTGCAGATAATTCTCTATCTGCAAATCAATTGATTAAGGTGCAAATAGAGTCGGTTGAAAAAAATATGGCAATCGGCTCAGTTGCACTAGAGGAAAAATGAGTTATGAAAACGTATATTGAAACTTACGGTTGTCAAATGAATGAATATGATTCTGAAATCATTCGCACTGTTTTACGAGACAACAAATACGAAATTTTGGATCAAATTGATGGAGCCGAAGTTGTGCTTCTCAATACCTGTGCTATTCGTGAAAATGCTCATCAAAAAATATTTCACCGCTTGAACCACTTACGAGCACTTAAGAAAAAAGGTAGCGTAAAAGTTATCGGAGTTTTGGGCTGTATGGCTCAAAGTCTCCGCAAAGATTTAGCAGAATTTTCTCCTGTTGTAGATGTTGTAGCAGGACCAGATAGCTATAAGCGTCTTCCGAGTTTATTGAACTCTGCTCGTGAAACTGGCTCAAAAGGTTTTGATTTCTCTCTTTCTGAGTGGGAAACTTACTCAGATATTTCTCCTAAAAGAGAGGTCGGAACAAATGCCTGGATTGCCATTATGAGAGGTTGTGATAACTTTTGCACCTTCTGCGTTGTCCCTTACACTAGGGGTAGAGAAAGAAGCCGTTCTCCCGAAAGCATTGTTAGTGAAACCGAACGAGTGGTTTCTGAGGGATTTCGCCAAGTGACTCTTCTCGGACAAAACGTTAATTCATACAAGTATGAAGACTATGACTTTGCTGATTTGATGAAAATGGTCGGAGACGTCCCTGGACTTCGTCGAGTGCGTTTCACTTCCCCTCATCCCAAGGATTTTCCTCGAAAGCTTTTACATCTTATCGCAGACCATCCGAAGCTCTGCAAGCAAATTCATATGCCTTTACAAGCCGGTAGCGATACCGTCCTTGAAAGAATGAACCGAACTTACACCAAGCAAGAATTTTATGATTTGGTCGATGACATTCGAGATATTCTTCCAGGAGTTTCTTTGACAACAGATATCATTTGTGGATTCAGTGGAGAGAGTGACAAGGATTTTGAAGATACCGTGGAAGTTGTCGAGCGTGTACGTTTTGATTCCGCGTTTATTTTCAAATACAGCGAACGCAAAAATACAATTGCCTCTCGCAAACATCCCGATGACGTCCCAGAAGAAAAGAAAACGGAAAGAACGGTTCGCCTCAACGATATCCAAAGACGTATCTCTTTAGAGAGAAATGAAGAGGAAATTGGTAAGACTTTTGAAGTCATGATCGAGCAACCGAGCAAAAAGAACCCGGATGAATGGATGGGGCGCAATGATCAAAACAAAGGCGTAGTTTTCCATGCTCCTCAATATAAAATCGGGGATATCGTTCGCGTTAAGATAACCAAAGCAGGAACGAACACCTTGATAGGAGATCTCGCTGAGGGAAGTGCCTCTCCAGAGCTTTGCCGGGTGAGTTACAACGACCAATTGTTTCAGTAGTTAGGGCAAAGATGAAAATCACTTTTCTTGGAACTGGAACCTCTCAAGGGGTTCCAGCTATTGCTTGTGACTGCGAAGTTTGCACATCTACCGACCCCAAAGACAAAAGATTGCGGGTCTCTATTCATATTGAAATTGAAGGAAAGAGCTTTATTATTGATGCGGGGCCTGATTTTCGCCAGCAAGTTTTGCGCGAAAAGATCCTTCATTTAGATGCTCTTATTCTTACCCATGAACACCGAGATCATATTGCCGGTTTAGATGATATTCGGGGGTTCAATTTTCAAACAAAAGAAGATATTCCAGTCTATGCGAGTAAGCACGTTTTTAACGAGTTAAAAAAAACTTTCTTTTACATTTTTACCACAAATAAGTACCCGGGAATTCCCGAAATAGCATCTCAAGTCATCAAAAACAAAAAATTTGAAATAGCTGGAATTGAGGTAACTCCGATTCAAGTTTGGCACTATAAACTCCCCATATTCGGCTATAGGATTCAAGATTTCTCCTTTATCACAGATGCCAGTAGAATAGAGGACTGTGAACTAGAAAAAATGATGGGGTCAAAAGTCGTTGTTCTTAACGCCCTCCAAAAAAAAGAGCATATCTCCCATTTCGCTCTGGCCGAATCTATAGATATATTACAAAGAATAAAACCAGAAAGAGCTTATCTTGTTCATATGAGCCACCTAATGGGGCTACATGAAGAAATCGAAGCGGAGTTACCTGATTTTATTCACTTGGCTTACGATGGATTAAAGATAGAAGTTTAGTCCAAAATTATAACCATTATTTTTTAAGCACGCCGTCTATCTTTAGAAAGTCCAGCTCATCCATGAAGAAAGTCGATACTCCATTAATAGGTATTTTGGGAGGACTAGGCCCTCTTGTTTCTGCTCGTTTTTTAGATGTGATTTATCGAATGCAAGGAACCTATGACAAAGAACAAGAGCTTCCCTCTATCATTTTATACTCTGACCCTAGCATACCCGATCGAACGGATTGTCTTCTAAACGGAAAAGAGGAGATTCTTCTCGCTCTTTTGATCGAAAAAATTGATTGCCTACTAGCTATTGGAGTGACAAGAGTGATCATTAGTTGTATCACTTTTCACTACCTACTTCCTAAACTTCCTCCCACTTTAGCCGAAAAAATCATCTCTCTCACTTCTGTTGCCTTAGCAGAAGTAATTCAGAGAAAAGAACGTAGTCTTCTTTTATGCACCGAAGGATCTAGGCAAATGGGTATTTTTGAGCAAGACTCTCTATGGACAAAAGCCCAACCTTGGGTTATTAAGGTGGACAAAGAAGACCAAGAGCAGATTCATCAGTTTATTTACGATATAAAAAGAAACCAATGTCCTTCAAAAATGGAGCATTCTTTAAAAAAGATGCAAAAGAAGTATGATGTCACTTCTTTTATTGCAGGCTGTACCGAGTTTCATTTAATAGCGACTCAGCATCTAGTTGCTCCCGTAAAAAAAACCACAATTTCTTTTATTGATCCTTTACTAATTACCGCTCAAAATTGGAAGAACTTAGAATACCTAGATAAAAGAGGTCGAAATGAGTGATTTGGAGAAAAGAATAGCAGCTCTTTCCCCAGAGAAGCGTGAGCTTTTACTGAGACAGTTAGCCCAAAAAAAGCAAAAGAAGCCCAAAGCTTTTCCGGAAATCCCCTGTTGTTCCCGAGATCAAAAAGTATTTCCTCTTTCTTTTTCTCAACAGAGGCTCTGGTTTTTAGAAAAACTAGAGCCGGGTCTTTCTACCTATCATATTCCGGGAGCTTTGCGCATTGAGGGAGAACTAAAATACGATGATCTCAAAAGAAGTTTAGAGTATTTGGGAGAGCGCCATGAAAGTCTCCGATTGCACTTTCCTCCCTCAGAAGAGGAACCTTCTCAAGCTATCCAAGAAACTATTGCCATTGACCTTGAATATATAGACTTAAGCCACCTGTCATTTGAAAATAAAGAGCTTATAAGGTCTGGACAAATTCAAGTTTCCGCCTTTGTTGAGAAAATAAAGGAACCTTTCGACTTAGAAAACGGTCCTCTTTTCCGGACGACACTGTTCTCGCTAGGTCAAGACGAATATCTTTTTTTACTGGTTATCCACCATATCATTTCTGATGCTTGGTCTATGGGAGTTATGGTCAAGGAAATTGCCGAGATTTATACGGCTTTTCAAAGAAAACAAAATCCTGCTCTAGCTCCTCTTCGTGTTCACTATGTTGACTTTGCTTTTTGGCAAAAACAGTGGCTAAATGAAGAGAGACAAGAAAAACTCCTGGACTATTGGCGCCATCAACTCCAAGACCCTCCGCCTCCTTTATCTTTGCCTTATGATTTTTTTCGACCGAAGCGGCAAACTTTTCAAGGAAATCAACAAAGCTTTCAAATTCCTTCTTCCTTGCTGGCAAAACTTAAAAAAATTGCCCAAGAAGAGGAGGCCACTCTCTTTATGATCCTAGTTAGTACTTTTCAACTATTGTTGTCTCGTTATAGTGGACAAGAAGATGTTCTTATTGGAACTCCCAGCGCTAATCGTCCCAGAAAAGAACTGGAAGCTTTGATCGGCTTTTTTGTCAATACTCTGGTTTTACGAAGCCAATGTTCAGGGAATATGACTTGGTTAGAATTTTTAGCCCAGGTAAAAGAAACTACTTTGGCCGCATACTCTCATCAAGATATTCCTTTTGAAAAACTAGTTGAGGAAACACAACCTACCCGCGACTTAAGTCGCTCGCCTCTTTTTCAAGTTCTTTTTGCCTGGCAAAATGTTCCCTCTCAAATTCTCTCTCTGCCTAGTTTAAAATGGTCTTCTCTTCCTTTAGAAAAAGAAACCGCCAAGTTTGATCTAAGTGTTTACCTGAGCGAAAAAGATAATCAAGTGCAAGGAATTTGGGAGTATAATACCGATCTATTTCGCCCAGCTACGATTATTCAAATGAGCGAACATTACCATGCCCTTTTGGAGTCTATTACAAAGAACCCCCATCAGAAACTCGTTGAGATAAATATGATAACGCTCAACGAAAAACAGATGGAAGAAGCCAGAGAAATTCACTCTCAAAGAGACTACGAAAATGTCGGCACTCTCAAAAACTGGTTAGAGAAGCAAGCACGGACTACTCCAAAAAACTTGGCCTTAGTCAGTGAAGGCTTTCAGATGACTTACGCTCAGCTACATACGAAGAGCAACCAGTGGGCTCATTATCTTCATTCCTGTGGACTAGAAAGAGACGAGGTGGTGGGAGTTTGCCTTAAACGCTCTCCTGAAATGGTTTTAGCTATACTTGCTATTGTTAAAGCAGGGGGAGCCTATTTGCCCATTGACCCCACTTTGCCAAAAAAACGAAAAGCTTTTATGCTAGAGGACGCTGGCACTCGCTTTGTTATTAGTAAAAAAGAAAAAGAAGAGGAAGATACTAGCTGGATAGAGAGCAAGATAAAGCTTTTGCTCTGTGATAAAATTTCTTTGGAAGAAAGCTCAGGGGAAAACCTTGTTCTTGATCTTTCTCCTGAAAACCTTGCTTATGTAATTTATACTTCGGGTTCAACGGGCCTTCCTAAAGGGGTTATGGTTCCTCACCGAGGAATTGTCAATCGTCTGCAATGGATGCAAGAAGCCTACTCTTTAGATAAAAATGACCGAGTTCTGCAAAAAACTCCCTTTAGCTTTGATGTTTCTGTCTGGGAATTCTTTTGGCCTCTCTTAACAGGGGCTTGTTTAGTGGTGGCTCCTCCCAAAAGTCACCAAGACAGCGCGTGGTTAAAACGGATTGTTCTAGAAAACCAAATCACGATTCTCCACTTTGTCCCCTCTATGCTCGATGTATTTCTCCAAGAGCCTGATTTAGCGGAACACTGCTCTTCTCTTCGTCAAGTAATTTGTAGTGGAGAGGCTTTGTCTCTTTCGGTCAGCCAAGGTTTTTATAAACAAGAATTATCTGCTCACTTACATAATCTTTATGGCCCCACAGAAGCCTCTGTTGATGTGACTTTTTGGCCTTGCCAAAAAGAAGAACGGGGAACACATGTTCCTATCGGCTTTCCTATTGCCAATACTCAAATACACGTTCTCGATCAAAACTTAAGACCTGTGGCAACGGGAGTTGTCGGAGAGCTTTATATTGCAGGAGTTGGATTAGCCAGGGGTTATCTAAAACGAGCAGACCTGAGCGCGGAAAAATTTTTACCCAATCCCTTCTCGAAGCAACCAGGCTCTCGCTTGTATCGTTCTGGGGATCTTGCTCGCTATGATGACCAAGGGAAAATTGAGTATGTCGGAAGAGTCGATGATCAGGTCAAAATTAGAGGTTTTCGCATCGAGTTAGGAGAAATCGAAGCCACTCTCCAAGATCATACGGAAATATCTCAGGCAAAAGTTATCGTGCAAACAAAAGCCCAAGAGAAATTCTTAGTCGCTTACCTCTTAAGTAAACAGAGCGATTTAGATACCCAAGAAATCCACGACTACTGTACAAAAAAACTACCTCCTGCCATGATCCCGAGTGCTTTTATTGTCTTGGCTCAATTTCCCTTGACTCGGCATGGAAAAATAGATTGGAAAGCTCTTCCTCAGCCTAAAAAAATGGGTCTAGATCTAAAAAAGCAATTCATTGCAGCGCAAACTCCTTTACAAGAGTCACTTGTGACTATATGGGAAGAGCTTCTCGATCGACACCCTATTGGAATTGTTGATGATTTTTTTCAGCTTGGGGGACACTCTCTTCTTGCAATTAAGCTAGTTTCTCGATTGAATCAAAGTTTGGAAATAGATCTTCCTTTGCGGACAATTTTTGAGAGAACAAATATCGAAAAGTTGGCCCAAGAGCTAGAGGAAATTCTCTCGAAAGCAAATCCGAAAATTTCTCCTATTACCCGCACAGCTCTGCAAGAAAGCTACCCTTTGTCTTTTGCTCAGCATCGGCTTTGGTTTTTGGATCAGCTCCAGCCCGGAAGTCCGGCCTATAATATTCCCATGGCTCTACGTTTGCGAGGTAAACTTCAAGTAGAAATAATGGAGCAAAGCCTCAACCAAGTGATTGAAAAGCAAGATATTTTTGCTAGCCGTTTCTTTAGCGAAGGAGGGCAACCTCGGCAGCGAGTCGAAGAATTCTCCTACCAGAAGTTTATTTTTATAGATTTACGTAATTTCCCCTTGGCCCAGCGAAATGAAAAAGCCCAACATTATATCCGACAAGAGAGCCAAAAACCGTTTAATCTTGCCCAAGAAAATCTATGGAGAATGAGTGTTTTGCAAGTGGAGGAAGATGAGTATATTCTCCTTTTCTTAACCCACCATATCGTTTTTGATGGCTCCGTGGAGATTTTTCTAGAGCAACTTGTGAAAACCTACCAAGCGAAAATTTCAGGAGAAGATTTTTCAGGCCCTCAGCTCAAGGTTTCTTATCGCGACTATGCTGTTTGGCAAAGAGAGCTGCTCGAAGGAGAAATCCTCGCCGAACAAATGGAGTATTGGAAGAAGAAACTAGGAGGAGAACTTCCTGTCTTGCAATTGCCTACGGATCGCCCTCGCCCTAACATATATTCCTTTAAAGGAAGTCGCTTTGCTTTTGAGCTCCCTCTTGATTTAACGGAAAAGTTGAAAGATCTTAGCCAAAGAGAAGGAAGTACCCTTTTTATGACTTTGTTGGCCGCTTTTTCTACTCTTCTCCATCGCTACAGCGAACAAGAAGATATTGTTGTCGGAACTCCCATTAACAACCGCAATCGTGAAGAAATTCGAGATCTAGTAGGGTGCTTTGTCAATACTCTAGCTCTTCGAGCTGATCTCTCCAAAAACCCCTCCTTTTCGAATCTCTTAGAACAAGTCCGCACAACTACCTTAGATGCTTACAGCCACCAAGACGTTCCCTTTGAAATGCTCGTTGAAAAACTCCAGCCTAAAAGAAGCTTAAGCCACACTCCTATTTTTCAAAGCATGCTTGTTGTCCAGCATGTTAGTATGGAAAAGCTCGCTTTACCTGACCTAGAGGTAGAAGCCCTGGAAGCGCACAGCGAAAGAACTCGCTTTGATCTTTTGCTTAGTTTAAATGAAAACAGCCAAGGAATGACAGCTCGTTTAGAGTACAACACTGATTTATTTGACCTTTCGACAATCGAACGTTTTGTTCAAAGCTTTCAAAACCTTCTTTACTCTATTGTTGAGAATCCCCAAATAACAGTAAAAGAACTCTCTTTGCTCTCTTCTTCTCAAAAACAAGAACTGGTTTATGAGTGGAATCGAACGGGCTCTTTTTATCGGCAAAATTTACGTTTAGAAAATCTCTTTGAAGAGCAAGTTCAAAAAACTCCTGATCTTCCTGCCGTAATTTTTCAAAATGATACTTGGTCCTACCAAGAAATTAACAGCCAGGCAAACCAAGTCGCTCATTTGTTAAAAACTCAGGGAGTAAAACGAGGGGATTGGGTCGGAGTTTTTCTCGACCGCTCTATGATAATGATTCCTGCTCTCTTAGGAATTTTTAAAGCGGGTGCGGCCTATTTACCTCTCAATGCAAGTTTACCAGAGCTGCGTTTAAAGGTTATCTTGGAGTCTCTTCAGGTTTACTCTGTCATCACTGAGAAAAAGCTGATGCCCTCTCTTCTTTCTCTAAAGCCAGAGCTGCCTAGTCTAGAGCATATTTTTTCTTGGGATGAAGAGGAAGAAAAAACAGTAGAAGGGCTCCATATATCAAACACAAGTGACTGGAAAAAACAAAGTACAGAAAATCTCTCCTCTATAGGCAGTTCTCAAGACAGAGCCTATGTTATTTTTACTTCCGGCTCTACCGGACAACCCAAAGGGGTGATTGTCAATCACCGAGCAGTTCTTAATTTAATTGATTGGGCTAATCCCCATTTTTCTCTGAACGAAAAAGACCGCGGACTTTTCATAACCTCATTGAGTTTTGATCTCTCAGTTTATGATGTTTTTGGTCTTTTAGCGACAGGAGCGAGTATAAGATTGGCTTCCAGTGAAGAAACAGAGAGTCCTCAAAAACTCTGCCAAGTACTTTGCCAAGAAAATATCACCTTCTGGAATTCAGCTCCTCAAGCTCTCCAGCAACTAGTGCCTTTCTTTACCAAGGAAAATCTTCCCCATAGCTCTCTTCGCTTGGTCTTTTTAAGCGGAGACTGGATTCCTGTTTCGCTTCCCGATCAAGTGCGCCGTGTTTTTCCCCAAGCCAAAGTTATATCCTTGGGAGGTGCAACCGAAGCAACTGTTTGGTCTAACTACTATCCCATCGAAGAAGTCTCCCCTTCTTGGTCGAGCATTCCCTACGGAAAACCCATTTCTAATGCCCAGTACTATATTCTAAATTCTGAGCTGAGTCCTTGTCCGGTAGGAGTACCAGGAGACCTTTACATCGCAGGAGACTGTTTGGCCGAAGGATACCATGACCCGCTTCTTACGGCCGAACGTTTTCTCCCCAACCCTTTTTCTGTCAAACCAGGGGAGCGCATTTACAAAACGGGAGACCGTGCTTGCTATTGGCCTGACGGTAATATGGAATTTCTCGGACGCAATGATTACCAAGTGAAAATCCGAGGTTTTCGCGTCGAGCTAGGTGAAATTGAAGTCCATTTGAGCCAGCATGCTCAGATCAAAGAATGCGTTGTCACAACAGAAGAAAGAGCCGGACAAAAACGCCTTGTTGCCTACTTAGTCCACACGGACAACATTGTCATAAATAACTCCGACTTACAAGATTTCTTAAAAGCAAAGCTTCCCGAGTATATGGTGCCAGACACCTACATCCTTCTAAACAATCTTCCTCTCACTGCCAATGGAAAACTCAATTACGCCGCTCTTCCCAAAGCCGAAGCCAGTGAAGCACAAGAGAGAGAGTTCTTAGAACCCGAGAATGAGACAGAAGAGGTTCTCCTCGAAATCTGGCAAGAACTTCTGGGAGAAGAGGAAATTAGCACAAACGATAATTTCTTTGCCCAAGGAGGCCACTCTCTTCTGGCAACGCAAATGATTTCGCGCTTGGAGGAGTGCTTTGAAATTTCTGTTTCTTTACGCTCCGTTTTTGAAAACCCCACCATTTCTCTTTTGGCTTTGGAAGTAGAGCGAATTTTGATTGAGGAGCTAGATAAATTTGAAGATGAGGATGAGTAGGTCTAAAATTTGAGAGATAATGGCAATGAAAAATACTTTTTCTTCTCCTGCTAGAAGAGTTATTCTTACTAGCACTGCTGCTTTTATCGTCTATGGCTCATGGGCTTTGTTTATCAATTTTTCATATGGCTTAAGCATTGCTCTATGGGCCTGTTTTGCTCAGGGAATTTCTAGCACTCTATCAACTCTATTGATTACCACTCTGATTGAGCTGTTTTTTACTCAATTTGGTCATAGTAAAATAGCCCTCTTACTCTCTGGATTGCTCCCTCCTACTTTGACCACGTTTATCCATGCCGCTATGCAGTGGATAGTTCGCACACCAGACATCACAATAACTATTCTTCCTTCTGTTGTGATGGGCTATATTTTCTCTGCTTTGTACTTACGAGCTCTCATATATTTGGAAGAAGAATAGATGAGTGGTAAATATGCGAAAAGATGAGGGATGGCACAAAAACTAATCTAGAAAGTAAATCATTATGAATCCTATGCTACTGGATATTCCTAAAGAGTTTGAAAGTGAACGACTTTTCTTACGGATGTATAAAGAAGGTGACGGAGAGATCTTATACAACACGATGAGAACAAATAGGAAGCATTTAGAAAAAATTATGCCTGACTTTGTTTTGAATGTCAAAAGCGCAAGAGAAGCAGAAGGACTTATCTTTCAACTAATAGCAGACTGGTATACTCGCAAAAGATTTGTCTTGGGGTGCTGGGAAAAAACAACAAAAAATTTTGTTGCAGAAATTTATCTAGATCCAATTAATTGGAACGTCCCTCTCGTAGAAATAGGATACTATGTGCTCAAAGATTATCTAGGGAAGGGTTTTGCCACAGAAGCCGTCAATAGAACTGTAAAGTTTGCTTTTCAGCATCTACAAATGAACAAAATAATGATCCGCTGTGATGCCGATAATATCGCGAGCTATAAAACGGCAGAGCGTTGTGGTTTCACAAAAGAAGGTGTTTTAAGTAAGCATTCTCGCAATAAGGAAGGTCTACTTGTAGATCAACTTTGCTATGGAATGACAATCTAATTATCGATAAGAGAAAAACATAGAAAGGGAAAACTATGTACTACTTGGCAGATATGGCTTCGGCTTCAGAGTATAAAATTGAGTTAACTTCCTTGTTTCATTTTTTGGCTTTGTATAAAAAATCTAATTTGTTTGCAGAAACCATTTTATTAGACTAAAATAAATAAAGATACTAGCTTATCAATCAAATAGATTGCAAATTGTTTTTGCTTTGCAATATTAGGAAAGGGCAGGAATATGAAGTGCTTTATCGTAATTTTTTCTATTTTTTTATTGAGTAGTTATTTACAAGCTACGACCATAGCTTACTACCGCTTTGAAACAGAGAATAGCACAACAGTTATTGATACGGTGGGGTCTGCCAATGGGATACTTTCTGGGGCAACTTTGACTTACCGCAATGATGTCATTGAAGGAATAGTGCCTCAGACGGGAGAAAGCAATAATCGAAGTCTTGAAATTACAGGAAATCACGTAACCTTCAATTCCCCCTTTCTTCTCCACCAAAATACAGATGCCACTTTAGAGTTTGCCGTTAGATTTACGGGAAGTCTTAATAGCCACCGAAGCCTCTTTTGGTCCCGATCTATTTCTAGTCCCGACAACAATCGCTTCAATATTTTTACCGAGGCGAATGGTGATTTATTCTTTGACTACAGAGAGCCTAACGGAACTCTTCATTCTGCAGGAGGAGTAAATATCGCCAACGATGAATGGACTTACGTTGCGATGACGAGAGTAATTGATAGTCCCACCCAGCATACTTACTCTATTTTTGTCAATGGGGTTTTAGGAAGCACGGTTATTGACAATAATCCTAATTTACCAACCGAAAGCGTTTGGGCTTTAGGAACGGGGAGTTGCTGTCCTCAGTTTACAGGTTTTGTCGACGAAATTCGTTTTTCTGATGAGGCTCTCAGCCCTGGTCAATTTCTTTCTTCCCCCTCTCTTATTCCCGAGTTCAGCAATGTTGTTCTTCTCTTTTTGGGGTTGGGAGGAGTGGCAGTGCGCTCGTTCATCCAAAAGTGAATTGTTATGTAATATCCAATTTTAAGCATAAGATTCCTCTTCTTGAATGTTTTTTCCTCTAGAAATTTTCTATCGCTTTAATAGATTTGTCTAAGGTAGACTTAGCTTCTTTGTCCCATTCTTTTTCTTGCTGCTCCTTCAAAAAGAATAAAGCACAGAGAGCATCTCGTCCCATCTCTCCCAAAGCATTTGCTGTAACAGATCTCATTTTTGCGTTTTCATCTGCAATGAACGGAATTAGGAGAGGGACTACTTCGGGAATATTTTCGATTTTTCCTAGAATGTGAACGGCATAAAGTCTCGTTTCAGGATCTCCATCTTGGAGAAGAGGAATAAGGGAAGGGACGATTTTTCTTTCTTTGATGTCTCTTAGGCTATGCATAGCATAGTATCGAACATCAGAGCTTTTATCTTTAAGGGCCACTAGAAGAGCAGGGGCGGCCGAACGTGCTTCTTCTTCCATACTCCCCAAAGCATTGGCAGCATTGGCCCTCACCTTATCATTTTCATCTTGGAGAAGTTGAATTAAATCGGGAATGGCTTCTGTGGCCTTTTTACCACTATACAATAGGGCATTGATCGTATAATAGCGGACTTCTTCACTATCACTTTGGAGAGATTCTATGAGAGTAGGAATTACAATAGGAGCTTTTTCTGCGATTTGTCCCAACACTTGGGCCGCGCAGTAGCGAATTTCTGCATCATTATCATGGAAAACTTCAAAAAGATTATCAAGTGCACAACTCGCCTTCGCTCCCATTTCCCCTAATACTTGCAGAGCATAGCGCTTTGTCTCGTTATCTTCTCTCTTTAAAACAGAGACAAGCAAAGAGAGAATCTCAGTCATGTCATCTGTTTGTTCCACAAGCTCTTGGAGTTCTTCTTTGTTCATCCTCTTTTTCCCATAGTTAAGTCCCCCAATCCCTTCGTATCTTACCAAGCGTAACGGACAACCACAAGGGCCCTGCGGGCGGCCTTTGTAGTTGTCCCTACAGGGTAACTACGCGATAGGAAACAATTTACAAATTGTATCGGGTGGTATTGAACGATTGATTTACCTGAACTCGTCAGCGATATAATGTAGGGACAACTGCGAGGGCCGTCCGTAAGGACCCTCGTGGTTGTCCGTTACGCCTGGTAAAACCTAGTTCCCAAAAAAACCTAATCTTCCTCTTTGGCCGAAGATGTGATCCCCCCCATATTTACATCTAGTTTCATTTTTCGAACAATCCATCGTCACTTTTTTTCTCGATAAAATCAAGAAAAAATTTGCCTCGAAAAATCCTCAAACAAAAAATCCTAGAGAGAATTTTTCTTTTGCTTGTCTCCCCCCGGTAAAACGTTAGAATAGAGTAAATTCTGCTTTTCTTACTAAGTTTGACCCAACGGAGCACCGGTGATGGATAAAAAAGAGGAAATTGCCCGCAAACGAGCGCAACTATCTTCTGCTAAAAGAGAATTATTAGCGAAGAGACTAAAAGGGAGAGGGAGTAAATCGGCGAAAAAGTCGGAGAAGGGAATAGAGAAAAGACCTTTAGAGGAAACTCCGCTTTTATCTTTTGCCCAAGAGCGGCTGTGGTTTCTTGATCAACTCGAAGGAAAGAGCGCTTCTTATAATATTCCCTTGGCCGTTCGCTTGGTTGGAGAAGTTGATCCTGTCCTTTTAGAAAAAAGTATTTATTTTTTGGGACAAAGGCATGAAACTTTACGCAGTAATTTTGCCAAAAAAGAAGACCAAGCAGAGCTTGTCGTTCATAAAAAACCTTTGTTCTCTTTTATCCAAAGGGATTTTAGTCATTTTCTAGGGGAAGAAAGGGAGAAGGAAACGGAAAAGAGGATAGAGGAGGAATCTCTTCTTCCTTTCGACTTAGAAAAAGATCCTTTACTTCGAGTTTGCTTAGCTTCTTTAAAAGAAAATGAACATATTCTCCTTTTGAATATGCATCATATCATTTCGGACGGCTGGTCTTTAGGAGTGTTTGTTCGCGAATTAGGTTTATTTTACCAAGCTCATAAAGAAGAAAAGAAAGCATTTCTTCCTGATTTACCGATTCAATATCGAGATTTTGCCTGGTGGCAAAAAAACACCCAAAAAGAGAATTTAGAAAAGCAATTGAACTACTGGAAGACCCAGCTCCAAGGAGTTCCTCCTCTTCAACTCCCTTTTGATTATTCTGACAAACCCCTTTCTATGGAAAAGGGAATCCGAGAAACAATTACCCTTCCTCTTTCTTTGTCTCAGTCATTAAAGCAAATAGCCCAGAAACACAATACCTCTTTTTTCTCTGTCCTTGTTTTAGCCTTCCAAATTTTGCTCCATCGTTGGAGTGGACAAGATGA
Source organism: Planctomycetota bacterium (assembly GCA_029260735.1). Taxonomy (GTDB): domain Bacteria; phylum Planctomycetota; class Uabimicrobiia; order Uabimicrobiales; family Uabimicrobiaceae; genus JAJDCR01. Next base: position 61,925 of record JAJDCR010000084.1, read on the forward strand.
TTTTGCCATAGGAACCCCTATTGCCGGGCGCAACCGCAAAGAAACAGAAGGATTAATAGGTCTATTCTTGAATGTGCTCGTTTTACGAGCTAACTTATCAGGAAATCTTACTTTTGAAGAAGCTTTAAAGCAAACAGGAGAAACTCTCTTAGACGCATATAAAAATCAAGATGTTCCCTTTGAACGAATTGTCCAAGAGCTCCAACCCGAACGAAATTTAACGCGCCCTCCTATTTTTCAAGTCATGTTCAATCTTCTAAATATGCCTTTTGAGACAATTTCTCTACCAGGATTAACCTTAGAAAACTTTGGCGAACTGGTTCCCCCTTCAAAGTTTGATTTGACCCTTTATGCCTTAGAGCAAAAAAACGGTTTGCGCTTTAACTTGGCCTATAACCCTCAGCTTTTTTCTTCTGAAACTATCCAAGAAATGCTCGCTCAATGGACTGTTCTTTTAGAGCAAATTAGCACTCATCCAGAAAAAAATCTCGATGATTTTTCTCTATCGACAAAATACTCCCGCACCATTCTCTATGATCCAAGAGAGAAAATAGAGCAGCCTAAGTTCCCCTCGGTTTTTGACATGGTTCTGCAGTGGAGCCAACGATTCCCAAACCATACTGCAATACTTCACCAAGGTCATAAAAAAAGCTACCAAGAACTTATCCTCGCCTCGGAAAATTTAGCTCAAGTTCTCATCGACGGAGGAGTTCAACCCGGAGAAACAGTTGCCATTAGTGCCACTCGCAGTTTTGGATTAATTGTTGCTTTGCTTGCTGTCATGCGAAGCCGAGGAGTACTTTTAACCTTAGATCCCAAATTGCCTTCGTTTCGCCAGCAAGTGATGATCCACGAGTCAAAGGCTCGCTATGCTATATTCTTAGAAGGATGTCTGTTGCCCGAAGGAATTTCTTGGAGTAAAGATCCTTGGTGTCTGGCACCAAGTAGTGGGTGTCTGGCACCAAATTTAGATGACGAAAATAATGAAAATAATGGGTGCGAAAAAAATGAAAACAATGAGCGTCTGGCACCAAAAAAAAATAGATATCTGCCTCCCATAGAAGCTTCGGATGCCGCTTATATCTTTTTCACCTCAGGAACAACGGGGGTTCCTAAGGGGATATTAGGAACTCACCAAGGCTTAAGTCATTTTATTAACTGGCAAGGGGAAACCTTTGATCTCCAAGTTCACGATCAAAGCGCTCAGCTAACGGGGCTTTCCTTTGATGTGGTTATGCGCGATATTTTTCTTCCTCTGACTCGGGGAGCTACTCTTTGTTTACCTGTGCACGATGTTTTGGCTAGTGAAGATATTCTTTCATGGATGGCGGAAGAAAAAATCACAGTTACTCATATGGTTCCTTCTTTGGCTCAAGTTTGGGCGGAAGAATTTTCGAGCCGACCAGAGATTTTTTCTCTGCAAAAGACATTTTTTGCAGGGGAACCCTTACGAAATTCATTGATCAAAAAATGGCGGAAATTCTTTCCGAATACCGAAATTATTAATCTATATGGCCCGACAGAAACTACTTTGGCCAAATGCTTTTATCGAGTTCCTTTGGATTCACTCCGAGTTGTCCAGCCTTTGGGGCGGGCGATTCCCCAAGCCCAAGCTTTAGTTTTACGTCATTCTAGAAAACTCTGCGCCTTGCAAGAAGTCGGAGAAATCTTTTTGCGTACTCCTTTTCGGAGCCGAGGATATATCAATGCCTCCCAGGATGACCAAGATCGCTTTCAGATAAATCCTTTTACCCAACAAGAGGATGATCTTCTCTATCGCACTGGTGACCAAGGACGTTGGCTCACCGATGGAAATTTAGAAATTTTAGGACGAGTAGACCACCAAGTTAAAATTCGAGGAGTGCGCATTGAACTCAGTGAAATAGAAGTGATTTTGGAGCAACATCCTTTGGTTAAAGCTCAAGTTGTTATTGCCAAAGAGACAAAAGAGGGAGAAAAAACATTGCTTGCCTATTTTGTCTCGGAGCCAGGGAGTAGTGTTTCTAATGAAGAAATTCGCTTGTATCTAGAGCAACGTTTGCCAGAGTATATGATTCCCTCCGCTTGTGTGCCTCTTTCTCATTTGCCCTTAACTCCCAATGGCAAGATTGACCGAAAAGCTTTACCCACTCCCAATGTCTCTTTTTCGAGTGGTTCCTTGGTCGAAGCAAAAACTGAGGCTCAAAAGAAATTAGCTACGATTTGGGAATCTCTTTTGAGCCTAACTAAAATTAGTGTTCATGAAAATTTTTTTCACTTAGGAGGGCATTCTCTTCGAGCGACTCAGCTTGCTTCTCGTATTCGTCATACTTGGCAAATCAATTTACCCTTAGCGGCTGTTTTTCAGTTTCCGACTATTTTTCAATTAGCCCAAGAAATTGAGTCCTATCAAGAAAGCTCTGAGAGCCACGAAATAGAAATACAGAAGCGTTCTGAAAATATCCCTCTTTCTTTTGCCCAGAAGCGGCTGTGGTTTTTAACGAAGTTAGAACCAAATAGCTCTTCTTACAATATATTTTTTACGCGGCAACTAGTGGGAAAACTTAACGTAGATCATTTAGAGAGGGCTTTCCAAATGATCATAAAACGACAGGAATCTTTTTGCACTCAGTTTATTGAAAAAGAGGAGATACCTTACCAAGAAATTGTTTCTGATCTAAGTTGGGATTTACCCTACCTTGACTTAACCGGTTATAGTGAGTTAGAGCAAAAAAAAGAAATTGAAAAAACAGTTAAAAAAGAGGCTGGTAGGTCTTTTGATTTGAGAAAAGCCCCCCTAATGCGCGTGCTTCTTCTGAAGTGCGAAAAAGAGAGACACGTTCTTCTTTTAAATATGCATCATATTATTTCGGATGGATGGTCTATGGGAATTCTTTGGAAGGAATTAACTTCTATTTATAATGCTTTGGAGCAAGGAGAAAAGACAAGTTTATCTCCTTTGTCCATTCAATATGCCGACTTTAGTATTTGGCAACAAGAAAAGCTAAAGGGAGTTGCTTTACAAAAGCAACAAGAGTATTGGGTCAAACAATTTTCGGGAGAAATCCCTACTTTAGATATCCCAACTGACTTACCAAGAGGAAAAAAATCGAACTTCTTAGGGGCAAGAATTTCAATAGACTTAGGGGAGAAACTTTCCCGCGCTCTTCAGGAGTTCGCTCGTCAGGAAAGTGCGACCGAGTTTATGGTTTTGTTTGCTGCCTGGAATATCCTTCTCCGTCGCTACTGCGGGCAAGAAGATATTATTATCGGAACCCCTGTCGCCAATAGACAACATAAGCAAACAGAAAATCTAATTGGTTTCTTTGTCAATACTTTGGCTTTGCGAACAAATCTCACGGGCAATCCAACTTTTCTGAAACTTCTGCAACAAGTAAAAGTAAACTGTCTAGAGGCTTACCAACACCAAGATTATCCTTTTGAGCAACTCGTCGAAGTGATTAACCCGCCGCGAGATACTAGTCGTCACCCCATTTTTCAGGTAATGTTTAATCTTTTTAATATGTCTTTTGAGACAACTTCTTTATCTGGGGTGACCTTAGAAGGTTCTGACGAGTTTGTTCCTCCTTCCAAATTTGATTTAACTCTTTATGCCTTGGAGAAAAAATCAGGCTTTCGCTTTAGCTTAGCCTATAACTCAGATCTCTTTTTTCCAGAGACTATCCAGGAAATGCTCGATCAGTGGATAATTCTTTTAGAACAAATTGTCACTTGTCCCGAAAAAAACATCGCTGATTTTTCTCTTAAGACAAAGCGAGCGGATAATCTGATCTATGATCCGACAAAAGAAATAGACCAACCTATTTTCCCTTCCGTTTTTGATAAGGTAGCCCACTGGAGCAAAGAATACCCCGATAAGGTCGCAGTAATTGATCAAGATAATCACAAGAGTTTTTCCGAGCTTATAAAAGCCGCCGAAATGCTGGCTCAAGTTTTAGTTCACTCAGGAGTTCAGCCCGGAGAAACCGTTGCCATTAGTGCCACTCGCAGTTTTGGTTTAGTTGTCGCCATTCTTGCCGTGATGAGAAGCAGAGCTGTTCTTTTGACTCTTGATCCGAAACTTCCCTCTTCTCGCCAGGAAGTCATGATTCAGGAAGCCCAAGCTCGCTATGCTATATTCTTAGAAGGTTGCTCTTTACCAGAATTACCAGAAGGAATTTCTTGGGCAAAAACTCCCTGGTGTCTGTCACCAAAAACAGGATGCCTGACTTCAACAAAGCCAACAGAGTGTCTGGCACAAAACGAGCCAAATTTAGAATCACTCAAAAATGGGTGTCTGGCACCAATAGACCCAATAGAAACTTCTGACCTTGCCTACGTTTTCTTCACCTCGGGAACAACGGGAGTACCTAAAGGAATTTTAGGGACTCATCAAGGCCTAAGTCATTTTGTTCACTGGCAAGGAGAAACTTTCTCCATTCAAATGGAAGACCGCGTTGCTCAGTTAGCGGGCCTCTCTTTTGATGCCATGATGCGCGATATTTTTCTTCCTCTGACTCACGGAGCGACTCTCTGCCTTCCTCCTCACGACGTTTTAGAAACAAGCGATATTCTTGCTTGGCTAGACCGAGAAAAAATTACTCTTCTTCATGTCGTTCCTTCTTTGGCCCAAGTTTGGGCAGAAGAATTTCCTCATCGATCTTCCATTTCTTCTTTGCGAAAAACATTTTTTGTGGGAGAAGTTTTACTTAGCTCTTTGGTGCAAAAGTGGCAAAAGTTTTTTCCTCATAGTGAAATTATCAATCTCTACGGCCCGACAGAAACTACTTTGATAAAGTGTTTTTATCGAATCGAAGAAAACGGACTTCGAGCGATTCAACCTATAGGACGAGCGCTTCCTCAATCGCAAGTTTTGGTTTTACGCGACCAAGAGAAACTATGTGCTTTACAAGAAGTGGGCGAGATTTTTTTACGAACGCCTTTTCGCAGCAGAGGCTACCTAAACGCAGACCAACGCGACCAAGCTCGTTTCCAAGTGAACCCCTTTACCGGAAAAAAAGACGACATTATCTACCAAACAGGCGACAGAGGGCGCTGGCTCGCGGATGGAAACTTGGAATTTTTAGGACGAGTTGATCACCAGGTGAAAATTCGAGGGGTCCGCGTTGAACTAAGTGGAATCGAAGCTCTTTTGGGAGAGCATCCTGAAATTCAGGGGCAGGTTGTCATTGCTTGGCCAACAAAAACGGGAGAAAAAATCTTAGTCGCCTATTTTGTTCAAAAATCGGAGAGTGATATTTCTCCTGAAGAAGTTCTTCATTATTTGAAAGAGCGCTTACCAGAATACATGATTCCTTCGATTTGTATGCCCCTCTCTCACTTACCTTTGAATGCAAATAACAAAATAGACAGGAAAGCTTTGCCTGACCCTAGTTTTTCATCGACTTCTCCAGTTGAAGCTCAAAGTTCTGTCGAAAAAGAATTGGCCGATATTTGGAAATCTCTTTTAGGTCTTTCTGAAATAGGTGTTCATGATAATTTTTTTCATTTGGGAGGCCATTCTTTACGTGCGACTCAGCTAGCTTCCCGAATACGGCGGACTTGGCAAATAGACTTGCCCTTGGTCGAGGTTTTTCAATCTCCGACAGTTTTTCAACTCGCTCAGAAAATAGAATCTAGCGCAGTGAATTCTCTGGGAGAAGAGATAGTTATCCAAGACCGTCCTAAAAATATTCCCCTATCTTTTGCCCAGCAACGCTTGTGGTTTCTCGAACAACTCCAACCAGAATCCACTCTCTATCATATTCCTTTGGCCTTTCGAGGAGAAGGCCCTCTTTCCGAAGAAAATCTTACTTGGGCCTTAGAAAAAATCGTCGAAAGACATGAGTCTTTACGCACTGTTTTTGGAGAGAAAGAAGGTCTTCCTTGGCAAAAAATTTATCCCACCAAAAAAGAATTTTTGAGAGAAATATGGCAGAGAGAAGAGCTCGCTCTACTTCTCTCTAAAAATGCAAACCTCAGCTCTAAAGAGCTAGTAGAAAATTGGCTTAAGCGAGAAAGGGAGGAAGTTTTTGATTTGGCTTCGGGTCCTCTTTTTCGCGTGAGTCTTTTATGGATAAGCTCTGAAAAATGGATTCTTTCCTTAGTTTTTCACCACCTAATCACAGATGGCTGGTCTCTTTCTGTCTTTTGGAGAGAGCTGATTCAAATCTATACGGAAAAAGAGTTGGGCCTTAGTAAGTTGAAAGACCTCTCTTGCCAGTACGCTGATTTTGCTCTTTGGCAACGAGGTTATTTGCAAGGTGAAGTTCTCCAGCGAGATATTGACTACTGGCGTCAACAATTGGCTCCTCCCTTGCGTCCTTTGTCGTTACCTAAAGATTATCCTCCGTCTCATTGTCAAGGTTACCAAGGGGCCGCTAAAAGTATATCGATGTCTTCTGAGCTTTTAGCTACTCTCGAAAAATGGAGCCAAAAGGAGGACGTTACTCTCTTCATGGCTCTCTTGGCTTCTTGGAAAGTCTTACTTTTCCGCTATACCGGACAAAAAGATATTACCATCGGTTCAACCATTGCTAATCGACGCCAAGAAGAGCTAGAAGGGATTATAGGCTTCTTTGTCAATACTTTAGTTTTACGAAGTGAGCTTTCAGGAAGCCTAAGCTGGCAAGAGTTTGTCCAAAATGTTCGCCAAACCACTCTAGATGCCTATCGTCACCAAGATTTGCCTTTTGAAAAACTGGTGGAAGAACTTCAGCCTGAGCGCAACTTCGGGCAGACTCCTTTTTTCCGCATTATGTTCAATTTTCAAAACACCCCAGGGGTAATGGGAAATTTGCCGGAAATTCAACTCGAAAAGTTGAGCTTAGAGCATACCACAGCTAAGTTTGATTTGACTTTAAATCTAAGTCGCCATGAGAGAGGGCTTTCTGGAAAAATAGCTTATAATTCCCAGTTTTTTTCTCCTACCACCATTGAGCATCTGTTGAAGCACTGGGAGAATCTAATAGAGGCTCTTTTAGCGAATCCTCAAACTTCTATTGAGAAGGTCTCTTTTTTTTCCGAGGCTTTTCTGACTGAAAATTTTCTTGCGGAAAAAACGGCTTTTGCAAAAAAAGAAATCGCCGGGGAAAAAGAAACCTACTTGTCACTTTGGCAAAAGAAAATCCCCCAAAATACTGAGCTCCCTGCGATTATAAGTCAGGAGAAAAATTGGAGCTATGCTCAGTTGCAAGACAAAGTAGAGAGCTACTCGCTTTTCCTAAGACAAAAAGGAGTCAAAGCTGGCTCTGTCGTAGGATTAGCCCTTTCTCCTCAACCAGAAACTATCGCTGCTTTACTGGCAACTTGGAAACTCAATGCCACCTATTTGCCTTTAGACCCAAAGGGGCCCATAGAAAAACTTGCCTTTATGATAAAAGATACTAGCCCCCAAATTCTTTTGAGCGAAAAGAAATGGCAAGAAACACTCTCTCCACTTCATAGCTCTTTAGTTTTCATAGAGGATATTGCTCAAGTGCAAAAAACACTAGACCAAGCCGAGCAGGCTTCCTTCTTTTTTCCAGAACAAATCGCCTATATCATGTATACTTCTGGTTCCAGTGGACAACCGAAGGGAGTTATGGTTTCTCAGAAAACCCTTCTCTCTTATCTTGGAGAAATGGAAAAAATCATTCCTCCAGAAAATCCTATTCCCTGGCTTTCTCAGATTACTTTCGACGCTTGTCTAAAACAGATTTTATTACCTTTGCTCCGAGGGAAGTCGGTTTGGGTTATAGAAGAAGAAGTGCGTCGAAACCCTCTTCTCTTGGCTCACAATCTAAGTAAATTTCCTTCTCTTACTCTTAACTGTGTTCCTTCTCTTTGGCAAGTTTTACAAGACATCTCTCACAAGGAAAAAATTTCTCTTTCCCTGAGTACTTTGTGTCTAGGAGGAGAAGATTTCTCTCCTCTTTTAGTGGAAAAGACGAAAGAACAATTTCCCGCAGTCCAAATATACAATTTCTATGGCCCAACCGAAGCGACTGCAAATGCTACCTATGGCCCAGTTCTTCCCCAAGAACTGATAAGCATAGGATCTTCTCTCGACAATGGAAAAATTTACCTTTTAGACAATCACTTAAATCCTGTTATCCCAGGTGCCTTAGGAGAGATATTTATCGGAGGAAAAGGTATTAGTCTAGGCTACTGGAAACGTCCTGAACTTACAGCTGAGCGCTTTCTTCCCGATCCTTTTTCTTCTCTTCCAGGAACGCGGATTTATCGAACGGGCGACTGGGGAAGATATTTGCCTGATGGACAAATCCAGTACCAAGGGCGACGTGACCAACAGGTAAAACTGCGAGGATTTCGCATTGAGCTCGGAGAAATCGAAGCCGCTTTAAGCTCTCATTTTTCTATAGAAGAGGCTCTTGTTGCCACGAACCAAAGCCAAGACAAGCTCATTGCCTATCTCAAAATAAAAGACTCCAAGCGACCTTCTCTAAAAGAAATCCGCTCCTTTCTTCAATCGAGCTTGGTTGCCCATATGATTCCCGATATTTTCACAGAGGTAGATAAATTCCCTCAAAACCGCCACGGAAAAATCGACCGAGGAGCTCTCTCTTCTATTCCTCTTTCTTCTTGGGAAGAAGAAACCAGTGAGCCACCTCAAAACCTTTTGGAGCACAGCTTACAAAAAATTTGGCAAGAGGTTCTCCAAAGAGAATCGATCGGACGCAATGATAACTTTTTTCTCTCCGGAGGAAACTCTCTTCTCAGTGTTACCTTGATCCGAAAAATAGAGATGTCGCTGGGAAAAAAGGTTCCCCTCAGTGCCATCTTTTTAGCTCCCACTATTGCCCAAATGGCCCTATTCGTCCGAGAGAAAACAAAAGACAAAAGTGTATCTATTCCTTTGCAAAGAGGCAAAAACGAGCAAGCTCTTTTTTTCTTACCTCCCGTTTCCGGCCAATCCAACTGCTATCAAAAACTGGCCCAAAAAATAGAAACAGAGCAGGCTATTTATGCCCTACAAACTCCCGCTCTTGACGATCCCAAGCTACTGGGCCAAAGTATCTCCGAAATGGCAAAAACCTATCTCTCTGCTCTTTTCTCTCTACAAGCCACGGGCCCTTACCACCTTGTTGGCTGGTCAATGGGAGGAGCAATTGCTTGGGAAATGGCCCAGCAACTCCAACAAGCCGGAAAAACGGTGGCCAACTTAATCCTTCTGGACACTCCCAGTAAACTCAAAGAGCAAGACTCAACAATGCCCAGCGAAACCATTCACCTTCTAGCCCTGGCAGAAAATAATGGCATTCCTCTCACCGCTGAGGAACTCCAGAACATTCCTCCGGCTAAGCAAATTGATTACCTCATTGAAAAGGCCCAGAACAGTGGCATGCTCTCGCCTGATGCCGATCTCTCAGCTCTCCGGCATTTTTTCAACGTTTACCAAGCCAACTCAAAAGCGGTGCGAGCTTACAAGTTTAAACCTTACATAGGAGATGTTATTTTTTTAGGAGCTTCGGAAGACACAAACTATCGACTTATTAAGGAGTGGGAGAAGTTAGTTCAAGGGAAACTGACGGTGGAGTTGGTCGGAGGGAGTCATAACAAGATGATTCTAGAGCCTACCGTAAGCCGAATTGCTAAGGCTATGAATACAGTTCTTTCATAGAATAAAGCTTCTTTCGATAGAGATTTTACTCTGCTCTACCAAAGTAAAATCTCTAAATAGTTTTTTAGCCAATTCGCAATTCTAGCCAAAAAACTTCTTCCTTAGGAAGTTTCTTCGATCAACAGCTCTAAATCAGCAGAAGTAAAAGAAGGCGTTTGCGGAGTATCAGGCAAGGCAAATATATATTTAAAAAACAAGTCCCGGGAATCTATAAAGTCACTAGGCATGGGGATTTGTCGCTCTTCGTTGGCCTGCAAAGCCTCCAGGATTTTTATCTTTATTGCTGTCTCTTCCATTTGAGTAATAGGCATTTCCTTCTCACCCCAAAAATCGACAAATTGTTTTTCTGCCTCCCAGGGATACCGTTCCGGGAAAACTAGAATTTTTTTGACAGCCCCTTTCCACGGTCGATGATAATCAAGAAGAAAACTCATTCCTCTAACGGCACGCTTATCACTGTTTGTGTACCAAAAGACAACAATCATTCCCTGAGACTCGTTACCGAGATAAAATGATTTGTAAAACTCTACTTTCTCTTTGTTTTTTTGCAAGACAGAGATGTCCGCTCCTAATTTCTCCATCCAAGCCAAAACATACTTTTCGCTATCTCCTTCTAGTTTATCGTTTTGGTAAAAATCTTGGAGTTCACTTTGGTAATTCTTCTCCTCTAGCCACTGAGGAATAATTTTCTCTAAGTGATTTTGAGCTGAAGAAGGAGCATCGTGATAAGACTTTAGAAAAATAGGTAAAACATCTTCTCCTTTTAGATTCTCCAGAAAAGAGTTTAGAGATTCTTTTATCTCCTCTTCTTTTTTTTCTAAAAAAGCACTATCGTTGAACAGTCGATCTAAATTTGGTCGCAGAACTTCCAAAGGAGAAACATTTGCTGCACGACGCTTCTTATGTTTTTTTCCAGATTTTTTTCCCATCTCGGCGATTCTTTCTATTTTCTAAAATATTTCTTGTAAAAGGTCTGTCACCATTGGTAAGCATCATATAATAACAAAGAAATCTATTAAAGAAACTATCATTTGTTAATAACAAAAGATCTCATCCCTATTCTTACGTTTCTCTTTTGCTTTCCCAACTCCACAACTCAGAAACCAAAAGCCCTCCTTGAAAAGAAATCCCCTCCTCTCTCTTCATCCCCACAGTTTCTAAATAACGAGGAAAATCCTCTAGTCTTTGGGTTTTTAGCCCGGTAAAGATAGAAAATATCAGGTAGAGAGTCTGTACAAGAAGCCAAGCCCGCCAACGCCAGAACCCTTGGGGAGGAATATGAAAATCCGCCCAGAGCCAAAGAGCTTTGTCCTTTAGACTACCATGAATCTGACTAATGACATACTCTAAGTTAGAACCTGAGAAGCAGTCGAGAAAAAAGAGAGTGACAACTAAATCGTATTCTTTTTGAAGAAAAGACCACTGCTCAGCTTGGGCTTGGTGGAAACGAACGCGCTTTTTTTCTTTTGGATTCTCCGCGAGAAGACGTCTTTGCGCTTGGCGGAGCATCCCTCCGCTCGCATCTACGCAGTCAATGGTAGCGCAGGAGTTTACCTTGAGTAAGCGCTGTAAAAAGCGTCCATCTCCTTCTCCCAGGATCAAAATTCTTTTAGCCTCTCGGGCTTTGTCAAGGTAATGGAAACGACTTTTCTCTAAATCTTTTGCCATGGTCAAATATTCTAGAGCCTGATAAACAGAGGCCAGCTTATCGAAGCCATTTTTCGGAGCCATCTCTACTCTCGTTTAGCGCTGCTCGGACGCGCGATAATTTGATCAAACTTACTTTCGTCGACATGGATTTTTTGATCGAGATAGTCCCCCAGTAAATCTAAACGATCATAGCCCCAGAAAATTTGTCCTTCTACCAAAAAGCTAGGTACACCAAAAATGCCTTGGTCGATGGCTTGCTGAGTGTTCTCTATGAGTTGTTTTTTGACCTCGGGGTTTTGGGTTTGCTGGAGTAAAAAGTTTCCTTCTAGTTGGCACTCTCTGGCGACAGAGAGAATGGTCTGATCCAAAGTAAGGTCTTCTCCTTTTTCCCAAGCCGCTTTCATGAGAAGAGAAGCAAACTGAGCTCGCTTTTCTTCAGGTACGGCTAAGCAGGAACGGAGAGCCTTGAGAGGATTAAAAGGGTGGCTCGGGGGCCCTGAAAAATTTATTTTTAACTTGCTCGCGATGCGCATGGCATCCCGAATAACATATCTTCGTTTAGCTTCCACTTCGGCAGGTCCTTTTTGCCCGTGGTGATTCAAAAGTCCGGCAAAGAGAACGGGAACAAATCTAAATCGGACATTTCGATCTTGCTCTATTTTAGGAAGAGCTGTGCTTGCTAACCAAGCGTATGGGCTAATCGGATCAAAATAAAAATCAATTTTCATATAATCTCCTTTGGGGTGAATCTGGGACAAAATATATTTTCCCCTGGGTTACAAACCGGTTACAAACCCAGGGCTACAAACGTTGATCTCCTTTGGGGATATTTAAAGAGCTAATATTTTAGCACTCAAAGTTTACAGAAATCTTCGTATAAACGAGATAGTTTCTCTACCCCTTCTTCGATTTGAGGTAAATTAAATCCGGCATAGCCCAAAACTAAGCCGCTTTTTTTCTCTTTTCCGTAGTAATAAGAAGAAAGAGCCGAAAGTTCCATTCCTCTTTCTCTGACCCAGGGGGCAAAATCTTGGTCGGCAAAGTCATTTTTTGCATAAGCCACTAAGTGCATTCCGGCAGCTTGGTGACTTAGATTAAATTCGGTCGAAAGTTTTTTTTCTAACTCTTGGACAAAGAGTTTCTGTCTTTCTTCGTATAAGGTTCGCATTCGTCTGATATGAGAAGCAAAGTAGCCTTTTTCAATGAAAGTAGTGAGAGCTGCTTGAATGAGAGTAGGGGCATGGCTGTCGAGAAGAGAGCGACCATGAATAAAGTCTTCCACTAAATCAGAGGGAACAACTAAGTAGCCAATGCGTAAAGAAGGAAAGAGTACTTTACTAAACGTTCCAATATAAAAAACGCGACCGGTTGTGTCTAAACCTTGCATAGAAGCCAAAGGACTTCCCACGTAACGATATTCGCTATCATAGTCGTCTTCTATAATCCAAGCATTTTTTTCCTGAGCCCAGGCGATCATTTCCAGACGGCGAGAGAGAGACATCGTGACTCCTGTAGGGTATTGGTGAGAAGGCGTTAGATAAGCGAGCCGTGCTTGTGAACTATGCTTAGCTTTCTCAGGGTTTAGTCCTTCTGAATCAACAGGTATGGGAATGATTTCAGCTCCTGCCGCCATGAAAGCTCCTTTTGCTCCTTGGTATCCGGGATCTTCAACCCAAACATGGTCTCCTGGATCTAAAAGCATTCTGGCAAGAAGATCTAGGGCTTGTTGAGCACCTGCAACGATGATAATTTGCTCAGCCTGACAACGAACTCCTCGACAAGCCTGAAGATACTCAGAGATAGCTTGGCGCAAAGGAAGGTAACCGGCAGGAGAGCCGTAGGCAAGCATAGTATGAGAAGCTCGTTTCCAATGGCGAGCAACTATGCGAGCCCACAGTTCCATAGGAAATTCGCCCAATTCGGGCATACCCGGACAAAAAGGAAGAGGACGAGCTACCGGAATACGAGGACGCAATTCCTTCATTTGCCTTCCTCGCTGAGATAATTTTTTAGGCCTTTCTTCAGAGGAAGATATTTCATTTGGTTTTGAACCAGGAGGAAAAAGCAAACGGGGAGGCAAATTTTCGCTAACATAGCTACCCGAACCCGTTTTTCCTTCGATGAACCCCTCCGCCCAAAGTTGCTCGTAAGCGTTCACCACTGTATTTCGAGACACTCCCATTTTTTGAGCGAGAGCCCGAGAAGAAGGTAGTTTAACTCCTGGAGAGAGTTGTCCCTGCAGAATTTCTTCGCGGATAGAGCTGTAGACCTGCCTGTACAAAGGCTCTTCCACTTGAGAGTTAAGTTGGAAAGTATGGATATCTGCTAAAGGGACATATCTTTTGTTTTTTTTCATAATTTGATAGATGACTAGAAGTGCTCAAAATGGTACCTATGATATTTTCAAAATGGATCTTTCTCTAAGACCACTTTCTATGTTAATCTTTTTTACGAGAAAGAGAAACCTTTTTTTAGGAGAAAAATTATGACAACATCCATTCCCACCTCGCGCACTAAAGTAAAAAGAGTCCCTCAACGAGGGCTTTATGAGAAAAAAGATATTTACCCTATTTTAGATGAAGCCCTTGTTTGTCAAGTCGGTTTTCTTTGGGATGGCTATGTTACAGTGATTCCCACTATTCATTGGCGGATAGGAGACCACCTTTATATTCATGGCTCTACTGCCAGCCGAATGATGGAAGTCCTAGCCTCTGGAAAAGAGGCTTGCATTACAGTTACCCTAGTCGATGGACTTGTGCTTGCTCGCTCTGTTTTTCATCATAGCATGAACTATCGCTCTGTCGTTGTTTTTGGATCAGGCAAGGTGATTGAATCCCCCGAAGAAAAAGAAAAAGCGATGGAAGAATTTGTGGAACGAATTATTCCAGGGCGTTGGAGCGAAGCTCGTCTCCCTAAGCCTCAAGAAATAAAAGCAACCACGATTATTGCCTTTGATCTAAAAGAAGCTTCTGCAAAAATACGCACAGGAGATCCTGTTGACGATGAGGAAGACTATGATCTTCCAGTTTGGGCCGGTGTTATTCCGTTGCAAACAGAAGTGAAAGCCCCTATCGCAGACCCTAGATTATCCTCCAAAATTTCTCTACCAGAGTATGTCAAAACTTGGTCACCTCGGAGAGAAAGGTTATAGGCGATGTACAAAATTCAAACCAACTACCAAAATGTCGATTGGCAAGCGCTAGCTGATTTGTACGAGCGAGCTCCTTTAGGAAAAAGAGATCCTCTGCAACTAGAACGTGCTTTTGTCCAGAGCTACTCTGTTGTTCTAGTCTACGAAGAAAAAAAAATTATTGGAGCAGGCCGAGCGATTTGCGACAATGAATACTACGCGGCGGTCTTTGATATCGCCGTTTTACCCGAATACCAAGGGCAAGGGATTGGCCGAAAGGTTATGGAGAAGCTGATGGAAGGTTTGGAGGATAAATTTGTTGTCCTGACCACGACTATAGGCAAAGAGGATTTTTACCGCAAATTTGGCTTTCGTAAGCATAAAACAGCAATGGCCGTTTATCCTCCTGGCAAAGAAAAGAATGCTCGTATGTATTTGGAGGCTCGGTAGGGGGCCGATATTTTTTTTGATTTGCGGATGAACCATTAAGTTAAGGGAAGCATATAAAGCATAAAGGCCTAAGAAAGTTTTCTTGGGATATTGGGTTTCAGTAGACGTAACGGACAACCACGAGGGTCCTTGCGGACGGCCTTCGTAGTTGTCCCTACATTACATCGTAGAAATCAGATAAACCAAATTGTCCAATACCACCCCTATACAACCTGAAAATTTTTTACTATCGCGTAATTATCCCTGTAGGGACAACTGCAAGGGCCGCCTGCAAAGGCCCTTGTGGTTGTCCGTTACGCATGGAAAGATACATTTCTGGGACTGCTTTTTGTAAAATCAAATTACAAATCCCTTGTCAATAAAAACAGTTAGTTGTATCATGAATAGACCACTCTTGTGTCTTTTCCAAGCGCATTTCTTTCGGAATGCTCTAAACTTTGTTTCCAAAAGCTCGACTAAACCTCTACCTGGGAGAAAACTATGTATTCCATATCCAAAACTTCAAGACTTCACAAAATGATCTTCGTTTCCACTCTTTGTTTACTTTGCCTATCTCCCACTACTTGGGCCGCAAATTTAGCGGCTTTATGGGAATTTGATGGAGACTTTACAGACACAACCGGTAGCTTTAGCGGTTTTAACCAAGGAAGTGTTACTTTTGTTCAAGGTCAAGTGGGACAAGCCGCATCATTCGATGGGGGCTCCGCTTCTGTTAGTAATCCCAATGCGGTTGATAATGTAGAATCTTTTAATAGTATTGCTTCCAGCAGTTTCACAAGTGGTCTCTCTGTTATGGGCTGGACCAAGTTTGATAGTGATGGCTCGGGGGGAACTGTTCTTAGCCATGACAAAAGTACTGGTTGTTGCTCTCAGGTAGGATTTAATTTTTCGATAGATTCCAGCGGTGGCCTTAATCTTTTTATGCGAGACACTGCTGATCGCCGTTTATTTGCAAGCTCAACGACAAGCATTAGCGCAGATACTTTTCACCACGTTGCCGTAACCTGGAACGGAAGCACTACTGGTGGGATTAAAATGTACATTGATGGGCAAGAAGTAGGAACAAGTATTGGTACAATTAACTCCTTTACAGGGCTTAATGGAGGAGCTTTACCTTTTCGTGTGGGAGCGAGTAGCGGAGACTCTGCCTCTAATTTTGCTGGATTTGATGGAGCGATTGATCATCTTTCCGTTTGGAATGGCGCTCTTACGACTAATGAAGTGGAAGTTGATTTCAATGACGGATCTGTTCCTGAACCTGCTTCTGCCCTGCTTCTAGTTTGCGCAGTCTTTTTTGCTCTAGGTAGATCGAAAAAGAAGTAGTAGATTTGTCCCTAAACTTCATAAATAGTTTTATTTTCTTCTAAACATTGGACTAAAAGAGCCACGATGTCTTCGCCTTCCTGAATTTTTTGCACTATTCTACGAGCAGCTGGATGCTCTAGTCGATGTTTAAGCAGCCTTGTGTATTCGCAGTCATTATTGCCCAGGACAATTTCTGATATTTTTTGAGCGTATTTTGCTAGGGAGATTTTTTCTCCTGCGATTTGTATTTTAGCGCTGGGGCCAAAGTGGATCGCTTGGTATAGATTGTAGCGTAGTTCTTCTTCACATTGAGGTAAGTATTTTTCTAAAGAGCTACTTGCCTTGGCAATATGTTCTACTAAAACAGAAAGAGCTATGGTCATCTTTGTGCACTCTTGAGCGTCGATACAGCGTATTTCTAAATATCCGGGTAACCCGTCCTTGAGGTTAAGTCGCACTACTTGGTTGGAAAAAAGTTTTCTAAAGTCCCATTTGCTTCCACGATGTTGAGCAATCACCTCTCCTGGTTTTTTCCCGTTTGGGGTAAAAAACAAAGGATTCTCCTGCGCTAAATAAGCTTCTCCTGCTTGGACTATTTTTTCCAGTTGCTTGTGGTATATCTCCCAGTCACTGAGGGGGTAGGTGCCAGGGAAAAGAAGATGGCCTTGGATTTTTTTCGCCTGCAAGAGCTGCAAGCGTCGATTCCATATAGAAAGAGATTGTCCTCTCATAGCAGAGGAGGTAGAAAAACTATAGATGAGCAAAGGAGAAAGGCCAACTAAGTAATTGTATATTTCTAAATTTTGATCGTCTTGCCCGGGAATACTAACGCTGACTTGATCTGCAGTGGCATATCGAGTAAAAGCATCCCCGGGAAATACTATTTGGAATTCTTGCCAAAAAGAATTGCTTTGAGAGAGAGCATTCTCCAAAGTAGGATCATCTTGTCCTTGGTAAGTGCCGCTGCCAAAAACGACAATATTAGGGTCTATTTCTTTAAGTGCTGCGATCAGTTTTTTTTGTTTTTCCAGAAATACACTTTCGGCGACCCGTGCTTCTTTTTCTTCTGCCCCAGGATTTGTACGCAGTTCAAAGACATTGCGCTGGTATTCTAAATCGCCATCAAGTTCTTTTAGTAAAGTAAGAAAACTGCTACATTGCTGAATATCAAAAGATCTATAACCCCAGCTCTCTCTATAAGCAACCCAATACTCTTTTTCTATGCCTTTGCGCAAATTCAATCCGCCTTCTCTTCTTTTTTGTCTTCTTTTTTATAAAGGACAAATATACCTAGGTAAGCTAAAGCAATCGATAAGAGTGGATTGATCCAGTTTAAAAAAGCGTAGGGTAAATAAGAAAGCGTACTTACGCCTAAAGTGCCTGCAAAAAAAGCTCCCGCAGTAGTCCAAGGAATAATTGCCGTGCTTAAAGTGGCCCCTTCCTCTAAAGAGCGAGAAAGCATACTAGTTCTAAGATTTTCTTTTTCAAAAGCTTGGTGGTATAGACTACCATTGAGAATAATAGAAAGATAACCTTCTCCCATCGCCATGTTAGAACCTATAGAAGAGGCAATAGTTACTGCAATTAAGTTGGCGGCTCCTTTTACGACCGAAGTTATTTTTTCAACGAGAACTTCTAGAAAACGCATTTTTTCTAGAATGCCCCCTAGGGCAAGAGCGACAACCGCTAGGGAAAAAGTCCACATCATGCTTTGAATACCACCTCTATTGAGTAGTTTATCGACTATCTCTAAACCCGTCTGGGATTTATAACCGTAGTTAAGGGCTGTTAGCACTTCTTTGATATTTGATCCTTGGGTTAGTATGGATATTAGACCGGCGGCAACAACTCCAGCAAACATTGCCGGAAGGGCGGGAACTTTGGATAGACTCAAAACTAACAAGACTATCATAGGAATTAGTAGAACCCAGCTAATGGCAAATTCTTTGTCCAAAGTTTCACAGATATTTTGGATTTGCCCAGGATTCAATTTACCATCCGAGTATTGCATACCTATAATTGTATAGAGGACTAGGCAAATAAGAAAAGTGGGAACCGTGGTAAGCATCATTGCTTTAATATGATCATAAAGATCTGCCTTAGCAGAAATCGCAGCTAAGTTGGTTGTGTCGGAAATCGGAGACATTTTATCACCAAAGCTAGCTCCCGAGATAATAACACCCGCAATGATGGGAAGAGGAATTCCCATGCCGCCGCCAATACTGATTAAGGCAATGCCAATAGTCCCCGCTGTTCCCCAAGAAGTACCTGTAGCGAGGGACATTAAGGCACAGAGAATGAGACTTAGGGGTAAGAAATAACGGGGGTTGAGCCATTCCAATCCATAATAAACAAGAGCGGGCACAGTTCCACACTCGATCCACGATCCAATAATCATACCGATCATAATGAAAATAAACATCGCAGACATAGCCCTAGAAACACCATCTACCATTGCCGATTGGATTTGTTCCCACTTGTAGCCTATTATTTTGCTGATACTAGCTGTGACAACCAGAGATAAAACCAATAAGGGGTGTAAGTCCACTTCCAGAACAAAAACACCTGTGATAATGATGATAAAGGTGCTTAAAAAAACACCTAGAGATATAGAAAAAGAAGGCTTTGTTTGTGTAGGCATAAACGTTCTCGATTTGGTGGTATATTCAAAAAAATTACGAGGACACCTTAGTCAAACCTCGTCGTATTGGGAAAATCTATGTCGTAGAGGTAGGAGGGCGTTCCATAAACCAAATATTTAAATCCTTATTCACTCTATACTCCTTGACTACCTCAAAGCTATGCTTTTTGTAAAATTTTAGATTAATTTCCTTAGAGGTATTTAAGTAGGCGGGAATATTTTCTTGATCACAAAAATTCAGCATGGGCTCTAGAATTTTTGAGCCCATGCCTTTTCCTTGCGAACTAGGAGAAACCGCTAATGTTGATAGATAGTACCTATCACTTGGAATGTTTCTCCTGAGTAAGTATTTTAAGCGGAGGATATTTTTTTGGATCGTCGTTTTTTCAACGGATTTTAGCATATCCCTTAAATGCGTTTGGGATCTCCAAGTGCTTTTTTGTTTTTGTAAGGGAGGCACCCAGCAAGCAACCGCTTTTTTGTCTTCTGTCGTAAAAACTTGAGAGTGGAACATCGATTTCAGAAAGATATTTCGAAAAGATAGAAAGAAAGCTTCTCTCTTTTTTCTATCTCCTCTGCAGAGAAAATTCATCTCCGGGTCGTCCCAGAAAGCTTCGATCATAACTTCTACCAACTGGGACAAATCGCTCATCTCTGCTTTAATAATTTCTGACATTTCTGACATTACTTTGACTAATTGCCTTTATTCTCCAAGTTTTTCATTTTTGTCATAAAGTCCTCTACTCGGTATGCCCCTAGTCCCTTTCTTGCTATCTCAATATGTTCGTTCGCTTTTTCCATGTTCTTTTGGGCTAGGTAGCAACGGGCGAGACGATAGTTATAGTCGTAAAACTTAGGAGAAGGAGAGGGAATTTTTGTCAGCAGGCTTTCATAGATAGGAATTAGATTAGGGTGTAGCTCTGCTTTGTTTTTATCTATATTGTAAACACGAGAGAAGTAAACAATGTCAAGCTGGATAAGACTATCGGAACTTTGCTCAATTAATTTTTCTTGGTCTTTTGTTTCTTGGAGCTTTCCTAGTTGAACTAATTTTTCTTTGTTTTGCGAAAGAATATCCAACTGTTTGTAGGTATACTCCGTCAGCTTTTCGTGAATATCTTCGTAGATAGCAACGATTTCGTCGTCTTTAATCAAAGACCAGACCTTGACAAAAGACTTTTCTTTAGCAAAAAATTTTGCAACTTGAGAGTCTGCTTCTTTCAGTAAATCGATGCTTTGTTGAAACTTTCTTTCCTCAGAATAACTCTCGCTCAAAGCAACCAGAGAGCGAACGTGCTTTTTGCTAGTAGAGCTTCTGACTTCGATAATCTCTTTCAAGAGCCCATCAGCAGGCATTTCGTCATTTTTTTTATAGCTCTGGTTCATATCTTTGAGAATATCTTGAGCATCCCGTAAGTTGGCTTCAATTTGAGGGTACTCGGTAACATTAGAATCAGGAGCGTCATAGATCAAATAGGCCTTAGCCTGATCAAGATAAACCCCAATTTGCTTTCGGTAGTCATCTTCCAAAAGCTGAGAAATATTTTCCAAACTTCCACTACCACTAATTAAGTAATTTTCTTTTTCTTTTTTGTGGTTGTAAATGCTTTCTTCTACTTCCAATTCACGAATTTGGTAAATTCCCTTTAAAATGATATAGGAAGCATGGTGCCGGGGCTCAAGAGACAAAGCGTTTTCATAACATGCAATCGCTTGATCAAGTTCTCCTTTTTGCCCATAAGCTTGTCCTTTGAAGTAATGAACCTGGGCCTCGTTAGGTTTTTTGGCAAGATAAGAGTCGGCCGAAGCAAGAGCCTTGTCCGATTCACTATAACGAATATAATAACGAATTTCCTCTAGTGGCTCAAGAGAAGTGGGCTCAATTTTGACTTCTTGCTCCATACTCATGAAGCAACCTGTGCAAATCAAAACCAAAGAGCAGATAAGAAAGGGACTAATGGATTTCAAAAAAAATCTCCTTTTTTAGATTGAGAAATTCAAGCGCAGTGCCGCTCAACATTCTTTCCTTTTTCTCTTTATCGATAGACATATTTTCAATAAGTTGTCCAGGGTTATGCTCTCCTAAAGGAAAAGGATAGTCTGACCCCAGAGCGATTCGATCAGCTCCTACTAATTCTGTTAGATAGAGCAAGGTACTCGCATCATGAACAAGGGAGTCGAGGTAAAATTTCCCTAAATATTCTCGAGGATTTATGGAGTTGTCAACAGCGCATAAATCAGGGCGAACGTTAAACCCATGTTCAATGCGTCCGATGGTCATAGGAAATGATCCCCCTCCGTGGGCAAAAGCTACTCTCAATTGAGGCAAACGTTCAAAAACGCCACCAAAAATCAAAGAACAAATGGCAAGAGAAGTTTCTGCAGGCATTCCTACTAACCAAGGAAGCCAATATTTGGGCATTTTTTCTTTTCCCATCATATCCCAAGGATGGACAAAAATAGCAGCTCCTAGTTCCTCAGCCGCTTGAAAAAAAGGGAAAAGCTCAGGAGCGTCTAAGTTCCAGTCGTTGACATGGCTACCAATCTGCACTCCAGAAAGTCCTATTTCTAGGCAGCGTTCTAACTCACGAATCGCTAAATCAGGCGATTGCAAAGGAACAGTGCCTAAGCCGCAAAACCTTTTTGGATAATCTTTTACAATACCGGCAATATGATCGTTTAAAAAACGAGACAAATCTAGTGCATCCATGGGCTTGGCCCAGTAACTAAACATAACAGGCACAGTAGAAAGGACTTGCACTTGCACCTTGTCTTTGTCACACTCTTTCATTCTTTGCTGAGGGTCCCAGCAATTATTTTGGACTTCACGAAAAAATTTGTCATCCATCATCATACGAGCGCAACAGGGCTTGTGATGCTCTAAGTGGATAAAACCACCATAGCCATACTTTTCCTTTAAATTTGGCCAGTTTTCCGGTAATATATGCGTGTGTATATCTATTTTTAACATAATCGCATAGTATAGATGATCAAACAAGAAATTTCAAGAAGCTGTATTTTATGAAAACAATTACCTTTGCCCATGATTTAGCCTTTGCCCAAAGAATGGATGAAGAAGATCCTCTTCGGGAATATCGAGAAAAATTTTATCTTCCTAAAAATAAGGAAGGAAAGAATCTGATTTACCTTTGTGGGAATTCTTTAGGGCTACAGCCTAAAAAAGTGTCCGAACATATTGAACAAGAACTAGAAGACTGGAAAAACTGGGGAGTAGAAGGCCATTTTCGAGGAAAAAATCCTTGGGTTTCCTACCATGAGATCCTGACAAAAGCAAGTGCTCAATTGGTAGGAGCAAAGCCCGAAGAAGTGGTTATCATGAACTCCTTAACTGTTAATCTTCACTTGATGATGATTTCCTTCTATCGCCCGACTCCCACTCGGCATAAAATTGTTATGGAGGCAAGCGCCTTTCCTTCGGATCGTTATGCAATTTGCTCCCAAATTGAAATGCACGGCTATAGCCCTGAGAAATCTCTAATTGAATTGCAGCCTGATATAGAAGGAGCTATCATCTCCTCTTCTCAAATCTCCGAAGTTATTGAACGAGAAGGAGATTCCATTGCTCTTATTTTATTAGGAGGAGTGAATTACTATAGCGGACAGGCCTTTGATATGGAAAAAATTACTTCTTGGGGACAAGCGCGTGGGTGTTCTGTGGGCTTTGATTTAGCTCACGCTGCCGGTAACTTAGAGCTAGATTTACATCGCTGGGGAGTAGACTTTGCCGTCTGGTGCACATACAAATACCTTAATGCTGGCCCTGGTGCTGTTGCCGGATGTTTTGTCCACGAAAAACACGCCCAGCGTAAAGATCTTCCTCGCCTAGCTGGCTGGTGGGGACACGATAAAGAAACACGCTTTCTCATGCCCGATGAATTTTCTCCCATAGCAGGAGCAGAAGGTTGGCAATTGAGTAATGCTCCTATTTTTTCGATGGCATCGCTCAAAGCTTCTTTGGATATTTTCTGCGAAGTGGGGATGAAAAAATTAGCCCAAAAGAGAACTCTCTTAACGAACTACCTAGAATTTCTTTTACAACAAAATTTGAGTAAAAAAGTCTCTATTATCACCCCCTCATCTCCTTCTGAACGCGGTGCCCAGCTTTCTCTTCGAGTTCATTCTCACGACAAAAAAATCCACGAAAAGCTGACAAACCAAGGAGTTATCTGTGATTGGCGTGAGCCTGACGTAATTCGAATAGCCCCAGTTCCTCTTTACAATAGCTTTGAAGATGTGTGGGAGTTTGCGGATATTTTGAAAGCTATTTTAGGAGCATCTGAGTGTTAGAAAATAAGAAAAAAGAAGAAGATGTTGTTATTGTAGGCTCTGGCTTAGCGGGGTCTCTTTTAGGAATTTACCTAGCTCAAAAAGGACTATCCCCCCAAATTTACGAATTTCGCGAAGATATGCGTAAAGCCTCTATAGGAGCAGGTCGCTCCATTAACTTGGCCTTGTCTACTCGAGGAATGAGTGCTCTTGCCGAAGTAGGAATACTCGATAAGATCATGGACATTGCTATTCCGATGAAAGGTCGTATGCTCCACGATGTACAAGGAGATTTAACTTTTCAAGCGTATGGACGGAAAGAAAACGAAGTTATCTACTCGGTTTCCCGAGCAGCTCTTAACATAGAGCTTATGAACTTAGCTGAAAAAGAAACATCTTCTCTAATACACTTTGAGCACAAGTGTGAGAAAGTGGACTTTGCCGAGCGAAAAATTGATTTTCTTTCTCCCACAGGAAAAAAATCTGTGCCTTATGATCGTCTCATTGCGACAGACGGAGCCTACTCATCGGTGCGTTTATCCTTACGTAAATCAAGTTCTCTGAGCTATGAACAAAGTTATTTAGAGCATGGTTATAAAGAACTTACCATCCCCCCAACAGAAGAAGGAGGCTTTAGACTCGAAAAAAATGTCCTTCATATTTGGCCTCGTGGCGGTTACATGATGATCGCTCTACCCAACTTAGACGGAAGTTTTACCTGCACTCTTTTCCTTCCCTATGAAGGTGAAAACGGGTTTGAAAGTCTCGATACCCCTGATAAAGTGGAAAAATTCTTTCAAAAAAACTTTCCCGACGCCCTTCCTTTAATTCCCAATCTTTTGAGAGATTTTTTCCAAAACCCTGTTGGTTCCTTGGTCACCGTGAGATGCGATCCTTTCTCCTATCAGGGGGAAGCTCTCTTACTGGGAGATGCCGCTCATGCGATTGTTCCTTTCTTTGGACAAGGGATGAACTGCGCTTTTGAAGATTGCTCTGTTTTAGCACAGTGTTGGGAAAAGTACGGAAAGTGGCCAGAAGTATTCTCTGCTTACGATCAACTTCGCAAAGAAAATACCGATGCTATCGCAGACATGGCTATCGACAACTTTATCGAAATGCGCGACCACGTTCGCGATCCAAAGTTTCTTCTTCAAAAAAAGGTCTCTCTTCTTCTGGAAGAAAAATTTCCTGAACATTTTATTCCTAAATATTCCTTAGTCACCTTTCACCAAGTTCCTTATATAAAA
Organism: Planctomycetota bacterium; assembly: GCA_029260735.1. Classification (GTDB taxonomy): domain Bacteria; phylum Planctomycetota; class Uabimicrobiia; order Uabimicrobiales; family Uabimicrobiaceae; genus JAJDCR01. Next base: position 86,236 of record JAJDCR010000084.1, read on the forward strand.
GCGCAAAGAGAAGGAATAAAACAAAAGAAAATTCTCGACCAGCTTTGTGCAAACATTACCGAAGCAAAGGACGTAAACTACGAGAAAGCTTTTCAACTCATCCAAGATAATCTAGGAGAAAAACTGTGAGGCCTCAATATTTACTGCAATATTTATGGATCTCTGTCATAATCGGAGTATCCCTTCTTCTGAGCGCTTGCCAGCAACCCCTTTGGGAATACAACGTCGAAGTTCTCAACCCTGGCTCAAAAAGTGAAGGAAGGAGAGGACATCTCTCTTACAAGGAACAAGAAATACAAGGCATCAACTCCCGCTTATTAACCCCTATCGGACTCTTTGAATTTCGTTATGCAAAGAAACCATGGGAAGACCAAGGCTGGTTCCAGCTTAGCCCAAACACAAATGTTGTCGAAGAAAATGTTTACCTTATCGATCGAGAAGTTTGGGTAGAGCCAGAAAAGTTAAGCAAGTACTATGACTAAAAGCACATGGTTTTCAAAAATCTATGGTGCTTTGATTCAAGATAAAAAAATCTTTCTTGTTTCAAAAGGAGAGAACTGGTCTTTGCCTCTTATTGAAATCCCTCACAAAACTTGGATCAAATCGAGCCAAGAAATGAACCAAGCGATGGATAAGCAACTGGGCACTCCAGTTCTCTTTCTCCACTGTGCCTCTTTTCAACGCAACTTAGAAAAGTGTTGTATTGAAAGTGTCTTTGTTTTAGAGAGTCGAAAAACCACTGAGACTCTACCCGAAGGAAAATGGTTCACAAAAAAAGAATTGATAGAAGTCCCCTTTTATTCTAGCGGTCAAAAATCTCTTATAGAAAAACTCTTAGAGGAGCGTGAAAAGAAAAACTTTCCCCCTGAAAGATCTCCTTGGGCAAAACCAGGTTGGTTCTCCCTCGCCAGCCAGTGGATAAAAGAAGAACTAGAGAAGCAAGGCTATAGTTTGGGAAAAGTAGAACCTTTTTGCACAGGTTTTAACTCTTGTCTTCTACAAATCCCCACCGATCAAGGTAATATCTATCTTAAGGCCTCACCTATATGGGAAGGGGCTTCCCACGAACCCCAAGTTCTCTTCGCTCTAGCCAATCTATTCCCCACCAAGATCCCCCAACCCATTGCTATCGAAAAAGAAAAAAGATGGATGCTCCTGAGCGATTTTGGTTCAACCATTGGTTTTTCTCCAACCCTGGCAAAAAAAAATGCCCTTCTCAGCCAATTTGCCCAACTCCAAATCGAAGCCATTTCTCAAAAAGAACATCTCCTAGAGTTTGGTTGCTGGGAGCACAGCCTAGAGCAAATGCCCTCTCAAATAGAGGAACTATTCTTTGATGAACAAGCTCTCGCAGGCTTAAGCAAAAAAGAAATATCAACCTTGCAATCCCAAATTCCTAAACTCCAAGCCAAAGCCCAAAAACTCAGCACCTACAACATCCCCCCAACCTTAGTCCATGGAGATCTTCATCTCGGCAATGTTGCTTTCGTCGAAGAAAAATGTATGTTTTTTGACTGGGCCAGTGCTGCGATTTCTCATCCTTTTTTTGACTTGGTTTGGTTGTATCTCGATAATCCGACAGAGAGACACAAATTGATATCGACTTACTTAAAAGAGTGGGAAGGGTTTGAATCTCCCCAGCGGCTCGAAGAAGCCTGGGACTTAGCCCGTCCCTTGGCCTTTGTCTACCACGCACTTTACTACCGCCAACTTTTTGCTCATATGGAAGAAGCTTCTCGTAAGGGATTTGATAATCCGGTTGTATTCTTTTTGACTGCCGAATGAACCGCAGAGTTGACCGCAGATTAAACGGATTTGTCGGATTTCGCTGATTTTTGTTTGCTTATTGACGATTGGTTGGGTGCGCTTCGCTTTTGATGGGTTTAGTTGTCTGAACCGCTGATTAAACGGATTGAATGGATTACGCAGATTTTTGTTTGCAGATTAAACGGATTTGTCGGATTTCGCAGATTTTTGTTTGCTTATTGACGGTTGCCTGTGTGCGCTTCGCTTTTGATGGGTTTAGTTGTCTGAACCGCTGATTAAACGGATTTATCGGATTTCGCTGATTTTTGTTTGTGGTTTACTATTTTCTGTGATAAGAGTTTTCCTTTTTCAAAGAGAAAGATATGCATAATTTAACAGATAAATACCATGCTTTTCTAATGTATGACGAACTTGAGGAGTATGAAGAGATTATTGATGATCTGAGTCAGTTTATAAAGAAAAACCCGGAGCATTCTATTGCTTACCATAACCGCGGAGTGGCTTACTGGGAAAGTGGGGAAAAGAAGAAGGCAAGAAAAGACTTTGATCGGGCAGTTGAGCTCGATCAAAACTCCACCATCTACTTCAGCCGAGCCCAATTTTTACAAACCGAGGGTAAAATAGAAGAGGCGGAAAAAGATTTTCAGAGAGCGGTAGACTTATCTCCTAATGATCCTCTGTCTTTTCGAATGCGAGGAACTTTTTATGAAGAAATTAAGGAGTGGGACAAAGCTATTACTGATTATACAAAGGCCATTAACTTGGCCCCCGAGTTTGGTTATACCTATAAAAAAAGGGCGGAGGTTTATAAGAAAAAAGGAGAAAAAGTTGCTTGCGAAGCTGATATGAAGGCTTGGAAAAAGTGCGAAAAGGAAGAGAAAGAGAAGAGAAAAGCGATCAAAGAAAAAGTAGAAAAATTCATTTGCCCAGACACAGGAAAACCCTTTCGGCGAGGATCTTGGGTGGGAGAGTGCTCTGTCGAAAAGGATGGGAGTTCGCTTGGGCCGATTTTACAAAATGGGCAGTACTATTACCGTTTTACTTGGGACGGAGATTATGTCGGGAAAGACTGACCGCAGATTAAGCTGATTGATCGGATTAAATCTGATTTTTGTTTACAAGTACAAAATCATACGCCACAAACCACAAACAAAAATCTGCGTAATCAAATAAATC
>JAJDCR010000085.1 GCA_029260735.1 Planctomycetota bacterium
AAATGTTTTAAGGGAAAAACCTACCCCACTCAGCCCATTTGGGGGGGACGTGAGGTACGAACGGGGGGGACACGCTGAAAATAAAAGACTTTGCCGGCTATTAAACTATGCTGAAATAGAAAATATTCCAAAACTTGCGCCTTAAATCAACATCGTACCTAGAGACGTGATAGACCTCTACTAATCTCAGGGAAAAAAACGCATGTCCAAAGCAATCTGTGTTTGCGGTAAATCCAAAACCTTCCCGATCTGCGATGGAAGCCATCACAGTGCCAATTGGAGTTGCCAAAGCAAGCAAAACTGGGTGAAAATCGGCTTTTGCGCTTCCCCTCGCTACCAAAATATTGCCCTAAAATGCGCCGACCACTACAAAGGTGCCAACTGCCTCCCAGGAAAATCTTACCCTCAACTCGATACCCTAATCATCATCACCGATGGAACCGACCTCCAGTTTCCAAGTGAGATCTACCCAAAAATCCAAGCCCAACAATCCTTTGTTATTACCCTAGGAATCCAAGGCGACTTTCTCTCTAAGCATTTTCCCCAAGCCAAAATCATTACCTCACCGCTCTCTAATCCCCTGCATGCCTTCAAGAACATCAAAACTCAAGTCGACCTCATTCTCAAAGGAAAGTCTCCCCCAGAAAATCCTCCCTTCCTCACCTCTAAAGCTCCCAAAAACATCTTTCTCTCCCACGCCGTTCTCGACGAAGCCATCATTATGCCCGTGGTAGAGTACCTACGAGACTATCTCAACGTCAGTATTTTTGTTTGCACCGACTCCATTGAGCTAGGAACAAATTGGCACCAAGAAATTATCCAAGGCCTCCAACAACAAGAGCACTTCGTTGCCCTGATCTCGAAACCTTACCTCGCCTCCCACTTCTGTTCCTTTGAAATAGGCATGGCCTTTGCTCTAAAAAAAACGATCAACTTCATTTCTCTAGATGGCTCTATGCCTCATGTCTTTGTCCAACATTTGCAGTGTATAGACCTTCCTAGGCTGAAGACCTTACGACCGTGGTTAGAGATAGAGGATCTTTTACTGGATGAGCTGGGGAAGATTGCTTTGGGATAGGAGGGTGTCTGACTATCTGACATGAAAGGTTTTGAAAACCATGTCCAGATAAAACCTCACCGTTTCGATAACCACGCCCAGGTGAAATTCTCATTGTTTCGGTAATCATGCTTGGGTGAAACCCACCATTTCGAGAAATACCGAAAATACTCCATAACCTCTTTGTCATTTAAAATACCAAAAATTTTCTTCGATGAATTCATGGAACTCGGTTTTGTGCTGAATACGACGAGTACGCATGTTCTTCCCTGGGCTTGGTTTCCCTAGGACTTCATCCTAGGCTGGGTTGTGTTGTCCTTTCAGGACAAAGAATTCTTGTTTTTTGGTCTATCTTAATATGGAGAAAGAGAAGTTTGGTTTTGTAGTGTAAATCCTTCTAATTATTCATTGAAAGCTCGGAGTGGTTAAGATTTTAGGTTTTTATGCCTTTTGCTCGGGGTAAAATTTTGGTAGAAATGGAAGATTTCAACCTAGATTAAGGGGAAATACACGAAAAATGCACGACGGAGTTGCACGAAGAAACATAACAATTTCTTTGTCCTGAAAGGACAACACAACCCAGCCTAGGACGAAGTCCTAGGAATATTGGTATTCAATATTTCTGGCCCTGAAGGGGCGAAACAAATTTCTTATTTCAACAGTAGTCGAGTCAAAGCTCTCCAGGGAACATGGTGATTAGAACGGTTTTACGTTAGAGAAAGCCTGTGGGAATTTTCCTGATCGTTCTGCTAAAAAGACGTTGTATACTTACTATAAGATGTAAATTTTGCTTGGGTCTAAAGTGAAAGGATGAGCAAAATGGAAAGCAAAAAGAGAGGAAGAGAAAGACTAGCAAAATGGATAGTGGTGTTTCTAAGCATTATCTTAATAGTTAGTATACCTGTGGGTTCCTACATAGGCTATTTGTATTATCAGCTTTATTCTAAAAATGATGTTGAGGCTTTAAAAAAATTATATTCCTTTGGATTTAGAAATTTTATCAAAATGGATCTACAAAAAATCTATCCCAGTAAATCAACAGGAATTTATTTACAGCTTGGAGGAAAAAGTTTAAACTTAGAAAATATTAACTTGGAAGGGGCTAATCTGCAGGGAGCTAATTTACAAAATGCAAACCTAATGGGATCAAACTTGCAGAGAACAAACTTAGAGCAAGCAAACTTGCAAAACAGTTTTATGATTGGATCGAACTTGGAAGGAGCAAATCTGCAGGGCGCTAATTTGCAAAGGGTCGAATTACAAGAAGCGGACTTACAAAATGCGAATCTGCAAGGGGCCAACTTATTAAAGACCAATTTAATGGGAGCTCAATTCAAAGGAGCGAATCTGGAAGGTACGAAGATGACACAAGCCGATTTGGACAAAGCTTCCCTCAGCAATGAACAAAAATCTCAGGTTCAGGTTATAAGAATTGAAGGTAGTAAAAACAAAAACGTTGATGACATTAAATAAAAAAAGAGCTAAGCAAAAATGGGAAAAAAAATTCTTACAGATAAAGAAGGCAAGATAATAAATACTGCTGGACAAAATATTATACATAACTTTGAGATATTAACTCAACCGTTAATAGGTTTACCTGTGACATTTCCATGGAAAGGTCATGGTTCGACAATTTTTGTTGAACTTGGTAAATTGGAATCCAGCAAATTTGGTGGAAAACAGGGAGAGTCAAGTATCTCTATAGATTGGGATTGGCGTGTCGAAAATATTTCTTCCGTTTTGTTGGGTAGCTCAACTTCAGGCCCTAAAATTAAACTAGGTATTCAAAAACTCCTCGGGTGTACAGTAAAAAAGATTTGGCTAAGTGAACCAATTCTGGAGCTTAATGTGGAGTTTTCCAATGGTCTTTTTTTACGCTCGATGATTATGCGTCCGAGTGATCCTGAGTGGAGCATTAGATTACCATCAAAGCAATGGTTATCTCCTGGCAAGGGGTCTTTATATCTAGATAAAGAAGGTTCTCTGTTAACAGAAGAAGAAAGAGCTGTCTTTGATCTTGCAGAAACAACAGTAAAACGATGGGGAGCACCTCTACAGGAACCAAAAAAAGGGAATTGTCATAATTGTGATTACTATATTGGGATTGATGGTAATGGTGATTTTTTAGACTACGGCGTTTGTATTTCAGAAAATAGTTGCTTTGATGGCCAGATAGTAAACAGCCGCAGCGGTTGTCCTAAATTTATGCCAACTTCTTGTTAGCTAATGTCGGGAGCAACTTTCTCTTGATCTACTTTTTTGAAAAATAAAGCATTTAGATATAATGGTTTAGATTTTATTGTTTTATTTTTAATCGGCCAATGAAACAATTTTAAATGGAAATAATATTAGTTACTAACACCATGTACAATTACAAAAAAGGAAAATACTTTGAAATATCCTATACTTCTCATTCTTTTTTTCATAAGTTTTTTTAGTTTTGTTGAATCGGAAACCAGCGAAGATGTCCTCAGAAAAGAATTCATAAATCCAAAGACAAATGGGCGAATATGGGTATATCTTCCTAATGATTATCAAAAGAAGACTTTACCTATTATTTTAGTGGCTCCGGCAGGCTCTCGAATGTTTCATGGGATGGATTTGAGTGAAGGAGATACTCCTGAGCATATTCCCTATGTAAAAGAGGGCTTTGCTGTTATTAGCTTTGATGTAAGTGGGCCGTGGCCAAAAATTGAGACCAATCTCAATATCTACAGTGCTATTAACCATTTCGTTGCGCGAGGTGGAGGTGTTCACGATGCAAGGGATGCTTTAAGGATTGCCAAAAAACAATTCAAAAACATTAACTTAAACGAAGTGTATGTGGCGGGACATAGCTCAGCGGGAACTATTTCCTTAATGCTGGCTCAACAGTTACCTAATATCAAAGCGGCAATAGCATATGCTCCTGTTATTGATACAGATGCCTATCTAGCGGAAATTACCCCTGCCCTAGAAAAGGGATTTCCCCTATTCAGAAAATCATTAATAGATGCATCTCCTCATAAAAATATCGATAAATACACTATGCCTGTTTTCTTATTTGTAGCTGAAGATGATGGCCATATGGAAGGCCAAGAGGAAAGCTATGAAACATTTAGGAAATCGTTTCAGAAATCTGGTCTAAGTTTAACATACAAGCAGGTGAAAAATGGTGGTCATTACCAGTCTATGATTGATGAAGGCATTCCTTTTGCGATAAATTGGTTAAAAGTCTTGCGAAAGAAGTAAATAATCGCCATTCTTTGTTAAGACCAGTTGGACTTCATTTCTTTTTAGCTTGCCGACTCACCATTTCATTAATCCAAATCGGGGCAAAAGGGGAGGTGCAACCCTTGGAAGCGGGATAGTCGCGGTAGATTCCCAGCGTCTCTCCAATCACAATAGCCCGCTGGCGGTGCTCGGGAAAGTGGATTCCGATTTCCACAAGGGTGAAATTCATCGTCCATTGCACTTCTGGAGCAGCCTTTCCCATTTCCGACTCAAGGCAATCCAAAATCGCGGAGAGGTCCAGCCCCTCTGGACTTTTGACAACTCGCTCAGCGGTTAGGCTCCATCCAGCCCGGGCAGCCATGGGGTTATCAGAATTTAGCCACTCTTGGCGAAGAGTCTCCTTGTCAGGATGATGCTTAACGACATAATTATTGAGCCAATCCGCTACTCGATCAAAATTGATAGACCGCACCAGACGATCCATCTCGTGGTCGGACAGAGCCTTTGGCTTAATCACAAGAACGGCCAAGAACCTAGCATCAATGTTTCCAGTCTCCCAGAGAGACATAGCTAATTCGTGGTTATCCTTGATTTTCTTTGCCAGCTTGCGAATGTCACCAAGGCGAACACCATATTGATTGCCACTAGCACCACCCTTGGTGTTTTGCGCACGCGTTTTCTCGTTGCCGAGTGCTTCGAGCTGAGCGAGAGTTTCTTCGAGAGTCATAGTTGTGTTTTCTTTTTTCATATAGTTTTGAGGAAATTTAGGATTTTTTTGTATAGATAAATCCAACTAAGCCTATTAGGATAAGTCCAAATGTAGTTGGTTCAGGAACAAGAGGGGCAGTATTGAAGGCAACATGGTCAAAAACAATGTTGTCTAGTCCAAGGGAGACCGTAGGGCCCCAATTTATCGTTACTGTGTTGATGGTCTCTCCCACAGCGTCTAGGCGAACGTAAATGTTTCTTTGGGAGCCCGTTACAATAGTGTCAAAGTATCCGGGCATTTCCGAGATAGGACCTAGATCTGTTACTCCATTGACAACGATGTTGAGGTCTGGATTTCTACGAATTTCCATATTGGCCGTACCAAAACCAAACGAAGAGGCTCCTTGGGCCAAATGAAAAGTCATGGTATCTACTGTGACAGCGGGAAACCCAAGGGAGTTATAAGCATCGATTCCCAGCGTTCCGTCCCAAACGAGGCTGCTTCCAAAGTTCACGGGAGGAGCTTGCGAGAAAGGAGTACTTCCATTGGCAGAGATAGTTAGTCCATCAACAAAATTATTATCTTCGAAATTCTCGATGGTAAAGCCGGTCACTCCCAAGGTTTGGTCCATTAGAGAAGTGTTGGCATTAAATGTGGTGGGAGCAAAAGAGTTCACTATAATAGCAGAAAATAAATTTGGTGAGACTATTGCTAATAAATAGAGTAGTAAAAATATTTTTTTCATAGGAAAACTCAGGTTTTTGATCTATTATTTTTTTTTGTTGTGATAAAGATGAAGGACAAAAAGGCTAAGGCTAAAGAAGACGGCTTAGGGATCGTTGTCTGATCTCCTTTTTAGAAGTTTTTTTTCTTAGATTTATATTGTTATTATAAAACTTATAAAGTAGTTTCGCAAAATTATTTTAAGATAATTTTCTGCTATCAAAATCCTCGACATATTCTGACTTACAAACAAGGATATATAAAATGAAAATATTGCTACTCATGTTACTATTTCTTTCCAGCTCTCTTTTTGGGGGTACACCCACTGCACCAGGGAAAAAAGAACCTAGTGAAGGAAAATCTTATGCCCAAGAACGAAAGTTATTTTTTCCAAAAGTAGCTATAAAAGAAAAATCTAGAGTATATTCCCGTAGAAAAAAGCCTACCTTACCAGAGACTAGTGAAACGACAAAAAATGCTATTGATACAAACCAAGATCCTATTCAAAGAGCAACGAAGAAAGAGCCTTTCTTTTTAGAACGAGGCCGTTATAAATTTACGATAAAACCTTTAGCCGCTTATGAAATTCATGCTCAGGTAAAAAGTAGACGCACTTATGACACCGATTGGACTTCTCTTCTTTCCTCAATCGACTTGGCTCTGGCTTGGGGAGGTTTAGTCTCCAAGATTGCCGACAAGCATATTACCTACTCCCAAAAAAAGCGATGGTACTACTATAACTATGACGGAGGCTCTCCTTATTATAAGCCATACATTCGGTCCCATTCTTCCAACCATCATATTTTACCCGCTAACACAAATATAGAGCGAGCGGTTCATTCTTTAGCAGTAAAGGATAAAGTTTGTCTGAAAGGCTACTTGGTCAAAGTGGAAGGCAAAAGTAGCCTTAACGAAAAGGTTTGGTGGAACAGTAGCATGACTCGTGAAGATGAAGGAGATGGAGCTTGTGAAGTGCTTTGGGTAAAAGAGATTCAGATTGGCAATAAGGTTTATAAGTAGTTTATGAATCGTTCTCGTTTGCTTTATCTAGCAAGCTCTTTATCCATAGAACTAAGAATAAAATGATAGTTAGACGAGGAAGAATTTCGCCAGGAGGAGGTAGAGCTTAACAATTTTTCCTGATGTTTTTTGTTGAGCATAATAAACCTCCATAGAACTGGTTTAAAACAAGATATGATTACGTTAGGTTGTTGAACACGTCGGAAACCCCGATGTTATCGAGGCCTGACATATTACATCCCTATCGGGATACCAATTGTGCATTAAGATAGGTTAGTTTTATTCTAGGCAAATGCCATTAATGTTAGGTTCGAGTGGCATAATTGCGGTACATTAGATTTGTTTAAGCGTAGGTAGCGGTAC
>JAJDCR010000086.1 GCA_029260735.1 Planctomycetota bacterium
TCTTTCAGAGCTGAAGAAAATCAATACAAACTATTACTAAGAAATGTTTTAAACAAAAAAACTACCACACTCAGCCCCTTTAGAGAGGGGGCAATCAGCGGTCAAAAGTGCCAAGGAAAGTCCGAAAAATCTTGCTTACGCTTTTCGACAAAAGCGTCTCGTCCTTCTTGGGCCTCTTCTGTTCCGTAAGCAAGCCGAGTGGCTTCGCCTGCAAAAATTTGCTGCCCAACAAGACCATCGTCGATTAGGTTAAAACCAAATTTCAGCATGCGAATCGCAGTCGGACTTTTTTTATTGATCGTTTGAGCCCACTCTAGGGACTCTTTCTCTAGATCTTCGTGAGCCACTACTTTATTTACCATCCCCATTTCAAAAGCCTCTTCTGCCGAGTAGTTTAAGCCTAAGAAAAATATTTCCCGGGCTCTTTTTTGCCCCACTTGGCGAGCTAAATAAGCCGACCCATAGCCGCTATCAAAGCTGGCCACATCAGGGTCTGTCTGTTTAAATAAGGCATGTTCCTTACTGGCGATAGTTAAGTCGCAAACAACGTGTAGGCTATGACCTCCCCCCACAGCCCAACCAGGGACAACCGCAATCACGACCTTGGGCATAAAGCGAATGAGCCTCTGCACTTCTAAAATATGAAGACGACCCAAGCGAGCAGGATCAACTCCATCAATCCCTTCGTATTTGTAGCCGTCCTTGCCTCGGATTCTCTGATCTCCTCCCGAACAGAAAGCCCAACCATTGTCTTTAGGAGATGGCCCATTGCCTGTGAGTAAGACAGTTCCCACATCGCTGCTCATCCGAGCATGATCCAGTGCTCGGTAGAGTTCGTCCACTGTTTGAGGGCGAAAGGCATTGCGCACTTCAGGCCTGTTAAAGGCAATCCGAACGGTACCTTGCTCTTTTGCTCGGTGGTAGGTAATATCTTGAAAACTAAAGCCTTCCACAGCTTTCCAGACTTCTTTATCAAATATCTCCGAAACCATAGGTTCACCTTTCTTTGTAGTAATTTTTATTAGTGCAAGGTGCCATTGTAATTTTTTTTTCCTGCTTTGCTATTTCTTTTTCAGAGTGTCCCTCAGAGATTTACTTACCGTACAAAACCCGCATGATTCAAAGGGGGGCTCAAGATGAGCTCGGCTTTAAACCGTAAGTTGAAAAACAAAATTTCTCTCTTCAAAGAAAAATAAAGCCTGAAACCATAAATCCGTATAAAACCCGCATGATTTTTTCTCTATAGAGTCACCTTGAGCTAAAGAGTTAGGATTGGTATTTCTCGGGAATTATTTTTTGAAACTTGCAATCTTTTTTCGGGAATGGTAACATAATCCCGCGTTATAGTGGTCTTGAGTTAAGAAAAGGGAGATACCTTGTTAGAAGAACAATTTAAAAAGTTGCAAGAAGCTTACTTAAAAACAATCCGGGGTAACATGGAGGACAAGTATCGGGTGGGAGACCTGATCGAGTTTCCCGAAGAAGGCGATGTTATCATCATGGGTGATTTGCATGGTAACCGTCACAATTTCCGAAAGGTCGTTAAAGCTGCTGATTTAGCTGAAAATCCCAAACGTCATTTAATTGTTCAAGAAGCTACTCACACCTGGGAAGTCACAGAAGATAGAAGTTTTCTTTTACATGAAGAAATTGCTTTTTTAAAAAGTGAGTTTCCCGACCAAGTACACATCATATTAGGCAACCACGAACTTTCTGAACTGACAGGAAAAGAAATCCTCAAGGGAGGTATTTGTTATAACATTCTTTTTCGCGAAGGAATGAAGAAAAACTATGGCCCTTATTATGACCAAGTGAAGGAACTCTTCGACGACTACATTCGTACTATGCCCTTAGCCTGTCGAGCAAAAAATGGTATCTTTATTTGCCACTCCACTCCCCCAAAAAAATATATTTCTCACTACACTCTCTCATTTTTTCGACAAGGTAGTGGCAGCGAAAAAAAGGACAAAGTCCTTGCCGAAAATCTTGTTTGGGGAAGAGACCTAAGCCAAGAAGCTGCCGATGCCTTTGCGAAAAATGTCAAAAGTAGAATTATTATTGTCGGACACACCGCCTGCAAACAAGGGTTCCAAGTTCCCAATAGCCGTCACATTATTCTAGACAGCAAGGGACTATATGCGACATCACTACATTTTCGGCTAGATAAAAAATACAACCAAAAAGGCTTGGTGAAAAACATCCAACACTTGAATAAAAAAGAGATCAAAGCTTTTCAGGAGAAGCAAGCAGAAAAAGCATAGGCAAAAGCTCTATGGAAATCCCTTTGACTTTAAAAACATCGACTGATCCGAAAGAAGCTTTTGCTTTACAAGAGAAGTATGCCCTAGAAGTGGTTCATAAAAACCAAGCAGCTATATTCTTTTTGGCGCGGCTTTAGGATTTTTGCTTTTGAAAAAGACTGCCTAGGTTTTCTTAAAAATTAGGTTTTAGCAGGCGTAACGGACAATCACAAGGGCCTTTGCAGGCGGCCCTCGTAGTTGTCCCTACATCACATCACCTGCGAATTCAGAGAAATCCAATCACCAAATACCAGCCCATACAACCTGAAAATTATTACCTATCGCCTAGTTATTCCTGTAGGGACAACAGCAAGGGCCTGCCTGCAGGGCCCTTTTGGACAAATTATTTTTTACCAAGCACATCTCCGGTGCGGCAGGAGCCTTACTCCCGGGACCATAAGCTTTCGAGCGGTTTCAGTCAAGCCTCATCCCACCCGTATATGCCTCTAGCCTTCTTTGCATCCCCCCAACTCATCTAAAAATTCATCAAAGATATTCACAGCTATCTCTAAGCGATAGTCTTTGGTAGAGCGGACATCATCTATGGGAGAGATTTCTTGGCCTAAAGTGGCTTTTGCCTCTTCTTTTAGTTCTCGACTAAGAGTTTTTCCCGTTAAAATTTCTTCGCTTTTTGGGCATCGAATAACGGTGGGAGCGACACTTCCTAGGGCTATGCGGCATTCCTTTATTTTGTTGCCTTCCCATTTAACAAAAGCAGCTAAGCAAACTTTTGAGATCGCTTGGGCTTTACGTGTTCCTACTTTTCGGTAGTAGTGGTGGCAGTTTTCCACGGAGGAGCGGGGTAGTAGAATGGCTCGGATGATTTCATTTTTTTCTAAGCGCATTTCTTTGTAGCCTGTGTGAAATTCTGAATAAGGTAGGCGCCGGACTCCTGAGCGGGAGACAATTTCTAACTCTGCTCCGTAAGAAAGCAAAGCGGGAGAAGAGTCTGCGGCGGGGGAAGCGTTGGCAATGTTTCCTCCTAGAGTTCCTCGGTTTTGAATTGCCCAAGCTCCGCTCCAGCGGGCGGCTTGGCAAAGGTTGGGGAATTCTTTTTGTAAGACTTCAGAGGCTTGGATTTCGGTGTAGGTGGTCAGACCACCTAAGCTAATAAAACTCTCGTCTTCTTGGATTCCTTTTAGCTCACTCAAGTTCCAGATATTCAAATATTTCTTTCGGGGTAACTTTCCCCAATCGAGTAATACCATCAAATCTGTTCCTCCGGCGAAAGGAACGTATTCTTCTGGATGAGTGTCCAGAAGTTCTAAAGCATGATCCAAACTGTCTGGAGTTAGGGCATCATAGGCAGGTAGATAGGCTCTCATTTTTTTCTTCCGTTTCTACTTTTGACAGGCTTTCACCACTGACGTAAAAATTTTTGTATAACCCGTGCAGCGACATAGGTTACCAGCTAGTCCTTCTTGGATTTCTTCGTAGCTAGGCTCTGAATTTTCCTCTAGAAGGGCAATCGCAGCCATAATCATCCCAGGGGTGCAAATCCCGCATTGGGCTCCTCCTTCTTTGAGAAAAGACTCTTGGACTCGATGAAGTTGTTCTCCATCTGCCACTCCTTCAATCGTCTTGACTTCACACCCTTGTACTTGTAAAGAAGGGATTAGGCAACTATTGACAAGTTTACCTTCGACAAAGACGGAACAAGCCCCGCACTCTCCTTCTCCGCAACCTTCCTTGGTTCCGGTTAGCTCAAGCTCCTCTCTCAAAAGATCAAGAAGTCGTTTCATCGGATGAGCCGAGACAGTTTTTTTGACACCATTTATGGTGAAAAATATATCTACTTTTTTCATGAATTTACCTTTCTAGATACCCAGTATTCGTGGAGAGTCTCGGGAGTAACAGGAATCTCCGGGATATCTAATCCAATCGCATTTTCTATCGCAGAGCTAATAGCTGGGGCCACTCCATCTAGTGGAAGTTCCCCAATTCCTTTTGCTCCAGCAGGGCCATGAGCATAGGGGGCTTCTTCAAAAAAAACTCGGATCTTACCAATGTCGGCTGAAGTGGGCATGATATAGTTGGTCATCTGATTATTGATCATTTGCCCTTTGTCCCAAACTACTTTTTCATAAAGCCCATAGCCTATTCCTTGGGCAACACCACCTTCAATTTGCCCTGCCGCTAAGGTAGGATGGATAACTTTTCCGACCTCTTGGAGAGCAACAAAATCTTCCACTGTCGTTTCGTAGGTTCGCAAATCGATTTTAATCTCTGCCACATAAACAGCCCAAGCATAAGCACCGTAAGCATCACCTCGGTAGGTCTGGTCGTCCCACTTAATATTAGTCGGTTGCTTGTATTTACTAAAAACTCGGAGCTGAGAAAACTTATCTAAGTAGCTCTGGCAAGCTTTGCTAAACTCCGAAGAAGAGTAGGTACTTGCCAAGAAACCACTTTGCCTCAATATCTCTTTGACTTGAATAGCAGCTGATTCCACTAGTTTTCCCACGATCATGCAGGTACGAGAGGCCACCGTAGGACCACTGTTGGGAACCAAAGCTGTGTCTGGCACAGATATTTCAATAAGATCATATTCAATCCCGAGAGCTTCTGCTGCTATTTGAGAAAAGATAGTATTTGTTCCCTGACCAATCTCTGTGCTGGCCGATAAAATACGTATCTTTCCCTCTTTTGTCGCTTCCATCCCCAACATCGACTCCAAATAAGCTTCTCCTGAGCCTGTAAAACCGGCTCCGTGAAAGAAACTCGATAGACCAATTCCTCTCTTGATGTACTTATTCTTCTTGTTTTCTGAGTGAAACTGCTCTTTTTTCTTTTGGAAGTCTGATTTTTCCATTGCCTTGGTCATTAAGTCGGCTAAGGAAACTTTTTCGTTTATCACTTGCCCCGTTGCTGTGAGTTGACCTTCTTGAATAAAATTGCGACGCCGGAGCTCTTCTTTGCTCAAATTTAATTGCAAAGCGGCTTTATCGAGATGACGTTCTAAAGCAAAGATACTTTGAGGAGCTCCAAACCCTCGGAAGGCTCCGTGAGGAGGTGTGTTTGTCGCAACGACTCGGGCCCGAACGCGGACATTTTCGCAAAGGTAGGGTCCTGCGGCATGAATAGTTCCTCGGGAAAGAACAACCGAAGAGAGAGTGGCATAAGCTCCCCCATCCAGAACAAAATCAATTTCCATTCCGAGAATCTTTCCTTCCGAGCTCAAGGCCATTTTATGCCGAGTTAAAGAAGGATGCCGTTTGGTCGTAGCGGCAAGATCCTCTAGGCGATCGTAAATTAATTTGACTGGCTTACCTGATTTCCAGGCCAAGAGAGCAGCGTGCCCGGCAATCATAGAAGGATACTCTTCTTTTCCTCCAAAACCGCCTCCCGTTGTCGTTTGAATGACGCGTATTTTATCGGCAGGCAAATCAAAAAGAGCCATCAAAGCTTTGTGGACATAGTAAGGGCACTGCAAAGATCCCCAAACAGTAACACCTTCTTCTGGGTTTGCCACAGCAACGATACCATTGGTCTCAATATAGAGTTGCTCTTGGGCTCCCGTTTTGTACTCTCCCTCAATGATGTGATCCGCTTTTTCCCAAACTTGGTCAATATCACCTTTTTCCAATAAGTATTCTTTAAAAACGTTGTCTTTTCCCCAAACAATCTCTTTTTGATTCAGAGATTCTTCGATATCATAAACAGGAGGTAAGGGATCTACCTCTAAAGAAACTTTTCTTCGCGCTTCTTGGAGTAAATACTTATCAGGGTGAGCTAGCAACAAAACTGCCTCTAAAGGATGGTTGATTTTACCATCGGCAAGGTAGGGTTGATCTGTCTCAATCAAAGCAACATAATTATTACCTGGAATATCCTTACAGGTAACCTGGGTAAACTCTTCCCAAGGAATTCCTTCTTCAAAGACTGTTCTTTGAAGAATTCCCCGAGAAGTCTCGCTACGAACAGTCACCCCATAGAGCATATCAGGAAAAGTGATATCATCAATGTAGCGAGACGCTCCAGTGACTTTATCCTTACCTTCTTTGCGGGGGACATCTTTACCAATCCAACGCATTTCTTCACCTTACCTTTCTTAATTCTAGAAGATCAAAAGAAACTTTAAGCTTTTCTTTGAAAAAAATCAATGATTTTTTCGCTTCTGTTCTCTTTGACTAGCCCAGAAAAGTAAATAAGATAGGAGAAAAACTTGCTTTTTGACCCAAAAAACTCTATAGTTTTTTTGTTCTTGCTTCCCTTTCCCAAATTTTTCCTGTTTAAGAACTGCCCTAAGGAAGTCCCATGAAAAAAAAGATGAGTCATGCTTTTGGTGATTTTCTCGCAAAAATAAGACAAGACTTGGCCGAAAAAGAAAAGCAAAAAATCACCACTATTGATATGGCCAAAAGAGTAGGAATTTCCCAGGCTCACTGGCATCGAGCAGAAAAAAATGGCTACATCCTTAGCCAAGACAAAATTCATCAAATTATCTCCCGAATGAACCTCGATCCGGTGAGTGCAAAAGTTCTTCTTGCCCACGCTGGCTACCCCAACCGGGATATTTCCCTTTTGAGCAATGCTTCTTATAGCCTAGCAGATACTCAGTTGATTATGTCAGATCTATTTTACAACCGACATAAAATAGGGATCATCAAAAGTGTTGCCATTTCTTGGCTTGACCCTGAGTTGGAAACAGCCTCTTACACCAAGGCCATATCTCAACCCTGGAAAGATATTTCCGACGGCTTCTCCCAAGAAGAAATCGATAAATTTGTCCAAGCCCGAGCAGAGAGAAAAAAGAAATTCCTCGAAGCCAAAATTGCCTCTCAGTTCATCATCCTCGAAACAATTTTTGAGAAAAGTGTCATGCTCCCGAGAAAGTCTATGAAAAAGCAAATGCAAGAGCTTCTGACCTTTATTGATGAGAACAAATTCCTCGAAATACGCATTCTCTGCCCAGGTCCCAAGTGCCCTATTCCCGCGACCAATTTCCGTCTCTATGCCAATTCTTATTTATGGCTTGGTTATATGTACTACGGAGAGGTCGTTTGTGGAGAGAAAGACCTAACTCTTCTCCAGCACTTCGATAACATTTTCTACCACTACTGGGACAAAGCTCTCAATAAAGAGAAGAGCATCCAGCGGCTGGAGAAACTTATGATGAAGCTGTAGATATGATCAAAGAAATCGCGCTACTCTTCTTAAAGCTGGGTACTTTTGCTTTCGGAGGCCCTGCTGCTCATATTGCAATGATGGAAGAAGAGGTTGTCCACAAACGAAAATGGATGAGCTCACAAGAGTTTTTAGACATGGTCGGAGCAACTAACTTAATTCCCGGCCCCAATTCTACCGAAATGGCTATTCACTGTGGATACCATAGAGGTGGTATCAAAGGACTTGTCACTGCCGGGGTCGCCTTTATTTTTCCTGCTGTTCTCATTACCTTAGGCTTAGCCTGGATCTATGTCGAGTATGGTAATCTTCCCGCAATAGAACCCTTTTTTTGGGGAATTAAACCTGCTGTCTTAGCGATCATTCTCTCGGCTATATACCGGCTAGGTAAAAAAGCTTTGAAGGGGTGGAAACTAGGACTAATAGGCACGGGAGTATTGATCATTTCTTTGGCGGGAGTCCATGAGGTAATCGCAATTCTCACTGGCGGAATTATCGGAATGCTTTGCCTTCATCTATCTGAAAAACGGTCTATGTCTCCCCTTTCTATCTTTTTTCCCCTCGGGCTATGGTTTAAAAGCAAAATGATTTTTCCGGTACCTCTTCTAGGAACATCTCTCACCGCAGTATCCACCACCAATGTATTCTTAGTATTTTTCAAAGTAGGATTGATTCTCTTTGGCAGTGGTTATGTTTTAGTCGCTTACCTGGATGCTGAGCTTGTCAACCGACTGGGCTGGATTACTCGGCAGCAATTATTAGACGCCATTGCTATTGGTCAATTTACCCCTGGTCCTGTCCTCTCCACTTCTACTTTTGTCGGGTATCAAATCCAAGGATTTGCGGGAGCTCTCTGGGCCACTGTTGGAATATTTTTGCCCTCTTTTGTTTTTGTCTTAATCCTCAATCCCTTTATTCCTAAGTTCCGCCAATCTCCCTTAGCCTCTTCTTTTCTTGATGCTGTCAATATCAGTGCTGTCGCTATTATGGTTGCTGTTGTCGTAAAAATGGGAGGTGATATTGTTGTAAGCGGGAAAGCCGCTGTTATCTTGGGACTGAGTTTGCTTCTCGTTTTTGGGGTAAAAAAAATAGGGGTAGGCTGGATTGTAGTATTGGGGTCTGTTGCGGGTTATTTGTTTTCATTGCTATAAAAAAAGCTCCTCAAAAGGGGCTTTTTTTATAGTAATGAAATATTTACTATTTGTTTTCTACGGTAACAGTGCCATCTGGTTTTGTTGTCGTGATAGTGCCTTCTCTACTATTCTCTATGATAACAGTACCATCTAGTTCTTTTGTAGTCTCAGTGCCATCTATCTTATCGAATATGAAAACAGTACCATCTGGTCTTCTTATAGTCTCCTTTGGGCCATCTATTTCTTTAATAGTTCCGTCTGCGTCTATTATACTGAGTTTTCCGGATTCACGTATGAGAACAGTGCCATCATCTCTTATATTTACTAGATTATCACCAAATTTTTGCTCTAGAGCTTCTACTATTTTATCTCTTCTTTTGTCACCCGCTTTCAATTCACCAAGAACTTTTGCCAACCCTTTTAATCCTTCTCGTTTTACTTCCTGGCGGGCATCTCCAATATTCCTGCTCGATAAGAGAATCGCTGCTTCGAGGAAAGGATTATCTGTCTCATTTTCTGCGGCAACAATGCCATCTGGTTTTATTATAGTGATAATTCCGGAACTATCTTCTCTAATAACAGTGCCATTTGGCTTTTTTGTAGTGGTAGAATTATCTTTCTGATTCTCTATGATAGTAGTGCCATCGGGTGTTTTTGTAGTGATAGTGCCTTCTCTCTCTATAATAACAGTGCCATCTGGTTCTTTTGTAGTCTCAGTGCCATCTCTCTTATCGAATATGAAAACAGTACCATCTGGTCTTCTTATAGTCTCCTTTGGGCCATCTATTTCTCTAATAGTTCCGTCTGGGTCTATTATACTGAGTTTTCCGGATTCACGTATGAGAACAGTGCCATCATCTCTTATATTTACTAGATTATCACCAAATTGTTGCTCTAGAGCTTCTACTATTTCATCTCTTCTTTTATCACCTGCTTTTAACTCACCAAGAATTTTTGCCAACCCTTTTAATCCTTCTCGTTTTACTTCCTCGCGGGCATCCCCAATATTCCTGATCGATAAGCGAATAGCTATTTCGAGGAAAGGATTCCCTGTTGCTTGAGGGGTTTGCTCGATCACATTTCCAAATAAATTAGTGCCTGTATCAAAGAGTCGATTCTGCTCAGTGGAAGATGTGAAATCATCAGCCTCAGGGGTCTCGATAGAGTCAAAAGCTTCCTCCAGATTAGGCACAAAAGGATCATCCCTTTGACCGACAAAAAACTCTGGGTTTTCTATTTCTTCACCGCCATCATTTTCTGCACCAGTAATATTTGTAAGATCCGGTAAGTTCTCTTTAGGCTCAGAACCGAAAAAAAACTCGCTAAGTTTATCATCATCATCACCAAAAAAATCTGTTCCTCCCGGTAAAAAACTGGAGCCTAAGACATCAAAATCATCGTTGATGTCATCACCGACATCAATATCAATATTACCACCACCATTGTTATTGGGATCAAAGACATCAGTTAGAAAGCTGCCATCATTAAGAGCCACTGTTCGGCTAAGTTTCTTTACTCCGTTATCAAGAAACTCAAAAAAATCAATTTTTTTGATATCCGCTTGAGGAACATTTATTCCTTGAGCTGTTAAAGGATCAAGCTTAAAAAGATCATTTCCAGGAACTAGATCATTGCAGTTTGCAGTAAACTGTCCATTTATATCGAAAACTTTACAATCTGGATGTTGAGTAAATGCTAAAGGAACAAATAGAAATACTATAATAATAGTAGTCATTACTCGATTATTCATAATAAACCTCTTTTTAATAACTTACTGTAAAACCAAAGAGAATGTGATGGCGATCAAACTCAAAAATATTTAGGTTAGATCGATTATCGGTATAGCTATAGTTGACAAATGCGCTAAGGTTATAATTAATTTTTTTATTGATCGCAACGGAGTAAATCATTTTGTTGTCTTCGCGCTTTTGGTTCAATCCAGCGCGAAAATTTTCTTCTTGGTAGCCAGCAACGATATACTCAATGCTTCCTATGAGAAGAATATCGTAGGGCAAACGATAGTACGCATCAAGCAGAATGTCGTGTTCTTGAAAGTCAAAGTCACTACCACTAGCATGATTTTCACTGTACTTATAAGTTAAGTTAAAAGACAAATTTAGTTGGGGAATTTCAATCAGTTGAGATATTCTTACTTCGTGGTTATTCCCACCGCGCTCTAATTGTCGAAAATCTTGTTCTAAAAAATCATTCAGATAGCGATATCTGTAGCTAATGGTACTGCTGGTCCATGGATTCCATTCATATTTTAAATAGGGAGACACTGAAAAAATACTTTGGAACGGATCTGCTCCTAAAAATATGTAATCAAAACGAGCCTCTACTCCAACTAAGAAATCGTCACTAAGAAGGTAGTCTCCCTTCAAAGCAGGTAAGAGACGCTGGATGTTAAATTCCTCTAGCTCTCTGTGGTAGTTAGAAGAGTAGTTGAAGCTCAAACGCAAAGATTTTTTCTCATCGCGAAGAAGAAAATACTCTCCATAAAGACTTAAAAAGACACCTCTATCTTCTTCATTACTAATGTCTTCTGGTAACAGAACATCATCACCCACACTCAAAACATTGCCATCATAAAATCCTGCCAAGGTTAAAGATACCCGCCACGGTTTTTCCTTAGCTTTCTTTCTCTCGGTATACAAGCCAATTTTTTCGCTATATTCCTCTGCCAAGACCACTTGCTCAGGATTATTCCCAGTTTCAATATAAGTAGAGAAATGCTGCTCAGCTTCCTCCCAAGAACGCTTTTGGACGGCAACAATCCCTAGCTCAAAATGGACATCGTCTTCCATGCCTCCCAACTGAAGGGCCTTTTCTAAATGTACCTGAGCTTTATCATAGTTTTCCAGTAAGCGAAAAATTCTTCCTATCATGTATTGAATTTTAGTGTTGTTAGGAATTAGTTTTTCGACTTCTTGAAATTTGGCCAAAGCCTCCTCGTAATTTTTATTTTCTGCTAAGAGCAGTCCTTCTTTGAGGAGAAGTTTGATTTTTTCTTGGGCCAAACGTTGGCTGATCTTCTGGCTAAAGTTTTGAGCAAGCTTGCTTTGTTCAGAGCTCTTTGCCATTTGTACATATTTGTCAAAATAATTGCGGCTTTCGAGAAGAGACTCTTTTTTCAAGAGAACAATCCCTAGTTCAAAGAATAGGTCATCCGGTGCACCTCCCAGCTCCTCAGATTTTCTAAGATGTTCTAGAGCAAGTTCATAATTATTTGTTAGGCGCAAAGTTTTCCCTATCAAATAATGAATTTCGGTGTTGTTCTCCGTCTGCTTTTCTGCTTCTTTAAATATACTAAGTGCGGCCTCGTAGTCTTTTGCCTGGGCTAGACTAACCCCTTCTTCGATTAATTCTTTTGTTGTTGTTTTTTTTTGCCCTGAAATCTCTTGCAAAAATTGTTTTATTTGCGCCTGTCTTTCAGGGGCTTGGACTAAGTTATCATATTCTAGAGCATATTTCTGAGCCTCTTGTAGCGAACCCGTATTTTTAAGGGCAATAGCCATCTGCCAATAAAAATCATCGGGAAGTTTTTCGCCATTTTGTTGGCCTAACTCTTCAGTTCTTTGTAAGTACTTTTGTGATTCTTGGTAGCGCTTTAGGTTATTAAGAATATTTCCGATAAAGTACGTTACCTTAAAGTCATCAGGTTGCAATTCATCCACTCGTTCAAAAACAGCTAGCGCCTTTTCGTTTTCCTTAATATAAACTAAAAATAACCCTTCTTGGATCAAATCATCTACATTTTCCTGAGCCCAAGAGTGACATGAAAAAAACAACAAGAAACCAGACAGAACATACAAAAACAAAAGATTGAATGGTAACAACTTCATAAATATCCCTAATTTCAAGTAGGCCGAAGAAGCTTAGAAATTCTCTACAATTTTTCTAGTGAATATTAATTTAATACTGTTTATATTAATATCTAAATCGAGAATTTTCAAGAAAATTTACTCGTAAGACAAAACAGCGTGAGGATTATTTTAGATTTTTTTTTCCATACTCTAAAGTTTTCCTGTTCTTAAAATATTTTTCTATAGTAAAATCTATCTGAAATGATACATTTTAACATTGGCACAAAAGAATAAAAGAAATGATCTTTTGCTATAGAATAGAGACAGTAATGAGTAATGACATCATCGTTTTTACACTGCATAAATCCGCATCTATATTCCTCAACAATCAATGTCAAGTTTTGTCTAAACTAAGCAATATTAATTACTATACTCCTAGTCGTACAAATACAGAATGGAACGCTAGAAGCGTTTTAGTCGATAAAGATCTCTGGCTAAATAATCATGGTTGTTTTGCTCCTATACGATTTTTTGTCGAAGTCCCTCAACTCGAAGATTACGAAATAATTCTGCATTTGAGAGATCCTAGAGATGCTCTTGTTTCCATGTTTTACTCGTATTGTTACATTCATAGAGGTGAATTAGAAAAAGGAACTGGTTATCGGAGAGAGGTCGCCGAGGAAGGTATTGACGCATTTGTTTTAGGAATGTGCTCAGATAAAAGCTTAAAATATAAAGGGGACTATGGAACAGGCGGGCATCTACTCGATTTGATAGGAAATTTTCCGAAGAGATACCAAGACTATATAGATAACTTGATTGGAAAACCTAACGTAGTTCTTCTAAAGTATGAAGAAATGGTGAGCGATTACCCCAGTTGGTTAGAGAAATTTATAAAACCTTTCCCTATTGAAAACAAAGAACGCGTAAGGCAAGAACTCGTAGCATTATCGCCAACATTTTTTCCTGAACGCTCGAAAGACGTTATGACTCATAGGAGACATATTACTCCAGGAGACCATAAAGATAAACTGAAGCAAGAAACCATTGAGCAGCTTAATGAAATCTTTGTAAGTACTTTGGATGTATTAGACTATCAGTAATTCAGATTAGCAAACATTTCCTCCATTCCTTCTTGTAATCGACTAACTATTCTTATCCAAAAACCTGTATAGCTAGCATTACCGACATAGAAAGAACAGCGAAATGTTTTTTCTTTATACAAAAAAGAACGCATCGCAAAACCATGATAAAGATCATCTTTTAAGTAATGAAAGTTAAATCTCGACATTATGCTACGAAAGATACGAGCAGAACAAGTGGTGAGGATTTTTTCTTCATTGGTTCTATCGTCTCTTAGAAACCATTTGATTTCATCTTCATGAGAAGAGTGGTAGATTTTTTTCTCAGCCATAATTGTACAGGGAGCGTGTAGGAGAGACTGGAGTGTGATATAGTCGGTAAACTCTACAATATCTATGCGCTCGTTTGATTGAGAAGGAAAACCTTTCTCTAGGTGCTCTAAATCTAATCTTATCGGATCTAGATTCGTCATCAAAACATCTTTCTTATGAGTTCATACACTAAAAGTATTCTGGGGCACCGATTGGCCCAAAAATAATATTTGTCCTTAAATCACTTGCGAATATACAAGCAAGTCAAAAAAGCGGCCAGTGAAAGCAATAGAAAGCTGGGCTCAGGAACGGAAGCTTCATTAAACTGTACGGCAAAATGGTCTAGGGCGTAGCCATCGTTAGTGCCAATATTATCGATGGTAAAAGAGAAAATAGTTTCTGATTCATTGTCTGCATCAATGCGAAAGTATCCGTTTCTCCCTCCCCCATTTGTTAATGCCGGGGTCAAAGTATGGATACCACCTAGAGCTTGTCCATTTACACTAATAACATTATCAATACTCATCTGTTGAATACTAAATCCAATAGAGTCGGCTCCTCCTTCAAAGAAAAACGTTACTTGGTGGAAATTACATCCAAAGGTTGGGTTATTACAACCGTAGTCTGTGTATGTTTGGTTAACACTATTCGCAAAAACATTACCGCCATCCCAGTTTCCACTGATAAAAGCCCCTCCGTTAATAGGGTCATTGGAAGGATTTATGGTTGCCGGAAGAGAGGTTTGCAAAGGAGAAAGTTGAGGGTTTTGGGTCGGTTCAACTTGGTAGGTTAAACCAGAAATCAAAGTAGTGTCTTCAAAATTTTCAATGCTATAGCCAACCACGCCAATAGTGGCATCACTCGCTTGCCAATTACTGGCGCTAAATCCATTAATAGTATATGCTTGAGTAGAAGTGGTAAAACATAGTAAAGTCAAAACGATGCTTAGAAAATAATTTTTTTTCATGATAGACTTTCTCTATTAATAAAGATAAATAGGAGACTACTTTAGATAAAAGCGCCCAGCAGTCAGTGCCATAGTTAGGGCAAATAAAATACATGTATTTGGCTCAGGGACAGCGTTAGCAGATGGAGTTAAGTTTTGCAAAGCTTCTAAATTCAGCAAGCCCTGGTTGGGGCCAGAGTCTACTATTTGAGTGAAACCATTAAAGGCCATCACGTTTGTACCACTACCATCTAAGTCTTTAAAGTTCAACCCAACGGAGGTAATTTTTCCTTGGTTGTCTAAGGTAATAGTTCTATTGGAAGTTGCTGTATCACTATTATCTCCGTAAGTGACACCTAAAACCGTAACTGTAAATTGACCTAAGCTCAGTGTTTGGCCTAAAGCATTGTTTAGAGTGTCAATAGTCAGAAGAACATTGTCTCCGTTGTTCACTCCCGAATATGCTCCTAAACCATTACTGGTAGCAAGAATATTGTAGTTTAAAACCGTTCCCATGGCAGGAATAGGTGCTAAGACCAAGAGGATTGTTAATAAAGGAAGTAAGTTTTTCATCGTCCCGTCCTCACATAGATTTTTTTTGATTACTAAAGTTAGTGAACTTAGCTATGTAAATTATACCGGTATTGGACGACAGTGCAAATGTTTTTGTCTTTTTGGTGTTTTTAATTTGGGCAGGGTTGGTGGACTGGAGGACAAGTTCGCCCTCCAGCCAAAATAGGAGTATCCCTATTTGCTAAACTAAATCAATCTCTTTGTAACAGCTACGACTCGCTTGGCATCTTTCTGGCACAACTAAATTATCATCAGGGCCAGCAGCTCCCATTGTGCATAAGCACCAATAGTTTGCTGTACTTGATTTATTCGTGCGCCACATGTGACTATCTTCTTCATCAGCAAGATAAGCCATCTTGGTACGCAGGTAGCGGCAATGTGAAATAACAGTCTTTTCCATGGATTATTTCCCTTCCTGTAGAGGGTCGACTCCGCCGGCCCAAGATATAACTCTAGCAATAACCGCTTCAAATACTTTCGCTCGGTTAGCGTTTTGCGAAAGTGGAGTAGCTTCGCTCATTGCTGCTTGCGCTGCTTTCTCTGCCAGTTTCTTCGTAATTTTTTGGCCTGCGAGAACAGCTTCGGCCTTTTTTGAGCGCCAAGGAGTAGGAGCAGCCGCTCCCAAAATAACGGTTGGATTTTCGCAAACACCTCCTTTTTGCACCCAAGAAACGGCAACTTCAGCAACGGGCCAATCAAAGCTTTGCTTTTCTTTTTGCTTGTAGTAAAAACTTCTCTGATGAGGTTTAGAAGCAGGTAAAATAATCGCTTCGATTATTTCTCCTCTTTCTAGAATATGAGTTTTTTCGATATCTTGAGAAGGGGCTACTAAGAACTCTGCCACCGAAACATCTCGAGAACTTTCAGCAGAAGTAATTCGTAATTTAGCACCTAGAGCAACTAAAGCAATTGATATTGAGGAAGCATTCACCCGAACACAACCACTTTTGTTATCAAAAAGAGCATGGTAGTAGTTTTCACCCTGTAGGGCAAAGCATTGGCTTCCTCCCTTATGACTGCAAGAGAAATTTTGGTCGCGAAAATACCAGCAGCGGGTTTCTTGGCAAAGATTCCCTCCCAGAGTCGCAAGATTACGAATCTGAGGAGTAGCGGTAGAACCTGCCGCTTGAGGCAAGGCTTGGTGAGCTCCGCTCAGCTCTCGCAACTCCGCAATTTCGGCAATAGTTAGATTCGCACCTAAAGCTAATCCTCCATCTTTGGTGCGACTGATGACCTTTAAGGCCTCTATATTGTTGATGTGAACCAATCGAGAGGGAGCAATAATACCTTCCTTCATCAGATCTAGAAGATCCACTCCTCCCGCTTTGAAGACAGCCCCCGAATGCTGTACACTGCTAAGAGCTTGGGGGATATCTTGGGGCATAGCATATTCAAATTTATTCATTAAAAACTCCTTAGGCCAAGGCAGCCAAAATCTTATCAGGGGTCATAGGAAGATCATAAATACGAGCTCCCGTCGCGTGGTAAATTGCATTCGCAATAGCGCCAGCAGTAGGAACAGTGGCTGGTTCTCCAATTCCCATGGCACTTGTGCTATTGTGTCCTTTAAAGACATCGATAACCGTAGAGTCAATTTCAGGAATATCCATAGAACCTGCAATTTTATATTGCTCTAGGTTAGGGTTCACCATATGACCCGTGTTGCGATCCAGAAGACGGTTTTCAAAGAGAGCATAGCTTACTCCCTGAATGATACCACCATTGATTTGGCTTTCGAGAGTTAAGCGATTCATCGGACGACCGCAATCGTGAACTGCGACAACCCTTTTTACTTTCACCACTCCGGTTTGAGTATCCACTTCTACTTCCGCAAATTGAACTCCGCAGATAATTTGAAACTGATTGCCGAAGTAGTCTTTTTTTCGCTCTGCCACTACTTTGAATTGGCCTCCGGGAATTCGAGAGGCCACTTGCTGCCAACCTAAGCTGGTCGAAGGATCTCCCAGAACATGAGCTCGGCCATTTTCAAAACCAATTTGCTCAGGAGAAACCCCAAAGAGAGGAGCAGCTACTTCTCGCATTTTCTGCTTAGCAAGATAGGCTGCTTTTCGCACGGCTGGAGTAATTCCACCGGTCGTCTGGCTTCCTCCGCTAGCAGGACCTGCTCCTAGATCAGAGTCGCCTATTTTGACTTTTACTTCAGAGATATCCAGTCCCAGCTCTTCTGCAACAATCATCGCTAAAACAGTGCGGATTCCTGTTCCAATATCCTGCACTCCATTCATTATTTCAACAGATCCATCGCTGTTGACTTGAATTGTCGCTGGAAATCCTGTTCCATAAAAATAGTACCAAACGGAGTTGGCCATTCCCACCCCTCGCTTAATCGGGCCTGAATCAGCAGCGACTTTGGGATTACGTTGACTCCAACCAAATTTTTTCGCACCAATTTCATACTCTTTTAAACGGACTTCATGGCTGGTATTGCGCCTTCGAATTTCCAATGGATCTAAACCTAGTTGATAGGCCAAATCGTCCATCCCCTGCTCTAAAGCAAAAATCCCTTGGGGATGACCAGGAGCTCGGAAAGCACGTCCCATACCAGCGTTGGTGAAAACATCAGACTCTTCCACGTAAAGCTTTTCACAAGGGTAGAGATTTTTAAAAGGGTTTCCTGTTCCTGAACCTGTTCCAATCCCAGCAGATCCATGGCAAAGCATCTTAATCGCTTCGAGCTTACCTTCTTTGTTGGCCCCTAGGCGAACATTTTGTAGTGAACTCGGACGATTTCCTCCGGCCCAGTGCTCTTCTTTTCGGTCGAGCATAAAGAAAACAGGAGCTTGGGTAACTTTGGATAGCTTGGCTGCCATAACCCCAAAAGTGTCGGCCCCAAATTTAGCTCCAAAACCACCGCCCATATGCTCCGTAATAACTCGGACATTGGCCTCTGGAAGTTCAAACCTTTCGGCAAAATCCTTACGCGTTCGGAAAGTACTTTGGGTAGAGGCCCAAACAGTAAGATGTTTATCATCGTCCCATTTTGCCACCACTCCGTGTGTTTCCATAGCAGAGTGAGTTTGCACTTGGGTCCGATAAACGCCTTCGCTTGTAACGTAAGAAGCATTAACAAGAGAGTCAATTTCTTCTTTTGTGGCATTGCGAGCAGAAACATTGGGGCCGCGAATATTACCGACTTGAGGAAGAGTGTTTTCTTGGCCCGGAATATCTCCCGCCGAAGCCTCTTCTTTTACCTGCACATCCCAAACTAAAGGAGCGTTTTCTTTCATGGCATCGTCTAGTTTTACGGTGAAGTTTTTCACTTCATACTCTATTTCAATCAGCTTAGCTGCTTCTTCTGCTTGATTTAGGGTTTTCGCAGCTACTCCAGCTACTTCTTGTCCGACAAAACGCACAGAAAAAGGCAGTTTTTCTTGCATCGGTAAAACAGCCTTTACCCCCGGAGCCTTAAGAGCTTTTGAATAGTCAATACTTTTCACTACGGCAGCAGGATAAGGAGAGCGGGCAAACTTACCATAGAGCATACCAGGCAAGCGCATATCAAAAGTGTATTTTGCTGCTCCAGTCACTTTAGCAACTCCGTCCAAGCGAGTTGTCCGTCCGCCGATATATTTTAACTGATCATTCCCATCCCAAGGGCGAGGATCATTTTTAGGAACTTTGAGGGCCATCTCTTGGAGATTATCAGCCACTCCCACTTGTATTCGGACATCCTTGGTCACAGGCTATTCTCCTTTATTCTGTTTACTAGCAGCCAAAACTGCTTGAAAAACTTTCGGGTAGGTACCACAACGACAGAGATTTCCACGCACCGCATGTTTAACATCGGCAAGATTCGGGGAAGGATTATGATCGAGAAGGTTTTTCGAACTCATAATCATGCCAGGAGTACAAAATCCACATTGAAGAGCATCGTATTCGATGAAAGATTTCTGAACAGGATGAAGCTCTCCTTCTTTTTCCAGTCCTTCAATTGTCTCAATGGACTTGCCCTCTGCATCTATTGCTAGCATCAAACAAGAGGTGACGTTTTTACCATCGACAATCACAGTACAAGCTCCACAAGCCCCTCGGTCGCAACCGATTTTTGTCCCTGTCAAATGAAGCCGGTCTCGCAAAACTTCGACGAGAGTCTCGCGAGGTTCTACTTTTAGTTGATGCTTTTTACCATTGACTTCTAGGGTTATAGTCGCCCCCCCAGGAGAAATGATTTTCACAGAAGCATCTCCGGAAGCTTCTGCAAAAATCTCCCCGCCAGAGGTAACAGCTAAACCTGCCGAAGTCAGCCCCACCCCTTTGAGAAAAGATCTCCGGGAAAGGCCGCTTTCTTTAGTGAGCTGATTTTTTTTGGTCATAGTTTTCCTTACTCAAGAAAAGAATGTTTTGAAAATTAAGGCACATCCTACATTTTTTACTGAATTCAGTAAAAAAACAGAAAAAGACATCCTATGAAGTTTTCGGATTTCCCTACTGGATTCTCCTAACTGACTTCAATATTTATAGAAGTTATAGCTCGATAAAAATCGTGAGTCGATTCGTAATCTTAATCGTAATCCTAATCGTAATCTTTTTTTATTTTTCGATTACGAGTACGATTAAGATTACGAGTACGACTCGAATTACGAAGAAACAAAGTCAGTTCTTAATTTTACCCCGAAGCGAAGCCGGGGTTCGATTCTGACCACTGAATTCTCAGTTCCAGTGGACTTAACTTAACAGCCGATTAAAAAAAGAAAAAGTATTTTCATTTGACTAACGAAAGTGGGACTGAGGTTTAACCTACTTTTCCTCATCAGAAGGAATAATACGTTTGAATTTCTCATTAACCAGGGCCACCAAGAGGTGCTTCCCTGAAGAATCACATTTAAACTCGCCGTAGCGAGCACTTTCGTAAAACTTAGCATGTCCTTCTTGAAAAAAGAAAGAGTGAGGAACAATTTGAATGTCGTAGTTGGTTTTATGATAGCGAATGAGCATTTCCTTGGGAGCAAGCTCTTCTCCATCATAGAAACGAACGAAGGAACCAACGTTATTTTCATTCGGTAAAATAACTAAGTGGCCTCTTTTGTCTTGCTTGTCTAACTGTTCAGAAGTCACCATGTCCTCTAAAGCATACTCCAAACGCATGTAATCCCCTTGCATTAAAGACCGAGGATCAACGGGAGCTAATTGAAGAAGAACACTTTGTCCTTCTGCTTTTAATTTTTCTTTCTTCCAAATCTCAAAATTGAGAACCACTAAGACTAAAACAGAAAAAACTAGAAGTGCTTGAAGTCTCATGCTGCTACCTCCCTATCTAGTTGACGCCAGCGCAAATAAAACCGTCCCGCCAATAAAACTGCTCCACTAAAGATTAAAACGGCCGATTTTTCCGCCAAAGTCAAATCTATATTGTAGTAGTAATGGAGCAAGTATATTGGCAAAAGAAGAGCACCTCCCTGAGTAAGAATTCGGTCATGGCGAGCATACCCAACAACGAGTAAAGCTAAGGAGAGCAAGATGCCCGGGGATGAAATGAAGCCTAAGATAACCGCTCCACCACAGGCAATAAGGAGGGATTCTTTTTTCAATTTTTCCGCTCCTCCTGCCGCCCAGCCAATTAGACCAATAAAAGCTACTGTCAATACTACATTCATAAAAATAAAAGCAGGGGGCGAAAAAACATTTTCTTCCACAGTAATCAGCCAAACAAAAGCGCAAAGAGAAAAAGCAAAGGCATAAGAAAGAGGAGTAAAGACACGACTTAACTTACGTGAAGTAAGCAAATAAGAAGCTCCTCCCATTTCAATCAAAAAGAGAATACAAAGTAAAATTTCTCGGCTTTCTCGGATATCATACTCTGAGACTATCCACGCCATAAAAGCAAGTAAAGTTGCTGTAGAAGAAAGAAAGCGATCCATAAACATCTTATAAAGATTGTAAGTAAATAGAGTGACAATCAAAGAAGCCAAAGGAATCATGGCCTGTTTTTCGAAAGCCGTTGTAAGCCCTGCAACAAAGAAAACCTTCCCAATAGCAATCGAACAAAAAGAACATTGGGTCATAAAACTATGGAAAACTGTTTCATCATTTTCCTCGGCCATTTTTAGGAGAAAGTAGGCCCCTGTCATAAAAAGCAGCCCAAAAAAGATCAAGCCGCCGGCTGAGTCAAAATCAATGATTTTTACAACCGCGAGAAAACCAATAAAAAATATAGAGGAAAAAAAGGCTCCCACTCCCACTAGAATGCGAATATAAATGGGCATTTCACTTTTTCCTTGGCTCTGGGTTATATATTTAGCCAAAGCACTTTTATCTTTTTCGTCAATAGCATTATCGGCTTGCATTTTCTCTAGGAGATCTTGGGCCGAGAGAGAAGTGCTCATGTTAGGATGGGACATTTTCGGCCTCCATTTGTGCGTGAATACGGCGAAGTTGTACTATAGCAAAGGTAAACATAGCGATAGTGATCACCCCCATTATGAAAAAAGAGAGTCCGTCTCCATCAATAGATTTAAAAACAAACCGACCAAAGAACGCCTCTCCCAAAAGGCAGAGTGACAAGATTATCGTAGAAAGAGCCCCCATATTAGGTATCTTAAAGCGGTACACCCAAAAGGCAAGAACATGAAAAATAGTTCCGAGAACAGCTCCACAAATCGCCGCGAGTGTTCCTTCGTAAGACGATTCCCAAATAGCTTGGTGCATTGGAATAGCTAAAGGAATGAGAGCCGCTAAGAAAAGAATCCCTTGAACCCACACAGCGCCAAGCCAATCCCAATTCATAGAAGAAGGCTTCTTGTATAGCAGAAATTCTCGTAAAACAAGAAAAGAAGCATTAAACACCCCTAAGATACTAAAAATAAAAGCTTCGCTTTGGTGAGAAGGAAAAACCGCTTGGTCCCAGTAAAGGCAGATAAACAAATTCATGATCGTAAGCCAAATAATCCATAAAGCAGCGAACTGAGAAAGTAAAACCCAGCCAAAGATTAAAGCCGCCCAGCCCATGAAAAGCTGATAGGCATCTGCCCCCGTCTGGTAAATTTGTCCAAAAACGGCCAAGAAGACTCCCACTAAAACAGAAGCGGAAAGAAGAAAGAGCTTTCCACTTAAGCGGTCAATCCCTCGCCAAAAGGCGCAAGCTAAACAAATAAGTATAGTGGACTCTACAAGAGCAAACTTTGCCATAATTGGCACTTTAGACCAATTGAAAGCAAAGAAATAAATAATGCCGACAAGAATAAGGGCACTTCCTATAATAGATAAGAAGTAAGATGCCCACAATCCCCACTTAGAACGAGGATACAATAAATCTAAGGCATACTCTCGGGTTTCTTGGTTAATTAGATTATGTCCATATAACTCTTCTACCAAAGCCCGGTTAGCGGGTATTTGT
Source organism: Planctomycetota bacterium (assembly GCA_029260735.1). GTDB lineage: Bacteria > Planctomycetota > Uabimicrobiia > Uabimicrobiales > Uabimicrobiaceae > JAJDCR01. The sequence goes on from JAJDCR010000086.1 coordinate 22,634, forward strand.
TCCAAAGACAACTCTGGCTTATCGCTCATACATTCTCCTTAGTGATTGACTATTTCCAAAACTTTTGTGACAACGTTGGATTCTCCATATTTTTCTTCTAGCTCAGAAACCATATGGAAGCCTTGTCCGTAGACATCCTTTTGTAAAGGAATTAAGGCCGCTTGGTTTTCATATCCGTAGTGCTCTAATGTTTTATAAGAAACCCATTCCGCCAGCCCTTCTAACCAGAGAAGACTAGTCTTATTCGAAAAGTAATCCGCTTGCCAAGCGTGGGTATACTCATGGGCCATCACAGCCATACAAACCGAGTAAGGAAGTAAAGATTCGACATAAATTTCAAAACTTTCTCCTTCTCGAACAAAGAGCCCTAAAGCTCTTGTGTCGTGTCCCCCCAAGAGATGTCCATGCTTACTTCGAACATCTTCCATGGTCTGAGCATTTATCAAATTTAATCTTGTCGAAAGACGTACGTTCATCTTAAAACGATTTTGTAAAAAAGAAAGAGTTTTATCTAAGACTTCCCGAGCGGTAGCTTCATCCTGGACTGCCGTTTGGATACAAGAGTGGCACATAGAACGCTTATCACTGAGTTCATAGTATTGATCTGTAAACGGTTTATTGCAAATATCGCAGCGATTGTTGCTCTGGGTGCAGTCCTTACAAAATTTTCGATGATCATTGGCAAATTGATAAAATCTCTCCAACAGAGGAACTCGACAACGGGCACAATGATCTACCTCACTTGCGCAGTGAGAGCAAATACTCTTATCTCCCACTTTTAAATGATTTTTACCTATCCGCCCACAACGGTCACAAGCGGGTAAAGTTTCTCGGCAATTATTGCAAGCTCTATTTTCTCCGACTTCCCAGTAGCGCCCAAAAAGATGTTTCTGGCAATAATCGCACTGCAAAGCCTTCCGAGCACAAATCATACAGTGAAGATGACCATCTTGTTTAACGCCATCTTTGACCAAAAGTCCGCAGGTTTTACACTTAGGAAGACGTTTTTGACAAGAAGTGCAAGCCAAGTGACCTGTTTCGTATTCTAAATAACGCCCCGAAATTTGATCTCGGCAAAAATTACAGAATTTCCGATTATCATCGTGAGAAGGACGAGGATCAAACTCTGGTTGGTGCTTGCTCGGGGCAACACTTTTAGAAGGAACATCTTTGGGAGTATAGTCTGGTTTGGAAGGAGGTAGCGACGAAGAAGGGAAGCTTTTAGGAGGAGAAGTTTGGGAAAATTCATGAGAATTAGGATGACCTTTTGGGTCTTCTCTCGATAGGTTTGCTTGACGAAACTCTTCTGGTTGACGATCGTTTTGCTGGGAACTATTGCTCGAACAAGAAACAAAAATAGTCACCAGAAAAACAAGAAAAGTACAGATCTTAATCATAGTCTGGTTGCCTTAAACTTTTATTTTAGAGAGGTTCCTTACACTACTATGTTATGTGTTTTCTACGTACTCGGTAGATTTTTGTTTGAGGTATTTTCTGGAAGACAAGGCATACCTGAAACCGTTTTTGGATTAGCAAATATTTATTGAGGGTTAAACATGTTTTTTTATGCGTATCCCAAGTTTGAGTGGGAGGGTTTTGTTTTGGATTAATTTTGTAGCTGGTTTAAGAGCTGGCAAACCATGCTACAAAATTAATCCATATAAAGAAATCTACCCTCTCGCCAGCATCTTAAATCCCAACCCAAACGCTCTTCACCTGAGTATAAAGCTCCAAAACATGTTTCCCCATTTCTCGGCCATAACCACTTTGCTTGTATCCACCAAAAGGAGAAGCAGCATCAAACATGTTGTAGCAATTTATCCAAACGGTACCTGCTTTTAGCATTTCCGCTGTGCGGTGGGCTTTAGAAACGTCTTTAGTCCAAACTCCTGCTGCTAAACCATACTGAGTGTCATTGCTCCACTTGAGCATTTCTTCAGGATCTTGGAAAGGGATTACTGTAAGAACAGGGCCAAAGATCTCTTCACAAACAATACTCATGTCAGGCTTTGTCTCAGTGAAAACAGTTGGCTCAACAAAGTAACCTTGGCTTAGGTCTCCTGAGCAAGGATTTCCTCCCACAACAGCTTTTGCTCCGTCTTTCCGACCAGAGCTCAAAAAATTAGAGACTCGCCTAAACTGCTCTTCAGAGACGAGAGGGCCTATTTCTGTTTTCGGATGCATTCCAGGACCAATTCGAATATTCTTACCAATATTGGAAAGCCCTTCCACTGTTTGATCGTAAACATCTCTTTCGACAAAAAGTCTGGATCCTGCGCAACAACATTGTCCTTGGTTAAAGAAAATAGCAGAGGCGGCCCCTTTGATCGCTCCTTCAATATCGGCATCAGCATAAATAATATTAGGGCTTTTTCCTCCGAGCTCTAGAGAAATTCTTTTTAGATTACCAGCAGAAGCTTTGACAATTTCATAGCCTACTTCGGTGCTTCCTGTAAAGGCGACCTTATCTACTTCCATATGAGCGGCCAAAGCAGCTCCGGCATCGCCAAATCCATTAACAAGATTAAATGTTCCAGCCGGAAAACCCACTTCTTGGATCAGCTCCCCCAAAAGAATAGCCGAAAGAGGAGTTTGCTCGGCAGGTTTCAGAACAACACAGTTTCCACAGGCCAAAGCAGGAGCCACTTTCCAAGCAGCCATCAGTAAAGGAAAATTCCACGGAATAATCTGACCGACGACTCCCACAGGCTCTCGTAAAGTGTAGTTCAAATAACGAGCTCCCGGAGTATAAGGAACTTCTGTCGGAATCGTTTCACCACCCAGTTTGTCCGCATACCCAGCAAAGTGACGAAACATATCGATGGCAAGTTGAACATCGGCTCCCCTTGCAACCTTAATCGATTTCCCATTATCTAAGCTTTCCAGTTGAGCAAAATCATCGGCCCGAGACTCCATCAAGTCGGCCAATTGCCAAATCATCTTTCCTCGGGTTCGAGGCCCTATCTTACGATGCCAAACGCCACTATCAAAAGTCTTCCGAGCAGCTGCGACCGCTCTTTGAACATCTTCTTTGCGCCCTCTAGCAACATGAGAGATCACTTTTTTATCAGCAGGATTTATGACTTCGAAGGTTTCTCCTTCGGCCGCTTCCACCCAATTACCACCGATCAATAAACGATGGGTTTTATTCAAGAAACTCTGAACTTCATCTCGTACGGGAATTAAATCGGTTAAGTTATCAACGATCACTGAAAACTCCTCCTGAAAATCCTAGGAAATGTTATATTAGGTGTCCTATCACTCTGTTTCTCATCTTACCATGAATTCCTCTTTTCATCAATAGTTTATAGATCGAGAATAAATAGGGAGTGTATCAGAGGCCAATCCTATCCTATTAAGAAGAAGAAGGTAAGAGAAATGACTGAAATAAAGAAAATAGACTCTTTAGAAAAACTAAAAGAACTCAAGATTATGTACATCGAAGAAACAACAGCACCTCTTGATGGCATGTGGTTGTGTGGCTTTGTTCCTGCCGCAAAACACTTTGGAGTTTATGAAGAAGATAAACTTAAGGGATATTTCTGTATTAACGAAGAGGGGTATCTTTTGCAGTATATATTGGGGGCAAATTATAAGTATCAATCTGAAGCCGTATTTAAAACACTTTTAGAGACTAAAAACTCTGAAGTGGGAGATATCAAAGGTGCTTTTTGTAGCACAGCAGAACCAGGCTTTATGTCATTATGTTTGGATAACTTCAGATCACATAAGGTAAACGCCCTTATGTATAAACAGGATAAATCACAAGTAATGATTGATAAGCCAATAGAACTAAATGTACTTAAGGAAAATCATCTTAAAGACGTTATCGCATTTGCCCACGAAGCAATTGGAGCGCCAGTAGATTGGCTCCATGGTTATTACTCAAATCTAATAAAGAGAGCGGAGTTATACGCAAGCATCCAGAATGATAGAATTATAGCGACAGGAGAATGTAGAGGTTACGATGAGTATCAAACAAGCTACGCTGATTTAGGAGTAATCGTAGCAAAGGAAGAACGCTCAAAGGGAATAGCGACCAAAGTGTTAAAGAGTCTAAGCCTTATAGCAAAAGATAAAAATTTAATTCCTATATGTTCTACTGAAGCATCAAACCTGGGGGCGCAGAGAGCAATTTCTCGCGCCGGTTTTTTTGCACATAATAGAATCATACAGTTTGATTGAATAACCAATGTTCACTTATGTCATTTTGGTCTGATATGGCATTTGGAGTTCTTCCAATCATCTGTATAAAAGCGAGAGGTTAAAACCCTTACTTTTATACACATAATTTTAAAATTGAGCTTTTGGTTTTTTGCGTATTTTCTTTGCCGCGAATGCGGCAGTGGCACGTAGCCAGGGGATTTATCCCCTGGAACATTTGTTCAGATTTTGTTCGTCGCCAAAATTGGCGAAGACCCATTTTTTCCTTGCCAAAGCTATCCTTTAGGCTCAAGTTTTTAATTTTTGGTCAACGATCTTTAGGCTCTACTTTTAGCTCGGTTACACGATAATCTTTAGTTAGGTACAAAAGACTATTGTAGTCTTGAACATCTAGTTTAGTATAGTTTAACAGTGAGATATTGATGAGACCGAAAGTCAGGAATTTTTCTCTTCTTTTTTCTCTTCATCTTTTTCATTGGAAATATATTTGGCTATGTCTATTTTTTTGCCTAGAATTTTTTGAGTTTTCTTTGTCCAAATTTCTAAGGCTTTTTCCCATTTTTCGTAGTCATAGTCGAAGTTGACAAGCTCTTTAGGAATTCCATTGTAGGGGTTTCCCAGTTGTTTATTACGAGCGATTCTGGGCGCATACTTTTCGTATCTCTTTTTCCCCCAACCTTCTGAGGGAGGATATTTGTTTAACCACTGCCTATGTTCATAAGAAACCTGACTAAAGGCTATGTCTATTGCTAAGATGATTTTTTCTTCTTCTAAAATTTCTTTTTCTTCTTCTTGGCTTTCTTCTGTTTTTTCATCTTCTTTTTTGGAATCGGTAGGCAAAAGTTTCTCAGTGGATTGTTCTTCTTTGTGTCTGGCCTCTTTCCTCTGTCTTTTTTCTTTTCTGACTTTTCGAATAATATCTCTAAGATCTTTTTCTTTTAGGGAGATTATACTAACTAACTTTTCGATTCTTCCAAAATTTATAAATAAGAAGCCTTTGTTATTTCCTACGTACCAAAGTCTTATTCCTGCTTCAGAAGAGGATAGCTTTTTCGATAGAGAGTTTTTTTTAAGATCGCGATTTAAAACCACCCCCTCTATTTCTTGGCTATTATTTAACTGTACCTTTACTAGAGAATTTTGAGCTACTAAGGGTAACTCAAAACTACAAACCATTAGAAAAAGTGTGAATAAAATTCTCATTGCTATTTCCTCCGTTAGTAATTTGGACTTGTTTTAGTTTGTTTTCCTCCTCTAAGAAGGGGTTCTCACTCGTCAATAGTCATTGCTAAATCATTTTTAGCTTGTTCCAAAAGAGCAGAGATTTCAGGCGTGCCTTATTTCTAAAATTACGTCTCGCATGGGTTCTTTTTCTTTGATTCTTTTTCTTTGAAAAAAGGGCAAAAAGTAGTGAAAGCCCTAGAATAAAGCGAAGATGAAAGATAAAATAAAAGAACCCTCCCAAGATTCATCTTAGGAGGGTTCTTTTTTGGGTGTAGAGGCCCCTACACCGACCAAAGCGAATGGCCTCTAAAATATCACAAGTAAGTTATGACAAGATGATCATAATTGAAAAAACAGAAGACGTCAATAATTATCTTTCCTTAGAAAACTACCCACCAATCCACTGTGGATTACTCTATAGCCTTTCGAGTACTGATGTATTTAGTCTCAAAGTTCTCTCCTTCTCATCTTCACAAATATCCGCAAATAAATTTCTTCTTTATCCGTAATGCTTGTATACTTTATCAAAGTCCTTGCGCAATAGGTTATCAGTAATTCAAACCTCACGCAAAGACGCCAAGGAGAAAAAGAATCCAGGCAAGAGATAAATTCGGAAAATTTCATCAACATAAAGATTTTTTACATTTTCCTTTGCGATCTTTGCGCCTTTGCGTGAGATTCTTTTCTTTCTTCAACTTTACCCTGTATACCCTTAACTATGTCATTCGTGCCTGACACATTTAAGGATATACAGGGTAAAGGATATAGAACTGTTAATGCTGTTTAATAGATGCTTTTAATGGATGGATGTCTCATTTGTTTGAGTTTCTGGGTATCTTCTCAGCCTCAAGTATTGCCAAACACTCTGTTAACGAGAGAAAGTTGCTAGGGAGAGCTGTTAATTTTCTTCTTAGCTCTTAGCTCTTAGCTTTATTCATTTGAAGACAAGCCTTTTTTGATTTTTTCTTCCCTTTGGGGCAAAATAAAGGTAAAATATTTTCCATTTATAAAAGCCGAAGTATTTTTTTCAGTAGGTTTTTTATTGTATCTTTTTTGTGGAACGAAAAAACATCCGCAAAACAATGGAAATAAAACAGTTGAGATGAATCAGCTGTCATCAGTTTGTGAAAGTGGTCAACAGAATCTATGCTGCTAGAACTGAAAATCAAAAATTTAGCGATTATTGAATCTTCTGAAGTGCATTTTGGTAAAGGCTTGAATGTTATCACCGGTGAAACGGGAGCAGGAAAGTCTATCCTATTAGAAGCTTTAAATCTAATTTTTGGCGGTCGAAGTGATCGCGAACTCATTCGTACAGAAAAAGAAGAAGCTCAAGTCGAAGCTGTTTTTGACCTTCTTCCCTCTGTTCGTTCTTTTTTAGATGAATGGGGAATTGTTTCTGATCTTAGTGAACCTCTTGTTTTACGGCGAGTTATTCATGTTAGCGGACGATCTCGTGGGTTTATCAATGCAAGCTCCGTTTCTGCTCAACAACTAAAACAACTGGCATCTCTCTTGGTCGACTTTGGACGACAACACGAACAAGGTTTACTTATGGATGCTCAAAAGCACATTGAGCTTCTCGATCAATATGCAGATGCTGCAAAAGATGGTCAGAGTGTTGAAAAACAGTTTCGCCAAACTCGAAAATGGATTCAAGAATACGAAAAACTTAAAGCAGAAGAGTCTTCTTGGCGCGACCGCACTGAATTTTTAAAATTTCAAAAGAAAAACATCCGAGATATTGATCCGCAAGCCGGAGAAGAAGATGAACTAGCCGAAGAGTTAGAAAAACTCGGAGATATTGAAACTTGCCAAAAATTGGCCCAACGAGCAGAAGCAGAACTCTATCGAAACGAAGACTCGATCCAAAGTCGTCTTTCTAGCACCATTTCTGTTATAGAGGAAATTTCTGAGGTAGACGATTCAGTGAATGATGTTTTAGAAGATCTTCACAATGCCTTAATTTCGATTGAGGAAGCTGCTCGGTCCATGGCGAATTATCAAAAAACTCTCTCTCGCGATCCTGGTGCAATGGAAGATATACAAGAGCGTTTAGATCAAATTATTGAATTGCAAGAACGCTACGGAGGCAGCTTTGAATCTGTTATGGAAAAGCTCCAAGAAATTGACGAAGAAATTGCTGAGCTAGCTCTAAAACAGAAACGACTGGAAGAACTCACTGGAATTCTTGCCGAGGGAAAAAGAAAACTCCTAAAACTCGCTTTAGGTTTAAGCCAAAAACGCAAAAAAAACGCCGCAAAGCTCACAGGGTTAATCGAAACAGAACTACATGGTTTGGCTTTAGAGAAGGCTCGCTTTGAAATACGATTTGCTCCCGTCGAAGAAAACGATGGCCTAGCTGTTTTGTGCACCAGTGAAGCAGATAATAGCGCAGGTAAAGAGCCCGCGAAAGAATATGCGGTTCAATCTTGGGGAATCGAAAATGTATTTTTTCTCTTTTCTGCTAACCAAGGAGAAGAACTACGTCCTCTCGAAAAAGTAGCTTCGGGAGGGGAACTCAGCCGCATAATGTTAGCTCTTAAGCGCATTATCGGAAGTACTTTTTCTGTTCCGACCTTTATTTTTGATGAAATCGACTCTGGTATATCGGGAACAGCTGCCACTATGGTTGCTCAAAAATTGCGACAAATCGTTTCCAGCCCAGGGCAAGATCTTCAAGCAATATGTATTTCTCATACTGCGCAAGTAGCGGCAGAAGCAGATATTCATTTAAAATCAGCAAAGCAAGTCAAAGACAATCGAACCAGTGCTCGTGTCAGTATCCTTAATCATGATGAGCGAGTACAAGAAATTTCCCGAATATTGGCAGGTGATCAGTCACCGGAACACGCTCTTGCTTTAGCTCAAGAATTACTTGTAACTAAATAAGATTTTTTAGAAGAATTATTTTAACGCCTTTGCCTCAAGATACATTGCAGGTAAAGCATTTTTTTCTCTTTTCTAAGGGGAGTTCATTATGTATCGAAATTTCTATTTTTTAGCTATCATTCTTAGCCTTTTTGTAAGTACTACTCTTTGCGCTAATGATTTGCCTAGCTACCTACAAGCAGAAGAAAAAGGGCGAAGTTTTGTTGCCCCAACTCACCTTCTCTACGATGGGGAAGATATTTCTGTTTCCATTAAGCAAGATGGTTTTTCTACTTTAGACAATTCTGAAATGAACCGAGAAGATTTATACGCTTGTCGTTTTCTAAATATTCTGGAAATTCTTCCTGTTTTAGAAAACTATGGCAAGGTACTTTACCTTTCTCCGAACAAAACAGAAGCCATCATGAGCTTGACTGATCAAGATAAAATTGATGATTTAGCAGCTCTTCTTCACACCAAAGGTGGAGTTATTGCTTGTGGAGCCATCATTAAGCTTTCTTCTCCTTCCGAGATAATAGCTTTGGAGGGCATCCAAACTTTAGCTTCTGAAGAACTAGCCGTTGAGCTAGCTGACGAGATTATGCAAAGAGAAGCTGATCCTCGCATCACAAGCATGACCTCTAAAGTAAATAAAGATAATATTCGCAAATTCGTAGAAGAACTTTCTGCTTATAACAACCGTCACCATCGCTCTAGTACTGGTGCTGCGGCTGCCGATCATATTTTTAAAACTTTCTCTGCGATTGCTCAATCTAATCCTGATCTAAGTGTTCGTAAAGTAAACCATTCGAATACTCCACAACCTTCGATCGTTGCAACTCTTCGAGGAACGACTAAGCCCAATGAAAAAGTTATCATTGGTTGTCATATCGACTCCATCAATGGTAACGGCTCTGGAGCTGTTCATCGTCACGCTCCAGGAGCAGACGACAATGCCTCAGGTACTGCTACAGTCAAAGAAATTATGCAAATTATTTCTGACTCAGGGATTAAGTTCGCTCGTACTATTGAATTCCATGGATACGCAGCAGAAGAAGCGGGCCTGCTCGGTTCTGGTAATGTTGCCAAAGAGTACAAAGCAAAAAAAGAAGTTGTTGTTGGTATGATCCAAATTGATATGTGCCTATACAACACAGGCGACAAAACTATTTGGTTAGTTAGCAATGACACAAGTAGCAAACACAACGAGCTTGCTGCTCACTTAGTTCCTCTTTACACTGACACTGAAACCAAAAGTGCTATGCTTTGGGGTGGAACTAGCGATCACCGTTCTTGGACTCGTCTAGGTTTCCATGCTATTTTCCCATTTGAAAATCCTCGGTCTTACAATCGTAAAATTCATACCACTGGTGATACCATAACTAGTACAGAAGATTTTGCTTTTGCTAGTAACTATGGCCGACTAGGTATTGCCTACTTGGCTTCTCTAGCCGAAATCGAGTAGTTTTTGATTTTTCAGAATTGAATTCTGGAAACTAGGGTATGTTCTTAAAACATACGTTCGATAGCGAGAGAGCTTTCAGCTTTCTCGCTATTGTTATGAAAAAAGGGTAAAAAAATGATGAAACACACTTTATTAATGATTCTTTTACTGGTCTTATCTTTGATTTGCACCTCTTGCACCCAAACCCGTGGACGTAGCCATCGAACAGGCGGAGTTCTCAAAAACAGTGTGCGCAATGTCGAAGATGTTCAAGCTGACCGCACCAAACGATACCTAAACGAAGACGCAATCGAAAGAGCCAAAGAAGAGGCTGAAGATGCAGGAGAAGAGGAAGAACAACAAAATTCTAGTGGCGGTGGGTACTAGATTTTAAAGCGGTAAAGATACTTTTAAACAAAAATTTTTGCTAAGAAAATTTGCGAGGTCAATATGGGAGAGGTAAACTTAACCAGGCTAACAATAGTGGGCATTTATTTCATTGGTATGTTTGCCATTGGCTACTATGCTTCCTTAAGAATCAAAACCTTAAAAGACTATTTTGTCGGTGGAAAAAAATTTAATTTCTGGATCGCCGCTCTTTCTGCTCGGGCGACCGGAGAGTCGGCTTGGCTTCTTCTGGGACTTACCGGAATGGGAGCAATGGTGGGAATGAAAGCTATGTGGGTCGTTGTGGGGGAAGTCTTAGGCGTTGCCATTGCTTGGATTTTTATGAGCAGACGCTTTAAACTTCTTACCGACCGCTACGACTCCGTCACGATCCCCGATTACCTAGAAGCTCGCTTTAAAGACACCACTCACGTTATTCGAATTGTTGCCTCTATTGCCCTTCTTATTTTTCCTGCTATCTATATTTCTGCACAGTTAGATGCCACCGGAAAAGCATTTGATTCTTTTCTGGGAATTCCCTATGAAATAGGAATGATTGCGGGCTTTGCTATCGTTCTTATATATGTTTACATGGGAGGTTTTGTCAGCGTTGCTTGGAGTGACCTTATCCAAGGAGCCCTGATGTTCTTTGGCCTAGTCTTTCTAGGAGCTTATGGAGTTTACTACGTCCAAAGCTCAGGTGGATTGATGTCAAACTTGCAAAGCCTCGAAACAAGTGCAGGTGAGCTTACCTCGATGTGGGGTAGCCAAGGGTTTGAGTTAATGAACTTAATGGGGATTCTTTCTCTTTTCCTCATTGGTTTAGGTTACCTAGGCTCTCCGCAGATTTTTGTGCGCTATATCAGTATAAAAAGTCCCGAAGAACTCAAAAAAGGAACCTACGTTGCTATTCTTTGGACTCTCTTAGCCGACACAGGGGCAGTTCTGGCAGGAATGGCCGGAAGAATTGTTTTTGAAGCGAAAAATCTTCCCATAGAACAACTAGGAAATGGCGGAGAAAAAGTTCTCCCTTTTATGACAACAGAACTTTTTCCAGAAATTCTTGCGGCTGTTTTTATTGCCGTGGTTTTAGCCGCGATAATGTCGACAGTAGACTCTCTTCTCATTCTGTCCTCCAGTGCTTTTGCTCGCGATATTTATCAAAAAGTGCTTCACCCTGAGATATCAGATGAAGAGATGACTTCTCTTTGCCGTAAAGTTACCGTGGTCGTTTCTTTACTTGCTTTTGGCCTAGCCTTTGCCGTGGCCACCCTCCATCCCTCCCGGACCATTTTTTGGTTTGTCATATTTGGATGGTCGGGAATTGCCGCCACTTTCTGTCCTGTTCTGCTTATTTCCCTCTTTTGGAAAGGCCTGACCAAAGCAGGAGTCATTGCCGGAATGGTCTCAGGCTTTTTCGGAGTGATAATTTTTAAATTTGGCCCAGGTCAATTTGAAAATTCCACATTTTGGCAAATAATTGGAAAAACGGAAGAATTGGCCCCTGCTTTTCTTCTTTCCGTCGTTGCGGCAGTGGCTTTTAGTTTATTTTCTGAGGCCCCTGATAATGCTGTGGAAGATTTAGAGGCTGCTGGACAGTAAAAGAAAAATTACCTGAAACCGTTCGAAAGCTTATGTTTGGGAGGGTAAGGCTTATCTGAAACCGTTTTTTGAAAAAGATTATCTAAAACCGTTTCAGATAAGCCTTGCCCTCCCCAGTCTATACATTCAAAAAAAGTTTCAGATAATCCTTGTTTTTCAGACATCAATCAAGATTGTATTTCAATAACCTGTCATTATCCAGGCACACAAAAAAGAAATCTAGAACAAAGAATATGAAAATTATCGCTGTTATCCCAGCTCGCTACCAATCAACACGTCTTCCCGGAAAACCTCTTTTGCAAGAGACCGGAAAATATTTAGTCCAGCATGTTTACGAAGCAGCGAGTCAGTGCAAAACGATCTCTGAAGTTATTGTTGCCACCGACGACTCGCGCATTGAAACGGCGGTAAAATCCTTTGGGGGCAAAGTTTGCTTGACTTCGCCTGACCACCCTAGTGGAACAGACAGAATCGCCGAAGTTGCTCAGTCCCACTGTGCCGACATTTTTGTCAACGTTCAAGGCGACGAACCAGAGATTAGTCCTGCCTCTATTGACCAAGCCGCTCAGCTTCTTCTCGAAAACGATAAGGCCGATGTTTCTACCTTAGCTTTTCCCTTAGGAGAAGAAGAAGCGAAAGATCCTAATACTGTCAAGGTAGTTTGTTCTCTCCAGGGCTATGCTCTCTATTTTTCCCGAGCCGCTATTCCTTTTATCCGTGATAAAAAAGACCCTGGAGATTCTCCTTACCTTGGTCATATAGGAATCTATGCTTATCGATCCTCTTTTTTAAAAACCTACACGAGTATGGTCAGCTCTCCTTTAGAGAACCTAGAAAAACTGGAGCAACTGAGAGTTTTAGAAAATGGTTATCGAATCAAAGTAGGGTTAACTAATCAGAGAAACTGGGGAATAGACACCCGAGAAGACTACGAAAAATTTCTAAAACGAGTTAAACTATGAGAAAACCTGATATTGTTATTAGGCATCATCGAGAGTCAAAAAAAAAATGCTCCATCTATCCTTTAAATGGCCGAGAAGATATGCTCTTTCTCCCAACTCTCAATGCCCAGGATAAATCTTTTGATGGCTATACTCTACTACATGTAGATGGCCCTCACTTAAGCTCAGAAGACAGCGATGAACCTTTGCTTCTAATTGATGCTTCTTGGCGTTGGGCCGAAAAAATATTTCAAAACAATTCTAGTTTTAATAACCTTCCGCGTAGATCATTGGAAGGATTCACAACCGCTTACCCTCGCAAAAGTAAATTGTTTGATATGCCCGAAGAAGGCTTAGCCACAGTCGAAGCCTACTATATTGCTCGCTTAATTCAAGGCCGAGAGGACAGCACTCTTCTCAAGCATTACTATTGGCGGGAAGCTTTTCTCGAACAAAACAAAGATCTTTTTTCCCAAATCAAAGGGATTTCTCCCTCTTAGAAAAACAGCTAAAAATATGAAAAGGATGAATGAAGTCACCAATCCGGAAATCTTTATTTCCCATCACAGAGTTCGCAGCTATGAGTGCGACTACTATAATCATGTCAATAACGCAACTTACCTCAATTATTTAGAGTTTGGTCGTATAGAGGCGATGGAAAAGAAAAAACTCCCTCTGCGCAAACTCAAAGAAGAAGGTTACATGAGCATTGTCAAGCGTATTGAGATTGATTATAAATATCCGGCAACGGTGGGAGATAATCTAGTTATTCGCAGCTATATTTCCCAATACCGAAAAACCAGTGGTATCTTTCGCCAAGAGATTCTTCTGGAGGAAAATCAACGCATTTGTGCTGAAGCAGACGTTCTTTGGGTCTATGTCAACTTGCAAGGACAACCTGTTCGTATCCCTTCTTTTGTCCAAGAAGCTTTCCAAATGGCTTGAGAGCAATATTTTGAAAATCTTTTTTCTTTCCCTTTTCCCCTATTCAAAATATGCACTATAATATAGGGAGTGTCCTCATTCTGCTTTTTTTGGCGATGTTTTGAGAAATTAGAAATATAACTCTAATTCATAGGTGCAGTTGTATAACGTGGTGAGCGGAATGAGAACACGCCCTACTCTATCAAAAATACACGAGAAATCACTCTCGAAACATGTCCTTTCTTCCATTAACCATTTCGAGGCAATTATGGGAATTTCACTACTCAAAGACGAGCAGATTATAAAAAAAACGCATCCTCATTTTCTCTCCATGCTCTATCTCTATGTTACTTGGGGATACCTAACCGCAGTAGGCTTTCTATTTATTTTTTACCAAAGAGAAATTACAGGATGGATTGGAGAACTCCCTTTTATTCAAGTAGAAGATTTTTCCTTTGCTCAAGCAGGAAATATTCCTTTGTTTGCCTACTTTGCTTTATGGGCTGCCGTTATACTTATTCCTTCTCTTGTCGTATCGTTTAAAAGAATCAATTGGTCTTGGGGTTTCTTAGCTATCGCTTTGATTGGTTCTGGTATAGCTTCTTTTTCCTACCGCCAAGAAATTATTCCCCAAGCTTTTTTTGAATCAAATATCGCCCTCGAAATCCAAGCACATCTGGTTCAATGGGTGCCCTCTTTTCCTTTGGATAAGTTCTGGCAAAGAGAGCAAATCCATAACATCCTTCTCATAGCCATAGGAATCTTTGGCATAATTTCTAGCGACGCTTACCGACGTAGCCATCGCTATTATCTAACTGATCGTAGATTAGTGGCCCACTTTGGCTTTGTTTCCTCTAGCGAGCGGGATCTTCTCTACAGCAAGGTGGATGATCTCATTGTCCAACAAAGCTTTATTGGCCGTATCCTTGGTTTTGGAACCATCATTCCCATTTCCGCTTCGGGAATTGGAACAGGAAGTGACCAAGTATTTGCCTTTGTCGGCGGGGAAGGAAAACTTCCTATGGGACCAACCATGAGCGTGAGTTTAGGGGGAGGAAAAAGTGTCACGATTCCCCGAGCTCCTAGTTTTTATAGCCTTTATGGTGTTGCTCGCCCAGATCGTTTAAAAAACATAATGATCCAAGAAATGGAAAAACGAGAATATGGATACACCCGAAGAATCCTAAAGAAGGAAAAAAGCTAAACTATGAAGGTAATGATTATTGGACGGTGGGATGGCTGGATGGGGGTTCATCTCAACCAATTGGCAAATGGTTTTCAAGAATGTGGTCGAGAGGTCATACCTCTTAATTACCATAGCTGTGGAGAAAAAAAATGGTGGTCGTTTTTGTCAAATCGAGGAGAGGAAAAATATCAAAAAACCGAGGCTCTCAAAAAAATTCTAAGAGAGAAAAAACCTGATATTCTTTTCTTTTCGACCGCTCGTCTCATTTTTGACTTTGCTGAACTACGAGCCAATTTTTCTGGCTCCATAGTTTTTTATGATATGGATGGCCCCGCTTCTCCTTATTATGAAGAAGGGCTCGATTGGATTAAAAATGTCGATGCATTGGCCACTGTTTCTCGCTTTACTCTAAGGCAACTAGAAAAAAAAGGGGTAACCAACGCCTTTTATTTACCTCATGGCGTAGATACAAATTACTATAGTCCTGTTTCTCTGAGCGAAAAAGAACGCGAACGCTTTTGTGCTACCCTGTCTTTTGTCGGTCGCCCCACTCCAAGAAGAGGAGATTTCATGGAAAGCATCGCCCAAGAAAACCTTTGTCTCTGGGGACGACGCTGGTCCAAGAAACCCTACTGCGAAAATTCTGCCCTCATAAATAGAGTTCGCGAAAAGGGAGATGTTGTCGGAGATGATCTAAACAAACTCTACAACGCTACTGATATAATGGTCAACGTTCTAAGAGAACCTTTTATCAAAGATTTGACCATCATGAACTTACAGGTTTTTGCTGTTCCCGCAGCAGGACGTTGTTTGCTTACCGAGTGGGTCGAAGAAATAGAAGATGCCTTTATTCCGGGCGAAGAGCTCCTCGTTTTCCGAAGCCAAGAAGAATTTCAGGAGCAAGCCCAGCGCTACACCAAAGACATTAAAGCCGCTCATAAGATCGGAAAAGCAGGAAGAGAAAGATGTTTACGCGAGCACACCCATGCTCACCGTGTCAAAGAACTGGAAAAAGTACTTGGATTATAGAGAGTTTATTATGAGTCAAAAAGAAAAGGGATTATTCTTTCTCTGTTGTTTAGCCTTGCTTTTACCTTATGCTATAGGAATTTTAGCCGATGCGATTTTTTTTCCTCTTTTAGCAGGGATAGTTCTTGGCTCCCTTATTTCTTATCGCCAAAAAAAATCTCTCCAGTGGCTTCCCTACTTACTTCTCGTTCTTCTCCCTAGTTCTCTCATGCTTACGGGAGTCGATCTATGGGCACGAAAATCTCTCCAGTCTGTACTTTACTATCGCCCTCACGAGATGTTCATTCATCGCTTTCCTCGTTATGCTAAACTAAGTCGCTATAAGCCTCTTGTTGAATACAAAGGCAACGCCATAGGAGATATGGCAGCGATGTCGGGTAATCCTATCTATCATCAAAAACGAGAAATTGTTTTCTTAACCGACAAGCACGGTTTCCGCAATTCTCCTTCCCCAGAAAAAAAATTCACTGTCATCGCTCTAGGAGATTCCTACACCATGGGCAGTGGAACCACCCAAGACAAAATTTGGCCCGAACGGCTAAAAAGTGAACATAAAATTGCCACTTACAACTTAGCTCTCCCCGGCTCTCCCTGGCATCAATTTCTGGATCTTTCTATTGAAATAGATCGAATTCCTCTGGATTTTTCTCCCACTCTCGTCTGGACTATTTTTGGAGGGAACGACTTAGATGACCGCTACGGCCCTCTAGAGCTAAAAGAAATTCCCTGGAACAACACTTGGAAATCAGCCTTTGTAAGCTACTCAAGCTTTCGCAAACGCTCTCCTATCGCCCAAATCTGCGACCGTTTGTTCAGTTCCTCCTCAAGTGCTTCCCAGAAAGTCATCATATCAGACTTTACTGAACAAGAAAAAATCCTATTCTATCTCCCCTATATCGAAAGAGCAGAGCGAACTTTTCCTCAATGCCAAGAACACCCCGACTACCTCTCCTTAATCAAGACGATCCAAGCGGCAAAAAAACTTACTCAAAAACACGGGATAGATCTCTTAATCGTCAATGTCCCCTACAAAAGCGAAGTTTACTCTCACCTTCTACCCCAAAGAAAATTCTCCCCTGGCTTTGCCCAAGCCTTGCAGGAAATCACTCAAAAAGAAAAAATATCTTTCTTAGACCTAACTCCTATATTCCAAAAAAAGGCCCAAGAAGCCTACAAAAAAGACAAGAACTGTCTATGGTGGCGTGATGATACTCATTGGAATGAAAAGGGGCACGAGGTTGCTCTGGAAGCAATTGTCGAAAGCTTGGCATTAGGCAAAGAATAAAGAAATCGGTACTTTACAAATTCAATTTCAACATCACTAGACTAATGTAGAGGGTTAAAAATGGAAAAAAGAGTTGGTTTTGGGAAACGATTGTTTGCCTTTGTTATAGATTTTATTATTATTTGTGCTTTATATTGGGTTTTGTGGACAACTGTAATGCTAGGAAATTTGGTTCTGGCTAATATTGTAGGCTTCACTTTACCTATAGTTTGGATGATATGGGAAGGATTAACAGGCCAAACATTGGGAAAACTTTTGTTGGGCATAAGAATCAAAAATGAAGAGGGGACTGCAGCTAGCATAAAAGAGCTTGTGACTCGTGCCTTGTTAAAATACGGATTTTACTTACTTCTCACAGTTGGTTTTGTCTTGCAGACAACTACTTTTGGCGCAAAAACAGCATATCCCCATTTGCTTACGATGGGTAGTTCTGTCTTGATGTTGATAGGTTATATCTGGGGAGCAATTATTTTTATAGGTTTCTTTGCAACTTTCCAAGAAAGTAAAAAAGCACTGCATGACTTTAAAACAGCCGTTTATTCAAAGTAGCAATCGTTTTGAGTAAAGATGACCGACAAAAAAAACCACCTTACTATTTGTTAGCGAGGTGTTTTTTTTCCATGAGGACACAAACGCCCTGGTTTAGATTTCTCTTCTTCTTATATGAAAATAGCAACTAGAGTTACCATTGGGAAAAGTACATTTAACCTCGTATTCATCAAGAGGAACGACTACCTTGATAAACCTTTGGGCTTGTTGATAGGAACCTGCGGTAGGTCCAAGACCTCCTGATTCATGAATATGATCTGTTTCTACTGTTTCATTATTTAGGAATTTTATAAAATTCTCTACGCTTAACCAAACATCCACTTTTGCTGTTGACATTGCTTTCTCTTTCTAGATTCAAAAAATTGGCCAATATGTTCGTAGAGTAAAACCTCTACTGCAATCTAGTTAGGCTAAAAATGGAGATCTCGAGAATAAACATCAATCGCTCACTTCGCCATAAACTAGGCCGAAAAACTACACAGGAACAAAGCAACGTCCGATAGCTCTATAAGCATACGGAGAGGTAGCACACGAGATATATGAGAGAGGATAAATTGTCGGATAGTAGGATTGTTGGAGATAGTTGTCCGGTAGGATATCTATTGTACAATGGATTAAGCTGATAGGCAAGATATTCCAGAAAGTAAATCTTTAGAACTACTTTCAACGAAGAAATACTCTCGGCCAAAGAAAGTGGCTACAAAAAAGACCACCTCGTCAAGAATGGCGAGGTGGTCTTTTTTTGTAAAATAAGGCTTAGCTCTTTTCCTCTTCTTCTTCCGTTTTCTTTTGAGAAGGCCAAAGGAGACTTTTGGTTTGTTGTCCACTTAGGGTAGCAAAGCCGGCAACAAGGCCTCCTAAAAACCCTGTTGAGAAAACAAGAAACAAAGGATGAGGAAGATGAAAAAGAACGGAAACACGAGCTGTTAGTAAACCACTAGAACTGAAGTGCAGGTAGCTGCTATAGGTAAGCCAGAGTAGAAAAATGGCGAGAAAGCCATCGCTAAAGGCTTGCTTGGCGGAGTTTTCTCCCCAAAAGCCTGCAAGAAAGGCAACGGCGGCCATAAAGGGCCAGGGAAAAAAGGGTTGCCCTATGGCACAAATAATAAGAATAAAGAGCGCACGCATATTATTTTTTCCCTTTCAAGACTAGAGAATAGCTAATTTTTTCGTTCTTTTCCTCAGGAGTTTTTAGGTAGATGAGCTCTGCTAATTCTCCCTTTTGCCAGGTTGAGACAAAATCATCGTAGTGGTAGCTACCAGGATTGCCCGATTGGCCTCCGGGGTAAATTCCCCAAGCCTTTACTTCTTCTCCACAAGAAACCACCATTTTCCAGGAAACTCCTGCCCGTCGCCGAGTGGCATTGACTATGTGCTTGCCTCCAGAAGTGAGCAAATTTAGTCGAGAGAAAGCAGGGATTCGAGCCAAGTGTACGAGATCTGTTCCTTCGTATCTTCCCCAAGCCCATTTTTCTCCTAGAGAACCATATTGGTTATAAAGCGATTGATAGGTCTGCTTGAAAGTGGATAATACTAAATCTGCCAGGGTCTCTTTGGGTAGGGTATTGGTGTTGTCAAACCATTTTGCTTCTGGTTCTGAACAAATCATAGTTATGGTTCTATAGCTAGAAGGTTTGGTCAAGTTTTCATCACTGATCTCATCTAACCAAATTGCATCGTAGAGTTTGCTCCACCAATCATCGAAGCAACTCGGACCAATTTGATCGGAGTCGTTGTAGTAGTCCCAAGAAACGAGGGTCTCATACATCTCTTTTTCCTGTTTACTTAGGTCATCGAGAGGCAGGAGTTTCAAGATCGTAGGTAAGAGAGAGAGAGCGAGAAGATTTTTGTTGTCATTTTGCAAGTCTTTCATATCTTGCACGCTGACTTTTTCTATCTCGCTCAAGCGCTCGTTGATTCGAACATTGCGGTAATGCTCAAAATGCCCGCCAAGCATAGGATAGGGATAAGATTCATTTGTGGGATGTTGGTTGGCGGAACTAACAAATCCTCGCTCGGGATTTTTTGTATGAGGATTTTGCTCTTGAGGAATCCATTTCCAATCATAAAGAGAACTACTTCCATCGCTAACGTATTTTCCTTGGCCTGGCCAACGAGCAGGAAACTTCCCATTATGCCATAAAGCAATGTCTCCCTCTTGGCTCGCAAAAATAAAGTTTTGGGCAGGAGAAGCATATGTCTGGAGAGCTTTCTTATAGTCGTCGTAGTTTTGCGCTCGATTAAGAGAGTAGAAAGCGAGCAATTCATTAGAAGGATCGTGAGCGCTCCAACGAAAGGCATAAACTGGTTGATTGGGCTTTAAAAAAGGAATAGGGCCATGATGACTATAGTTTAAAGGAAAAGTAAACTCTTTTTCTCCTCTTACTTTAATCGTTTCGGTGGTTTTTTTAGTTTTTTTCCACTCATTATCATGCCAGTACTCATTTAAAGACTGATCCTTGAATTTTAAAAGATACCAATCGGCAACGTCAACCGCAGAGTTTGTCACTCCCCAAGCAATTTTATCATTGAAACCAATGATAATAGTCGGAGCTCCTGGAATACTGACGCCATAACAATTTACTCCGGGAGCCACTAACTGAATTTCGTACCAAATAGAAGGGAGATTCAAATTGAGGTGAGGGTCATTTGCCAAAATAGGAGAGCCGGTGGCACTTTTTTCACTGGAGACAGCCCAGTTGTTGCTTCCATGAGTAGGATCTAAAGGCTCATAAAGAAAGAGATCTTTCGCTTGTGGCTGAAATTCCTTTTCTGGCTTTGAGATGGGAATAGGAGAAAAATCCCAGACTGTCTCTGCAGGAATAACGGGGTCTACCTTGCTAGGAAAATCTCGAAAGAGATCTTCCGTCGCTTCTTTACCAAACTTAGCAGCAATATTACTCATCTCTCTATCTTTATTATAGCCAGAGAGTGTCCAGGCCATACTCTTTAAGAGTAGAGATGTTTTTACAGGAGTCCAGGCCTCTGGTGCATAGTCTAGGAGCTTATATTCTAAGGGATAGTTTTTAGGCTCTAAGCTTTTAATGTAAGCATTGATTCCTTCGCTGTACGCATTTACGACTAAGCGCGTTTTTTCATGCGCCATAGTCTCCTTCATCGAGTTTTCTGCGGCATACATTTTCCCGAGAGATCTTTGATTACGATCAAACTCAACGGCTCGGGCTCCCACTATTTCAGAAAGACGTCCTGCCGTAGCGTGGGTTTGAAATTCCATTTGCCATAATCGGTCAAGAGCGGTGATGTACCCTTGGGCAAAATACAAATCATGTTCATTTTCGGCAAAGATATGGGGAACACGTCTTTTATCCCAAAGAACCGTTACTTTACGGTTTTCTAATTCAGGAAAAGAAAGATCTTTTTTTTCGGGAAAATTATCCCACTCTGCATTTTGCCAAAACCCATGAAAGGGATCCAGAAACTTACCCAAAGGAGGGACATTTCCTATTTTGTGATTTAAAGCGATAACTAGTGCGATAGTAAAAACAAGACTTACTATCCATTTTAGCTTTTTCATACTTTCTCCATCATTCTATTTTTTGAAGGCACAAGAATTTTCTTTAGAGAGGCGACAAATCTGTCAATGTCTTCGTCGTGGATATCAAGGTGTGTAACCAGTCGAGAGACACTTGTTCGACGATCGGTGAATATCTTTACATTTTCTTGAGCTAGCTCCTGTTCTAAAACTTCTCCGGGAACTCCCGTCTGAGAGAAATCCATAAATAGCATATTCGTTTCGACCGGAGTATTCCGGATACTAACCCCTTCTATTTCCGACAAAAGATTAGCCAATCTTTGAGCTCTTTGGTGGTCTTTAGCTAAGCAGGAACGATTGTTTTCTAAGGCATAAATGCCAGCTGCTGCGATAATCCCTGATTGACGCATAGCTCCTCCGAATAGTTTACGGAAACGATGAACTCTCTTCCTTATCTTTTCGTTAGAACAAACAACCATTGACCCCATAGGAGTTCCTAAGCCTTTCGAGAGACAAAAAGAAATCGTATCGAAGTATTGCGCAATCTCAGATACGCACACTTGTAAAGCCGCTGCCGCGTTAAAAATACGAGCCCCATCGAGGTGCATTTTTAAGTTTCTTTCTTGGCAAAATTTATGGACGGCCTCAATTTTTGGCAAAGGAATAACATGGCCATTGTGAGTGTTCTCTAAAGAAACTACTGTAACGGGAGCAAAGTGCTGATCAGAGGGAGGAACTAAGGTCTCTAGTTCCTCTACTTCAATAACCCCTCTGCTGTCTCCTGCTAAGACAGGAGTTATCCCTGAAAGAAAAGGAGCTCCCCCCGACTCATAGGAATAAATATGAGCATGAGCAGGCATGATAACAGCATCTCCCGGTTCGCTTAAGGCTTTAATGGCCAACTCGTTAGCCATTGTTCCGGAAGGAACTAAGATAGCGGAATCTTTTTTAAACATATTCTTGACCATGTCTTGGAGTTTATTTACAGTGGGGTCTTCCCCGAACATATCATCTCCGAGTGGACACTCCATCATTGCCTTACGCATGGATAACGAGGGCAAAGTCACAGTGTCGCTTCTCAGGTCAATAACTCTTGGCATAATATTTTCCTTACAAAGACTGATATTCCAAAGGAATTTTTTGAAACTCGGGTAGATCCCGGATCAAATCGAGTTTTTTGTCTGTCTGAAGACGAGAAACATCTTCAAAACCATTTTCAAAAGCTAAGCGTAAATACTCCAGGGCTTTTTCTTTTTCTTTTTTCAAAGAAAAAAGAGTCGCTAGTTTGTAATAGGCTTCTGAATCGTTACTTACATAGCTTAAGTAATTCATAAGATCATTTTCTGCTTCGAGAAAACGCTCTTGTTTCCACAAAGCAGATATTTTTTCGAGGTAGGCAACCTCATAAAAAGGAGCAATTTCCAAAGCTTTATTTAAGTCATCAAGAGCTTCTTGGTAATTATTTTGTCTATTTTGGATCATTCCTCGGTAGTAGTAAGCGCAAGGTAGACTAGGATTGTATTCCAGAGCCATGTTGCAGTACTCAATGGCTTCTGGGTAAACTTCTAGGAGATTTTCCTCTTCTGTTCCTTCGACCAAACGCCGCGCTCGCCCAATATAACCGTACTCGTTTTCGACGGGAGGGTCCATGTCCGCAATCTTACAAAACATACTAAAGCAAGCGTTTTTATCTTTACGCAACTCATAAATTTGAGCGGAGATATACATCGAAAGATAATCTTGAGGATTGAGTTTTACTGCCGTTTCCAAAAGACCCATCGCTTTCTCATTGTACTTTTTTTGCTCTACCGGAGCACTACGGGCATAAATAGCGCAAGCTTTTCCCCATTGTTGGTAGACAATAAAATAGTCGGGAGCAAGATCTTGAGCAAGAGAAAATTTTCTGTCAATCAAAGAAAATTTGATTTGCCGCTTATTGTAAATCCATTCATTGACTTCGTTCACCATATTAAGGGCCTTACCTCGGTTTTGCTCTTTAAGTAGCATATTCGTGATGACACAGAAAGAAGTGAACGTAATTAAAACAACAGCAGCAAGAGCTCCGGCAAGAGCTTTGTTACGTATTACCCATTTAGAAAGCTTAGTCAATAGAGTGGGAGGCTTAGCCCAAATTGGTTTGTGGTTAAGGTAACGACGAAGATCATCGGCAAGATCTCCTGCTCCTTGGTATCTTTTGTCCGGAGACTTTTCTAAGCATTTTAATATAATCGTTTCGACGTCTCGGTCAATATCAGGGTTGAGGATACTAGGAATAACGGGCTCTTGGTTGCTCACTTGGAAGATGAGATTGTAGAGCGACTCTCCCTGAAAAACGGGTCTTTTCGTGACCAGCTCATAGGCTACAGCACCGATGGAGTAAATATCACTACGATGGTCAATATGTTCTCCATTGACTTGCTCAGGAGGCATGTATGCGGGTGTTCCCATAATTTCACCGGTGCGGGAAAGATTGCTGTCACCCTCTAACATTTTTGCTAAACCAAAATCCATTACTTTTAGCTTACCCTTTTTGTCGATCATGATGTTACCAGGTTTTAAATCGCGATGTATGACTTTATGTTGATGGGCAGCCTCAATGGCTTCGCAAGTGGAAAGAATAATTTCCGCAATTTCCCGAGAACTGAGATCTTTTTTACGATTTAGCTCCGAAAGAGTCTGCCCCTCGATGTATTCCATTGTGAAGTAATACTCTGGCTTTTCTCCTGAGTCATGGATAGAGATAATCTTGGGATGCTGAATTTTTGCAGTAGCTTTCACCTCTTGTAAAAAGCGTAGTATTTGCTTTTTGCTGACTTGGTCGTCCAAAATAACTTTTAGAGCCACTGTTCGGTCGAGTTGAGGATCGTGAGCCTTGTAGACTCTTCCCATGCCTCCTCGGCCCAGCTCTCCTAAAATTTTGTAACGTCCAAAATGATCTTTAAGCTTTTTTGTTTTTCCCCGACGTGCCTTTTTCTTTTTTTGCTGAACAGCTGTTTCATCTTTGGAGCGAGCAGGAGAGGGAGTTTGGGAGGAGTGGTCGATTAATTTTGTTTCTCCTGACGAAGATTTACAAGTTTCTTCCTCGTAGCTTTCTAAGATAGTTTCTTGGTTTGCCATAAGGTCAATGGTTTCATTGTCAAAATTATCTTCTCCCAACTGCTTTTCGAGGAGGGATAAAAAGCGCTGTGCTTTTTTATTTTGAGAATCGAGCTCAAGTGCTTTTTTAAAGTCCGCGATTGCTTCGTCATAGCGGCGTAGTTTAGTTAAAACCATCGCCCGCCGATTGTAGCGAGAAGAAGTTTCCTCTGAAGAAATTATTTTGTTCAGATCTTTGAGAGCTTTTGTCCAAGATTTTTCTGAGATATGTTTTTTGATATCACGGCGCAGCTTGCTAATATTATCTTTCATCGCACCGACCTCCTTATTTTTTTGAGGATACAAGCAATCTTATCTTTTTGTAGCCTCTTCTCGAATCTGAATAAAACGCACTGTGTTTTTCGAGGTAATAATTTTCTGCAGTATAACAAAAAAGACAAAAAATCTCCAATTTTAAAAGCCCAAGGAGGGGAA
The DNA here is from genome assembly GCA_029260735.1 of Planctomycetota bacterium. Lineage (GTDB taxonomy): Bacteria > Planctomycetota > Uabimicrobiia > Uabimicrobiales > Uabimicrobiaceae > JAJDCR01. The sequence goes on from JAJDCR010000086.1 coordinate 47,303, forward strand.
GAAAATTTTATCTCTTTTTTATGGGAACTTTTTTTGAGAGACACCATCTAAGAGGGCGTTCTTAATAAATTTTTGAGTTCTTTTATTTTGAGGGGATCTAATCCTCTTTTCAAGGAGATAACCATGTTGAAAAATTATTTTTGGGCACTTCTTTTTACTTTTATTTTCACTTTGTCTACAGCAAATCTTTATAGCCAAGAAAATCTCCCCAATAGTGCTAAGGAAAGTACCCCAAAAAATGCGGAAGAGAAAGCTCCTAAAACTTCCCAGGCCAGCGTAGAAGTGGTTTTTGTTTTGGATACAACAGGTTCCATGGGGGGATTGATTGAAGGAGCGAAGCAAAAAATTTGGTCAATAGTTAATGAAATAGCTAACGGTAAACCAACTCCTTTAATCAAAGTGGGCCTAATAGCTTACCGCGACAAAGGCGATGCCTACATCACTCAAAGATACGAGTTGAGCGACGATTTAGATTCTATTTACACTACACTGATGGGTTTTCAGGCGGATGGAGGAGGAGATACTCCTGAGCATGTAAACCAAGGACTTTATGAAGCAGTACATAAAATGGATTGGTCTTTTTCTAAAACAACTCTCAACATTGTTTTTTTGGTAGGTGATGCTCCTCCTCAAACAAACTACACCGATGATGTCCCTTACTTAACTACTTGCAAGGAAGCTGTCAAGAAAGGAATTATTATCAACGCTATTCGCTGTGGAGATATGGCAGAGACAGGTAAAGTTTGGCAAGAAATCGCCGATGCTAGCGAAGGTCGTTTTATGACGATTAAACAATCCGGTGGGATGACAGCAGTAAGCACTCCCTTTGATGAAAAAATTAGTCAATTAGGGCGACAACTCGAAGAAACTAATGTCACATATGGAGAAGAAAAAAAACGCAAAGAAGCAGAAGCAAAAGCGGAAAAAGTTGTTAAGGATGTTACGGCTGGTTCTATCGAAGCTGACGTTGCCCGAACTTCTTACAAAGCAAAAATGGCAAGCGCAGGATTTCGTATTGCAAGCTTAGATCTTTTGGATTTGTTTGCAAAAAATCCGGAAAAACTTGCCGGAATACCCAAGGAACATCTTCCTGAAAAATTAGCAAAAATGTCTTCCGAAGAACTTCAGAAGTTTTTACAAGAGAAACTGCAACAGCGTAAGAAAATCCAAGCGGAATTAGTGAAGTTAGCTAAAAAGCGTGAATCGCACATCAAAGAAGAAACAGCTAAATCCGGTAAGAGCGATTCCTTTGATGAAGAAGTCATGGATATGCTCGAAGAACAGGCTGAAGACCGAGGAATTGATTACGAAGATTAGGTAGGATAAAGAAGAGTAGAGAAGGTATTCACTGCGGAGCAGTGTTAGAAGATAGAATTTTATCTAAAACGCCCCTGAATACAGTGCGAGGGTGGAGGGCTTTGGCTCCTGCCGAGCAGGGGATGTGCTTGGCTCTTGATATTGTAATCTAGGCACATCCCCTGCTCGGCAGGAGCCAAAGCCCTCCAGGGA
>JAJDCR010000087.1 GCA_029260735.1 Planctomycetota bacterium
AAATTCTCTAGCGGCGTCAGAGAACATAAAATTGTCTTTCACTTAGAGGAACTAAGCTACCAGAAATTTTATAACCTCTTCCTTGCTAGAAAACTTTCTGAAATTTTTCTGACGAAAGCTAATTTTATAACAGGCTCTTAGTAACTCATGCACAAAAGCAAAAAACACCTATCTTTCTTTCTTCGCTTTGTTGTTACCTGTAGTCTATTTGTCTATATATTTAGCCATTTAGTCCACCTCAACGATAAAATTACTCTCAAAACGGGAGAAAAACTCGAAGGACAAATAGTAAGCCAAATAGACCAAAAAGTAACTTTCCTCAGTAAAAGCACAGAAAAAACTGTCTCTGATTCCCAAATTTCCAGCATGGAAAGAGGGTTACTTTCGATCTTACGATACTTGAATCTAAAAACATTCCTTTTTTTTGCCCATTTTGTTCTGCTGGGAATATTTTTATCCGCTTGCCGCTTAAAGTGGCTACTCCAAGCTCAGCAAATAGAAGTGACTTACTTCTATACCCTTAAAATAAACTTAATCGGATTATTTTTTAACAACTTTTTACCAGGAGCAACCGGGGGGGATCTTCTCCGAGCTTTTTACCTAGCTAAAGATAACAAAAACACTCCCCAAGCTATCGCCATTATTGTCTTTGATCGAATAGTGGGACTAATCGGCCTTGCAACCCTAGCTTCTTTAGTTCTTCTTTTTTGGGGAAACCGAGAAGAATTTGTCTCCTCTGCTTTTTTGGTCTTTAGTATCCAAACAGCTATTTTTATCGGAGGTGTCGTATTTTTTTACCTCCCTGCTCGCTTTACAGAAAAACTCCCCCTTTTTATCAAAGATCTTTTCCTAGTAACCCTATCCTTTCGTCAAGACAAAAAACTACTCATAAAAGTCCTTCTAGTTAGCATGCTCATCCACGCCCTTTACCAACTTTCCGCTTTTGGTTTTTTGCTCTCGATGGGAGTAAAAGATATTCCCTGGTACGCTGTTTTTATCTATATTCCCGTAGGTTTACTAGCCATGAGCTTGCCTATATCTCTTGCGGGATGGGGAGTCGGAGAAGCCCTATACAGCTACCTTTTTGCAAACTTCCATCTATCGTCTTCCTACGCAGTTGCTCTATCTTTGTTGATTCGATTCAATCAAATGTTCCTCAGTTTAGGCGGGGGGATTTGGTGGTTGCTTGATGGGCGTAAGGGGGGGAAGTCAGAGGATGTTTAGATCTTGCGTAAGGATATGCGAAAAACTGGAACAACATCGTAAAATATCGTTTAAGAAAGAGTTTCCTATGTTGTTAGGAGGTATGGGGTTGTATGATGAAAGGGGTATGTTTGGGATTGATTTTTGTTGCGCCCCTTCAGGGCCCGTTTTGTCCCGGGCTTGGGTTTTCCTAGGGCTTCGCCCCAAAGCCATTAAGTTAAGGAAAACATATAAAAAATAAAGGATAGAGGATGATTTTGTTTCTCTACCTCTTATAGTATGGTGGTTTGGTTTTCCAAAAAATAATTTCCCAAGGATTTATTCTATCAGGCGTAGCGGACAACCACAAGGGCCCTGCAGGCAGGCCCTTGCTGTTGTCCCTACAGGGATATCTACGCGACAGGAAATAATTTACCGCTTGTATTGGCTGGTATATTGATCGATTTCATTTACCTGAATTTGTTCCTGCGATGATCTGTAGGGACAACTACGAGGGCCGCCTGCAAAGGCCCTTGTGGTTGTCCGTTACGCCTCCTAAAACCTGACTTTTAAGAAAACCTAATCTTCCTCTTTTTAAAGGGGAGAGAAACAAAATCGTCCTCTATCCTTTATTTCCTATATGTTTTCCTTAACTTAATGGCTTTGGGGCGAAGCCCTAGGAAAATCCAAGCCTAGGGAAGAACATACGTACTCGTCGTATTCTGCGGAAATGCGATTAATGCTACTATGGTCTAACGTAAATGGTTTTATTATGCGTGGATATGGGCTACGTTAGGTTTTATTATACGCAAGGAGATCAATATGAAAAAATTAGTGCTTATGGCCTTGTTCATCCCTTGTCTTTTTGCCCAAGAGATGGCACAAGAAATTTCTTCTCCGACTAATTTAGAGCTTACTATGGGCAAAAAAAGCATAAAGGTTACTTGGGAAATTCCTGAGGTTCCTGAAAATTATGCAGAAATTAGTGGTTATCTCTTGATGAAAACGTGGAAAGAAGATCTAAAAACACAGCAGAAAGTTATTCAGATTCAAGGCAAAAACAAAACCAGCTACAAAGACACCGATGTAGAAAACGAAGTTAACTATAGCTATAAAGTTTGTTCATTTACTGCCAATGAGGTAAAGGGGAAAAAAGCTATTTCGTTTTTAGAGCAAAAAATAGTTCTTAGCCCTTTTACCAAAGAAAAAACGGGGCAAATCATTCCGAAATTTAAAATTAGAATTTTGGGAATGGCGAAAGACAGAAACGGAGAGAATATAGCAATTCTCGGTTTGAAAAAATGGGAAAAAGGAAAGTGGCTTCAGGTAACTTGTCAGGTCAAAGAGGGCGAGTATATCAAGGCTCCCAATTTTGATCCTAAGTGGAAACTACTTAAGATAGCCCCAATGGTAAAGCGTAAAAAGATATTCGTTGTTATGCGGCGTGTATTAGTGGGACAGCAACTTATAGTTAGAAAGGTAAATGAGGCAAGATTGATTACAACTAGTGGAATTCGTTATCTGGATGAGGAGGGGAAAATTATCACTCTTTTTTCTCGTTAAATTTCTCTAGGATAAATACTAAGAGCTGAAATCAAACCAGCTAGGCTTAGGAAGGCGATCATCGAAGTGATTATTTCCGCCGGTCAATAAGCGAGTCGCTAAGCGTTCATCGCAAGGCAACCCTCTTTCTTTATGCTTAGCAACGGTTGCTTTGACATCATAGCCCACTTCGTGGTACTCAATGAAGGTCTGATGCCCACGAGTTACATAAAGGACATAACGAGCGTTGGGGTTATCATCTCGGGGCTGTCCGACCGAACCAATGTTTACTAACATTGTGGGAAAAACATCTTTGATTTCGTGTTGGTAAAGAAGAGAGGATTCTCCGGGTGGTAAAAATCTAGGCTGGGAAGAAGGAAGAAAGTAGTTCCCATCATCACTAAAGAGGCTAATGGGGTTCCAACCATTATGGTCAGAATAGCGAGAGTAGATAGCAGGGATATGAGAATGCCCGACAAAAACTAATTTGCGTTCGACAAAGTTTTGCGGTGAATTCCGAGTTTTTAGGTACTCCCAATTTTCAGGAGCCGGGTCAAGAGTGCTGTGGACTAACCAAAAACGTCCCGCTTTTTTAATTAATTCTCCCTGACAGAGTTCTTCCAGAAAAGTCATTTCCTCAGTGCCTTGAAGGTTTTCTCGGCTCCATTTCCCTGAAAGAGTAGCAGACTCGCTAAATCCAGGATACTGGTTAGTGCAAACTCCGACATCATGATTGCCTGGAACCATTCCGATGAGTTTTTTGGAGTTGACTAAATCCATAAGTTTTCTGAGGCAAGGAAGAGGTTCAGGCCCATAACCTACAGAATCCCCCAAAAAGTACATACTACTCACATCGTGTTTTTCAATGTCATTTAGAACAGCTTCTAAAGCTTCTAAATTGGCATGAATATCAGATATAAATGCAATAGCATGGTAATAGTCATGGGAGGACATGAAGCTGGATCCTCGTGGTGGGTATTTGTTTAAAGAATTCTTTGAAGAAACTTAATGTAATTTTTTTAAGAGTAGGTAACGGAGAGGGCGGGATTCGAACCCGCGGTACCATAGGTACACTAGATTAGCAATCTAGCGCATTCGGCCACTCTGCCACCTCCCCGAGCCTTGGCGGAGGAAGTAGGATTCGAACCCACGGTCCCCTCTCGGGGACAACGGTTTTCAAGACCGCCGCATTCGGCCACTCTGCCATTCCTCCGTAAATATGGCTGTGAGGATGAATATATAACCGATTTAGATAAGAAAGTCAAGATAAAAAATTATCTTTTCCCGCTTTTTTCTGTTCTTTTTCCTTTCTGCGAAGAAAGTCCAAAGTCATAAGAGTACTTTTTCCGCCCCATATCAATAAAACTAGGGACATCAAACTCTTCATATTTAAGAAAAGGTCTCTCTGCCATTCGCTCATGAACAACTTGATCTGCTGTTTTAAAACCAGAAGAAACAAATCCATCCATTCGTTGAAAATCGGTCTCTTCACGCCGGTTTAAATTCATCTCATCAAATTTTTGTAGCTGGCTTTTGCCGCTTAAAGATTTATGATTAAAAAAAGCAAACTCCAGATGAATATCCAAAAATTTATCATTTCTTTTAACGATAGAGCGAGTACTTTTGTAAAGTTTATTTAGTTTACTTGCTAACTGAACTTCCATCAGAAAAGATTTTACATCCCAAAAACCAGGTAAACAATTCACAATATGGGCATCAGGGGTCATGAAAAACATTTGAACATTGTGGTGACCTGAACAGTTGCTCACAGTAACGGCACTGTTACTGGGCATGTGAGAGTTCGATTTTCCGGCATAGCTTTTACTTTCGGAAATGTTATCCCAACCACAAACAAAATTACGGCGTAAGATTTGAGAAACTTTTTTGTCAGAGAACGTCACGGCTCTCAAAGAATGTCCTGCGCTTCACAAACCGCCGTTCAAATCACCTACTAATTGCATCCAAAAAACCATTTTATTTTTCTTTTTAGCTTCCGCCTTTAATTCGTCGAAATTGCGGTGCCAGCGAATAGTTTTTTCTAATTTTTCAACGTTTTTTTCCACTTTTTTAGCGGACACTCTTTCGCGCACAAATTTATCCGCGAAAGAAATTTGAATACATATGAAGATAAGAATAACAAAAACTGTAGTCTTTTTCATTTGACTCTCCTTAATATTACAAAAAATTCTTTATTTTTGATTCTTTTGCCACTGTTGCCAATCTAGGTAATTCTCTCCTGGATTTTCTCCTGTAATCTGAACAAGAGCTTCTTGGACAGTTTTTTTCCACAGTTTATCCTTCGTTTTTAAAGTTTTAATTAAAGCGGGAATTGCTGCACGAATTTGAAGAGAAATTAGTATTTTTAAAACGACTTGTTGCTCTTCTTGGTTAAAATTTTGTTCAAATGATTTTGTCAGTTCCTCTAAGCCAGAAGAAGAGGAAAAACGAGGATATGTGCTTAAAATGGCATTTTTAAGAACTCGTAGGCGTTTTTTTTGCTCTTCTCTAATCAAGATCTTTTTATGAGTTAGTTCAAGAAGTCTTTGATAGCTTTCTTTCTGATCAGACTTTGTTAATTGTCTCCTCTTCACCTTGGCTGTAAGTAAAATCCGATCCTTTTGTTTCTTTAAGAAAGATAGATTCTCTACCAAATCATTCGAAAGATCTTGGGTATAACGAAAAACGTTTCTCATTCCTTTGGCCGCAACTCCTCTTGAATCAGAAGAAAGTCTAGACTTCATTGGATCAAGGCTAGACGCTTTTATATAAGGAGAAGCGTAATTTTCGATCACCTTCTTCATTCTCTCAACTAAATCATGAATTTCTTTGTCAGAAAGCTCTGTCTCTGAAACTACCTTGGAATCAAAAACCTCTTTTTCTACAGAAGAAGTTTTAAATTCTTCCATATTTTCTTCACTCTCTAGCTTAACATTTTCTTTCTCAGGAACGACAACTTCTTCGATAGACTCAGCCTCTTTTTCTCGGGAACTATTTTCCATGGAAGACTGGAGAATTTTTTTTAAAACCTCATTGAGACTCTCTAACCTTTCCATTTCTTGACTTAGCATTTCATTACGAGTTTGAGCTTCTTCGAGATCACCTTCTGCTTCTTGCCATCTCTCTTTCCAATTATCTTTAGGACTGTTCTCCAAAGAAGCTATTTTTTTTTTGTCTGAAAGTAGCTTTCGTTCGAGATCGTTTACTTGAGAAATGAAAGTATCTTTTTGCTTTTCCCATTTTTTTTGACTTTCCTGTAAAGAAGCTCCTCCTGAAAGAGAAAAAAGCTCCCCTAGAAGAAGAGCACATGTCACTCCTAATCCAAAAAATAATATGGCTTTTTTTGGAAAAACCTGAGGAGTTAAGTAATGGGAATCTATTGACAAGTTTTCTGATTTTTCTTTATTTAGTTCTTCTGGAAAATCCTTTTCCCAAGGAGAAGAAGGTCTATCAATATGTGTATCAGTAGGAACTCTAGGCTCTTCCTCTGAAATTGTTTTTTCTCTTCCCATGTCGATCAAGTCTTGGTCAATTGAGGGGGCCTTGATTTCTTCAGCAGAAAAAGCCCCTGCATCTTTAATTACAGGAGTCACAGGAGTTGCAAGAGTTACAGAAGTTGCAGGTGTTAAAGGAAAGAGAGTATTACTTTTATAGTCCTCTTCCTTAGTTTTATCCGTCTCTACCATGAAAGTTAAATGCAAAGCACCTAAGCGAATTAAATCCCCGTCTTCTAAAACTTTCCCTTGGGCCTTATTTTTTCCAACCCAAGTTCCGTTCTCTGAAAAAAGATCATATAACTTAACACATGCTTTCTCTCGAACTAGCACACAATGCAGCTTGGAGACACTAGAGTCACGCAAAGTAACATCGTTCTTAGAAGAACGCCCTATTTTTGTAAGCGTTTTTTCTACTTTATAATAAGGTCGCTCTGGATCTTCAATAAACACAAGATAGGGTGGCGGGCTCATCTATTCCGACCCCTTTGCTTCAGAGTAAGGGACTTTCTAGAAAAATTTTATTATCGTAAAGTTTTCTCTGGAAAATCTCTTGGGATACACAAATATCTACTTCGTGAAATACTAATTTTTTTAATTTTTAAGAACTTGCATTTTTTCTTTTTTTGTTATTATATATACAGGGGACATCTTACCAATAATTACCATAAAAATATTGTGCATTTGTTGCTTTCCCTAACATTGTAGATATTTTTTGAACTATCTGCCAGAAAAATTTGTCTGGTCGATGAATGTATCCTACCTATACTACAAACTAAAGTGTATACGAATCGAAGAAATCAGCGAAAAAAAACTATAAAAATAGTTCTTTGTTTAGCGAAAAATATTCTCCACTGTAAGAAAAATGGAAACAGATATACTTCTTAGACTAAAAGAATTAGGCTTGTAAGTTATTTTTCAAGACAAATAAAGTCCATTGTAAAGAGTAAAAAACTAACTGTTTTTTATCTTGGCTTTTGCTAAGCTTCCGTTATAATATAGAGACAAACTCTAAGAGCGAACAGACAATTTTTCATAGTTCGAGAAAAATACACTTCCTAATGTTAGGTACTACAAAATAAATAATTTGCGACTGTAGAGTTTGAGTGAAAAGTTATAAGAGGTTAGAGGAGAACGCAACCATGGTTGAAGAAAAAGACTCCATTTTTAAAAAAGACCCCATCTTGTTGGTTGACGATGACCCCGATGATCGAATGCTTGTTCAAGATGCGGTGAAGGAAAGTCAACTTTCCCATCAACTCATTTGTGTTGAAGATGGAGAGGAACTTATGGACTACCTTTTTCATCGCAACAAATACACTGATGAGTCATTTGCCCCACGACCTGGGTTAATCTTACTAGATCTAAATATGCCTAAAAAAGATGGCCGAGAGGTACTCAAAGAAATAAAGAACAATTCTTCTTTGTGCCAAATTCCTATTGTAATTTTAACTACATCAAGAGCAGAAGAAGATATATCCATTACTTATAGTATGGGAGCGAGCTCCTACATAGTAAAACCCATTACTTTTGATGATTTGGTTGAAGTAATCAAAACTCTAGGAAAGTATTGGTTGGATATTGTCGAACTGCCTTTAGAAAGATCCGGAAATTAGATCATTACCTTATGAATAAAGATCGGTTATCCAAAGAACAAGAAAACCTAAGCCGTTTTGTTAAAATCCCTGAGGACCCCATCTATGCACCTCAAAAAGGGGATCTTATTTTAGCACTGGATATTCAATATAAAGAAAACCAAGCTCATGTGGCTGGGGATCTCCATTATTGGCAGCAAGACCACATGGGTACTTTTGCCGGTGAAATAGAAGCCAAAGTACCCTACGTTCCCAGCTATTTTTGTTTCAGGGAAGGTCCACCTTTGCTTAGTTTTTGGAAAACACTCCAAGAAAAAAACATTGCCCAACCAAAGTTTATTATCGTAGATGGGCATGGTATTGCTCATCCACGGAAATTTGGAGTGGCTTGTTGGTTGGGCTTAGCAACTCAAACTCCAACTATCGGTTGTGCAAAGGATACTCTTGTCCGATATGTGGGAGATTTATCTCCTGATAAAGGAAGTAGAGTCCCTGTTCAACTAGATGAAGAAACAGTCGGATATGTTTTTCGTAAAGAAGAGAATATTCGTCCTATCTATGTAAGCCCAGGGCACCTAACAACACTAGGACAATCTATAGAGATAGTGCAAGGACTGCCCGGTAACTATCGCATACCTGATCCTCTCCGAAATGCAGATCATGCTGCTCGATCTCACTGCAAAAAAATTCCCGAAAAAACCTGGAAGGACTTAGGATTATTATGTGAATCCCAAACCCCCTGGGAAAAGACTCCTTCCAATTGGGGACTATAAACTATTTATCTTTTCCAAACTACTTGGATTTAAGACCATAGCTATTTTTGTGGGAAAAGAAAAATACTCTTGACAAAAGATTATTTTGTTGTATATTTAGCGCACACAATCGGCAGCCGAAGTGGCGGAATTGGCAGACGCGCTAGACTCAAAATCTAGTAACCGAAAGGTTGTGAGGGTTCGAGCCCCTCCTTTGGCAAAAACATCAAAAAAATCCAGGGTTTCTGAAAAGTAACTCTGGATTTTTTTTTGAGAAAGGAAAAGCCTAAATGAGGAGTCTTCAAGGAGCAAGCTATTACTTACGAGGGATCACAAACCTACTTCGTCGTCCTCAACTCTGGCGTTATGTTATTTTACCAACAATCGTCTCGGGAATTGTTTTTATATTAGTGGGTACGATAGGAGTTTGGGCTTACTATCGAATTATTCCGAAAAACTTCATAATGAGAAATTTCCAAGATTTTCTCTACTTCACAAAAGGTATGACTTTAGTTTTATCTTTTGTCGGCACAACTGGAGTCTATTTTTTACTCACTAACTTAATCAATGATGCCTACATGACAACTCTTGCTCGTCAAGTAGCACAAAACTATAAAGTCAAAACTCCTGCACGAACTCAGTTTGGGTTAGCAAAAAATTTCTCCGAAATAGTCAAAACTATTTATTATTCCTTGCGGTTATTTGTTTTAATTATTTTTGTTAATGTCATCCCTGTTGTGGGACAAATCATCACTTTTTTGATTCTTAGCTATATTAGTGCTACTTCTTCTGTTGACTATATACTAAGTGAGCTAAATTACGACCACCAAACAAAGAGAAAACTTTATAAAGAAAACAAATCTTTACTTGTTGGTTTTGGAATGATTTGTAGCATAACTTGGTTTATTCCTCCTTTTACTTTTTTGAATAGATCAATCAGTGTTATCGGAGGAACAGCATTAGCTGTAGAAAAACTTACTAAATCATAGAACAAGTGATTAAATTCGCTTCTCAAGGAATCAAGAGCCTTTTTTGTTTGCTAGAAAGACCTTTTCGTGTATAATAGATTCTACTTTGTTCAAAAAAAAAAGTACTTTGATTTACAGTATATATATACAGTTTTATAAACTACTTGGGCCTTGGATATCAAAATAGTTTTGATTTTGTTAAGCATGAGGAATGGCTATGGACGATTCCAGCAACGAAGACATCCATCAAGAGAAAGATTCTGGTTTACCTTCTAACAAAAAAGGAGAAGAGAAAAATACTCTTGAAGAGGACGATTACGAATTAGAAGAGATCGAGGAAATAGAAGAAATTGAAGAGCTGGATGAGGATGGAGATGATATAGAGATAGCAGACGATCTAGGAAATTTTGATGATGGAGAAGAAATATCCCAAGCAATTGTCCTTTCAACAGAAGACCCAAAAGATGCTCCTATTGAGTTAGAGGAAAATTTTTCTTCCTCTTGGTTTTCTCCTGACGACGAATCTCCTGCTGCTTTACTTGAAAATATTATGGTTGAAAAACCAAAAGAGAATCTTTTTACTTCTGAGTCTACTCCTCAAGGTTTTGTTCTCTCTGACCTATCAGACGATAAAGATGAAGATGAAGATATTGCCGATGGCATTCCTATAGATCTAAACTTTCAATCTTCTTTACCAGAAAATGGTTTAGAAATTTTTTCTACTACAGAAGAAGAAGATACCGCTGAACTAGAAGCAGATTTAATTGTTGACGAAGTGGACACAGACGAAGAAGAGCTTGAAGCTGAAGAAGAATTTGAAGCTGAAGAAGAGTTTGAGTTCGAAGAAGAGCTTGAAGCTGAAGAAGAGCTTGAATCCGAAGAATTACTTGATCCTACAACAGGTGAGTCAAGTGAAATCAATGTCACTCCCGAAGAGACACAAGAAGAAACGACAACTCGAGAACCTTCTATTTTATCTGCACCTGATAAAACAATGGATTTAGCTCAAGTTCCTCATGATCTTTTTATTGATGAAGAAGCTGATACAGACTCTCCCCTTCCTAGTGAGGAAGCTCCGCTTCCTAGCGATTTTTTTTCTGCTATCTCAGGAGATGATGTTGAGTCAGCTATCCCAGAAGATCTTTTTGGACAAAAAGGAGATATACCATCTCTACCTGGAGAAATGGAAAAATCTCTTCCCGACGATTTCTTTTCTCCCAGTTCCTCCCAAAGAAAAGAAAAACAGAGTCGCCTTGAAGTTACTGCATTAGATAACATATCAAAGAATATACAAAAAGAAAATACTTCTTTTCAAGCAGACACCGATGCCACAATTCTAGATGATTTTTTTGGCTCAGGTAGCTCTACTCCAAACCCCACTGATAACGTTAATATCCCCAACAACCTTCTCGGGCAAAGTAATATTCCAGGTCTACCGGTAGATACAGACGCCACCATTCCTGACAACTTCTTTGGCTCTAGTAGTCCTAGTGATTTACCTATTGGGAATATATCTAATGATCTCTTTGGCCCTGGTAGCTCCACGGGCTTGCCTGTTGGAAATATACCTGACGACCTCTTTGGTCCTGGCAGCTCTGGCAACTTACCGACAAGTACAGACGCCACCATACCTGATGACCTCTTTGGTCCTGGTAGCTCCACAGGCTTACCTGTTGGGAACATACCTGACGATCTCTTTGGTCCTGGCAGCTCCACAGGCTTACCGACAAGTACAGACGCCACTATTCCTGATGACCTTTTTGGCCCTGGTAGCTCCACAGGCCTACCTGTGGGGAATATACCTGACGATCTCTTTGGTCCTAGCAGCTCCACTGGCTTACCGACAAGTACAGATGCGACAATTCCTGATAATCTCTTTGGCCCTGGCAGCTCCACTGGCTTACCGGCAAGTACAGATGCGACAATTCCTGATGATCTCTTTGGTCCTGGTAGTTCCACAAGTTTACCTATAGGAACAGCCTCCAATGACTTTTTTGGTTCTGGTGGTTCAGAAAGATTACCTAGTAGCACTGATGCCACTATTCCTGAGAATCTTTTCTCTCCGTCTCACAGTGGCACAAAAGACAACGATGCATTACCAAACGATTTTTTTAATTTTTCTGGTTCTCAACCAGACGATATGACAATTCTTGACAACTTTCTAGACTCTGGATCTGAACAAGCATCTTCTCCCTCTTCTGGTAATGTTGCTATACCCAACGATCTATTTCAAGCAAGTTCTATCCCAACTAACCCTAATGCGAGTAGTTTTGAAGAAGATAACACTATTCCTGACGACTTTTTTTCTTCTTCTCCTTCCCAAACGGATAATCCGTTTGGCAATATAGGGCAAAACATTCCTTCTCCCAGTAGTCAAGATGTGACTATCCCTGATATTCCTCAGCAACCCACAAGTCTTGATGAAATTATTAACCTCAATACAGATGTCCCAGATAACCCTTCCGATACTTTTGGGATTACTCCTATTGGTAGTGCCATTAGTTTAGATGATGAAGGATCTTCTCCTTCAGCGAAAAATTCTTTTGATCTAGGAGGAGCAGATCTTTTTAAAGGAGAACCTGGAGCACCGACCAAAGAGTGGAATATCAACATAGACCCCTATCAAGATAAATCTGACTCCAATGTTATTTCTGATATAGAGTCAGACTTCTTTTCTACTCCTGACTTTGGTCCTTCTGGCTCAGATGATCCTTTTGGTCTTAATTCTTCTAACGACTTTAATCATAATGTCAGCGCAAGTGACGCTACTATTGCCGTTGCTGGTAATGATAAAATGGCAGATTCTTCTCCCTTTCATATGAGCACTCCTCTTGATGAAGAAGAAGATAGTGGTTTTTCAGGAAGTAGATCACCACGTCGTAGTACCAGTGGAGCAAAAAGAGATCAAGGTCGCAAAAGCAGAGCCAGTCAATCTCGAGGACAAAGAAGTAGCCGCTATCGAAGAACAAACGCTAGTAAAAAAGCGAGTATGAGTAACAAAGAAACTGCTATTCTTTATGGTTTTCTAGGATTATTTTTAGTTATTTTGTTAGTTGTAGTTTTCATTGTACTATCTCAGAATGGAAAAACCGTCGTTTTGGGGAGTGAAGAGAATAGCGCGGAAGAAAGTCTAGCGGAATCAGCAGATATTTTCGATAAACCTTCAGAGGAAATCAAAAATGAGGTTTCTCTTGCAGAAAAAGAGCAACTCTATGATCAAGCTCAGCAATTATTTAGTAGCCAACGTTATGAACAATCCATCGATCTTTGGAGTCGTCTTTTAAGAGAGGATATGGAGTTTAAAGATGCTGCTCTTTATCGAGGATTGTGTTATTTAGAAATTGATGACATAGACTCTGCTCTTCGAGATGCTGAAGCTGCTTTAAACAAAGGACAGTCTCTCGACAAAGCATATTATTTAAGAGCCATCTGTAAAGAGAAAAAGCAAGACTATCACGGTGCAATTGAGGATTACGATAAAACCTTAAGTCGAAACTTTGAATACTCTGATGCCCTAGTAGGAAAAAGCCGTTGCTATCTGAGATTAGGAGATTTAGGGCCTGCTTTGAAATATGCTCAGCAAGCTATTCAAGCTGGTAACACAGAAGGAGAAGCATCTCGCATTGGAGCTAGAGCGAGCATTATGGAAAAACTCTTAACATTGCCTCCCCAAGAAATTCTAAGGCTTCTTTCCAGTGCAGTAGAGTATGACCCTAATTTTCCAGAATACTATAGAACTCTAAGTGGTTTTCTTTGGCAAAGCCAACCTGCTCAAGCTCTTCGCAATATAGAAAAATATATAAATGCAAAACAAAAATTAGAGTCTGCCAATAATCCCAATTTTTCTTCTCAACCATCTCTTGATCCTGAGTTACAAAGTATCCGTTTAAGTTGTCTTTATGCTTTGGGAAAATATTCAGAGGCAGAGTCTTTTGCAAAAGAAGAACTAGAAGGTGAGAGAGTCACGATTCCTGTTATGAATTTAGGTATTCTAGCAGGCGTTCTCTACCAAGAAAAAGATAAGCAAAGTAAAAAAGCAGCGGCTATATATTACTATTTATTTAGAAGGTTATTTTCTGTTCTTCCCAGAGAATCAAAAGCTCCCTGGCTGATGCATTTGCATGCTTCTTTAGAAAAAAAAATTGTGGGTATTCCTCTAAGAATCAAAGATAAGTATATCCCAAGCAAAGTCATTATAGAAATCATCGTTGTAGACGCTCCTCAAAGTATTTTGGAAAAAGGAGACGTCCTCTACAAGATTGATGGCCAAGCTATTTATTCCAAATTTGACTTGATGGCAAAGGCTAGCCAAGGAAAAAAGATTTTAATCAAACGTGGCACTCAAAATGCAGAGATTGATGTAGATAAAGCTTTTCCCGAGAGAACTAATATTCGTGTAACTCATAAAATTACTCTTCGCTAGGGCGTGCCCTCCTTCAGCTTATTTTTTGTGTTTTTTTAGTGGCAGGGGAAAACTACCTTTAACTCAGTATAGCTAAGTTGCAAAATAGGCTGAACGAGAACACGCCCCTTGCGAATAAAATTTATAGCTCGATCGTAATCTTAATCTTTTCTTTATTTACGATTACGAATCGAATTACGAAGTCAGTTCTTGATTTTACTCCGAAGCGAAGCCAGGGTTCGATTCTGGCTACTGGATTCCCCTTTTACTTAAGAGGTCAAAAAGTGGTAAACATCGAAAAAATATCCGAAGATGAATACCGAATTTCGGTTGACTCTAAATTCATCAGTTTCAATAAAGAAAAATTTGAGGACTTGTATTATGCTGTTCCTGTAGAAGAAGCAATTTTTTTACGACTCCTCTTAGATAATGTTTGTCAATCTAATGAAGAAATTAAGTTTATCAATGAGGAAGTAGCAGACAAGGGTGCTCTTAATGAGCTCCAAGAAAAAATTCAGGCTATGTCTGTCTAAATTTTATTTCATAGGGGTGCTAAAGGACATCCAACAAAACTCCTCGGTTTTGTAAAATGAATTTCATGTCGAATGTCTTGGTCACTGGTTCTCTTGCTTATGATTACATTATGCATTTTGGCGATGTGTTTGCTAAACACATCTTACCCGAGCAGATCAACATCTTAAATGTTAGTTTTACCGCTAACAGAATGAGTAAAAATTTTGGGGGAACGGCAGGAAATATTGCATATGGCCTAAAGTTACAGGAAGAAAATCCTATTGTTTTCACAACAGTAGGAGAAGATTTTCACGATTATCGACAATGGTTATCTTCTCATGGAGTTTCCACCGAAGAAATCCGTGAACTAAAAGAAGAACTTACTGCTTCCGCTCATATAATCACCGATGAAAACAACAATCAAATAACTGCTTTTCATGGGGGAGCCATGCTCAAGAACAAAATATCTATACTTCCTCTTATAGAAAAGTATGATATTTCCATTGCCATTATTGCCGCAGACGGAAAAGATGGTATGCTTCAACACGCCAAAGAACTCAAGGAAAATAATATTCGCTATATATATGATCCAGGGCACTCCTTGCCCTCTTTTGGAAAAGAAGAAATTCTAGAACTTCTAGATGGATCTTATATGCTCATCGTTAACAAATACGAAGAGCAGCTCATTCTCAATAAAACAGGCCTCAGTAAAGAAGAGCTTCTCTCTAAGGCAGAGTACCTTATCGTTACTTTGGGACAAGATGGATCTGAAATCTATCATCAGGGAAATAAAACCTTCATCCCTATTGCTAAAACACATCAAGCTTCTGATCCTACTGGAGCAGGTGATGCTTACAGAGGAGGATTACTTAAGGGAATCTTGAATAACTTACCAATGGAGACCTGCGGGAAGTTAGCTTCTATGTCAGCTTGCTATGCTGTGGAACAACCAGGAACTCAGAACTATCACTATCAAGTGGAAGAGTTTATTCAAAGGTATGTGAGTAACTACGGCGCAGACTCTCAGGTCGAAGCGGTTTTTCACAAATCTGTTTCCGTATAGATTTGTTATAAGTAAGAAGCATTCACAAGATCTTGTGAATGCTTCTTCGCACACATCCTCCTGCTGAAGAATTTCACGCAAAGACGCAAAGATCGCAAAGAAGAAGAGAAAAGTTCCTGTTAATAAAATGAAACTTCTCCCATTTCTCTTCCTCTTTGCGATCTTTGCGTCTTTGCGTGAAATTCTTTTCTTCTTTCCATTTTCTTTTACGACGGTGAGCAACAAGTTACAAAAATTATGTGTATAAAAGTTAGTGCTAGAAGCTTAAGCATATTTTTCCAAAGTGTTTCCCTGAATCCATGTACTCCAAAGCATCCTTAACATTCTCCCAAGAAAAAATTCTATCGATAACTGGTTTTAATTGGTGCAGAGAGATAGCACGGTTCATTTCCTCAAAATCTTCTCGTTTTCCCACAAAAATTCCCGTTATACTCAAGTTATTCATAATAATAGGAAGAATATTTAGATCATTGACCACACCAGAAAGGACACCGATTAAAGCTATTTTGCCTCCTGGCCGACAAGCTTTAAAAGTTTGTGGGAGAGTTTTTGCTCCGCCCAATTCAATAATTAAATCGACTCCATGGTTATGAGTAAGCCTAAGAACCTCCTTACCCCAATTACTATTTTTTTGATAGTTAATAGTTTCATCTGCTCCTAAGTCTTTTGCTTTTTCGAGTTTTTCATCACTACTTGATGTGATAATAACTCTAGCTCCTAAAATTTTTGCTAGCTGGAGAGCAAAAAGAGCGACTCCTCCGGTTCCTTGAATGAGAACAGTATCCCCTGCTTTAACTTGCCCTTCTGTTACAAGAGCTGTCCATGCTGTTAGGGCAGCACAGGGTAAAGTGGCAATTTCAACAAAACTCAAATGCTTAGGTGCGCGAACAACCCCTTCTTCTTTCATAATCATGTACTCCGCGAGAGTACCATCTAAAGGACCCCCAAGGGTTGTTTTCATTTTTTCAGGCCTAGCTTTTCCTGATGACCAAGCTTGAAAAAATGTTGTGGCAACAAAATCTCCCACTTGGAAGTTTTCAATTTTCTCTCCTACTGCAACGATTTCTCCAGACCCGTCTGAACATGGCACTAAAGGAAGTGCTTGTTTTGGATTGTAGTGTCCTTTTACCATCAAAAGGTCACGGTAATTAAGAGAAACCGCTTTCATTTTAACGAGGATTTCATCTGACTGGGGAACGGGGGTAGGTTTTTCTTGAATAGTTAGGTTTTCTAAGCCAAAAGAGTTTTGTATCTCGATCACTTTCATAAAGTTGTCCTTTTGATTTCTTCATCAATTTTGAAAATCTAAAGAGGAGAAACAATAGTTTCTTGGGGTAGCCTTAGAGTAAAAGTAGAACCTTTTCCCAAGGAACTTCGAACCACTATTTCACCTCCCAATATTTGACAAAAGCTTTTGCTAATGGCCAATCCCAGTCCTGTTCCTCCATAGCGACGAGAAGTCGATGGATCTCCCTGGTGAAAGCTCTTGAAAAGATTTTTTCTTTGCTCAAGAGACATTCCTATTCCTGTATCTGAGACTTGAAAGCAAAATTTTTTCTCAGACTCACAAAATGTTATAGATAAAGATATCTGTCCTTTTTCGGTAAACTTGCACGCGTTGGAAAGCAAATTAAACAGAATTTGGCGTAACTTTGTCTGATCAGAGCTCATAGTGTCAGGAATTTCTTGGGATTTCCACTCCAAGGTATTTTTGTTTTTACTAGCTAAAGGTCGTACTAAGTCAATAGCTTCTTGAACTAATTCTTTAATCGGGAATTTCTCTATGTAAAGATCCATTTTGCCCGCTTCAATTTTAGAAATATCTAAGATATCATTGATCAGGGCTAAAAGGTGTTGTCCTGCTTCGCAGATTTTTTGAGCATCTGGAATTATTTTTTTGGTATCAGTAATATCGGGAGCTTCTTCTATGAGAATTTCACTATAGCCAATAATTGCATTAAGCGGAGTACGTAATTCGTGACTCATGTTAGCCAAAAATTGGGACTTAGAACGAGTGGCTTCTTCCGCTGCTGTTTTTGCTTCGAGTAACTGTTTTGTTCTTTCTGTTACGCATTTTTCCAAATTAGCATTCATCTGAAAAATTTGTTGAGCGACTTTCTTTTCTTTGAAATGAGACCTTTCAAGCTCTTGGCGAGAGTCTTTTAGACGAACTAACATATCATTAATAGATTTGGCTAGAGTGGTTATCTCATCATTACCTTCTTCAGAAACGGAAAAATAACTATCGCTATCGGCCTGAATTATTTGGGCTGTTTTCACTAATTTATCAATTCGATTTAAAATAAAAAGGCGCAAAATCAAAAGAGCAACAACAGCAAAAAGAATCGAGATACCTGAAATCCACAGCTCTAAGTATTTCATAGTGGATAACCCCTGAATATAAACTTGCCTATCAACTTTTGCTTCCATGGCAAGACAATCTTTTCCTTCAATATCAGGGATTTTGATAATTCCGCTCATGGTAGATTTGTCAATAGAGCGCGTTTCGATTTTTTCCTTGCTGGCAAAAGGAATTTTAGTTTTCAGAAGATTATGACCATAAAGAGGAATGTTTAGAGATTCTTGGAGAAGTTTTATTTCTCCTTTATCTATTAGGCGACCGAAAAAAAGAGAGCCACGCTTGGGTTTTTCTTGTTCGCTATCCAATATAGGATAAGAGGTGATTATAAGAGCTCCTTCAGAAGTTCCTAGTAATCCAGCGGTATAGGAGTCAATATGAGGGTGGCTATGGAGCTTGTCAGTTTCGATTAAAAGTCGGCGCAAAGTGTCCGAAACAGGAATCTTTTTATCCAGATATATATCATAACCTTGAAGATAGATAGGGTTTCTCTCTAAATCAAAAACCCCTACAACTGTTAAACGAAGGTTAGCATAAGTAACTTCGCTTAAATTAGATTGGACAAATTCAGGAGAAGAATTTTGAACAAACTCGTAAGCATCATCCCAGTAAGCCCAGTCTGAGTTTACCTTTGCAATGATATCTATTTCTTTTTGGATCGCCTTTCGAACAATTTCTAAAGAATGTTTAACATTTTTTTGGTCGAGTTGCTCATAACTTTCTAATAGAATCGATTGAAAAATATGATTAAAGAGAATCAAGGCTCCACTTAGAGTCAGTATGAATATTAAGAGAGCCTTTACTTGTAAAGTCATAAGATTTTTGCCTACTCTACGCTGATTTAGTGTTTGGTTTTACCTTCATTTTGCTCAGTAAAAACTTGATCAACAGGCCCTCATAGCTCGATTTTATTTCCTTCTGGAGTCCCATATAATATTACTTCTCCTTTGCCTATGGAAAAACAAACTTAGAATCAAAAGTGTATATTATAGGAGTGCACGTTCCTTTAATGATATATTCTTTTGTTCCGGTGAGGGTTTTTCCCTCTTTAATATCATTTTCCTTTAAGAAATTATCATCCAGAGAAGGAATATCTAGCATATCTTCTAAACTGGTATCGTTGTTTAAAAGAACATCATAAGTATTATTTTCCGTAGAGCGAATTTCTGTTACAATCATTGTAAAAGGCTCTTTTTTATACTCGCAAGGGCCTCCTACTTTGTCAGGTGGGGGACTCTGACAAGAAACGGTTAGTAGAGTAAAAAGAACAAGGATTAAAATATTTTTCATGCCTTAACCTTTCCCTTTCTTATGGGGAATTTTAGAAAACCACAAAATTTAGTGTACAAAAATTTTAACTAAACTCAGAGAAAAAATCAAGAGAGGTTTGTCAAAGATAAGCTTAAGAGTTTTCTAATCGGCCGAGTTTTCTCAGTCGCTCTAAACGTTCTTTTTCATCACGTTTTAGCCAAGGGTCTTTAGATAGCCATTTATAGGCATGAGCAAAGTAGTTTACCGCTCTTTCTTTCTGCTCTAATAGTAATAAGCATTCTCCAATCTCCTCGTAGGTATACCCCTTATCCTCTTCTTTTTCTGTTTCAGAAAGAAGTTTTTCTTGGATAGATAAAGCTTTTTCGACTTGCCCTAAATAGCGCAACGTTTTGGCTACGCACCACTGGGCAATTCTGATACTTTCTGCATTCCCGCGCTCTTTTCGCCAAGCCAAAGCTTTTTGAAAAAGATCCTGTGCTAACTCATATTTTTGAGCAGAAAAGTAACTCCAACCAGTATTGTTGTATAAACTTCCCAGCCAATTTTTGGCTTTAAGATCAGATGATTTTTCTGCTACCGCAATAGCTTTTTCATTCCAACTTAAGGCTTCTTCAGGTGCACTCACTGCGATAGCAAGCATATGAGCAGCATCCACAGCGTAGTTATCATCTCCAACAGATAAAGCTTTTTTCCAAGCTTGCTCAAAAAGATGAGTGGCCTTCTCCTTTTGATTGTTCGAATTGAAAGCTCGCCCTCGTTCGAGAAAATAGCGAATTCCCGGCGTAGAAGCATTTTCCGAGAGAGATGTTTCCACTTCGTCTAATAGTAAATGAGCTTGGTCAAATTTTTGTTGCAAACCCAAGGTTCGAGCTATTTGAGTAAGTAATTCTAAGTACAAAGATCCGTCTTTTTTTTCAAAAGAAGAAAGGAGGGCGCGAAACTTTTGTTCCGTCTCTTTTGGTTCATTGTAATTCCAAAGAGAGTCAAATTCAGCCATGAAGAATACTCCTATTCTAATTTATGAGAAATCATTTTTGAGAACTTCTTTTATTTCCCAGTACCGATTTTGGAGATCTTTGCTTTCCTTATTTTTCTTAAGGGCATAACGAATGGTACTTTCACTACGTTGTCCAAATATTTCTTGGAGTTGGTGGTTTTTTAGAGAGAGCATATCTTTCATAAGACTTATAGCCACATAACGAGCCTCTGAAAGAGAGCGCTTACTTCCCTTTTCGAATAAACACTCAGGGCCTGATAATGAGAAATGCTGAGCAACTTTTTCTAAGATAGCTTCTTGGCTTAAGGTTTTTTTACTCGTTTTGAGTTTAGTGACAAAGTTTCTGAGTAAAGGCATCGTTATGCTCTGCTTACTCTCTTGGCAAAAAATAAGCAACCTTTCAAAACGATCTTTAAATTCGCCAAAACTCCCTTCATATTGCTCCCAAAGTATTTCAATCATATCAGGAGAAATAGGTGTTGAGAGCCTTTTAGCAATTTTTTCACAGTGCTCTAAGACCGCTTGAGAGGAAATTGTTTTAATTTTAACAGGAAGTCCACTTTGTAAACGATTGAGAAGAGCCGGCTCAAAATTTTCTAAGTCTTGAAAACGTCGCTGAGAACTAATGATAACCAGGGCACCTCGGTTTATCAGTTCATCCATCATAAACAACAGCTGTTGTTGAGTTTGTTTTTTCTTTTGTAATAAATGGATGTCATCTAAAAGAAACACCTTGGATTCAGAGCAACTTTGGCGAAAAGAATTCCATTGATTATGTTTAAGCGCATAAAGGAAGTATTGGTAATACTCATCAGCTCTTAGAAACATCACTTGATATTCCGTAAAGTTTGCCTTTAAACCTCGGGTGATTGCTTCGAGGAGATGAGTTTTTCCTGTACCTGTTGTTCCAAATAGATAAATAGGATTATAGTTAGTATTTGCTGTCTGAATGACCTTTTGAGCAATTTTATAAGCAAGTGAGTTATTTTCTTTTTCGACTAAAAATTCATGTATGGTTCGATATTTCTGAGATTTTTTTCCTAAACCCGGGATTTTCCGAGGAGCATTAAAATACGTATGATCTCCTTGTTTTTGAAAAGGATTGCTGGGCGCTTTATTAGATCCTGAATTGTTTAAGTGCCTCTTCGATGATGTCGATCGGGGTGATTTCACTCGCTTCTCCTTCAAAATTCAAAATAATTCTATGTTCTAGAGCAGGGATAATGACCTGAGTGATATCGTCTTCGCTAACATGCACTCTTCCACAGCATAGAGCATGAGCTTTAGCCCCTAATATAATAGACTGTAAACCTCTGGGGCTAGCTCCATAACTAACATATCTACGGGCTAGAGGACAGCCACTGGGAGCATTGTGAGTACTTAATACCAATTGAGCAGCATACTTTGTGAGATCAGGATGAACCTTTACTTGCTGAACGTACTGCTTCATTTTTTGAATTTCCAAAGATGAAATTTTTTTATACTTTTGCGTTTTTTCGCCTTGAGTTGTCCTATCGGCAATTTCAATCAGCTCATCCAAAGTAGGAACAGATACTCTCAACTTGAAAAAAAAACGATCCAGTTGCGCTTCTGGTAAAGGATATGTTCCTTCCATTTCAATAGGGTTTTGTGTAGCAACAACAATAAAAGGATCTGGGAGATTATAAGTTGTATTTGCTACTGTTACTTTGCTCTCTTGCATCGCTTGAAGAAGAGCTGACTGGGTCTTAGGAGTGGCTCGATTAATTTCGTCAGCTAGGACAATATGAGAAAAAATCGGGCCCGCTTCAAATTTAACTTGCCCCCTTCCTTCACTATTTTCTTGGATAACCTTAGTCCCAATAATATCCGCAGGCATAAGATCAGGAGTAAACTGAATGCGTCGATGTTCCAAAGAAACTACCTCAGCCAAGGTTTTCATGAGAAGAGTTTTACCCAAACCTGGCAAACCTTCCAACAAAACATGCCCCCCCCCGAGAAAAGCAATTAGAATTCCTTGGATAATTTTCTTGTGTCCAACAACAGTTTGAGCAATCGAGTCCGAAATGGTTGTAAAGTTCTTTTGAAAATCTTCAACCGCCTCTTGTCCTTCTAGACGAGAGCTTTGTACAGAATTCATAATAGCCTTTCCAAACAGCGGTAGAGTTATTTTTTCCACATGGCCTTAGATCTAAGACTTTAGATTTAAGACTTTAGATCTAAGACCTTAGAAGAAAAAGACTGGAGAGCTATTTTTCTTCCAAGTACCTTATCTTATGAGTTCTTCCAAAAAATGTCCAGTCTTTATGAGTAGCAGCTAAAAAAAACTTTCCAAGATGTTGGGAGCTTTTAATTTCCGATAACTAGAAAGTTTTGTACTTTCTTTTCTTTGACATCAGAGGCAATCATGGTAAAATACGAAACTTGTAGTTAAAAGCAGTACTTGAAGTTCATTTGTATTCCAGTACTGAAATCTTTTATTCTGGTTTTAGGGTTTTTCACCACAAAATCAACTCGCCACATTATAAATTTAGAAAGTTCTCTGGAGTATAGAGAATGGAGTCACCCTTAATAGACAGCAAAAAAAGCTCTCCTTGTCGTATCGAAATATCACTAGCTAAAACAGGAGAAATTCTCCGAACATTATCTTTTGACCAAGATAGTATAACTATTGGACGAGATGACAAGTGCGACATCAGAATTGATAACCTTGGAGTGTCCAGAGTTCACGCTGAAATAAAGCGAGATGGTAACATCTACCGAATTTTTGACCAAAAAAGCAAAACGGGTCTTTTTATTCGCGGAAAAAGAGTTCAAGAATGTAATCTGAGTAGTGGAGATGAAATATTTTTGGCCAAGCATATCATTGCTTTTTTCTTCACAAAACGAATGCGCACTTCCAATGTTACAAAAAGACTTGAAAAAACAGGCCAAAAAAAAGCTCTCGAAGAGTCTAAAGAAAAAGCTCTCGAAGAGGCTAAAGAAAAAAAGCCTATGATGCAAACGATGGAAGTGGATTTTACAGGCATGGCAAGCGAGCATACACCTGCTCCTGCTCAACTTCATGTTGCTGGTACTTCTAAACGTATCCCTCTTCACAAAAATGCCATTTCTTTTGGCAAATCTAAAAGCTGTGATATAACAATCTCTGGACTTTTTGTTGCTCAAAAACATGCTGTTATCGTGCAAGATCGAAAAGGTTTTGTTATTCGTTTCTTAGGCCGCTTTTATCCCCCCCGAGTGAACGATCAAAAAATAAAAAAAACCGCTCTACTCAAAGACGGCGATTTTGTCCAAATAGGATCGATTCGCTTTGTCTTTCAAGTAAATTTTGGTTAGATATATTTATTTTTTCGGATGCTTTGTTTAGGTAGTACTCTAAATGAAAGAACTTGTACGGAAAGTAAGGAGAAGAATGTAATGGATCATTACATGATTTGGGGGCAGTTCGCTGCCGCTGCTTTGTTAATTGTCTTTAGCGGTGTCAAGCTGACCAAATATGGCGATATTTACTCTGAGAAACTGGGCCTTGGACATGCCTTTGTTGGGGCTATTCTGATTGGCTGGAGCACTTCTCTGCCTGAGCTAGTTCTTTCTCTAGGTACTGCTGTTTATGAAAGCAAGCCAACTATTATGATGGGGAATGTTTTGGGGAGTAATCTCTTTAACATTTTTATTCTTGTTCTAATGGATTTGTATTCTCGCACTATACCTGTTCTTCGAACAGCCGCGGGGCAAGTAAATAGAACTGTCAATCTATCTTTTATCATCGTTATCGCAGTGGGGATTTGTCTTTTCAGCCAAGCCCAAACTCTTGCTATTGGCCCCACCTTGATAGGATATGATTCTCTTGTTATCTTTGGGATTTACTTTTTTGCCATGGCTTCGTTATACTTTGGGGATCGAAAAAGACAAAAAGAAGAGGAAGAAGACGAAGAAGGCAAGGAAAAAGCTTACGGTGAAGTAGAAATGGGATCTTTAATTGGAAAAACTGTCCTTGTCATTGCAATCATTGTAGGAGCGGGACTATGGCTAAGTACTTTAGCTACTCAAATTCAAACCGTGTACAATTTGGAAGAAGGTTTTGTCGGATCTTTCTTTCTTGCGATTATCAGCTCTCTTCCTGAGGTTATTACTTGTTTTGTCGCAATTCGTATGGGCTTCCCTGCTATGGCAGTAGGAGCTCTATTTGGCAGCAATATTTTTAATATGGCAATCATTGCTTTCTGTGATATTTTCTACACATCCGGTGGCGTCATAAGTGCTGTTCATAGCAATCGTTACGACTTCCTCTCTTCGGTTGTTTTCATTACCTTTATGACAATGATCGCAATGTTTGTTCTACGCTATAAAAAAGATAAACATGGGTGGTCTTTTGGATTTAGTAAGGATAAGACAGGTTGGTCGATTGGATTTGAAACATTTGCGATTGCCGCTTGCTACTTTACAGCCATTTATTTCACATACAAACCCGAAATTTTAAAGCCTGTTTGGGATATGTTGGCAAAATAAGCTTACTAATTATTCCCAATTTAAGGGCCAGTTATAAAATTAGTTTTAAGGATTAATTTTGTAGCTAGCCCTTAAACGCTCGGAAAAAGGATTGTTACCTACGTTTCGTAGGATATCGGAAAAATTTCTCACCCAATTAAGGAAAAAACATGACTAAACTAAAGCAACTTCATCCCGCGCTTAAGATTATATTGGCCTTGATTTGTCTCTTCATAAGTAGCCAGTGGATGGTGGGCGGTAATTTCCCGGCAGAAGGAACAGAGGTTTCTGCTTTGCAGCAAGCTATGGGATATGGTTCTTACTTTCTTCTCTTTGGCGGGCTTTTTATCATCTTTGAGGGATTTACCTTTAGCCTTTTCATCAAGATATTAATTGCTTTGGTTTTAGGAGTGGTTCTTTCCATCGGCAATTTATTTGACCCTGATTTACTCAAGGTCATTCGGCCTGTGGGGAATAAAATCTTTATGAACTGTTTGACGATGGCTTTAGTCCCTTTAGTTTTCTCTTCCATTTTGACAGGGGTTACTAGCCTGGGAGACATCAATAAACTTAGTAAAATCGGTATGCGAACGATTATTTACTATATTATAACAACAGGGATAGCCATCACCATAGGTTTGTTTTTCGCTAACCTAATGCAACCAGGAGAAATTAGCGCCGAGACCCGAGCTCAATTTGAGTCTCAAGCAGCCACCGCCCAAAGTAAAGTTCAAGCGGCTCAGGAAAATAAGCAAAGTCTTTTCGAAGGATTACAAGCGATTTTCCCTAAAAACATCCTTGAGTCAATTAGCAAAGCTAAGCCCGATATGCTGCAAGTGATTTTTTTCGCTTTAATTTGCGGGATTGCTCTTTTACAAATAGAAGATAAACATTCCCAGCCGATCAATACTTTTTTTGTTGCGGTGACGGAAATGACTGTAAAGATCATCATGATGGTAATGCGAATTGCTCCTTATGGAATCTTTGCCCTAATTGCCTCACAAATTGCCGCAACTCGGGGAGACACAAGCTTACTCAAAGCTCTAATTCCGTTCTCTATATGTGTACTCCTCGGTCTGGGTACTCATATGCTCGTTTTAAATGTTTTCTCTTTAGTTGTTCTATCTAAGTATAGCGTAAAAAAATTCTTTTCCAGCGCAAAAGAAGTTATGATTATGGCTTTCTCTACCTCTTCCAGTGCTGCGACCATGCCTTTAACTTTAGAGGTTGCCGAAGAAAAACTGGGAGTCCGAAGTGAAGTGGCCGGTTTTGTGATTCCTTTAGGAGCCACAATCAACATGGACGGAACAGCTCTTTTTCAAGGGATATCGGTTATTTTCTTAGCCAATGTCTACGGAATTGATTTGACCATGGCTGATCAACT
Organism: Planctomycetota bacterium; assembly: GCA_029260735.1. Lineage (GTDB taxonomy): Bacteria > Planctomycetota > Uabimicrobiia > Uabimicrobiales > Uabimicrobiaceae > JAJDCR01. The sequence goes on from JAJDCR010000087.1 coordinate 25,991, forward strand.
AACGGTTGTTGTTATGGCCGTAATGGCATCCATTGGAACCGCCGCAGTTCCGGGAGTGGGAATTGTTATCTTAACCATGATTTTGAGCGCAGTGAAGATTCCTCCAGAAGGAATTCTCTTCATTCTTCCTGTCAACAACCTGCTCGATATGTGTCGTACCACCGTTAATGTGGTAGGAGATATGGTTTGTAGTATCTATATAAATAGTGCTACCAAAGAGGATGAAACAAGTGAAAGCTCAGTAGATTCAGCTCAGTAAGACTAATCTACTTCTCCCTTGTTAATGATTCACCTAAAAAAATTATTGAGTTTATTAGGTGAATCATTAACAAGGGAGATTAAATAAGTACTTTTGGTTAGAAGCAAAATTCTTGTTTTTTTAGAAAACTATTTCAAAAGATGTTGACAATCGTTTTTTTTTTGTAGATAATGCATCCAGAATGCAGTATACGTTTATTTACAAACTATCTGCGAACAATATTGTTTTAAATTCAAGGTTATCGTTCGATGATTTCTCTATAAGGAAGGAGTAGAAATTATGAAGATTCTTCAAATTTCCGCTATTTTTATTGCTATGATGATTCTTGCTGTTGGTTGTTCTGCTTTTCATGCAAACCACAACAGCAGCGGACTTAATGTTCCTGTAACTGCTGAAATTCACGCTCAAATCGAAGTTGGTGGAGACATTTCTGGTCAATCCAAAATGAACACTCTTTTCGGTTTCATCAATTTCGGTGGTGACACTGAGTATGCTGATGGCGTAAGCTATGGTGCTTCTCAAGGTGCTCAAAATCCAGGTCTTCTTGGAAAAATCGTTGGCGGCGGTGATGCTGCTGCACCTGTAAAGTCTGCTGCTGCTCTTAAAGCTGTTCGTTCTGGAAACTGCGATTTGATCGTAGATCCTCGTTACGAAGTTAGCATTTCAGATTACATTGTTTTCAAAAGTATCAATGTAACTGTAAAAGGTAAAGCTGGTAAAGTTACTGGTTACACCGCTAAGTAGTTATAACTGCTTTTGACAGTTTAAGATCAAAAAAAAATAGCCCAATGTTGGTGGATGAATCCAACATTTGGGCTATTTTTTTTGTTATAGGGCGTTGTCCTAAAGGAATGTTTTTTCTAAAAATTACTTAGGCATTTAAAGCACCGGAAACTCAAAAATAAAAAATGGAAAAAATCACTTTCAGAAGAAGATTGCGCTTAATCCGGCGACGAATCAAAAAAATCCTTCTTTTTTTTGCTAAGTATATAATTGCCTATACTTACCTAAGCTATTGTCGTTTTGTTTGGGCGACAAGTAAAATTGATGATAAGATGGGAACTTTACGAGAAGAGATAGAGAAACCTCCTCATAGAGTTATCAATGTTCTTTGGCACCAAGATGTATTTTTTGTTGCTTGGGCCTTTCGTGAATTCCATGGCCACACTATTGCGAGTGTAGGAGATGCGGGAGAAGTTATTTCTCTTATGCTAAAAAAATGTAACTTCACTGTTTTTCGAGGAGGTTCCAGCAAAGGAAAAAGTCGTAAGAAAAAAATCTTAGCTGAATTTGTAGATCATTTAAAAAAATTTGATGGCCCTGCTGCTGTGGGAATTACTGTTGATGGCTCTTCTGGACCGATTTATCGAATGAAGACAGGTTCTTTAGTCATGGCCAAGGAGCTATCTGCTCCTTTAATTATCGTTCGTGTGTGGTGCAAACGTCGCATCTTTCTTCCCACTTGGGATCGAACAGTGATCCCTCTTCCTTTTAACGAAATCCACTTAACAAGTGAGGGCCCATATTATTTACCATCTGATGCTGACAACGAAGAGAGTTTCCAAAAGTTTCATCATGAGATGGAAGATCGTCTTCTCCAGCTCACCTATCGTAAATTTGTAGAAGTAGATGGAAAGCCTGAGTCTGACTTGGTGGCTCTTTTTCCTCCAGATTGGAAGCCTAAGGATAAGTAGTACAGGCTTCTCACACACGGAAAATAAAAAGAGCTGAAGGATAGAAAAAATAAGAATAAAAAACACGTAAAGGGATTTGCATATTTTTAAGGCGCAGTGAAAAGAGTGTGCCTTAAAGTTGAAAAAAGAAAAGAATTTCACGCAAAGGCGCAAAGACGCCAAGGAGAAAAAGAATCCAGGCAAGAGATAAGTTCGGAGAATTTCAAGAGAAAGATTTTTTAGATCTTCCTTTGCTTTTCTTTGCGCCTTTGCGTGAAATTCTTTTCTACTCAAAATCCACTGCGGAGGGGAAAAAAATACAAAGGCTACAACTTAACTTAATGCTATCGGTGCCTGGCGCGACTAAACCTTATAAAATATGGACTTAGATTAAATGCATATTTTTCAGGTATCGTATGAATAGTGCGTAGTAGAGCAAAAAAACGTCCTAAAAAAGGAAAAAAATATGAGTAGACCGATAAAAAAAATTGCGATCAATACAGGAGGAGGAGATGCTCCTGGTCTCAATGCGGTTATTCGAGCGGTAGTTTTGTCTGCCTTAAATCGTGGTTGGGAATGCTACGGAATTCGAGAAGGTTTTCGAGGAATTTTTGAGCCAAAATTTTTCCCCGGCGGAGGCGTTATCCCTTTAACCCGAGAAAGTGTTAACAATATTACTCATTTAGGGGGAACCATTTTAGGAGCAACTAATCGGGGCAACCCTTTAGAGTATCCCATGACCGATGCTTCCGGAAACTCCTACAAAAAAGATCGTACTGATGAAATTATTTCCTTTTTTGAGCAAGAAGGGCTAGATGCTTTGATTGCCTTAGGAGGAGACGGGTCAATGGGGATTGCGAATGCTTTGAGCAAAAAAGGACTTAGAGTAATCGGAATTCCTAAAACTATCGATAACGACCTTAACCATACGGTCATTACCTTTGGTTTCGATACAGCCGTCTCTTTTGCTACTGAATGCATTGACCGACTCAAGTCTACAGCTCAATCTCATAATCGAGTTATTGTTGTCGAAGTTATGGGAAGATATGCCGGATGGATTGCCTTAAACTCTGGAATATCTGCTGATGCCCATGTTATTTTGATTCCCGAGATTCCCTACTCTTGGGAAAAAATTGTCGCGAAAATTCAAGAACGAGAAGAAAATGGAAAGAGGTATTCTATTGTCGTTGTGGCAGAAGGAGCTTTTCCTCAAGGAGGAAGTGTTTCTGTTGTTGAGAAAAAACTCGACCAAGAAGCTCGTTTGGGTGGAGTAGGAGAGCGTGTCACTAAAGAAATTGAAGCGCGAACCGGAAAAGAAGCTCGTCTTGTTGTGCTAGGGCATCTTCTGAGAGGAGGAAGTCCAACGACCTTTGATCGCCTTATTTCTTTACGTTTTGGAGCCGCCGCCATTCGTGCTTTAGAAGAGGGAAAAACAGGAGTGATGGTAGCTCTGGACCCTCCCAAGGTAAAATGCGTTCCTCTAGACTTGGTGACAGAGCGTAATAAACAGGTTCCCTTGGATGGCGATTCTATTATGACAGCACGAGATTTAGGCATTTCTTTTGCCGATTAATTTGCTAAGAGAAGAGGTTAATCTGCAAATAAATCTCTTCTCTTAAGAATCTCTCTCATAGTCGATTTGCTCTACTCCCAGGCCATTGCTATACATATAACCTAGAGCATAAGTGGCATCAAGATTTTCCAAGTCATCTGCTTTGATATATAACTCGATCGCTTTAGCATAGTTTTTTTCTCCTCCCCAACCATATCTGTAACTAGCCCCTAGATTAGACATAGCCTGGAAATGCCCCAAGCTTGCCGCTTTTGTATACCATTCTATCGCTTTTTCATAGTCTTCTGATGCAAAACTACTTCCTTCGTATATAGAACCCAAGTAATACATCGTCTGAGAGCTGCCTGCCTTAGCATCTTTAATGTGTTGTTTTATAAAGTCTTTCACAACTTCACTCTTGTTTTCTTGTTTTTTTACGTATTCCCCAAAAGAATGACTTACGTATATCGTATGTGGCGAAAAAGTAAAAGTAAACTAGAAAAACAAAAACACTCTTATTTCCAAGCTAGCCTACATATAAAACAAGGTTTTTTTTATTAAGTAGAATAATGTTAGAAAAATAATATAATATTTCTTTTTTAGTAGGTAGTTTCTAAAAAGGTTAATAATATGAATACTATTGAAAGACTGCAGCGTATTATTGAGATTATCGAGAAGAGCGAGCTTGATAACGCAACAGTGGGCCCCGCAGAGTTGAAGCTTTTGGTGGATAACATTGAAGAAAGTCCATTTTATCCTACAAAAGGAGGCTTGCTAACTATAAACTGTCTCTATTATCTTATCCCAGATTCTTGCAGAATCATAGGTCTTCCTGATGAATATTTATGCTTTATGGCCGAGCCTGTGCTGGAAGCAATTAATGAACTCTCCATAGGCAGGTTTTCCGTGATAGACATTGACGGATATGATGACGAAGATGAGGAGTCATGGAGTGTCAGTTTTGAACTTAATGGCAAATCTGAGAAATTTACATTTGATTCAGACGGTGTTGGTGACCCAAAAAGTTTTTTTGATGCGATAGTAAACAGTAAGTTAGGTATCCGATACAAATTTCTACGGCAGAATTTTCTAGCCTCTTATACGCTCTGGGATATTTATGATGAATACGGCGCGGCTATTCTTTGCTATTTGCCTCAGTCTATTGCCTTAGAAGTTAACAACCTGGTGAATGCCCGCAGCTAAATCTGATGGAGCCAACGCGAGTGCCTGCCAACAGGTCTTTTCTCAATCAACTATAAGCAATGTTTACTCGGGGAAGTTAGAGCTTCCGAGGAATTTGATAGCAAAGATGCTGTTGGTTTTGTCGGGAGAAGAGATTGTGAAGATTCCTTTCTAGTAAAACTAGTCAAAATTCTTCGAAAATGCCAAATAATTCCTCACTTTCCCTCCCAAAGTAAAATGCGTTCCTCTAGACTTGGTGACAGAGCGTAATAAACAGGTTCCCTTAGGTGGTGACTCCATTATGACCGCACGAGATTTAGGCATTTCTTTTGCTGATTAATTTGCTAAGAGAAGAGGTTAATCTGCAAATAAATCTCTTCTCTTAAGAATCTCTCTCATAGTCGATACAGTTTTGAATATGAACCGCATTTTTGAATGTTTTCTTTCCTCGGTAAAGACAATTCACACCATCATCGAAAACATTTCCGCAGTGTATGCAAAACTCACACTTGAAACCAGATCGATTTCTGCTCTTACGCGATGATTTACCTGAGTGACTTCGAGGTCGTATGATCCGAAAAATCATGTAGATAATCAACCCGAGAACGATAAATCGAATTAAAATAGGCATAAGAACCTCAATCTCGTTTTCTGAGGAATAGTAATAATCCACCAAATAACAAATAGAAGGAACTAGGTTCAGGAACTGTGTTAGGAGCTTCAAACTCAGAAGCTAAAGCAAAATCGCGATAGAAAGGGGCTTTTCCATAAACAAACTGATTACTAGAGTTTATTTTAACCAGACCAAAACTGTTGGTTGTCCCTCCCATATACAAGTCTCCCGTTACCGGATCAAACTCCATTCCCGCTAATTCATCCACCCCAGTATTACTTGTGGTGAAAATATTGAACGAACTCACCTGCTGCAAAGTATTGCTATCAATAATTCGCATGGTGTCATTACCTTCAAATTCGGCAATGTAAAACTGGGAACCATCAGGAGTATACTGGATGGCGGCTGCTCCTAAGATAAAACCAGTATCTTGAATATCCCCTCGTAAGTTACCAGAGGAATCAAAAACCCGAGCAGAAGCATTGCTACTACTGTGTCCAGCTACAGCGATGTCACCATTGACAGGATTTACCGTAATCCCAATTTCCTTTTGGTTAATGACAAATCCACGAATGGCAGTCAATCCATGATTAAAAGACAAGGTTAAATTGCCGTTTGAGTCGTACTTTTGCACTTGGGTATCGGTGGTAATATACAAGTTACCTGAGCTATCAAAGCTAATATCCCAAGGTTCGGCATTGCCCCCGCCAAGATCAATAAAAGTCGAAGAGTTACCATTTTCGTCGATCTTAACCACCCTGTCATTTGTGCTATCATTGATAACAGCGTACAGTTCTTGACCTAAACTTCCTTGACTAAAATCGATACTTGTGGCATTGGTGATTCCACCAAACGAAGAGATGATATTTCCTGTGTTCGGATCGATCTGTTCCAGAGTTCCACTATCTTTACGAACTCCAAAAAGAACCGTCGCCTCTAAAGAGGCAAAAGCAAAAAGGAGACAAAATAAAAAAGGCATCCATTTTTGTTTTTGAGAAAACATGAATTTTTCCTTACCACTGCTCTAAGGTATAAAGGGAATAGGAATAGACTACTTAGCTCCTTTTTCTAAGGAAAAGAAGTAATCCACCAAACAGGAGACAAAATGAACTGGGCTCAGGAACTGTCGTTGGAGCCTCAAACTCAGAAGCTAGGGCTAAGTCACGATAGAAAGGCGCTTGTCCATAAATGAATTGATGGTTAGAGTTCATTTTAGCTAACCCAAAGATATTAGCTGTTCCACCAACATATATGTCTCCCGTTTCCGGATCAAACTCCAGACCTAGTAATTCATCAGCTCCATTGGTGGTCGTAGCGAAGATATCAAAAGAGCTCAGCTCTAGCAAAGTATTACTATCGATAATTCGCATGCGGTCATTGCTTTCAAATTCAGCAAGGTAGAGTTCAGAACCATCGGGTGTGTATTGAATGGCTCCTGCTCCCAGAATAAAGGATCCTGAATCTTGAATATCTCCCCGTAAATTACCAGAAGAATCAAAAATCCGAGCAGAAGCATTGCTACTGCTATGTCCTGAGACAGCAATATCACCATTAACAGGATTTACTGTAATCCCAATTTCTTTTTGGTTGATGGCAAAACCACGGATAGCACTTAATTCATGATTAAAAGACAAGGTTAAATTGCCGTTAGAGTCGTACTTTTGTACCTGGGTATCGGTGGTAATATACAAGTTACCTGAGCTATCAAAGCTAATATCCCAAGGCTCTGCACTTCCTCCGCCAAGATCAATAAAAGTCGAAGAGTTACCATTTTCGTCGATCTTAACCACACGATCATTTGTGCTATCATTAATAACAGCGTACAGCTCTTGACCTAAACTTCCCTGACTAAAATCGATACTTGTGGCATTGGTGATTCCACCGAACGAAGAGATTATATTTCCTGTGCTCAGATCAATCTGCTCCAGAGTTCCACTATCTTTACGAACTCCAAAGAGAACCGTTGCCTCTAAAGAAGCAAAAGTAAAAAGAAGACAAAGTAAAAAAGGCATCCATTTTTGTTTTTGAGAAAACATGGTTTTTTCCTTACTACTCTAAATATAATAAATTTTTAAACTAAATAAATTATATCAAAAATAAAGGGAAAAAACAATTATTTCTTGGCAATCGTGGTGTTTGACATGTGTTTGAGGCAGCCTTCTCACACGGGAGCAAAAAATGGCTAAAAGGAGAGAAAAGTAAGGGGGAAAAACAGGCATTTGGATTTGCTTGTTTTTAAAGTACTGAATGTGTTTTAAAGTTGAAAAAAAGAAAAGAATTTCACGCAAAGGCGCAAAGACGCCAAGAAGAAAAAGAATTAAGACAAAAGATAAATTCGGAGAATTTTATCAACAGAAAGATTTTTTACATCTTCCTTTGCTTTTCTTTGCGCCTTTGCGTGAAATTCTTTTCTACTCAAAATCCACCGCGGAGGAGAGAAAAGTAAGGGGGGAAAACACGCATTTGAGTTTGTATAATAGAGGAAATATATGCTAGGAAATTCACTCCATAATTCCGTTCATTTTCGCTACGCGACTAGTCTTACAACATATAGTTAGGTAAAATTTATCGCATTTCAACTTTCAAATAGGGAAAAAGCTTTTCCATTTCTTCTTGCTCTTTTTTTGTTATCTTATTACCACTAAAATCTAGCTCTTGTAAAGTGTTAATTTCGCTAATTTTTTCGGGGAAATGAATAAATAAATTGTCTTTTAAATTCAGCATTTGTAAATTTTCAAACGCAGCGAATTTTTTGGGTAAGTGCGTAAGTTTGTTCGTTGCTAAATTTAGTATAATAAGATTGATAAGTCCACCCATTTCCTCAGGCAAAACAGCTAACTCATTATAGTGTAGTTTTAGTTCTTGTAAGTTTTTTAGTTTACCAATTTCCTTAGGAAGGAATGATAATTTATTTTGGCTGATATCGAGAAACTCGAGCTTTTGCAGTAAAGCTATCGCTAAAGGTAATTTTTTAATATTATTGCTACTTAAATCCAGAAATTCCAAATTTTTTAGTTTACCAATATTTGTGGGAATTTCACCAATCCGGTTTTCAGAAAGAACCAAAATACGTAAATTTTTCATTTTTCCAATATTACTTGGTAACTCCATCAGTTGATTGGCAGAAATTTGTAGTATTTGTAATTTCTTCAGCACACCTATTTTTCTGGTAAGTTTGTCAATTTTATTGTTATTCGCGTAAACCTCTTCTAATCGATTGAATCTAGTAAATATTTTTGGGAACTCAACAAAGTGGTTCCTACTTATATCTAATATTTTTATAGAGCTCAATTTACCGACTTCTTTGGGGAGATAAGTCAGTTGATTATTGTTGAGATAAAGAATCTCTAAACGTTTAAGATTACGGATTTCCTGTGGTAAAGAGGTAAGTTTATTTTCGCTTAAATTTAATATCCTTAAATTGACAAGCAGACCTATAGTTTTAGGAAGCTTTTTTAAATTGCTATTGCTTAGATCTAAAGAGGTGGCCCTCCTGGCATTTTCTAAAGCTTTTTGTATAGAGAAATACTCTTCGCTAAATATTTTTGTTACCGAAGTTAGAACAACGACAATAAAACAAAATAGAGTAAAAGATGTTTTTTTCATGTCTTTTATTCTCCTTGAGAATTTATATTGCAAAATAGGGTGTCATCATTCATTGAGCCCACCACGTCATGCAACAAGAAATAGGATAAAAAGTTATACTTCTAGCTTCTCAAAACGTTGTAAAAATAGCTGAATGATGACACGCCCTAATTCTTTCCTAATTTTTCGTTATTACTAAACCCTTGAGCAAGAACTACGCCAACGACACAAAGAAACCTCCCAAAAGGGATTTTCATTAAAGCGCACTCTTTTCACAGCACCTTAAAAATATGTAAATCCAAATGCGTGTTTTTTGCTCTTATTTCTCCTAGCCTTCAGCTTTTTTTGTTCCTACATGTGTGAGAAGCCTGTAAAGAACGAAACAAAGAAAACCGACTGTAAAAGGCAGAAGTTTTTTATAAAAACATTCTTTGTGTGCTCAAATAGGAAAACTTAGGTATTCGCAAACCATAATCACTCGCCTTATTTCACAAAGCCACTCGCCGGTGGCTAAATATAGTCAAAGCTCTCTCTGTCACCCATTTTGTATGCTCTCTCTTCTATCCATTCCTCAAAAATCAAGATATGAAATAAAAGATAATTAAGGATTAATTACAAAAGACAAGTTAATCCACGATAAAACTGATCAATGATTAAAGCAATGGTCACATATGGGCATGATAGCCATATGCGGCCATTCCCCTGTGATGCACTTTCTCTTTTGAATCTAAGTATTCACTGAAAAATTAAGGTCTTCCACCAAATAAGTTTGTATTTGGCCCACTTGGCATGAAATTTGGACTACATAAATAAATGAGTCATAATAAACCATTGATTTTGGGAATGTCAAATGGATAGAGAGATGCTCGAATTTGGGAATAGTCTAGTAAGAGATAACAACGAAAATCAAAACCAAAGTTGAAACTAGACAGGAAAAACAGAGCCCGGAAAGCTCGACTAAAATTTATTATCTTTATCAGAAAAGAGACTAACTGGATGACAATTGTAAAAAAAACGGCTTTAGTTTACTGCGACAATCAATTTGGTCTAGTGGATGGGAAAACCGCTGCAGGATTGGTTCGACACTCTGAAATCTATGCTATTGTGGGGATTATTGATAGTTCACTGGCAGGTAAGGATGCAGGAGAAGAATTGGGGGAAAAAAAGAACAATATTCCTATTTTTGCTAATTTAGATGAAGCTTTGAGTAAACTTTCAGATGTTCCAGACTGCTACATTTACGGGAAGGCTCCCTTAAATACTCATATCTGCACAAAAGAAAGATTTCTAATATTAGAGGCTATGGAGAAAGGAATGGATATCATCAATGGTCTTCATCAGTTTTTCTCTGAAGATCAAGAATTTATCCATACGGCTATCCAAAATGATGTTCTAATAAAAGACATCCGAAAACCTCCGCAATTAAAAGATTTGCACGTTTTTACGGGGCAAATATCAGAAGTAAATATTCCTGTAATTGCCATATTAGGCACCGATTGCGCTTGCGGAAAAATGACTACCGCAATGGAGCTTAATTATGCCCTAAATAATCAAGGCATAAAATCTGTACTAGTAGCAACAGGTCAAACTAGCTTGATGCAAGGAGCAATGTATGGCGTATCTATCGATGCTCTTACTTCGCAGTTTGTAATTGGTGAAATAGAAAACTCTATTCTTCAAGCATTTGATAACGAAAGCCCTGACATTATTTTAGTTGAGGGACAGGGGGCCGTTAGTCATCCTGCTTTTATCGGCTCTATTGGTATCTTGAAAGGAAGTGTACCCGATGGCATTATCCTTCAACATCCGCCTGCGAGGAAATTTCGGTGCGATTTCCCTAAATTAGCAATGCCCACTATTGAGAGTGAAATTAAACTGATTGAGGCGATTTCTCCAACGAAAGTAATGGCAATTGCACTAAGCCACGAAAATTTATCTGAAGAAGAAACTCTAGAAAAAATAGAAGATTACGAAAATCAATTTGAATTATCAACAACAGATGTATTGAGCCATGGATGCGAAAAACTTATTCAAGCCTTAAGCTATTATTTTCCAAAACTGAATCAAAAAAACGAGCACAACAATTTAGAAAAAATTCCTGTATTGGAAGCAGTATAGAGGTAATCGCAAGGACAAGCGATAATTGTTTTGAGGTAAGATATGTTGTATTTCTTAAGCGTTTTAATTCTGTTATTTGTAATTATTTTAGCGAAAACATTGATTGTAAAAACGGGACAACTAGATTTTGAGCCTGTAGAAAAAATTCCTCTTGGCTGCGATATTTTGGAACATTTGAGCCAAGCAATTCAATTTCCCACTATTTCCTATCACCAATTTAAATTATTCGATAAAGAAGCTTTCAAAAAGCTCCATAAATATCTAGAGAATACATTTCCGCTAATGCATCGCGAATTAGACAAAGAAGTGATTAACGAGTTAGGTCTTCTCTATATATGGAAAGGAAGTAATTCACTCTTAAAACCGATATTAATCATGGCACATCAAGATGTCGTTCCTATAGAAAAAGGAACAAAAGGTGATTGGACAGTGCCCCCATTTAGCGGTACTGTAAAGGATGGCTATATCTGGGGTAGAGGAACTCTTGATATAAAGAGTTCTTTAGTCGGAATCAATGAAGCTGTTGAATCATTGATAAGAGATGGCTATTGTCCTGAGCGAACAATCTATATAGCATATGGATTTGATGAGGAAATAAAAGGGGAAAGGGGGGCAATGAAAATAGCAGAGGTTTTGAAAGAGCGTCAAGTATCTTTTGAATGTGTACTTGATGAGGGAGGGAAAATTCTCACCGATATGATTCCTAATATTTCAAAAAATGTTGCTTTCATAGGTATAGCCGAGAAAGGGTTTGTTAGCCTTGAGCTTGTTGTAAATTCTCCTGGAGGACATTCATCGATGCCTCCCAAAAAAACGGCTGTAGGAATACTTGCTAACGCCATTCAAAGAATAGAGAAACATCCTTTTCCGGCAAAGTTAGAAAATATTTCACGAAAATCTTTCGCTGCAATAGTCCAAGAAATATCTTTTGGTGGAAGAATTCTTTTGGCCAATTTATGGCTCTTTAAGTACATCTTAATAAAGTATCTAACAATCTTTCCTTACGGAAATGCTTTTGTTAGAACAACCTGTGTTGTCACTATGCTTAAAGGAAGTCCCACAGATAATGTTCTTCCCCAAAAAGCAAAAGCCGTTTTAAATGTGCGAATTTTTCCTAGAGAAAGTATTGATAGTGTCAAAGCTTATCTGAAAAAAATTATTAGAGACCCGAGAGTGAATATAATTCATAGCAATAAATGGGATTTTTCTAATCCATCGCCTATTTCTGATACAGATACACCCTCTTACAAGGCTATTCAACAAAGCATCATGGAGATATTCCCCAATACTGTAGTGGTCCCATTTCTCACGCTAGGAACTACTGACTCCAAACACTACAGCTCACTTACAAAAAATGTCTATAGATTTGTTCCCCTAGTGATGAGTAAAAAAGATTTAAAGAGAGTTCATTCAACTGATGAGCGGATTAACACTGACAATTATAAAGATATCATACGGTTTTATATGCAGTTTATAAAAAATATCTGCTAGAAAAATAAAATGGGAAACATTGAAGATGTTGTCATAAAGAAAGAATAAATGTAAGGAAAGAATAAATGAAATCGTTCATGCCAAGAATAGAAATTTCCTTATCCCAAATACGAGATAATGCTCAAGTGCTATCAAAACTTTACGGACAAAAAAATATTTCCTTGATGGGAGTTTCTAAAGGAGTGCTAGGAGAACCTTCTATTGCTAAAGCTATGATTCAAGGCGGAGTCAAATTTATTGCTGATTCCCGAATTGAAAACATTCAAAAAATGAAAAATGCGGGAATATCCACTCGGTTTGTTCTTTTACGTACTTCTTTAAGCCAGGCCGAATCTGTTGTTAAAAATGCAGACATTAGTCTCAACACAGAGATTGAGACTCTTAAGAAACTTTCCTATTATGCAAAAGTGCATAATAAAAATCATCAGGTTATTATTATGGTGGAGTTGGGTGACCTGCGCGAAGGAGTACTTATTCATGACCTTTCTCAATTTATCAGAAAAACTCTTTCTCTACCTCATCTAAAAATTGTCGGAATTGGCTGCAACTTAGCTTGTTATGGGGGAATAAAGCCAGATGACAAAAATATGCACGAACTATCTAAAGTGGTTCGTTTCCTTGAAAAAGAATTTAATATCAGCCTGGAAATAGTTTCGGGTGGAAATTCGGCAAATTATGAGTGGTGTAAATCTGCCCAAGATATCGGTAAGATTAATAATCTGCGCTTGGGTGAATCCATTCTTTTAGGTTGCGAAACTGTGAATAGAAAAGCGATTCCTAGTTTACATACGCTTGCATTCCAACTATTTGCCGAAGTTATTGAGTCCAAGAAAAAACCATCTCTCCCCCTGGGAGAAATCTGTCAAGATGCTTTTGGAAACGTTCCTAGTTTCCAAGATCGAGGAATGGGCCAAAGAGTAATTATTGCTTTGGGGAGACAGGACATTTTGGTATCTAGCTTGAAAACTAATAACAAATTAGAAATACTAGGAGCTAGCAGTGATCATATTATTCTCGATGGCAAAAATCTCAATTTACAGATCGGAGATGAAGTGAGCTTTAGTCTAGATTATGGTGGCCTTCTTTCCGCTATGACTTCCCCTTTTATTAGAAAGCAATTTATAAATTGATTTTTTCTTTAAAATTTAAATCTTTTCTAGTATAGTATAGTATAGTATAAATACTAAATAATTTTTAATTTTTTGATTTTGATATTGAATGAGGGAAGAGATGTCTAAAAAATTATTTGCTGCTACCTTATTTTTTGTATCCAGTTTTCTCTTTGCAGATACTCTTTCTTTTCAAGAGGGAGTAAACGGATACCAAGGGACTCAGGACACTTTCATTAGAGAGTTTGAGGCTAATAGTAACTTTGGAAGTTTAACCCAAGTTAATGTGGATCGTTTTGATCCTAATGGAACTGGCTTTGCACAGGGATTACTTAGGTTTGATGATATTTTTGGAGCTGGTGCCAATCAAATTCAGTTAGGGTCTACTATTTCCAGTGCGACTTTAACTCTACAGGTAACGAATGCCCGTCCTCTTAGTAGTATCTCTATGTATCAAATGCTTAGTGATTGGTCAGAAGACAGCTCTACTTGGGATAGCTTGATTGATGGTGTCCAAAATGATGGAACAGATAGTTTAAGTGCTCCAGGAGCTACTTTTTCTAGTTCTTCTCTTGGGATTATCAATATTGACATAACCTCGACTTTACAAGCATGGTCAAATGGAGATAACAACCGAGGCTGGGTTTTCATTGTCGATAGCAGCGCCAATGATTTATGGATATTCAACAGCTCTGAAAATTCTTCTGATCGCCCTTTGCTCAATGTAAATTTTACAGATCCCGTTGCTCCTGTTGTGCCAGAAGCTTCTAGTCTTTATTTGCTCTTACTGGGAACTTTACTACTGCTTTTTTCGAGAAGGAAGTAGTCTAAGAGAAAAAGCATCCCCGAAGGGGATAGTTTTCAAAATCCTAGTCTAATTTCAGCAATAGTGAGCAGCATAAGCCTTTCAGGCTAAAAACAAAAAACCTAGACTCAAAAAAAACATCCCCCACTTACTGCCATCTTTTTAACACATCCTGGGCCGCTAAACGTACCTGGGGATTCTTGTCTCCATGAGCTTCCTCAACAAGAGCAATTACACCAGGGGCTTTGGGCATGTTTTTCAATACTTTTAGAGCGGTTAAGATTTTCACGGGGCCATATCTTTTTCGAAGAGATTTTTTTAGATAGTCCAAAGTATCCTCTGGAGCAATCTTTTGTAGGTGTCCTAGAATATCTTCCTGGTGTTGAGGATAAGCTTCGACCATCTGAATCAATTTTTCCCAAGCTTGGGGAGAGCCCATCTTATACAAAAGAAGCCAAGCTAAAGCTCGGGTCTTTTCGTCTTTCTCCTTCTTTGCAATCAATAGAACTTTGCTATAGAAGGCTTTGCGATCTTTTCTTTCTATAACGGGTTGTAAAATCTCTAAACCTACTTGCTTATATTCCGAAGATTCCTTTTCTAGCAGAGAGAATAGGAAAGAGAGGTTAGAGTGAAGGACAGATGTTTTTGCTTGCCCGAGAAGACGAAGGGCTTTTATTTTTGCCTTTTCATTTCCTTGGCGTAAAACTTGCTTGAGCGGTTCTAGCGGAAAATTTTTTCGTTGAAGAAGAATACTTGCGGCTTTCTCTGCGACAAGAGAAGAGTCATCTCCTAATTTCATTGCGATATATTCAACCTGATTTTCATCCTCTTCTTCTTGAGATAAAATTTCTAGAGCTTCCAATCTAATTTCAGCATCATCGGGATGATTCAAGTAAATGAGTAAGTCTTGAATCTCTGAAGGTGGATCTAAACTAAGAACTAGGCGATTTGCCTCTGTCCGGATCTCTTCATTCGAAGAAGCCTCTAGTTTTTGGAGAAAGGGCAAAATTAGTTCTGTTCCTTCCTCAAACTCTCCTAGCTCATAAAGAGTGGCCAGAACAACTTCTTCATCTTCACTGGATAGGAATTTAGCCAAAATAGCTACAGTTTCTCTATCTTCTGCCTCTATGCGAATTTGAGCGTCGAGAATGGCGTTGATCGCTAATATTTCTAAATGAGGATATTTTTGACCAAGACGATAGATCTCATCCAGTCCTTTCCAAGCTCCTAGAGTAAAAAGAGTGGCTTCTTGGAGTTCTTCTTGTGGACTTAATTCTTCTTCATCCTCTTCTTCATCATACTGCCCTTCGTCCTCTTCTTCTTGGTATTCATTTTCGCCTTCCTCATCTTTCTTTTCATCCTCTTCTCCATTTTCATCGCTTTCAGATCCTGCTAAGAAAAGGAGAAGTTGGGGCAAAACTTGAGGAGCTTCTTGAGGATAAGAGGATAGAAAACGAACAGCGACACTCTTTTCCTCTACTTTTCCGTCTTTTAGAATCTTCAAAGCAAACTTTAAAAGTCTTTTGTCTTGCCAATTGGTTTGGTGAGCTAAATTCAAAATTAAAGTACCTGTGAAAGAATCTTTGGGCCATTTTTGTAAAAGAGCTTCTTTTTGGGAGGAATCTAACTCGTACTCGGAAATTTCCTCACAACTGAGTAGAGTTTGTAAAACCAGTGTCCTTACTCTGCTTACTTTGTTTTTTTCGCTTTTTTTATTTAAGAGGTAAGGAAGTATACCATTAATAGATGTATCAGAATCGTAGCTTACGGCAAGAGCAAGAAGCTCTTCAACTACATCTAACAATTTTCCCTCTTCAATCATACGAAAGAAAAGAGGCCAAATATGAGGAGAAAGAGAAGGAAAACTATCACTTTCAATGATTCTTTCCCAAAATTCATAAGCTTTTTCAGATACTTTTTCCAAAGGATGTTCTAAGGCGAAAGATAAAATTTTCAGCACCGCTGGCCTAGTTTTTTCTTTTTGCCAAAGAAACAAAAATACCTGATTTTGATCCTGAGCGTTTCCGACTTTCCAACGTCCATAGAGCACATCAAGGACGGGCTCTAAATCAACTTGCCAACGCCTATGGCACTCTAACCATAATGTGGCAGCAACGAGCTGACGTTGGGGATCAGAATCTTGGAGGCTCTCTCGAATTCGTAAGACAATTTCTTCTTTTTCTCTAGTTAAATATTTCTGGCCAAGAAAGTCTTCCCCCACCTCGTTGTTTAAAAGTTCTGCTGCTGCCCAACGACGGCTTTGGAGATCTTTATCTGTACGGAGAATATCAATGAGCAGAGGAATGAGTTTTTTCTTCTCTGCTTGGAAGTAATTGGGGTCCTGCTTTTTTAACTCCCGAAAAGCGTAAATTTGTAAAACGGTATCGGGATGTTTTTTTTCTAGAAGTCGTTTCCAAGAAGGTAATGCTTTTATTCCTAATGTTTTCAAAGTGCTAAAAGCGGCATCTCGAACAATGACTTCCGGATCATAGAGGGCTTTTTCTAAGGAGGGTAAAACCGCGAGCAACTCAGAGTGGAATTTAGCCAAGGCATACCCGGCGTCTCTACGTACATATTTATCTTTATCTTTGAGAGCTTTTTCTAAACCAAGGAAAGCATTTTTTGGTAACTGAGCAATTGCTTTTACCGCAACTCGCCTAACCTTCTCGCTAGAGTGCCCCAAGGCTCCGAGCACCTTAGGGGCAAGTTTTTCAGAAGGACCTATTTCAGCTAATATCTCCAAAGCAACCAGTTGAATACTTTCGTTTTCGTCGTTTTTACTATTAAGAGCTTGCTCTAAAAGAGGCAAGAAAGATTCTCGGGAAAGACGTTGATTTTCCCAAATAGCCTTCAATGCCTGAAGTTTTTCGGCTGTGTAGTTTGTTGCCAGAATAAAGGCAAGAGCTTCGTAGGTTTCTCTTTCAGGAACAATAAACTCTCTTAATTCTTCCTGAATAGAAGAAGCGATTTTTTTTAGATATATTTCATCAAAAAAAAGTTTCCCGAGGAAAGAGCTGTCTTCCTTTAGAATTTCAATTTCTTCTAAATTTTGTCTTGCCTGCTCATTTTCCACACTACGCGAATCCCCTTGGAGTAAGTTTTGTTTAAAGTGAAAAGCTGCTTGGGCAAAATTTTCTTCGGCAAAGAATTTTTCTCCGATATAGTAGTGAGCCAAGCTTTTTTGGCTTTTTTCTTTATCTAAATTCCAACTCTCGCAAATTTCCAAGACCCCTTCTGGATCTATCTCTCCTTTCCAAAGCTGTAATAAAGTATCTTGGAAAAATTTATCTATAGAGCGGTGAAGGAAAATCTCTGGCAAAAGAGCTTGAGATTCGTGTTTTTTCCCTTGGCGCAATAGAGCAATACTTTGTTTTAATTTAACTTGCTGAGCAATGTAAGGTCGGCTCTGCGAAGAATGTATTGCGAGGATTTTATTTAGAGTTTGCTCCAGTAAATCCCACTTTTTTTGCAATAAATACAAATTAGCTAAATCAAAGGGAGCTTTTTTTTGTACTCTCTCTAAAAATTGCTCCGCTTGTGAGAAACGGTGACGTCCTTCTCGCCATAAGATATTTCCTAAGGTTCTGGCTAAGTGTTGCCGAAGTAAGGGAGTTGTCTTTTTTGTCCACAGAGAAACTAGCTCAGATTGAGCTTCCCGAAAATTCTCTTGGAAAACTTTTTCTAAAGCATGCAAAAATTGGAGGATAAAAAGACAAGGATACTCGGGATCAAAACCTAGTTCCTCCTCTGCTTGAGAGAGAAAGCCCTTAAACTCAAGAGGGGAGTGAGGAAACTTTGCGGCAGCTTCAAAGAGAGAGAGATTGCAAAGCATACGTCGAGTTCCTTGGGTTTTAACTTTGCGGAGCTCTGCTCTCGCCCGAGAAAAATCATTTTGGAGAAAAAAAACTGTCCCTCTTAGCAAATAGGCTTGGGATTCGATCACCTTAAGCTCCGCAGAATACTCTTTTTTATTATCGAGTTTTTCCAGCTTCATCGCTTGGGAAAACCCGCTGTCAACAGAAATCAAAGCCTGCTCAAAATCAAAAAAAGAGCAATTCAAGCTAGCCATGTCTAAGTAGGTTTGGCTAGAGGCTAAAAGAGCTTTTTTATGGTAGGAATCTTTCTCCAAAACTCGTAGATAAATACTCTGGCGTCCGGTATGGTCTTCCTTCAGATCTTTTGCCTGAACCATCATCTTTCGTATCTCATGCTGGTTTGTGTTTTCGATAAAAACTTGGATGCCTACGGTAAAAGCAACAATCCAAAGGGTAACACAAGCCAATGATAAAACGCGATCTTTCCATAAAATTAGAGAATCAGACAACAAAGCAGAAGAAGAAGTTTTTGTAGGTGGGATTTTAGCGACAAGCTGGGAGCATTCTTCTGCGACAGATTTGAGTTGCTTATCTTGTGTATTTTGGGCCACATTAGCAATGTAGGAGCGAACTCCTTCTATCACAAAAAAAATGCTCTGGAGATTTTCTTGTACCTTCAAAATATTTTTCGACTGCCCGATGGCTGCTTGGTTTTCCATTTCGACTAAAGTGTCACTATTGGCAAGGTTACTTCCTTTTTCTCCTGTATGTTTGTATAGCCAAGTTCTTCGAGAGCAACTCCATATGGTTTTAATCAATAAAGAAATCAAAGCCAGATCCAGGAGAACTCTGGTCACAAAAATAGCGAAGTAAGATAAGAGAGTAACCCCTTGGATGTTCGCGATTTGAATATCATAGATTTCAAAGATATCTAAAAAAAGCTGGGTTCGGATTAAATTTTCTAACCCCATCAGAAGAAAATCAGATTGATCTGGAATAACACTCAAGGAACTCATGGAGAAAAACCATGCCCAGCGAAAAACTTCAACCATGCTGACATAGTAAAGGGGGATTAAAAGAAAAAGAAGAGTTTTTTGCTCACCTGTTTGATCTGAGTTAGTGCAGACAAGATAAATAATGTAAAAGGTCACGGCTAGGGCCAAAATTAGACCTAAAAGATGATCTTGTCCCATAACTAGAACGAGAAAAGGAATGCAGCCAAAGAAAAGAATAAAATAGAAAAAAAAACGAAGGCATGTTGGAAGAGTTTTCTTCGCACTCCAAAAAAACTGAAAGGTCAAAGCACGATACATGGGAATTAAAATTTGTTCAAAAACAAAAATATCTCCAAAATAAATGCTTGCCTTAAACCAACTTATTTCATTTTTAGGTCGATAGCCTTGGCCAAAACATCCATAGCATGTTCCCTTTAACCAAGATTTCCAATGCCAAAAAAGAGCGTACTCTAGATGGGCATATCCTCCCAAAAGAATAAGAGACGAACCGAAAATTAGCCCCAGAGTAGCTCCCTCACTATGCCAAGTAAGAGGCAGGCCGGCTGTTTTTGCACTGATCAACTGAGTCGCACAATAAAAAACACCGATCATTAAAAAAAAGAGGGAAGAGGAAATAATTAAAGTCTTTTTTTGGTCTGTCGGAGAGTAGTTATTTTGTTTTCCTGTACTCTCACAGAGAGTACAGACTTCGTATGTGTGGGCCATCTTTTTTCCTAAATTATACTTTTTCGTAACCTCAAAATAGGCTCTAAGAGCTTGTTTTTAACAAATGATTTAAGGTTGCCAATCTAAATCTTCTCTAATCCATTGCTTTACTCTCTCTAAACGACCCGTTCTTGTGACTAAGCCTTCTAGATCTTCTTGGTTCTGCTGAGCAATAAACTCCTGTACTCTTCGTGATCGTTCTTCTAAACTGGGATGAGTTTTGCTATCTTTAGGATAGTAAGCTTTTAGCTTCTCAAAAACACTGAGCATAGCTTGAGGATCATATCCTGTGTCTAAAGCACACTGAACTCCGACATAATCTGCTTCTAGCTCGATACTAGTGTCGTATTGGTTAAAACTCCCTATGAGTTGACCAGACATTTCTGTGACTAGTTTTCCAAACTCTTGGAGATTCTCTTCAAAGACATTTGCCGTCACTTTAGATCCCGCTTCAACAATTTTGCCAAAACCTTCCCAGGCTTTCCCATTTTGAAGATCTGCTACCGCGTGTTTTTTTACAATATGTCCTAGCTCATGACCAATAACAGCAGCTAATTCGGCCTCATTGTCTAAGTTTAAAACCAGAGCACTTGTCAGAAAAATATATCCCCCTGGAGCAGCAAAAGCATTAAAATCAGAAGAATGGACTATTGCAACATGATAGGGAATCATCGGACGCTCACTATTTTGCGCCAAAACATTTGCCATTCGATTTAAAAAGAACATTAATTTGGGGTGATGAATAGGAGCCCCTATTTGCGGGCTAGCATAGGCTTGTAGGGAAACGCTTTCTCCCAGAGCTCTTTCATCTTCAATACTCATGTCGGAAAAAGCGGCGTGGAAAGATTCAAAAGCTTCGACTAACTTTCCTCCCGCTTCCATGACAGTAGAGGCATCTCCCATGACTTTGTCAGAGATACCAGCAGAGCGAGTTAGTTTTCGAGTCCCTTCATCGTTTAAAAAACTACTGGCTGATTCACAAGCTACCATAAAAAAAATACTGGCCAACAAGAGGATAAAACTAGTGAAAATAATTTTTCTATTCAACATCTGGCGCATCGCTGTACTCTCCCAACTTTCCTTCTTCTAGAAAATCATCTAAATCTTTACTTGTGATTTTGATCACCTTGATCCCTTGCTCGGTTACTTTGGACTTAATATCCACTTTTCCCGAAGTAATCGTAATATAAGACTGATGGTAGTCCATAAATTTACGATGTCTAGTAGTAATGGCTCGGCTCTGGGCAAACTTTTGTCCAAGAGGACTCAAACCACGCAAACCACTTCCCGCAGCCAACTCCTCTCCTGCTAAAAGATTTCCTCCTTGAGCCTCCAAACTAGGATCAATGGAAGGTTCACTAGAAGAGGTTTTGCTTTTGTAAACCCAACCAGTAGAACCATCTACAGAAATTTTGTACCACTTACTTTTTTTACTAATTTTCTCGACTCTAGTTCCTCGATCAAGTTTCTTAATCAGCTTTTTTTTCCGAGGGTTGTTCACTAAATTGGCATATTTTGCTTTGATATAAAGAGAATCAGCTAGTGCTGAGACATTAAGAATCAAAGCAAAAATCAAAAGAACTCTAATTTTTTGCATATAAATCTCCTAGTTTAAAAAAAACATTCCAACGATCCTATCTTTCACAAAAACGAAGGATACCTTGAAAATAAGCTTGGGCCACCTTCTTCACCCGATTAGGGGCAGCAACTCCTTGGATAACAAAATCTTTTTGGGAAAGTAAACGGGATTCTTGGTAGTTGTCTTGATAGAGAGGCTCTCCAAAACATATAGTTCCAGGAACCAAACGGGTCAGGTTAAGGTTTCGTGCATACACTCCTTTGGCAGAAGTTGCTAAACAAAAGTTTTTTAAGTAGGGAGCAGAAGTTACAGACTCCGAAACAGGAGGGACTTGGAGCTTCTCGACAAATTCTTCCACAACAAAACGAGAGAGTTTTATAGAATTCTCTATGTCAGGAGTGAGAAGTAAACGCACAAAATGATAACGGGCTTCTTGATTTTGCAATTCCCCTTTGGAAAAACTTCCTGGAACAAAAGCCATACAAAAGTTTTTTTCCGTTCCTTGGTTTTGCCCGTTTAGATCATTAGCCGCTCCGGCATTGTAGTGGAGCATAATGGAGATATCTGGAGAAAAATGTGATATTTTCTGAGCTCTTGCTTTTAGATCCAAAGGATTGTATAAACTACGAAAAATACTTGCTAAAGGAGTTTGAGTCAACCACCAGCACTTTACAGTAGATTTTTCCGCAGGATCAGTGATCAAAGAAATTTTCTTTTCTACCGCTGAGAGAAAATCCTCTTCTAGCCAGAGAAAAAAACTTTTATGATAGACACTCTGGCCAGAGGCATTCCTCGTTAAAAAAACTTTGGCCCCTTGAGTTTCGAGTAAAATTTTTAACTCAAAAGCAGTCGCTAGAGCCAAATCTCCCTCATTGAAAGTCATACTAGGCTTACCTTTTTTTGCAGGCATGTCAATATAGCGACTCTCCCAACGAGAAAACAAAGGGCCTCCTAAATGGCCAGGGTCGAGAGCGATTCTCAGTTCGGATAATTTTTTGTCTGTTTTTTTCTTTGTAGCCGGAGGTTCACTGATCAAACGTAGTATGTATTCGGGGACATCTTTTTTTTTGTCTGTGAGGGAAGCGTAAATTTTAAAGGTATTTTTATCTAGATGATAGTAATTTTCAATTTCGGAGTGTTTTTTTAGATAAAAAGTTAATTTCTTTTCCAGTTGGGAAAAAGAGTAAATTTCTTGGTAAGAATCAAAGTCTTGATAAGAGAGTTTGTCTTCTGGTTGAGCCCACAAATAAAACGAACTTAGAAAAAAAAATAAAGATAGAGTTTTCATTTTTATTCCTTGTAGGGGAGTTTTCATAAAAAAATTTGCTAAAAACACCATTTGCCATCTTCTTGGACAAGATCATCATCAACATAGATCTTTCCCCCCGGCTGTCCATTAATTTTTCGAAGTTCACATACCATATCGACATGAACAATAGATTTGTTGTGTCCTCCTCCTGAAGAAAGAGAAGAGGGGTAAGAAAAACCTAAGGCCAAATGAATAGTTCCTGCCATTTTTTCATCGAAGAGAAGAAGATTTGTCGGCTGGTTTATCTTAGGATTACAACCAATACCAAATTCCCCTGCTCTCTGAGCTCCCTCTTGTTCAAGAAGCTCTGCTAAAGCAGCACCATTGCTTCCAGCGGAGAAGTGAATAACATCCCCTTTCTCGAATTGTAGATGAATTTCACCCATTAATTTCCCTCGAAAGTCAGCTGGGTAAGCAAAAGAGATAAATCCTTCGAGAGAGTTTTCCACAGGGCCATAGAAAATTTCTCCGCAGGGCATATTTTGGGTAGCTGCTCCAATACAGGCTCCTCGGCCCTCCAAACTGAGATGCAAGTTTGTTTTTCCTGGCACAGTAATGTGAACATCTTTCGCTCCGTCAAACACTTCTTTGATTTTTTCCATTTCCTTGCGTAAAAGAGGCCAGTCCATGAGAGAAGTACGGAAAATAAACTCCGTATATTCATCCAAACTCATTGCCGCAATTTGTGCGTAAACTGAGCAAGGCCAAGCTACTAAAACTCGCTTTTTATGATTTTGGATTTTTATATCTCGAATTGGTTTTGTGACCATCTTGGTATAGTCTTTCAACCGTTTTGCGGGAACTCCGTTGAGATAATCTAAATTGGAAGATGCTTCCAGTCGAACATAGGCCGTTGCTTCCTCAACTAGTTTAACTTGCTCCTTAAGATCTTTTTGCCAATCTTCCAAAGAACCTTCCATTATAAGTTCTTTTATTTTAGGCAAGTCAAAATGTTGGTGTAATATCCGTGCTTGTTTCTTTTCAGCTTCTTTTGCGATTAAGTCTGTAAAGTCAGAGAAACACGGCTCATAGGAAAGTAACAAAGTATCTTGAGAATTTATTTTTAGAGAATAATCTACCACTAACTGAGCAAGTTGGGATGCTCTTGTATCCATAAAACCTCCATTTTAAAACGGCCTCAAATAAGGAACATAAATTACCACAACTTTCTTCTTTCGTCAAATCTTAAGCTGGCTAGTTTTTATAGAGTATCTATTAGAAAAGAGAAGCTTATTTTTTTTTGTTTCCAAATGTGTTATCATACAACTTAAATAAGTTGTACAATTTTTTGTCTAAAGTTGAAGTCAAAGGTAAAACAAAAGGTAAAACAGCTATGGCAAAATCAAAGCAGGGAAAGCACATAACCTATGGTGGTTGCCCAACCTGTCAAAAAGATTGGATTAGAATCACCTGCCTCAACGAAACTAATCATCGCCTACATGCTGCCATAACTTTTTTCACCTTTGGTCTTTGGGCATGGAAATGGCGTCAAATTTATCGAGAAAATGATGTCTGGTCCTGTGAAAAATGTGGTTCGATTAAGATTTTTCGTCCTAAGATAATTCCTGAAACTGAAAGAAAAATTCGCAAAATCAATTTATGGAGTGCCGTTGTTTTTTTTCTTTTTTCCTCCTCCTTGACCTACTATATTTTAACGCATGATTTAAGAAGAGAAGCAGCGATAAAAACAACCTTTTTATCTAAACTCTTTCTTTCGCAAGAAGAAGAGGATCTTTCTCCTCCTCCTCCTCTTAAGCCTCCGTCTACAGAAAAAAAAGAAGAAGAGTTTGTTCTTTCTCCAGAGGAACAGTATTATCACGAACGCGAACGAATGGAGATTCCTGATAGCGAAAGAAAAAACAGAACTAAAAAGTTAGCTCAAGAAATATTGGATCTTATCAATGAGGATGAGGATGCAGAAGATTTAGCTGTTCTTACAGAGGAGTTATCTGCAGAGGAGTTATCTGCAGAGGAGTTGTCTTCAGAGGAAAAAAAAGAAAATTCCGAAACTTCGGAGAAATTGGAAAAGTCTTTATCCGAAAAGGAAAAAAATAGTTCTATTGTAAAACCTATAGATTCACAAAATACTACGGCTAAAAAAGAAACCATACTGGATCAAAAAGCTACACCACAAGAAAATTTCCCCCCCAAAAAGCTCTCCTCAAAAGAAAAACAATTGGCTTTGTTTGAGCAAGAAATTAACATTACTTTTTTTAAGAGCACTTCTTTGTTGGACGCACTGGAAACAATTCTAAGGAAGACAGGCATACAACACAGAATAGACTACACTTTAAAATACAGCTTTCAATTAGACAAAAAAATTTTTCCTCCTCTTGCTTTTCGCAGAACTAAAGTTAGTAAAATTTTAGATGTCATTTGCCGCCACTTCAAACTAAGTTACTTCCTAACAAAGGAAGGGCTTTATTTTCATCAAACCCCTCCTCCTAGAGTTATCGAAGTAATTCAAAAATTCCACAAAGAGAACTCCCAAGACATGAACCTTGTCTCAAAAAGGTTTTTTCTATACTCGATAGATTTTCTTCGAAGTACTTGCAAAAAAGAGCAATAGCTCAAATACAAGATTAAAGGAAATCATTTGATCTCTGTCTAATCTAGTCACTCCAAAAACAACATTATTCCATTTATTTTCGCTACTCGACTTAGCATTTTTTTATTTTAAATCTAAAATTTCGACCGTAAGGGCGTGTTTTCATTCAGCCCACCACGTTATGGAACTATAACTAGAATCGAAAGTTATACATCTAATTTTCCAAAACATTGCAAAAAAGCTGAATGAAAACACGCCCTATTTTTTTCCAAGAGTTTTTGTTTTCCTAAAAAGCCCCTGTCTTTTGGGAGCGATCTCTCGCAAACGTTTAATAGCTCGATAGTGCATTTGACGAGCAGAGTTCACCGACTTTAAATTCATAATCTCTGCAATTTCCGAGTAAGAGTGCTTTTGACTATAACGTAAATGCAGTAAAGCTTTATAGGTGGGAGAAATGTGCTCTAGTAATTCTTCCAAGTTTTTAATAGATTCTTTTTCCTCAAAGCTTTTTGTTTGGTTTGGGAAAACACGCTTGTCTTTGATAGAGTTTGGATCTTGAATGAAAATTCGCGATGCTTTCTCTTTGGCAGCGTCTATAGCACAACGATAAACCGTTTTTGCTATGTACAGCTTCTCGTTTTCTATTCTCTTAGGCTGGCACTCCATAATTTTCAAAAACCTTACAACACTATCGTGAACTACATTTTCTGCTTCGTTATAGTCTTGAAGAATATCGTATGCTACTTGAAAAAAATAGTTGAGGTTTTTTTCAATTTCATTGCGAGTGTCTTGTTTTGTCATGAGAAACCTTTCCCTAAAGCACCTACTTTCCCTAAAGCACCTATAAGTTTTTTTACAAAAAATTCCTCTGTCAAGAATTGTTTGAGAGAGCTACTAGGTAAAAAAATATCAAATAACTAACTAGAGCTTATTTAAGAAATGTTTAATATAAATTAACTTCTACTCTTTTTCGATAAAACTTAATATAAGAACATGTCTTTATATTAAGTACTGCTTTTATTCTAGTTAGAGTATTTTAAATTTTCTTTTTAAGAAATCAAGAGATATTTCTATTTTTTTTTAAAACTTTGAAAAAAAATATATATACTATTTACCGAAATGATTAGTACTCTTAGTCACTTTCTGGAAAGATATAGGTTAAAGAACCCTGTAGTAATGGAGCTCGAAACGGCACTTGATTTTTTGATTATTATTAGGTAAGATTATCTACTATAGCGAATAGTTATACAGCATATATGTTATATACTTATTTTATCTTAAATGTTTTTATGTCTTTTGTATAACTTTGGTTAACAAAATAAGGAGCAGTTTGGTGTGAAGTCTATGAAATCAAAGAAAAAAGACCAGATCAACTATGTCTTAATGATTACTTTTGGGATATTGATTCTCTTAAACCGAGATATATTACCGATTTTGATAGCAGTTTATTTTATTTTATCAGGTGTGATTGGTCTACTCAGCTAAAATGTTTTCCAATGATTGAGGCTTAATTCGCACAATTTTTTCTTGGCGAATAGTGACGGTTCCAGGACTTGCTTTTCGAGGTTTTTGTACGTTTTTTGCTAAGGTATAAGAAACGGGAACCGTTCCACCATTTCTTTGCTTAGAGTAGTAAGCCGCTAGACTAGCAACCTTTTTAATTGTGTCTTTAGAGGGGGGATTGGTAAGATGATGACAACATAAAATAACATGAGAGCCAGAATCACCTCGAACATGGAACCAGTAGTCTTTGGCCCTAGCAAATTTAAGAGACAAATAGTCGTTGCTAAAAGCATCTTTACCAATATAAACTTCAAGCCCATCGATGATATTTTGATGAGCTTGGAAGGACAGTGGTTCTTTCATTGAGATACCTCAAGAAGGATTGGCGAAAAAAGCAAGTATTTCTTCATATTCTTTTTCCTTGTCTGTTAAGAGAAAAGCTTTTTTCGCATCTTCTAAGCGATTTTGAGAAAAAAGAAATAATCCCAGAGCATAATGTTTCTCTGACGTAACTTGCCCATCTTCAGTGTTTTCTTGAGCTAGCTCGTAAAGGCTATCCCAAGAAAGACTAGAAATAACAATAGGAACCTCTTTTTGTTCCTGAACAAGTGTAAAAAGACCTGTTTTGTAAATATCTCTATTTGATCGAACAACTCCTTCGCTAGAGAGGAGGGAATTTTCCTTTAAATAGCTTGCCTTCCATATGTTTTGTTGCTCTGCTTTTTGACGAACAATTCCACACAAATCAACCCAAATGTTTTCTTCTTGTTCGATTGTAAGCAAGAAAACATTTAGTAGTTCACTAATTTTAGAATTATTTATCTGTCGATAAAATTCTATTGCTCTTTTAGAAATTTTATATTTTTGCTGCTTGTTATAAGATATTACATGATGGTAAATCAACCATGAAAGACAAGATTCTGTTTTAAAGAGCTTATGATCCATCTCTTTGGACAAAAAATGGACTAGTTTTTGGGCGCCTTCCCGAAAGTTCTTTTGCTCAACACAATTTCGAGTAAAGGCTTCCGGTAGTTTCTTTTTTTCGTCATCAATAAAAGAATGTACTACATCGGGGAACTCTTCTTTCTTTTTTTCTAACCCCAAAATAGCTTCGTATAAGTCTTTTTGAGATATTTGCTCTAAAGCTTTTTCTTTCCACCAATAAATTTTTTCTTGCATCTTGCGAGAAAAGCTTTTCTCTAGCTTTTGGGAAACCCCTTTTAAACCTTCTTGTTTAGATATTACTTCTATTTTCAAATAAGCTTCTCGGTAGGTTTTTTTTTCTGCTAGGCTGATTAACATATCACTCAAATTACTTTCGGCTCTTTGCCGAAGAAAAAGAATATTATTCTCTATAGCTTTTTGGATTCTATCGGCAATCTCAGAATCAGGATTGTTGAATTTTTTTAATTTATTAATACACCAAGATAACTTTTTGGG
The DNA here is from genome assembly GCA_029260735.1 of Planctomycetota bacterium. Taxonomy (GTDB): domain Bacteria; phylum Planctomycetota; class Uabimicrobiia; order Uabimicrobiales; family Uabimicrobiaceae; genus JAJDCR01. Next base: position 54,293 of record JAJDCR010000087.1, read on the forward strand.
GTCGTCATCAATTTCTTGTGCTAAAACTAAGGCAACAGACTCTATCTCATTAACTTCCTTAACAAAAGCCCCCTCTTTATTCATCAAAGAAAGAAGGCGCTCGTAAAGTTCCTCATAGCTCTTACTGTAGGGAGGTGAATTTTTTTTCAGATAGAAATGAACACCAGCAAAGAGAGAAATAACGAATAAAGAGATAAAAGCAAAGCGAGTAAAGCTCTTTTTTTTCTTAGGAGAAGAAGTATTTTTTTTCCTCCTTTTTTGACTGCGGCTTTTCTTTTCTTGGCGATTTTTGGTTTGTTCTGGATGACTTTCAGGAGGCATGTGCCGAGAGGGAGTTTCTACCTGCTGGTTATTAGCAAAAGAGTTCTCTTCTTTTGCCGAGCTATCAGAACCCAATTCATTCATATAGTTTTGCTCTGCTATAGAAGCATAAGACTCTGAGCGCGAAGGCGTTTGTCTTAAGTCCGCAGGAGACTCTGAAGAAACCGTCACAACTTCAGAGTTTAAATCTTCTATAAAAGAGTCCCACCCATCTTCCTCTTTAGCTTGCTCCCCTTCATGAAATCCATAATTTTGAGGATCTATATACCTTTTATTATGATCGGAAGACACTTGTGATGAATCTTGTTGGGGGGGAAGCGAAGCCTGCTGTTGAGGCATTTGTTGAGTGATCGGGGGAACAGGAGGAGGAGAGGTTGAAGAGAACGTATTATTCTGTGTATTGGGCATTCCTTCTGTTATTTCTGCATCTAACTCTTCAATAAAAGAGCTCCATTCAGATCCATCTTCCTGCTGACTTTGAGAGTGATTTTGATGGGCCGGATTACTGGGGTAATCGTTTGTACTAGGTGCATTATTTGTGAAAGAAATTTTTTTCACACTAACCATTGGCTGGCCAACGAATGCCCCTGTGTTTCTTTCTGATATAGCTCTGTAAAAATCTCCCCCAGAAGAAAAGCGATCTTGAGGTTTCTTAGAAAGGCACTTGTTTATAGCTTGCCAAGCATAGTCAGGAAGAGAGGGAATAGGCTCTGGTTTTCCCATCAAAATGCTTTGATTTAGTTGATATTCTGTATCACCTCTAAAAGGTGTTTCTCCGCTCAGCATTTCGTAAACACTTACCCCTACGCCCCAAATATCTGTTTGAACACTCACGCGTTTTTTTACATTGCGAGGATCAACTTGTTCTGGACTCATGTAAAGAGGAGTTCCTATACTTTCTGCGAGACTAACATAGCCAAGGTTGCTATTCATTTGTCGAGCCAAGCCAAAATCCATTAGCTTTACTTCGTTGTCCTCGTTTACCATGATATTGCCGGGTTTTATATCCAAATGTAGAACCTTGCGCCCGTGGGCAAAGTCTAATCCATCAGCAATTTGTTTAAAAAGAGGTAGAGCCTCTTTGAAAGTGTATCTTTTCTTTTTCCAAAGAACCGTTCGTAAAGGTTCCCCAGAGAGATACTCTAAAACTAAAAAATAACTTTCTAGAGAAGCTTCTTCCTTAAACTCATACATTCCACAAATATTTTGATGAACAAGTTGAGATGCCGTTAGGAATTCTTCTTTAAATTCTTCCATAGCAATTTTATTTTGGCTAATTTGTTCTGGGAGAACTTTAATAGCGACCATGCGCCGTCCCGAGAACTTCATGTCTTCGGCCTGGTAAACTAGGCCCATTCCGCCTTTTCCCAGCTCTTTAATGATTTTATAATGCCCGGCAAGAACGGTTCCCTTTGTTAGTTTACGACATGTAATCCCTTTTCCCATATCGATAAACTCTGGTTTCACATTGTGATTGTGTACAGCACCCTTTTTAATTTCCTCTAGTTCTCGTTCTAAGTTATGATAAATTCTCTCAAAAATCTTTTCGGAAATTTCTTTTTTGTACAAACGTTCTTCGAGCTCGCGCATCTGCCTTCGTATTTCATCAACCTTGCTCATTCATTACTCCTTAGCAGCGTCGAATTTGTAATTTGTACTTTGGCAGTTGATGTCATCTTTTTACTCTTCCTTGCTTCCATAGCAAATTTCATCAGTTTGTTTCTATTGTCTTTATTTTACAAAAAATCGTATTTTTGGCAAATATAAAATCTATCTGAAAACTAATTGTTGTAATCCGCTCCAGTCGAAGGGAGATAATTGACAGAGCTTGGGTTTGTTGATATGATTAGAGAAAAATCTAACAAGAGTGCAATTATTTCCTGAAAAAGACAGGAGAAATCCATGAAAATAGTACACACTGGTGATTGGCATATTGGAAAAACCCTGCGAGGTAGACACCGCAGTCAAGAGTACCGCGAAATATTAGATGAGCTGAAAACTTTTATAGAAAAAGAAGATGTTGATATTCTTTTGATAGCAGGAGATGTCTACGATTCCTTTTCTCCCTCTGCCGAGTCAGAAAATATTGTTTACAGCTTCTTTCATGATGTCTCAAAACTCGGAGTAAAAACCGTTGTTGTTGCAGGGAACCATGATAGCGGATTACGCTTTGAGGCCGTTTCTAATTTACTTGCTCTTGCAAATGTTACAGTGGTCGGTTTTTTTGACCATAAAAATCCTCTAAAATCGAATGTTACCTTAAGCTCTCGTGATGGAAAAGAAAAAGCCTACGTCGCTCTCTTGCCTTTTGTTTTTGAACGAACTTTTACTCGAGCAGAAGACCTAGTTGACAAAGAAAGCAGTGAAGCAACTCAGCATTACTCTCAACAAGTGGGACAAATTCTGAATGAATTCAGCCACAGTTTACCTACGGATACTATCAATATTTTACTTTCTCATCTTCTTATGCATGGAGCTCGTCCTGGAGGAGGAGAACGAAGACTTTACTTGGGAGACAATTACGCTGTTCATCCTGAACACATCCCCGCTAACTTTGACTATATTGCCTTGGGCCATGTTCATCGCTATCAAAAAATAGATGCTCCCTCACCTATCTACTACTGCGGTTCTCCCCTTCAAATGGATTTTGGAGAAAAATGTACAGAGAAAGGTTTTCTTTTTCTTTCTCTTCAGCCGGGAGAAAAAAAAGAACCTTCCTTCATCCCTTTTACGAAAGGCAAAGAACTAAATGAAGTTCAAGGTTCAATGGAGGAAATTCAATCTTTTATCGAAACTCATCAAGACATAGACAATCAATACTTTAAGGTGACAATTCGAGCAGATGCTTCCTCTTTAGGACTCTCTTACAAAATCAAAAAGCAGCTACCTAATGCTGTAGAAATTCGCCGAGAATATGTAGGGCAAGAAAAAAAAGATCTTCTTCCTCAAGGTAGCGATTGGTTACCAGAGCTCTATCAAAAATATTGCGAACAAACTTCAGACAAACCTTTGGCAAAAGAAATTCTCGAAGAGTTTCACAATTTATACAAAGAATGTGGTTTTAAGGACTCGGAAAAAAACAAATTATGCTTAGAGTAACTCATGTTTTGTGGTCTTCTGGGATAGGAGGTTTAGAAAATCTAGTTATCCAGCTAGCCTCTATCCAAAGAAAAAACCCGGAACAAAAAATAACTTTACTTTTTGCTCAAAAATTTTCAACAGAAAGAAAGCAAATACCTTTAGAACATATTTGTCTAAACTTAAAAAAAGCTCTCGATTTTAATCTAGTTTCTTATCAGAAAGCTCACGCCGTTTTTCGGCAGTCTCATATTATTCATTTTCACACATTTAATCCTTTTCTGGCCTTTTTAGCAGGATTCTCTTCTGCAAAAATTGTCTATAGTTTACATGGGGGTTGGCATTCCGCCCAAAGCTCCTCTTGGCGCACACAATTCAAATTTTCTCTCTATCGTTTTTTTCTACGCAAAAGAGTAGACCACTTAATACTCAACTCTCGCTTTACCCAAGATTTTGCCCAGAAGTACTTTCGGGTAGCTCATCTTCATCAAACAGTAATTCCTGGTGGCATTACCTTCCCTTCTTCTGCACAACTGCAACAAGCCCTCCCTCAGCCTGTAAAAGACAAACTAAAAGGTAAGTTTATCATTGGTACAGTTGCTCGCTTTGTTCCTTCAAAAAGAATCCACTTACTTCTAGAAGCTTTGTCATCATTCTCGCACCAAAATAACACTGTTTTGCTCTTGGTGGGAGGAGGTGCTAAGCAAGAGAATCTACAAAAGGAAGCACAAAAAAGAGGGCTCGAAAACAAAATTGTATGGGCTGGGTTTCAAGAAAATCCATGGCCTTGGTTTCAAGCTATGAATATTTGTGTCTTTCCTTTTGCTCAGGAGTCTTTTGGACTAGTGGCCATCGAAGCAATGTCTTTGGGAAAACCTGTTTTAGTTTGGCAAGATGGAGGAGGAATCAGAGAAATAATGGAACAAATTACTCCTGAGAATGTGGTTGATGATATGGCCCATCTCTTAAAGCGCTTAGATTATTTTTATTCTCAAAGTAATAAAATGTCGAGTTTTTCTAATGAGCTTGTTGCATATGCCCGAAAATTTGATATATCTAGTATGGTAAAGAGCATAGAAAAAATTTACGCTACTGTGCAAAGAGAGGTTAAGTGAATGCATGTTTTAATCACCGGTGGAGCAGGTTTTATTGGTTCTCATTTGGCAGACTTGTATCTATTCCAAGGAGAAAAAGTTACCATTATTGATGACTTGTCCACAGGGAGTCTTTCTAACATAGAGCATTTGAGAGTCCACAAAAATTTTCATTTTGCTATTGAAACGATTATGAATGAAACTGTTATGGACCGATTAATTTCTGAATGTGATGTTATCTTTCATTTAGCAGCAGCAGTGGGAGTAGAATTGATCATCAATCATCAGGTTCAAGCGATAGAAACAAATATTAATGGCACAGATATGGTTCTTCGGATTGCCAATCGTTACAAAAAGAAAACTCTCATAGCCTCGACCTCTGAAGTTTATGGAAAAGCAGAGAAGTTTCCCTTTTCTGAAACGGACGACAGTGTTTTTGGGCCCACGATAAACTCTCGCTGGTCTTATGCTTGCTCTAAAGCTATCGACGAATTTTTAGCTCTAGCTTACTACAAAGAAAAAAAACTTCCTGTTGTTATTACTCGTCTTTTCAATACAGTGGGCCCCCGACAAACAGGGCAGTATGGAATGGTTATTCCTCGTTTTGTTAACCAAGCTTTGAAAAATGAACCTATCACCGTTTACGGAGATGGACAACAATCACGCTGTTTTTGTCATGTCAAAGAGGTTTGCCAAGCTTTTTCCTTATTAATGGAAAACCCTGAAGTGGAGGGAGAAGTTGTCAATATTGGGAGCGACCAAGAAATTACCATTTTAGATTTGGCTAAAAAAATAAAGAGTTTAACAGGAAGTCTCTCTGAGATCCGTATTATTCCTTATGACCAAGCCTATGCTAAAGGCTTTGAAGATATGAATAGAAGACTTCCTGATATATCAAAAGCACATCGTTTGATTGGCTACGAGCCGAAAATCTCTCTAGATCAAATACTAGAGGATGTTATTTCTTATTGCAAACAACAACTTTCCGCTTAATTTTTCTTGGATGCGAAATCCTCAATGTTAAAAGCAAAAAGAGTTTTACTCATTACAAATATTCCTACTCCCTATAGAATTTTGCTTTATGATGCGATTAATGAAAAACTTAAAAGCCGAGGAATAGAATTTTTAGTTGTTTTTGGAGGCTTAGGATATTCTCGCAGAAAATGGCAAATTGATATGGCAGAATATAAATTTCCATACAAAGTGCTGAGAGGATTTCCTCTTTCTTTTTTAAACATCGAAAAAGTAACATTCCCTTACCTGGGACTTAGAAAAATATTGATTCAAAACAGTCCTTGCGTGGTTGTTATTAGCGGTTTTTCTCCCGCCACAATGCAAGTTTGTTGGCAAGCCTGGCGAGGTCGTCTTAAATATATTATTTGGGCCTCTGCTACATCTTCTCAAGGTTCGTTTTGGCGGAAATGGCAAAGGAAAATATTGGTTCGGCAAGCGAAAGGGTGTATTTCTTATGGGAGTATGGCGAGAAAATATTTCATTTCTTTGGGAGTTCCTCCAGAAAAAGCCAGAATTGCTCTTAGCACTCCAGACACAAAGTTTTTTCGAGAACAAACAGAGTTATGCCAAAGTAAACTAAGTAAAACAGACAAAGAGGTTTGCCGAATCCTTTCTGTGGGTGAATTATCTTTCGGTAAAGGTATAGACCGTCTTTTTCACATTTTAGCTCCTTTAAAAGAAGAAAAATTTATTTTGGACATTGTCGGAAGTGGAGCAGAGCAAGAAAATTTAGAAAAACTTGCAGAAAAATTAGAAATAACTGCCCAAATCCACTTCCACGGATACAAGCAAAAAGAAAATTTGCCTCCTTTTTTTTCTCAGGCCAACGTCTTTTTATTTCCTACACGCGCTGATAAATGGGGGATGGTTTTACCAGAAGCGATGGCCGCTGGTCTGGCTTGTGTTGCCTCTGACCAAGCTGGAGCAGCAGAAGATATGATTGAAGAGGGGGTTAATGGGTTTGTTAGAGATTTTGAGAAAACCAAAGATGTAACAAATTTGGTTCGTCGATTGATTCAAGATAAACCTTTTGCTCAGAAAATAGGAAAAAACGCTGCCTCTTTTATTTCTAACAATGTTAGCATAGAAGCATCAGCTTCACAATTCGTTAAAGCCATTTGTTTGTTTGGAGAAATAGATGACGGAAATTAGCTATTCTCGACCGGTTAAACTAAGTATCGTAATTCCCTGTTACAATGAAGAAAAATTGCTGGAAGAGTCAGTCAAGCGAGTATTAGAAATCGCTGACGATAAACTTTCCTTGGAGCTAGTCATTGTGAACGATTGCTCAACAGACAACAGTCTTGCTGTTGCCGAAAAACTTGCCCAAAACTATCCTGAAATAAAGTTGCTCAAGCACGAAAAAAATCAGGGCAAAGGTGCTGCTCTTAGGACAGGATTTAAAAACGTCACCGGAGAATTTGTTGCTATACAAGATGCCGATTTGGAATATGATCCAATGGATCTTCGCAAGCTTTTAGTTCCTCTTGTGGAAGATGATGCTGATGTTGTTTTGGGATCTCGTTTCCTTTCAACAGGAACTCATCGTGTTCTCTATTTTTGGCACTCCATGGGAAATCGCTTCCTTACTTTTCTTTCTAACATGTTCACAGACTTAAATCTAACAGACATGGAAACTTGTTATAAAATATTTAGAAGAGATGTCATTGAACAAATCGAAATTGAAGAAAATCGTTTTGGTTTTGAACCTGAGATTGTTGCTAAAGTAGCACAAATGCGCTTGCGCATATTTGAAATGGGAATTTCCTACTACGGACGAACCTATGCTGAGGGGAAAAAAATAGGCGCAAAAGATGGTTTTAGAGCCATTTACTGCATTATTCGCTACAATGCCAATAAAGCTCCGGTGGGTCTGCAGTTCCTGGTTTATTTTGTTATCGGAGCAGTAGCTGCCTTGAGTAATTTGCTCATTTTTCTTCTTCTTTACCGCCAGATGGGAGTCCATATCGCTGCTCCCATTGCTTTTGTCAGCGCGGCTCTCGTAAACTACGTTCTTTGTGTGTCTTTTCTCTTCCGTAGCAAGGCTCGTTGGAATACGATAATGGAATGGATTATGTACATTCTTGTTGTGGCTTTCGTTTGTTTTGTGGATTTACAAATCACAGAAGCCATGCTTTTGTCTGGATTGTCGCCGATTCTTTCTAAGATTACGGCCACAGTATTGACGTTTATCCTCAATTTTTGCGGTCGCCGTTTCTTAGTTTTTCCGGAAGCTAGCTCAGGAGATTGGCAGCCCCAGAAAACACACCGCAATCCTGAAGAGTAAGGAGTCCTGTTATTTTTTTCCCAGTTTTACTCATTAACCTAGCCATCTTTCTCACAGTTATGATCGCTCCGGTTTCTCCGTTGCCTTCAGCTTCTTTGGGATTTTTAATTATTGGTTATTTAGCTTTCCTGACGTTCTTTAAACCTGTTAAAGCCTTTTGCTTCATTTTTGGCATCAAACTTACCTTTGATGCTTTTTGGTTTATTGATCTTTCCCCTATAGGTTTAGAGTATGGACTGTTGGAAATTTTTTTTGTCACAATCGTTGGGATCTCTTTTTTTGGGCCAAGAATTTCTTTTCGAGAAATTTCTTGGCCCTTAGTAGGAAGTGTAATCTATCTTGGATGGGTTGCCTTTTCCCCTATTAGCAACGAACAAACATTTTACATTCCTATATTCGTTAGACAAGCCGGAATTTGTATTGGATTATTTCTGGGAATACGCTATATAAAAAACAAAGTACAGTTAGATTTTTTAATATATCTTCTTTTTCTTTCGACGATTTTTCCCGTTTTGGCCTCTTTTTTACAAATTATCCTAAGCTATCTAGACATTACCATTCTTTACCACAAAACAGATTCTGTTCGAGGTTTCCGCTTATCAGGTTTTTATTACGATCCTGCCACCTCAGGTATGGTAAACATTATCTCTCTTCTGAGCAACTTGCATTTAATTCGGAATAACTTAGTTCCCAAAAAGTACCTTTCATATCATTTTGCTCTGATTCCCTGTGCTTACTTTATAACTTTAGCCGGTACCACTCGTTCAGTTCTTTTTGTCGCAACCGTAATAGTTCTTGCTTATATTTTGGGAAAAAGCTTAAAACAAAATCTTCAAATCATTTTTCTCTGCGCCTTCCTTTTACTTTTTGCTCAGCCCTACATGGAAAAACTCCAAGAGAGAAACCTTAAGGATCTATATCAAGGTAAAGATATTTCTTCCCTGTGGGATGAACTACCACGAATTCTCGAAGACGATCAGTATAGATCTATGTTCACAGGACGAGTAAGTCTTTGGCAAAATATTTGGTCTATGTATAAAAGCGCTTCCCCTTCTCAAAAACTATGGGGAACAGGTTACACTTATGCAAACGCACATTCTAGCTATTTTTTTCTCCTATTGGGGATTGGAGCCGGAGGCCTTATTCTCTACTTGCTCATTCATCTACGTTTACTCTCTGAACTCTTTTCTTTGAGGCTATCTCTAAGCTCAAAAAAATTAGCTCTCCTCTGTATAGTAAGTATACTTTTACTAGGAACATCTACCACTGCGGTTAATTACACTTCTTTTCAGTGGATTGTCTATCTCCTAGTGGGAGGAGCTTCTAACCTTGGGCGACAGGAAACACTACCTTGACTCCTCAAAAACCTAAGATTATCTTTCTTGGTCATCTTCCTCCCCCCTACATGGGACCAAGTATTGCCACTCAAATCATTCTCAACTCTTCTTTGAGAAAAAAATATCTTCTCATTCACCTAGATCTTTCTGATCGACGTGACTTAAGTAAGTTAGGTCGAGTTGACTGGACAAACATTATGCTCGCGATTAAGCACTATGTCTCCTTACTTTACTTGATTCTAAGACACTGGCCACAAGCTGTCTACATTCCTCACAACCAAACAACCATTGGTTATTTGAGGGATATTGGATTCATTGCTATTTCTAAGTTATTGGGGAGAAAAGTGATTTGTCATCTTCGCGGAGGAAATTTTCGAAATTGGTACAATGAGAGTTCTTCTTTCATGCGCTTACTCGTTCGTTTTTTTCATCACAAAGTGGACGCCCAAATTGTTTTAGGAGAAAACTTACGGTCTCTTTTTGAAGGTCTAGTTCCTTCTGAAAAGATATTTGTTGTGCCCAACGGACGTAATTTTCCCCAAACTGGTTGGACAGAGAAAGAAAATTCTCGGCCTAAGGTTCTTTTCTTAGCCAATTTGCGTAAAGAAAAAGGGGTCTTTGACTTTTTGAAGGCATCTTCTCTCATTCATGCAAATTATCCCTCTGTTGAGTTTGTCTTGGCAGGGGGTTGGCGAAGTCTTTTTGAAAAAAAAATATTTGAGGAATTTTGCCAAAACCACCCAGAGATTCCTTTATTCTTAGTCGGCACAGTAGTGGGAGAAGACAAATGGAAGCTTTTTCGAGAAGCAGATATTTTTGTTTTTCCTCCTTGTTCTTCTGAAGGCCACCCTTGGGTTATCGTAGAGGCTCTTGCTCATGGACTTCCGGTTATTGCAACAGAGCAAGGTTGTATCAGCGAATCGGTTTTCTCGGAAAAAAACGGTTTCCTTGTCGAAGTAGGAAAACCAGAGCAAATAGCAGAGAAAGTGCGAATTCTACTTGAAAATAAAGAGCTTTTAAATACAATGGGCCAAAATAGCTATCGACTTTACCAAGAAAAATTTACCGAAGAAAATCTCGTTATCCAAATGGATTTAGTTTTTCAAAAGGTTTTTCAAAAGGTGATCTCTTGAAACAAGTAACTCAAAAACTCAAAGATGGGCAAATCCGATTACTAGAAGTGCCTTCTCCCTCTCTTCGAGAAGGGATGATTTTAGTGCAAAATCATTACTCTCTTATTAGCACGGGAACCGAGTCGAGTACTGTCAGCGCCGCGAGGCAAAGTCTTTTAGGAAAAGCCCAAGCTCGGCCTCAACAAGTTCGACAAGTTCTCCGAGTTCTTCAACAACAAGGTATGAGGGCTACTTACCGTGCAGTAATGAAAAAGCTAGATTCCTATAGTCCTCTAGGATACAGCTCTGCGGGAGAAATCATAGACTTGTGCCCTTCAGTGCAAGGTTTTCAAAAGGGAGATTTAGTCGCTTGTGCCGGAGGAGGTTACGCTAGCCACGCTGAAATAGTCTCCGTCCCTGCCACTCTCTGTGTCAAGCTATCTCCCCAAGCTGATTTAGAAAAAGCTGCCTACAATACCCTAGGAGCCATCGCTTTACAGGGAGTCCGGCAAGCAGGGTTGGTTTTAGGAGAGAGTTGTGTTGTCATTGGGTTAGGCTTAATCGGTCAGTTGAGCGCACTTCTTTTGCAAGCCGCGGGAGTACGCGTTATAGGCATTGATATCAACCCTGATATTGTCGAGGAAGTTCACCAAGGACAAAAGATGGATTTGGCTTTTTCTCGGTGGGAAGAAAATCTTATCTCAAAAATCTATGCTCATAACCTCAGTGAAGGAGTAGATGCAGTCATCATTGCGGCATCTACGAAGAGTGATGACCCCATTAATTTAGCAGGATCTCTTCTTCGTAAAAGAGGCCAAGTCGTTGTTCTAGGGGAAATCTCCCATAATTTTCAGCGCGACCCAGACTATTATCGAAAAGAGCTTTCTTTAAAAATGTCTTGCTCCTATGGGCCTGGACGATATGACCCGAACTATGAAGAAAAAGGACAGGATTACCCGATTGCTTATGTTCGATGGACTGAAAATCGCAACATGGAAGCTTTCCAAGACCTCGTTCAAAGAAACAAAATAGATCCCGGGATTTTAACGACCCACCGTTTTGACTTAGAAAAAGTCGCCCAAGCTTACGAAATGATTCTCCAAAAAAAGAAAACTCACTTAGGAGTTTTGATTCGTTATTCTCCTCAAAAACGAGAGACTGTACCTATTGTCAACCTCGCTCCCCGAAAAACTCAGAAAAAATACAATCTTGGCTTTTTGGGAGCAGGAAGCTACGCCCAAAGTTATCTTCTCCCTTTTTTGGCTCACGAAAAACAACTGAGCTTAAAAACAGTAGTGACCAACTCTGGTCTAAGTGCGCGTAGTGTCGGGGAAAAATTTTCTTTTGAGAATTGCACCTGCCAAAGTGAAGTAATTTTCCAAGATGAAGAAATAGATACTGTTTTTATTGCTTCTCGACACAACAGTCACGCCAATTATGTCTTAGAATCTTTGCGCCAGAAAAAAAATATTTTTGTGGAAAAGCCTCTTTGCCTAAAACTCGAAGAGCTCGAAGAAATTCGAAACCAGTATCAAAAAACTCCTACCTACCTCATGATCGGTTTTAATCGCCGCTATGCTCCTCTTACCCAAAAATTAAAAAAATATTTAGATCCTCGACTACCCATTAGCGCTTTATATAGAATTAACGCGGGTAGTCTTTCTCCTGATTCTTGGATTTTAGATCCTGAAGTCGGAGGCGGTAGAGTCCTCGCCGAGTTTTGTCACTTTGTAGACCTACTAACGTACTTGAGTGCATCTACTCCTTTTGAAGTAAGTGCATCTGCTTTAAGAGGAGAGAAAGATACCATTCAAGTGCAAATTACCTTTTCGAATGGTTCTGTTGCCAGCTTAGTTTATTTGACTAATGGATCTTCTCTTTTGAGTAAAGAGTATCTTGAGATTCATCAAGCAAATACTAGTGCAGTTTTGAATGATTTTAAATCACTAACGGTCTATGGAGCGAAGAAAAAAACTTGGAATATGTCTTATCAGGATAAAGGGCAAAAAGAAATGTTGCGTGTTTTTTGGAACGATTTACAAGAAAATAAAAGTGCTCCCATAAATTTTTCTGAAATCTACATCGTCACATTAACTGTTTTTCGTATTATTGAAGCAATTCAAACAAGAGAAGCCATAGCTATTTGTCCAAAAGCAGAAAAAGAGAAAAAAAATGTCTTTTGAAAAGAATTTGCTCCAACTGCAAAGATATATCGAAAAGGAAAAGTTTCGTGGCTTTGACCCTTATGATGCTCTCAATAGTCCTTGGCTTCGCTTTCTTTCTGGAGAACAAAAATACATCCGCATTGCTTGGACTCAGTTTATGAAACATTGCCCAATCAACCTCCGCCCTCTACTAGGGATCAAAAAAGATTATAATCCCAAAGGACTTGGGCTCTTTTTAGCCGGATACGCTAAACTTTACCAACTTAGCTCTCATCCACACTATTTAAGTAAAATGAAAGAGCTCCAAGAGCTTTTACAAAAATGTATTAGTCCAGGCTATTCTGGTTCTTGTTGGGGCTACAACTTTGATTGGCAATCTCGAGCTTTTTACCTTCCGCGAGGCACCCCTACTATTGTTAATAGCTCTTTTATTGGACATGCTCTTTTGGATGCCTACGATGCAAGCAAAGATATTTCTTTTTTAGAGCAAGTGCTCTCTATTCCAGACTTTCTTCTAAAAGATCTTCACCAAAGCCATACAAAGGAAGGGGTATGCTTCAGCTATACTCCCTTAGACCAAACGACTATCCACAATGCGAATCTCCTCGGAGCCTCTTTGCTTATTCGACTGCAAAAGTATTCCCCTCTCTCCTCCCATTCTCAGAAGTGGAGAGAATGCGCTTTGCAAGCTCTAAGCTACACAATGCACTATCAAAAAGAAAATGGTTCTTGGTCTTATGCTCAAACTAAATTCCAGCAGTGGATAGATTCTTTTCATACAGGCTTTAATTTGCAGAGTATGCTTTATTTTTTTGATGAAGAAGAAGGGTTAAAGTACCAAGAGAACTTTTATCGGGGAGTCAAATTTTATCAAGAGAATTTTTTTCTTCCTGATGGACAAGCAAAATACTATCATAATCGTCTTTATCCTCTCGATATTCATGCTCCTGCCCAGGCAATCGTATTTTTTTCTCGCTTAGATCGTTTAAATCGAGAATATAGGGCTTTTACTACCACAATTTTGGAAAAAATGATCGCAGATTTTCAAGATAAAAAAGGTTATTTCTATTTCCAAAAACAGGCCCTTTGGTCACACAAAATTCCTTACATTCGTTGGGCTCAAAGCTGGGCCTTTCATGCTTTGACAGAGTATCTTCTAGTACAGCGGAGAGAAACATGTTAACTTTGGGTATCCACGATGGTCACACAGCAACAGCCTGTCTCTGGGAAGAAGGTAGAGTCATTGCTTGTATATCAGAAGAGAGATTGAACCGAGAAAAAGAATGGGCTGGTTTTCCGCAACAAGCAATAGAAACTTGTTTGGTAATAGCCGGGAAAAAAAAAGAGCAGGTTCAATCGATAGGTATTTGTTCCCTCATGCCTCAGACAGGCCATCACCACTACCATAACCCCCATTGGCACAAACGAGCTTTCTCCTACCTAGTGCGATTTTTGCCTGAAAAAGCACGGCAAAGCTCTCGCAACATTAGGCTTATTCATCGCTTAATTCCCTTGTTGCTTGCCAAAAGAGAAAAATCAGTCCGAGAAAAGTTGAATCAAATGGGCTTCATTGCCCCTATTTACTTCTTTGAGCATCACCTTTTGCATGCTGCGACAGCTTATTATACAAATTGGTACCCTCGAGAAAAAAATCTGATCCTGACTTTAGATGGATCAGGAGATGCCGTTTGCGCAACTGTTAATTTAGGTTTAGCCTCTCGTATTGAGAGACAAGCAGAAACTTTTAATTACAATGCCATTTGCGATTTTTACACCCGCATTACTCAATATTTGGGCATGCGTCCGATGTCTCATGAATACAAAGTCATGGGTTTAGCTGCTTATGCTGAGGAAGAAAGCAAAAAAGAAATTTTAGATCTGTTCCGAAGTTTTTTTCGAGTCTCTCCGGAAAATCCTCTTCAAATCATCAATACTTCTCGGCTTTGGAAATGGCATTTTTCCAAAAAACTTCCCTCTCTTCTCGCCGGGAAACGTTTTGATCATATTGCAGGAGCCCTCCAAGATTTTTACGAAGAGGTTGTTTTAAAGTGGATTGAAAATGCGATGAGAGAAACGGGAGTGTTTAACTTAGTTTTGTCAGGAGGAGGCTTTATGAATGTAAAATTAAACTACAAGATAAGCCAACTTCCCCAGCTAGAGTCCCTTTTTATTTTCCCCGGCTGCGGAGATGAATCTAATCCTATAGGAGCAGCTATTCTCGCTGCTCAAAAACAAGGCTTTCCTGTGGAAAAAGTAGAGCCTTTAGGAATGGTTGACTGGGGACCGAGTTACCAAGAAGACGAAATAAAAAAAGCTATAGAAATCCATTGTTCCGAACAAAACTGTCAAGTGAAACAGAAAGAAGATGTAGCGGGAGAGATTGCTCAAAAACTCCAAGCGGGCAAAATTGTCGGGCGCTTCTGCGGTAAGATGGAATGGGGAGCACGTGCTTTGGGGAATCGCTCCATTTTGGCTCACCCCCAAAACTCTCAGACCATTCATCGAATCAACCGTGCAATTAAAAAGAGAGATTTCTGGATGCCCTTTGCCCCAGCGGTTCTTCCTGAATACAGGGAACGCTACCTCCATCTCCCTTCTAGCTTTCGCTGTCCTTTTATGACTGTAGCAGCTGAGACAAAAGAGGAGGCCTGGGAAAATATGTCTGCCGCCTTGCATCCTTTTGATCGTTCTGCCAGGGCTCAAGTTTTGGATAAAGAGCTACACCCCAGCTTTTATGATCTAGTCTCTCGTTTTGCTCAAATGACAGGCATAGGAGCGGTCTTAAACACCTCTTTTAACTTGCATGGATATCCTATTGTTTGCAGCCCAGAGGATGCTTTAAAAACCTTTTTTAAATCAGACTTGGATATTCTCCAACTAGAAAACTACATAATTGAAAAATGATAAAAAATCATCCCCTAGGACACCTAAAAATTAGTAGCGGAAGTTTAACTTCTTTTGGGAAAGCTATCGCTAAGGCCATTTATGAGAAAAAAAAATCGTATGCCATGCCTCTTAACTTAACAAAATACATAGTTTCCCAAAAAGACTCTAAGCTGAAGCAAACCATTTCTGAAGCTTCCTGGGTTATTGCCGATGGAGTCCCCATTGTTTGGTTAAGTCGAAGGATGGGATATTCCAAAGTTAGACGAGTAACGGGGATTGAGTTAGCGGAGTGGATCTTAGAGGAATCGGCCAAGAGAAATTGGCGGATTTTCTTATTAGGTTCTCACTCAGAGGTTCTCTCTGATCTTCTTTCTAAAATAGATGCTAAATTTTCTTCTCCCTTGATAGTGGGCTCTCATCACGGCTATTTTAAAAAAAAGGAAATCCCTTTTCTTTTAGAAGAAATAAAGAGAAAACAAGCAGATATTTTATTTTTAGGCTTGGGAATGCCTCAAAAAGAATATTTCCTCTATGACCATTTTGCTAAGCTACAAGTTCCTTTTGCTTTGCCAGTCGGAGGAGCTTTTGATATTTGGTCAGAACGTAAAACAAGGACTCCTCGTCTTTTACAACAACTTGGTTTAGAGTGGTTTTACCGCAGCTTCTACGACTATCGTAAAGCTACTAATATTATACGCTATGGTATTAGGTTCTTGAAAGATCTTTTGTTCGGAGGAAAACCTCAATGATCTGTAAGGCTATACTCTCTCTAGTGGTGGGGCAAATCGCTTTCGCTGCTTTTTTTAGAGGGGCTATTTATCCTAGACACTGGGGATGTTTAATTATATTGTCTCTTCTCACTTTGCTATTATTTTGGATAGACAAATCGCGAAAAAAACGTTCTTTCCCCTTACCTTCTTCTATCCAGTGCACTCTCTTGCTTTTTTTTCTTTCATTGACAGGCCCTTATCTATTCTCTTCAGTAACACATTTGCCTTTACCTCCTGAGGAAGTGCAAATTCAAGAAAAGCTAACTACGATCAAACCTCTCTCGATCCCCCTTAATCCATACGAAAGTAAATTGGCTCTTTACCAGTGGATTATTCCCCTGAGTGGTTTTATTGTTACAGCTTATGCTTTTAGACGTCGAAAGTACGGGTATTTTTTCTTAGGTGCTATTGTTGCCATTAGTTTTAGTGAAGCTCTTTATGGGATTTACCAGTCATTAACAACAACCTCATCCAGGCCTACCTTTGCCGTCAAAGGAACTTTTGTCATGCGCAACACCTACGCTTGTTTTATTGCAGTGGGTAGTGTTTTAGCATGGTCACTTTTTTGGGGGGTAGTTAGTTCCCAAAAACGTCGGCGTCTTCAAAGAAAAATTCCTTTGCTTGAAAAACTCAATTACTATTTTTTTTCTCACCCCAAATTCCCTTTTTTGTCTTTTTCCCTGTTAGCCGCCTTACTTTCTATGATGGCAGTAATGCTAAGCTATTCACGAGGAAGCCTTCTTAGCTTAATCTTTGGTCTCGGAATCTTAGTTTTATTTTTTTCTACTCGTAAATCCTCTCGAAAAATTCCTCGAAGGGAGATTTTATTTTTTTTGATTCTTCTTCTTTTCCCCCTTGTCTTTTACATTCATATCTTAGGCTTTGAGAAACTTTTTGAGCGATTTACGCAGTGGGAGAGTGGAGTAGAGGGACGCTGGATTCTTTGGGAGTCCGCATGGAATATTATAAAAGGTCATTGGCTTTTTGGAGTAGGAGCTGGAAACTATCACTATGCCTTAGAAGTGTACCGGTCTCCTTATTTGACTAGTAGCTCTATGTATGCCCACAATGATTACCTTCAATTCATCGCAGAGTACGGAGCTATCAGTTCCTTTTTTTTCTCGCTTTTCCTACTTTCTTGGCTACGAGAAGCTTGGCGTAACCGGCCACAGCAGTCCAGTTTTTTACAGGCCATCTGGATAGGCTCCATCGCTTGTGTGGCGGTTGTTTTTTCTCATGCTCTTGTCGATTTCAGCCTCAGTATTCCTAGCCATCGTTTACTCTGTGGGGTTTTTATGGGAGTGGCTTTAGCTAAAATTAAGTAGGGGAAGTGACAAAAGCCGTTGATTTTTTTGTTTCTTTACGATTTCCTCCTAGTCATATCTTCTTGCATTTTTTTTTGTTTTGTCATATAATCAGCTATAAAACAACATAAATTCTGTATTTTTTTGGGGCTCTTTTCCCGGCAATATTTTTTGGTAAATAATCTTATTTTTGTTGGGAACCCCCCCTAGTCCTTTAATAAAAAGGAGCTGGCTGTGAAAAGAAAAATTATCATTTTCCTTTGTTTGGCTCTAATTTGCGCTTTAGTTATTGCTCAAGGCCGTCGTTTTAGCCAATCCAATCGACTGGAAAGAGGAAAACAAGCGGTTGTCAATTTAAAAAAATCTCGCGTGCTTGTGCGACATCATAAAAACTATGTTAAAATCTTGTTCAAAAGAAAAGCAGGTGTTCAACCCATCAATGTAGTGGGAAAATATTTGGAACAAAACAAGAATGAAAAAAAGTGGGTTTTTACTCTCCGAAAAGGAGAAAGGCTAACTTACTTGGCATGGAAAGATATGCCCCAGAGTTATCAAATCCTCATTAAAACTCCTTATGGAAATATTCGAGCAAGAAAAAACAGTAGGCTAAAAATCCACATTGGCTCTATCGATATCCAAAGTGAAGGAGGACCTCTGGGTTTAGATGGTGTCACTGGCGACCAAGTAGATTTCAATTTTGATCCAAATTCTGATGGGCTGGATTTAAATATTGGCTCTGATGACGACTTTAGTCTAGAACTTAGAAATCTTGGAGCTACAGATATCAACGGAAACCCTGACCCCAACGGCGAAGGTGAAGGTGAAGGTGAAGGTGAAGGTGACCGCGAAGGTGAAGGCGACCGCGAAGGTGAAGGTGACCGCGAAGGCGAAGGAAACAACGACGGAGAAGGTGGTTTTGAAGGGTTTGAGGATGGACCTCCTCCTGGCGGAGACCCTTTTAGAAACGATACTCTTTTCCAAGAAGACAATAATAATAACAACAATAATAACAACAATGAAGAAGGAGAAGAAGGAGAGTCCGAAATACCTGAAGAAGATTTTCGGGGAGGGCAAGATGGTCCCACTGGATCTTTTGATCTTTTTTAAAACACCACATTTATAATCGACTAGTCCGTTGACTAGATTCATTAAAACATAAGACTTACAATCGACTGGTTAAATAACCAGTCATAATCTCTTTTTGTATTAGAAAATTTATGGGGAGGCGAGTATGTTCCAATTCTTTATTGCCCTGTTTCTTTTTTGGGGGGCCTTAGGGAATCCTCTTTGCGCCCAAGAAGAAAATTCTCCTTTAGATATTCCTTCTGAAGAAAGGGCAGTAAGCGAAGAATTTGTAGAAGAGAGTAATGGTGAAGAGCAGAAAAATCTAGGTCAAGAAAACTCAGAAGAAGGAAGCTCAGAGCAAGTAAACTCAGAGCAAGTAAACTCAGAGCAAGAGGAAGAAGAACCTCGGGTCGATGAATTTTACAAAAGTCCAGGTTTTCGTCTCTTTCCCAAAATAAAATTGACCGACAGCAGTACTCTAAGCATAAGAAATATCCTTCGCAATGAAATTTCTTACGACAGTAATGTTTTCCTGACGGATGAAAGAAGAATTGAAGACACTATCTACGCTGTTGATTGGGAAACTCAACTCAAATACAAGCATAAAAAGCTGGAGTTGAACCTCTCGGGTGGTTTTCGATATGAGGATTTTTTTGGCGACCAAAGTTTAGATCAAATTCTTCCTCGTGTCCTTTTTGATCTCAAATATAAAAGCGATAGTATGTATATCCTTGTAAAAGAGGCTATCTCACGCAATAGTGTGGTCAATGCTATTGACTTAAACGAGCGCCGAGATATTATAACCAACAATGCGCAAGCTGTTTTTGGCTATGGCTACAAACGCGTTTTATTTGAGCTAGCCTCTGTTCATAACTATACCGATTTTCGAGATATTGACGGAGACGTAGAAACGTACGGACAAACTCTTCTTTTGGGCTATGCTTTGAACCGGCGGATCTATGCTACTTTTGACTACACTTGGGATTATATTGATTACCGAGAAGCGGCCTTTATTGTCGAAGAAAATCGAGATCAAGACGATTCTTTTGGACAATCTTTTGCTCTGGGAGGACGTTTCCGCCTGGCCAATAATCTGAAAGGCTCTGTTCGAGCTGGTATCCACTTACGCGAGGGAGATCTTTTTCCTTTTTTCCGAACTACCCTTAATTGGCTTGTTGATCCTCGTTTGAAAGTAGAGCTAGGTGCCTCCATTCAAAATGTTCCTACTTTTTTTGGAGATTTCCAAACTTTAACTGCGGGTTCTGTTAAAATCGATTACTTAATCAATCCTCTTTTAGCTGTGAGTTATACAAGCTCTATTTCTTACAGTCATCCAGAAGATGGAGAAAATAGCACCAGCTATCGAAATAAGATGATTTTTACTTACCGTCTTTACAAAGGGATTGACTTTGAACTATTTGGAGAGGCCGATTTTTTAAGAACGGATCAGCAAAATAATGTTTTAGGAAATGACTTTAATGTCTTCCGAGCAGGTGCCTCCATTAACCTTATCTTTTAAGCAGTTTTATGATGTCAAAAAAATATCTATTCATTCCTTTTGTTCTTTTGGGAATTTCGTTTTTTGGATGCACTAGCTCTGAGCAAAATGAGTTAGAAAAAGAAGCTATCTTGGAGAAAGAGTCTTTTCCTATCACCGAAGAAAAAAACATATCCTTAAATGAAATAAAGGTAAGTGAAGTAAAAGAAGAAAAATTCACAACTGATCTCAAAAAATTTCTTCCCCAAACCATTTCTGCTCCTGTTCGCTTTACTGAACCAAGGCTAACGGGAGGAGATGTTATTCGTATAGATGTTGCCGGTGAGCCAGACCTAAGCAGAGAGTTTGCCATTCCCAATGAAGGGGTAATTTACTTTCCCCTTATCAAGAGAATCGCTGTTCAAAAGCGGACGCTAAAAGAGCTAAGCCAAGAAATTACGGAAAAGCTTTCTTCTTACTTAGTTGATCCTATTGTAAATGTTTCTGCCATTCGCTGGGCAGAGCGCAAAGTTTATGTTTATGGGAGCCAAAAAGGTTCAGAAACTGTATCTCTACCTATTAATGAGATTATGACAGCAAGTCGCCTTCTTATCACAATTGGAATTCCTGAGGATGTAGACCTAAGCGAAGTGGATCTAAGTCGTAAAACTCCCGAGGGAAAGAAGGTCATAATAAAAATACCTTTGCAAGATATTTTAGAAGACTACAATTCTGACAAAGACGTTGTCCTCCAACCTGGCGACTTTATTTCTCTGAAAAAAAGTGCAAAGGTTTATGTCCAAGGAAGTGTCAAAGCACCCGGAGCTTATTCTATTAACCAAAATAAGAAAATGAGTCTCTGGGCCCTAATCTCTTTGGCTAAAGGCCCCAGCGAAGAAGCGGATATGACACAAATTAAAATCATTCGAGAAGCGGGAGAAGGACAAAGAAAAGTTCTTTTGGCTTCTGCTACACCTGCCGCGAAACCTTTCTACTTGGAAGCGAATGATATCATTATCATTCCCTCTCAAAGAGAGAACCTCGTCACCATATACGGAGAAGTCAATCGACCTGGAACTCTTAAATTAAATAGCGGTAAAACATCTCGATTATCAACGGTTATTGCTCGGGCTGGTGGACTAACAGAATTTTCATCTTACACAATTCGTGTTTTTCGATATTTAAAAGATGGTAGCACAAAGAAACTTTCTGTTGATTTTTCTTCCATAACCTCTGGTGATGCAAAGAATGATATTGTTATTCAGCCTGGTGATGTTATTTACATTGACTCTAGCATATTTTAAAAAAGCCCATGAAAAATCCTCGTGTTTTATCCTTTAACTGCATTGTATTTGCACTTCTACTTTTACTCAGTTGCTACATTACTTACGACATTTGGGGAGTTATTCGAGGAGATGCAATTCGTCCAAAGTATCGATCTTACTGGAAATTAGCAAAACACATACAGTTTTACGAGGAGCCAAGCCAAATTAAGATCCTTAATTTGGCTATTTCTAAGTATGAAAAGGTCATTGCTCAGCAACCTCAAAATCCCAAATACCATTTAGAAATAGCTCGCCTTTATATCCATCTAGCCAATCTTTTAAAATTTGAAGGGGATTATGCCAACAAAGCTTTCTTCGCTTTAGAGAAGGCCAAAAAATCCTTTCCTTCTTGGGGGTTAATTTACTATTACCAAGGATTTATTCACTGGGAAAAAAAAGAATATGAAGAAGCGGAGAAATGCTTTTTTCAGTCGCAAATTTTATCCCCATGTAGAGAAGATTTTTCTACTCAAATAGCAGAGTTTTGGTATGCCCGCTGGAAAGATACCCAAAAAGAGCACTGCCGAACTTTATTAGGAAATCGTTTTCGTTACTTAAATACAGTTAATTTTGATCGCTATGCCAAAAGTACTTTACCTGTTTGGAAAGCTATTGCAGCCAAAAAATCCGACTGGACTTATCTTATATCTCAAAAAGAAAATTTGGCTTTAAAAGCAGCTCACTGGATGCTAGAGAAAAATGAACTAGATCTAGCAGAAGAGTTGCTCAACTATGTTTCATCGGAAGAAAAAAAACAGCAGAAGCTTTTTTTTAAAGCCTACTTAAAACTTTCCCGAGGAGACACTCATCAAGCTATGCATCTTTTTGAGAAATCAGTCCAAGCCCAGTCTCCTTCTTTTCGTAAAGAAACTATCAATAAAGCTGTCAAAACTTTGGTTTCCTTAGACCATCTCAATTTAGCGATGCTATTTTTAGCAGAAACAGACTGCGATGACTTAGCTACTCGGCAAACTGTCTTGGAACAAGCTTTTCTAAAGAAGGTATCCCTTCCTTCTCTTCTTCTTTGGCTAGAAGACACTCAAAGAGAATATGGAGACCTTTCTCCTTATTTAGATTTCATCTTTTCTCAGTGCCATCTTGAAAATCATGATGTCTACTCTGCCATTGAGTATGCCCAAAAAGCTTTTCTCGGAGATAATCGAAATCCTAGGTATATTTACAATCTATACTCTTTGTGGTTTTCGAGAGGATTAGAAGCAAAGGTGAGCTTTCATTTACAAAAAAACGCTCATGTTATTCCTCATACGCCAAATTTTTATGTGTGGTTGTCTTCTCGGTTTCTTTCTTGCAAAAAAAGATCAAAGGCTCTACATTGGGCCCAAAAAGCTTTAAATCTAGACCCCTATAACCGACGAGCCCAAGAACGTATTCGCTACATCAAGGACATTGAAAGGAAAAGGACAAATTCATGATTGAGCAAGCAGGCTCTGGTCCTCAACAAACAACTTCAGGTTCACATCCTAATCCATTCTCCTCATCTACCCTTGAGAACTGGGTAGAGAGTAAAGATGATAATCTACAGGAGTATTGGTATGTTATTCGAAAAAGATGGCTATTTATCCTTTTCATTACTCTTTTTGTTGCAGCTGCGGGAGTATTCTACACCATTAGTAGTCCTGATATTTACGAAGCTACAAGCTTAATTTCGATTACACCTCCTCAGAGTCGTTTGATTGGCGAAATCAAAGTAGAGGCCAATCACATTATCCAAAAATCTTATATTAATACTCAAATCACTATTTTAAAAAGTCTATCGGTGGCAGAAAAGGTTATTAGCTACATAATCCAGCAGAAACTTCTCACGAGAGAGCAACTAGCTTTGTTTTGCGGAGACAGTGTATTCCCCACATTTCTGGGAAAAGAAAAAAATTCTCCTGACCTCGATACCGCAGGGAAAATCTTACTCAAATCAATAACTGTGCAACAAAGAAACAACAGCGATATTTTAGAAGTCATTTGTTTTGGACGCGATCCCATCGCTTGCACTGTAATAACAAACCTCTTTGTTAATGTTTTCATGGAAAATGATAGAGAAAGATCCAAAAGTAGCCAAACTATGGTACGCAATTGGTTACAAACAGAGCTTCCCCAACTCAAAGAAGAGCTTAAAATACATGACGAAGAAATTCGCAAATTTCAGCAAGACCGAAGCAAATTGATTTATCTCTCTAGTGAACAATCTACTTTACCCACAGGGAATATTGAACGTCTTAAGCAAGAGCTCCAAGAAATCAAAATTCATCTCCTTACCGCAAAAATTCGCTATCAAAAAATTCAGAAAGTCAAAGGGAAATCTTATTATTCTATTTTGGCTTTAGACTTTTTTCGTGAAAGCACCATTTTTGAGTACTTACGACAACAGGAGTTGATTTTAGAAAATCAACTCAACGAAGCCCGTCTAAGATATAAACCAAAACATCCCAAAATAGTTGGCTTAAGCCAAGCTTTAGCAGACATCAAAGATCGATTAAAGAGAGAGGCCCAAGCTTTTTTGATGCGCCAGCAACAGATCTACCGCGATCTTTTAGAAAAAGGTAAATTAGTTCAAGAAATGCTGAAAGGAGAAGAAGAGATCTATGCTCAGCAAAAGGGAGATTATCTCAAATACAAAGAATCCATTCGCCAACGTGAACTTCTTGAACGGCGATATTGGAGTTTTGCGGAAGAACTTGATACTTTAAATAGCACAATCAAGCTTGACGACCATAACATCCAGTTAATCGATGAAGCAAAATCTCCCAAATTTCCTTCTCGGCCTAAAAGACTACAAAATAGTATATTCAGCATTGCCTTTGGCTTACTTTTAGGAATTGCTTTAGCTTTTCTCTTTGAGCACTTTGACCAACGAGTTAAATCGATTGAGGAAATCCAGGGGATTGTCCAGTCTCATGCTCTGGGTTTTATCCCCTTTGCCCCTCCGAAGGTCTTTGGAGATAGTCTGGCTAAGGCTGTAGTGGAACACGATCGATCTCACATTGCAGAAGCTTTCCGGGGCATTGCAACTTCACTTTTTTTTGGGGAAGATCATCCTCAAAAGGCGACATTTGTTGTTAGTAGTGCCATCGCAGGAGAAGGGAAGACAAATACTATTTGCAATTTAGCACTTATTGTCTCGCGAGCTGGTTACCGAGTTCTTCTTGTTGACGGAGACCTCTACAAGCCTCAAGTTCACAAAAGATTACAAGTGAGTAATGATAAAGGACTACGAGAGCTTCTGGAAAAAGAAGCCACTTTGGCAGAAGTTGTCCAACCCATTAGTGAAAAACTTTCCATTATCTCAGCAGGTAAGCCAATCGATGATCCTTATGATTGCATTGTCAATAGTTCTTTTGATGAGATATTAAAAGAAATGCGAGAAGAGTACGATTATGTCCTAATCGATTCTTCTCCTATGGGAATGACCTCTGACCCGCTCCTTTATGCGCGAGAATCTGATGGAATGATTTTTGTTGTTTCTATGCAAAAATCAAACAAAAAAATGCTCCAGCAAATGTTCCAAAGACTGAGAAACCTACGAATACCTATTCGCGGTTTTATTCTCAATGATAAGCAAGGCGACTACATTGCCGAACAAACTTATTACTCTTATTACGGGTATAGTTATAAATCATACTACCAGCAAGAGGGAAAGAGAAAACCTAAAAGTAAGTGAGGAAGGGCTAAGCTTATCTGCTAAAACGGTTTTCCCTTTGCAAAGCTTTTTTGCCCAGTTATAATGATTATGTCTTTTTCAAGCTCCTCCAAATAGTAAAACAGTAGTAAAGCAGTAGTGAAGCAAAAGTTTTCTGTTTCCGTTGAAAGCAAGCTATCATGAACAATAAATCTCACGATGCTAAATCCTATGGTTACAACTTACCGGTTTTGCCACCCGGATATGAGTACGTCAAAGAAATTTCTGCCGGTAATTACGGAACGGTTTGGCTTGTCAGTAATACCAATGTAAATCGCTACGAAGCCATTAAAATTCTTCATCGATTTGGCTCGGTAGAGTTTCAACGGTTTTGCCAAGAAATCGAGACAATTGCCACTCTCAACCATCCCAATATTGTGACCATTTTTTATGCTAAACCCGATGAAATGTACTTTATTATGGAGTACCTAGAGGTTTCCCTCCATACTCTCTTGCAGAAGAAAAACTTTTCTACTTTGGAAGGAATTAAGTTTCTTATGCAAGTTGCTAAAGGTTTAGATTTTGCTCATGATAAAGGCCTAGTACATCGTGACTTAAAACCGGGCAATATACTTTTTTCTCCTGAAATGGTGCCCAAAATTGCCGATTTTGGATTAGTGAAAAATATAGATTTCACCGATCCTGATAAACAGCAAATAACAGGAGGATTACCTGTTGGTACTCCCCGTTATATGGCTCCTGAACAATGGGAGGGCCCTCGCATTGATCACCGTTGTGATATATGGGCTATTGGAGTAATGACTTACGAAATATTAACTAGGCAAGCCCCTTTTAATCATCTCTCAGGCATTCAATTAGCAAATGCCGTTATGAATACAGCCATTCCTTCCCCTCATAAGGTAGCAAGCTTGTCTTTATGGGAACAGCTAATCGAACCTATTTGTATGAAAGCTCTAGAACGCGACCCTTCTAAAAGATACCAAAGTGCTTATGAGCTTGGTAAGGCTTTAGAGAAAGCTTTAACCATAGATGACGAGACACAAGAACATCGAAGTCCTAATCCTTTTACGGTTACGGCAACGCGGCCTCAAATGTCTCCTAAGAAAACAAAAATCTCTCGAATATATGGAATAGCCACGGCTTTAATTTTGCTCATTCTTTTTGGAGGAACATTCTTCATATACGAAAAAGCCCACAAAGCTGGCTACATGGTAGGAAGAGAGAAAGAAGAAAAAACTTTTAAGCAGGAAAAACAAACACTTCAAAAGCAAATAGAGCAATTTCAAAAGCAAATTGAACAACAAAAAAGCCAGCTCAAACAACTAAAAAAAGAGCAAAAACTCCTTCTTCAGAAAACAGAAAAAATAGAAAAAGAGAAGGGGTTGCTGGCAAAAAAAATAACAAATTTAGAGAAAAAACTCAGAGAACAACACAGTTCTGAAGAGGTAATAGTAGACAAAACAAAAATTTATCGAGAAAGAATCAATAAGTACCAAATTCAGCTCCAAGAGCAAAGTAAAGTTCTTTCTGATTGGGAACAAAAGCTAGAAGATTATCAAATACAGGGGAAGAATTGGGAAAAAGAAAAGCTCTTTTACAAGCAATCTCTTCAAAGCAAAGAAAGAAAAAAAGAAGCATTATCTCAAGAAACAGAGCGTCTTTTGCCCTTTGAAAATAGTTTCTATAAGATTACTTTGGTCGGAAGCCAGGAGAGTATTTCAAAAATTGAGGATCTTTTAAAGAACAAAGGATTCTATATGCGTCGCTCTGTTCCTATTAAAAAAGAAAAAAATATCTGTTATTTTTTTACTCGGAAAAACCCCATTCCTACCACCTTACAAAAAAAGGTAGATTACCTAATAGATGTTCTTTCTCCCCATATTGGTGAAATACAAACTCGTCGCATTGAATCCAACAACGAACAAGAAATTAAAATTGAACTGGGAAATTGAAATGCTGCTAAAAAAATATAAAAGGCTCTTTTCTTTAGGGAGAGCTTCACTACTTTTATTTTTGTTATTAAATATATTAAATATATCTTGCTTACGAATAATACCGATCCAGATGGCTCGGATCACTCAAATTGAGAACTATGTCCAAACATATAAATTTAATAATGCCGCACAAGCCAAGAGCGTTCTTCAGAAAACCGTAGGGGAAAAAAACTGGAAGATAATCGAAGAACACTATGTTTTTGGCGATGTTGTTCAAGACATGCTAGATGGAATGATTGTCGTAGAAGGCAGCCTTATTTTTGATATGTCTCTTGATCCGAAAAACAATGACCACTTCTACATAAAGGGCTTTGGTCAATATCATGTCCATCGTAAAACCACTAACGATATCATTATGTCAGCGGACTATCGTATCATCAACCAAGAACCATTTTCTCTCAGTAAACTCAAAGAAGATCCCTTTTTAGAAATCGAAGTCAAGCGCTACTATACTCGCTATTTTGCCTCTGGAGAGCCCCACTTCTGGCATGAAGTTCCTCTGCGCTTTCGCCTCAAAATCAAAACTCTCGAAGAAGGAGTGCACATGCTCGATTACGAGCAAAAGCATAAGGTTATTATCGAGGAGGAAGAAGTGGGAGAAATACAGTTTTTACCCCCCTACGAACACCAGATTATCGATCTAAGAAGTTTGGATCGTTTGCGAAACGACTACTAGGTAAAATAGTGTCTTCATTCAGCTTTTTTGCCTATTTTTGGATGACTAGAAATATAACTTTCGATTCTAATTTTTGTTCTATAACGTGGTGGGCTGAATGAAGACACTATTTTACTATGGTTAAAAATCTTTTTTTGTTTTATATTTTTCCAGTTTTGGATTTTACGCCCATAAGGGCGTGTTCTCATTCAGCCCACCACGTTACAGAAGAAATACTAGAGAAAAGAGTTATATTTCTAGTCATCCAAAAATGAGCAAAAAAGCTGAATGAGGACACGGCCTAATCTATTCTAAACTTCTTCATCTCCACAGTCAGAATTCTATAGACCACTTTAATTGCCCCGATAAAAGGAATGGCTAGCATCATTCCTAGAATACCAGCTATTTTTCCTCCCATTAAAACACTCAATAAGCAGAAAACGGGGTGAACGTTCACTTGATCCTTCATAACCAAGGGCAAAACTAAAACGTTATCTAAAAACTGTACGATCAAAACGACAAAAAACACACTACCCATCGCAAGAAGGTCGGGGTTGGTCATGAGAACAATAAAGACTCCAATAGCTCCTCCAATAAATGGACCTACAATACGAATAACGTTGGTTAAAGCAATCGCTAAAGAAATCAAAAAGCATAGTGTTACCGTGAGAGGAGTGAAGCTCATTGCAATCAAAAGAAGCAGAAAAGAGATGAGTCCCAGAATCAAGTTTTCAATAACGAGACCTCGGAGGTAGTAGCCTAATACGTCGCTTGTTTTTCTTAAAATTAACAAACCTGGCTCAAAGAAAGAGTTGGGGAGTAGATTGACCAGGGACATGTAAAGTTTATTTCCATCCAATAGTAAAAAGACTAGGATGAACATAAAAACCATGAAAAATTCTCCTGTTTGCCTTACGGCTCCTAAAAGATTCAGAAATATATTTTTGTTCTCTTCTTGCCATTCTTGTAACTTTTCGATAACCTCTTCAGGGCTTGTCGGATCATTGAGAATTCCAAAACCGGCAAGTTGGTCAGAAAGAGAGTTATAGACTTTAATTAAGTGGGACTCAGGTTTAATGGTGGACTGAGAAGTCAAGGCGACCATCTCGTCGTGAATAGAGGGAATGACGGAAAAAATGATCCCCACACTAGTCAAAAATATGAAGACCAAAATGGCAAAGATGGTCACTCCTTTCGGAATGCCCACTCGATTAGAGAAGTTGATCAAAGGATACAAAATATAAGCTACAACCATCGCGCTTAAGAGCGGAGTTAGTAAAGAGCTAGCCTGATAAAAAATCAAAGTTAGTAAAGCTAGGGTAAGAACAATGATTAAGTTGCGAAAAAATTTATCACTTTTCATTTTCACCCCAACCTTTTTGTTAAATCTTCGTTTGCTTTTTCTGCCAGACGTAGCTTGCGACTTGTTTCATCTAAAACATCTAAAATGGTGTGAGTAATTCCTTGAAGAATCTTTAAGTAATCGGAAGGATATTGCTTTTGCAAATCCTCTAAATCAAAACTCGAAAGAACAAAAAGTTCGGTGTCATTCTCTAAAGCTTTTGCACTAGCAGCACGGTAAGTTTTGTGAATAGCACTGATTTCTCCAAACAAAGCGCCTGCTTTTTTAATGGTATAAACGGTTTTATTTTTTTCCTCTGACTCGAAGTAAATTTCAACAGAACCTTGCCGAACAAAGAAGCAACAAACGCCTAAATTGTCTTGTTTAAAAACAAGTTCATCTCGAACATAGCTACGCTTGGCAACACGTTTTAAAAGAAAAAGGTAGGCTTCTTCTCCTAAATCCTTAAGCAATGGATTGTCGCGCATAAAACGATGTTTTTCATCGTTAGCCATTTCGTCTAAGGTGTTTAAGGTCGCGCGTTGGATCAATTTTTGAAAAAACTTCATGGCATAATCCTTCAGTAAAGGAAATTAAAATGGTTTAGGCTGTGTTTTTGATGACAATCTTTTTACAGGAAAAGAGTTTCTTCTATTTAGTCCTAATCAAACTTTCCATACTCTCTAGTAGAAGAAGCTTTAATCAAGTTAGCAACATCTTCATGTCCATGAGTTTGAGCGACTCGTATAGCTTGAATAAATCCCGTTTTGCTCACTCCTGCCTGTAGAAGAACTTTAGCTACATTTACCTGTCCATTTTCTGCTGCAAGAATAAGAGCATTAATTCCTGATTTGGCTTTCACATTTAAATTGACTCCTTTGCCAATTAAGAACTTTGTTATTTCTAAGTTCCCACCAGCAGCAGCAAACATTAGAGGAGTCCGTCCATCTTTTCGAGCCAAGTTAATATTTGCCCTTGCCTCTACTATTTTTTTGACCATTTCAAGATCTCCTCCTTGAACAGCTAAGGTCAAAGCGGTTTCTCCATCTTTATCTTTAAGGTTCAAATTGCTTCCTGCTTTAATCAAAATATGGGCGATATTTTTCTGTCTTGTTTGAAGAGCTGTATGGAGAGCAGACCTTCCCTCTAAATCTGTTTTATTTAAAGAAGCTCTTGCATTAACAAGAGTTTTTACCACTTCTTGTTTCCCTTTCTCCGTGGCTGCAATAAGAGGAGTTTTTTTGCTATAGTCTTCACTATCCAGATTAGCTCCTTTGTCAATTAGAA
The DNA here is from genome assembly GCA_029260735.1 of Planctomycetota bacterium. Classification (GTDB taxonomy): domain Bacteria; phylum Planctomycetota; class Uabimicrobiia; order Uabimicrobiales; family Uabimicrobiaceae; genus JAJDCR01. Next base: position 84,458 of record JAJDCR010000087.1, read on the forward strand.
TATTAATGGGGGCAACACCACGAAACTCACTGGAGACGGAAGCAATATGTAATAGATTCCTTCCCTCTCCATCAGTAGTGTTAACATCTCCCCCCCCTTCGCCTAAAAGTTGTTCCAAGGATTCCAAATTTCCTTCATGAGCTGCCTGGATCAAGTCTCGAGAAACCGAACTACAACCGGTTAACAAAGCAGAAATTACCATCCAAAATAAAATTCGATTCATATGCATCCTTTTCAAAGTCAACCGAAGTTCTGTCGCTATTTCACCATTACTTTAGATAAACTATTTTAGTATTTGCTTTTTTTAAATCAAATTTTTTCAAAGTTTTCTCGATAAAAAAATCGAGAAAACTTTGCTATCCAGTAGGTCAATGTTTTATACTATCTTTCTCTAAAACAACCAGAAATGAATTCTGCCAAAAAATTTTGAGGATGGAAAAGACAGATTGCCATTATGGATAATACCTCACCACGGGAAAGTTCCCTCGAAGAGAATGACAACGAGATAGATTTAGCAACTTGGCTGGGATTAGTGGAAAAAATTTTTCTCAGAGTTCGTCAAAGATTGCAGCAAAAAATCACTACTCTTACCCCCGCTCTTTACAATCATCATCGCGATGGTGAGATGCCCTCTGCCGAGATGATTGTGAAAAAATCAGGGCTTTCTTGGAACCAAGTTCTTAGCTTGCTCAGTCTTTCTCCTGCCTTAGCCAAAAATACTTTAGCAAGGCTAAGCAACACTCTTCAACTGCTCGAAAAAAGAATCTTAAGAAAACTTAGATTAGGTTGGGACGAAAAGAGTGTTTTGGTCTCCAAGTCTTCCAAAAAAATGCGACCCGATTCTCTTTGTATGGAAGAAATATATCTTCACAACCAAAGAATATTAGCCCTAGATGTAAAGCTCTCTTTGACTAGCGCTCCGATCACTATCTATAAGTATCTGCCCATTTTTGAGCAAGGTCTCCGCGAGCAAACCGCTCTAACTCATCAACAGACTTTTTTTCCTGAGTGGTTACCCAAAAATGCGGTTAACGTAGAGCTTGTTCAGCACGTATACGATGATGGACAGCTAGGTCTCTATTTTGAGAACAACATACTCTATATCTGCTATTTAATTGGTTGGCAAACGAAAAATCTAATGCCAGGAGCAGAAGTTTTGTCTCTACAAAACCCCGAAGGAAGCAAGAAAAACGGACGCAAAAAACTTCCCTCCGACATGGAAGTGCGTTTTATCCCCTTTGCTAAGCTCCCTAAACTATACTGCGAGATAGCAGGTATCACCTACACTCCAGAAATACAAAAAGAAATGCAAGCGCTTCTCGACATTGCTGATGTCATTAAAAAAATTGTCCTAACCACCCCTCCCGAAGCCGCTCTCCTGAGCGAAGAAATCTACAATATCGTAAAAAATCCCGAAGACCTAAGTGACCAAGCTATGCTCGCCCGCGTTTGTCAGCTAATTTCTTCCGAAGAGCAGGAAAGCTGGTCTTTCTGAGAAAAGGGCTGTCTGGATTGCAAATTATGTGTATAAAAGTAAGGGTTAAACCCCCTAGCTACGTTCCCCAGGATTTGCCCATCTCCTGTATAGTAAAAATATTTGACTTATTTAAATTAATAATATTGGTATTACCTCTATAAATAAAGTACAATCACTCTATACATTTATATTAGTAATGACGAACATTTCTTGCCATTAGGATAACCTTAATTTTATAAGTAGGAGTTATGGAACAATGAAGTTTATAATTCGTTTATCTGCCATTTTTTTTATATTAATAGGCTTGTCTCAAGCCGCCATGGCAATCACCTTAGACTTTGATGACGGATCATCAGGAACACCTCTTGGTAGTGATTACAATGGATTTGATTTTTCCAATTCTGCATCTGTTCAATTTTTTAAAATAAACGCGGCTGCACACAGTGGCGACAGCGTACTTCTCCGGAATAACCGCACCAGCAACCCTATCATCATTAGAAAAACGGGCGGGGGAACCTTTAACTTTATCGATACTTTTATCAAAGATCACGATAGCTCCGGCATCAGCGGACAAGTTATTGGAAAATTGAATGGGGGCACTATTAACACTGCCAACTTTACGACTTCAGGTAGCTCATTTACTCAAATAATTGGTAATTTTTCTGGAATTGATGAGTTGGTATTCCAGGCAAATGGTGCCAGTGTAATCGAACTAGATGACCTAACTCTTAATGACACACCAGTTGTTCCTGAGCCTTCTTCTTTTATTCTTTTTGGCTTCGCTGCCCTTGCTTTTGGCCTTCGTAAACGCTTCTAAATACATAAAGTTGATATTTTAACATCAGAAAATACGATGAGCCTGGGCAAACACTCTCATTCCTTTCCGTTTGAGCGAACAAAAAAAGCAGTCTTGCTACTTTTAGCAAGGCTGCTTTTTTTGTCAGCCGAATTGGCATTCGGCCTCGTTTCTCCAGGTAATTGAAGAGTTGGAATTCAAGGTTCGGATGCATTGCAGGAAAAACGAAAGCCAATGTATGAAAGTCCATAATCATTGCCTTCGCTATAGCGAAAAGCACTTTGGCAGCTCTTAAGGTAATCATGCCAGTAACCTCCGCGAATTATTCGCCTTGATCCTTTTTTACATATGGGATTAACGCTGCCGTTAACATATGTATCTGTCACTACCTTGTCATTTTTCTTTTCACAATAATCCTCGCACCATTCATAGAGATTGCCACTCATATCGTATAAGCCCCAACTATTGGGTAATTTCCGTTTTACTTCATGAACATATATTGTGATATCGTTATAAGTTCTTGTTTTATACCAAGCGTAATCGTCTATTTTTTTACGACTACGATCATCGTCTCCCCAATAAAACTGGGCTAAAGTTCCTGCTCTGCATGCATATTCCCACTGTGCTTCTGTTGGCAAAGCAAATTTTCCTGGTAGTTCAGGTAAAAATTGTCTCTTTACGGCATCCCAGCTTACATAACTTGCTGCATGGCGAGAATTATCTTTTGATCCATACTCCCCATCCCAGGGCCTTTCTGCTGTTACTTTATACCACTGTTGCTCTGTTATTTCTGTTATGCTTAAGTAAAATGCTTCACTTAGCAATACATCATGTTGCTTTTCTTCTTCATAATTTTTATCAGATTTAGGAGATCCCATTAGAAATTTTCCCGGAGGAATTAAGATCATTTCAAATTCACTACCGTTTACACTAAATTTCTTAACCAAATCAAGTTCTTTGTACTGGGCATACCAAAGTTGATAACTCTTAGCATGTTTCACCTGCTCATCATGAGAAAATCTTTGCCAAGTTTGACAAGTAAAATCAATAACACCTTTCTTCTGATCCCAACAAGCTTTCCAACTACTTTGTTTCCAACCTGTTGGCATAGTAATTTTACTTTTTTCCGCAATCTTATGAACAACAGATTTTTCTATAATCTTCTTATCAATAGATTTTTTTGGGTTAAGTATTAAATACGTCACTCCAATTAATAAAATTATGCTAACAATGGCAATTGTATAATGTTTTGTCCATCGCCTTGTTTTCCCAGTTATAGATTTTCCGATAATCAAACTATCTAAATCTTGGGCTAATTTTTTTGCATTTTCGTAGCGATTTACTTTCTTTTTAGCAAGAGCCTTAAAACATATATAATCCAAATCTTTAGCTTGGCGACTTTTTACTAAAGTGCTAGGTGGTTGAATCGGATCTTGAGTAATTTTTTTTAATAATGTAAAAGTTGCATTGTCATAATGAGGAACTCTTCCTGTGACAATTTGATAAACTATAGCACCTAGAGAATAAATATCACTGCGCTGATCTATTTCGCGATGCCTTCCTTCTGCTTGTTCTGGTGGCATATATAAAAGTGTACCCATTATCATTCCTGTCTTGGAAAGCTTTTTATCGCTATTTAGCGTTTTTGCCAGTCCAAAATCCATAACATAAGGTTCCCCTTTTTTATCGATCATAATATTGGCAGGCTTAAGATCACGATGGACGATTCCATTTTGGTGCGCATAATACATCGCCTCACAAACTTTTTTCATTATAGTTAAGCTTTTGCTCTGATTAAGTTTCTTTGAAGTAATCATTTCTTTAAAGGAAAGGCCATCAATACAATCCATAGTAAAAAAAGCTATTCCATTTTCACATCCAATTTCATAAACACGTACAATATTGGGGTGGATTAATTTAGCTGTAGCACGAGCTTCTATCAAAAACCTTTGCATCTGTTTTTCATTTGCTTGGTTTTGAGAAATAAGGACCTTAAGAGCGACTACTCTCTCTAATTTGGTATCAAATGCTTTATAGACGCAGCCCATACCACCGCGTCCCAGTTCTGCTAATATTTTAAAATGAGCAAAGGTCTTAAGAGTAGCAGTATCTTGGTGTGAAGTAGATTGGTCTTTATCAGCCACAATTGTTTTCCTTATTTTTAAAATGGATCTTCCCTGTGATTAAACGAAAAAAGCGATAACATTTATCAGAAAATGTTATCGCCTTTTTGACTGGAACATTTGTCTTGCTAACAAAAGTTGCCAGATAAAAATTAAGATTTTTGTCGAACAACAAAAGCCATTAATGCTATGCCCAAGAAAACGATGGAAGCTGGCTCAGGTACAGCAGCAGCTTCATTAACAACTATATTATCAAATATAAATTGGGCAGGGTTCCCCCCTCTTTGAGCTAACATAGAGAAAGAAGTCAAGTTAGTGAAAGACGAAAGGTTAAATGTGTCGAAGGCCTGTCCATTAAAGTTTACAGTGGTGCTAACAGTGCCTCCTCCCAGTTTTTGTCCTGTAACTAAAAGAGAAGTAGCACCATTGCTGTTATTTCTAGCTCCAGCGTCAAAAGATTGGACAGAGAAAGCCCCTCCGCTTATTAGAGCCATTATAGGATTAGAAATGGAGCTATTTTCGATAATCGCTGGGGTAGTGTTACTTGCTATAATACCTGGGTTACAGGAAAAGAAAATGGAGGTAGAATTTCCTTGAGTAAATTGAAACCCTTGCGATGTAATGCTCGTACTTAGCCCATTACAATTCCCTGTGGGAATTTCTTCAAAATCTAAAACTATAGCACTTACAGATGGCAATAGCATAGCAAATATCATTAAACAAATGAGAATTCTCATGGTGTTTTCCTTTAGTAGAAAGATTATAAACAGAAAATATTTAGCCCTATCCCATTTGTCGCAACTGTATAATTTCTGAGAGGTAAAGATTAGTTTAGTATACAGTATATTTGTAGAAAAGTATAATGTTTTATATAAATATTATACTTCAAAAAAAACATAAAAGATGATCAACTAAGTCAATAAAATAATAGCTTAAACTATCCTACCAAAGTTTTCGATTCACCTTGGTGTCTTCCATCAAGCTCGGGAAAAAGACATTATCTCTGCGGTCATTGGCATGGACAGAGAAGACCTTGTGAATTTTGTAGTTATAATCGTTTTCAAAATCGAGCATTTTATCAATGGCTCTTAGTCGGGCTTGTTTGCTAACAGCAGTTCTTTTGCCGTCGTGAACAGAGCGAATGGTGTTGAGCTCCCAATCTCCTGAGAAAACAGCTCCGCGAAATATCACAAAAGTATCGGTCCAGCTATGTTTGGGGGCGTGGACGAGGTGGAGGGTTTCTCCTCCTAGATTGAGTGACTTGCTTTCGTCAAAGTAGCGGACTTGTTTTTGGCACTGAAGAAGAGATTGGGATTTTGTTTTTTTCTTTTTAAAGGCTTCTTTTAGGTAATCTCGCAGCTCGGTGTTGCAATTGCGGTTGGTTCGAAAGCCTTTTTGCAAATAGAGGAGTGCTTGGGGAAAATATTCTAAGAACTCTCTTACTGTTTTGCTTGTAATGTGATCGTTATGAGCGTGGGTACAGAAAAGATATTTAATTTTAATGCCCCACTTTTTACTTTCTTCTAAGGCTAATTTAGCGGGAGACTCTTCCCCTTTTAGGTAAGGGGGCAGCTCTAAAATAGCTCCTTCTTGGTTATGGACCAAAAGCCAAGAGCCGGTCTTTAGTTTATTAAACTGTCCTAAGAGGTAGATTCCATCACTCCATTTTTTCATACCATGAACCTTTTCTAAGCTAACCATTTATCTAACCACTCCTGAATCAGATGTAACCTTGCAATGCGGCGGTCGGTTCTTCCATTTCGACTTAAATTATGATCCGAATGGGGAAAGCGGGCAAAGATGGTTTCTACATTTGTTGACTTCAGTGCCATGTAGTACTGTTCGGCTTGCTCCAGCGGAGTTCGGTGATCGCTTTCGCTATGAATAATCAAAGTGGGAGTTTTCACTTGGGCAGCGTACTTTAGAGGAGAGAGGTCCCAAAGAAGATCAGGCTCTTCTATGAGAGGGAATTTTTTTTGAAAATAGATCCGAAACATGATATTAAAGTCAGAGGTTCCCACTAAGCTCAATAAGTTATAGACTCCTCTTTCCGCAATGGCGGCCTTAAAGCGATTTGTTTTCGAAGTCATACGAGCGGCCATAAAACCACCATAGCTTCCTCCTGCCACCCCTAAGCGCTCAGAATCTAAACTAGGGTAGCGAGCGAGAGCCTCATCGACAAAGGACATTTGGTCGTCAAAATCAGGGATTCCCCAGTTGCGGTTTAATTTAACGCAAAAGTCACGTCCATACCCATGGCTTCCATGAGGGTTACAGTATAAGACAAAGTACCCTTGAGAAGCTAAGAATTGGAACTCATGAAAGATGCTGTTGCTATACTGGGCAATAGGACCTCCATGAATATAAAGGACACCTGGATATTTTTTTTCGGGCTGATATTGGTAGGGTTTCAGAACCCAACCGTGAATTTTTTGTTTACTCTCCCCTACGGTCGAAAATAAAGTAGCAGTAGGAAACATTTGTCGCTTGTCGAGCCAAGAATTAAAATGAGTCTTAGCTTTAGCAGAGACGTTATATCGACCTGGGAAGTTTTCTTTTGCGCCGTTTTTCAGATCGTTTTTCAGATTGTTTTTCAGGTTAAGAGGAAGTACTTTTCCTGGAGATGCAAAATCACTGAAAAGAACCGCTCCTTTTTCAAAATCATCAGAAAAACCAAAGTCGAGAACGACACCATTAGGAGAATCCAGTTTGATTATCTTCTGAGTCTGAATATCTATCTCGACCAAGCGACTGTTGCCCATATCTACACAAACAGAGTACAAGCTCTTGTTATCTGGCCCCCACTGTAGATTTAAGCCATTTTTGGGCAACCCCCAGGTATCATTAATGCTAAAGTTAAAAAAGGTACGATCTATGGACTCGGTTATATTGACAGGTTTAGCATCAGAGTCTTCTAGCGAAAATAAAAAGACATCGCTATTTTCCGTAAGCCCATAGAGAACACTTTTATTTCCCACAAAAGCGACATATTTCCCATCTGAGGAAGGTCTGGCCAAATTGGCTTCCCCTTCCCAGTCAAAGAGTTTTTCACTTTTTCCGCCGGTAGCAGATACTTTCCAAATGTCATTGCGCCCGAAATCCCAGTTATGATCGCGTGGAGTGCCATTTCCGCAAAAGAAAATCGTTTGGCCATCAGCACTATAAGAGGGGTTAATACAACTGAAGTTTTCGTTGGTCAAAGCTTGGCCTTCGCCACTTTGGGCATCTATTCGCCATACTTGGAAGTGGTTCAGAGAAAGAATTTCTCCCCGCTCTCCTTTGTAAAACATTCGGTCAATCAAGTAGTGGGTAGGAGCCGCTTTTTCAGGTTGATTGTTCTCTTTTGCTTCTCTTATTAACTTTTGGTTAGCGTCTTCTTCTTGGAGACTAATTAAGAGTTCATCCCCTTTTTTTGACCAGGAAAGGCTTTGGACTTCTCCATGAAAATCTGTTAAAGCCCAACTTTCTCCCCCGTTGAGCCAAATCATGTGAATTTGGGTACTTCCTTCTCGGTTAGAAAGAAAAGCGACTTTATCTCCTTTGGGAGAAAAGCAGGGGTTGCGATCCATAAAGGTGCCTCGGGTCAATTGACGCTTAGTTCCATCTTCTAAGGATATCAACCAGAGGTTGGAAAACTTTTTGTTTTCTTTACGAGCGGTTGCTTCGACAGTCACCACAGCAAAACGTCCGTCACGAGAAACATTCATTTCTAAAGGTTGCTCTAGCAAGTAGAGATCTTCTGCTTGTAAAGAATTACCTGATAACATAACACTGGACATAAAAATCCCCTAGCGTAGCCAACCAGCTTTACTTAATCCTTCTAAGATAATTTTTTCGAGCTGAACAGCATTGCTTGTAAAATGATAATTTATTTGTTGTTGGTCGGAAAATAAACGCCATTTCTCTCTGAATTTTTCCACTACTTTTTGGTACTGGTGCAAGAGTTTTTCGGTAATTTGGAGAGAAAGGCAAGACTGCGTTTCGGTATCTCGGAGAATAAAGTCCCCTTTTTTAAGCCCTCGAATATCTTCTTCGCTCAAAAGGTGAAATAAAGTAATTTCATATCCTTTTTTACGCAAGTTTTGAAGTATCTCCATACTTTCTTTGCCATGGAGAAAATCACTACAAATCCAAATCGATCCTGGACGATTATGAGAAAAAAAAGAGGTGAAGGCTTTTTTCCATTCTAACTTCCCCATCGACTGAGAAGAAGATAGGAATTGAAAAACAGAAAGGATTTGAGCCGGATGGTAGTAAAAAGGACTCAAGCGAAGTTGCTTCTCTTGGAGGATTCCTACTTGAACCCCATGACCACAATGTAAGCCTAAGTAAGCAATGCTCGCCGTTAGTTGCTGAGCCAAGCAAAATTTAGGGGGGTTTCCCTCCCTCATAGAAGCAGAAGCATCCAAAAAAACTCTCAGATGTAAGCTCTCTTCCTTTTGAAATCGCTTTAAGAAGAGCTCCTCTGTTCGGGCATACAAATTCCAATCCAAATAACGAACATCTTCTCCGTGGCTATATGGTATATACTCCTGAAACTCTATACTACTTCCCATTTTCCCCGCAAGGTTACTCCCTGCTCGGGAACTTGGTAGGCGATGCTTTAGAATGAGACGGAGTCGAGTGAGACGTTCTTGAAAGTCTGATGAAAATAGTTTGCGGTCAAAATCGAAGCTCATATCACGTTTTCACAGCCTTCTTTGTTCTTTCGATCTTTTCACTTAACTTATTAAGCTCTTGGTAATGAGTTAAGTCGAGTTGAAGGGGGGTAAGAGAAATATACCCCTCTTCTAAAACATCTAGGTCGGAGGGAAAATCACTCGTGACAGGCTTTATCTCTTTATTAAAACCTAAGCCTTTTAACCAATAGTAATCTTTACCACGAGGGTTTTGTCTTTTCTCATAAAGGTCGTTAAAGAAGGCATGGGATTGGCGTGCTAGTTTAATTCCTTTGATTTTGGGATCAGGAGGAATATTCACATTATAAAGAAGAGGATCTGTACAATGATTTAGAAGATCTTGCAAAAAAAATTTAAAAGAGTAAGAAAGCTGCTTCATCACCTTCTCCTCAAAAGAGTATAGAGAAAAGGCGATAGCTGGTTTACTGCTAAAAAAACCTTCGCAGGCGGCGGCAACTGTTCCGGAATAGTAAACACAAGGTCCCGCATTCAAACCTAGGTTAATCCCTGTCACGACCAAATCTACATCTGGATAAAGCTGCATTAAACCTAGTCGAACACAGTCAACCGGAAAACCATCCACGGCAAACCCATAAAACTCTCCTTCTATATAGATTTTTTCAGAAGTAAGAGGAGTTTCCAGTGTAATAGAGTGACTTGTGCCACTTTTTGGATAACGAGGGGCGACAAGGCAAACCTCATGGCCCATTTCTAAAAGCAAGTCATATAAAACACGAATTCCAGGAGCGTATATACCGTCATCGTTACTTAGTAAAATCTTCATAGGGCGCTCTCAATGAATTAAAAGTTATCTTCTCGCTTGACATAAATAATATCTTTTCCTTTATTAAAAGGCAATATCGGGATAACAGAGTTCACTTTACGATTGATTTTAAAGTAGGTGACAAAAACTGCTATGCTATACCTATGGCCATTGCCTTTTTCTAAATCTCCTAGTTTGACAATTCCTTCAAAAAATCCCTCGGTATCAATTGTCGTTTTAGACTGCAAAAGCCAATCGTCCTCGTACTCGTTTCTTGTCATGATGTAAAGTTGCATCTGATTTTTTTGGACATCGCTCAAGAGACTGTAGTCCTCGATAGCCCCTCTGACTCGGACGCGAACACGATCAATTATTTCATCGTTCTCTGGCTGAGCAATATTCAACTGAACTTTCGGCATGGCTTCAAAATCGTTCACCCACTCCTGGCCTTCAAAGGTTTTATAGCCAACAAAAATATTATAGGCGGTTTGCTCTTCGCTCTTTTTTGTCCCAGATCCTGTTGACCCCTTAATTTTCACTAAAGGATAAGGACGATACTCTACTCCAAAGTCGCCGTTGAATTTTTGGTAAGCCTCCACACTAAACTTGGCCACCTTAATCATAGAAACAATAAAAGGCTTTTCTAAAGTAGGTATATTGTTCTCTCCCATATACTCTATCAAAGGTTGAAAATCGACCAATTCGTGTTTTTCAACACTCTCTAAATAGACTTTAAAGTGATGGACGTTTTCCAATCCAGGTCCCACACTTAGGTCATCGCCCAAGAAAAGCTTTAACTTATCAAAGCTCTCGCGGGTATAGAGGAGTTTGATCGTTTGTCCTGAAGGAGAAACGATTTTTTTCCCTCCCCATACTTTTTTGACAAAAGATCCATTTTCATAAATGTAACCCAAGCGATCGTCTTTGCTATAAATTTTGAAGAGTTCATGACCAGTGGATGCTTTAAAACGATCTTCTCTCTTGGCCACTAAATCTTCATCTAAAGCACTATCCAATAAAGCACAAGAAGAAAGAGACAAGATGAAAAAAGAGAAAAAAAGGTGGATAAAAACGAATGAAAATTTCATATGCTTCCCCGACTTATAAGAGCCTGTCATAAAATCCCAGAACAGGCTTGCAGGCTATTGCTAATTAGTTTGGCTATTGTAACGAAAACGTGAATAGAGTCAAATCTTAAATAATTATGACATATTTTTTTCATTTAACCAAATGAGAGGTTCTCTATTTTGTCGAAAGCTCTGCTATCATAACCACATCAAAATTAGATTTTTCTTAGCATTCTATATCTAGTCCCCTCCGACAATAGAAAGAGGATGTCTCGTGATAAAAACTAAAATTAAAATTTCTCATTTTCTTGACCTTGTCTATCCTAGGGAGTGTTGGGGGTGTCAACACTCTCTAGCGCAGAGCTCTAATCGTTTTCTTTGTTTCTTTTGCTGGCAACAGTTACCTTTAAGGCGAAAACCTATATGCTTAAAGTGCGGCTACACTCATGGACCTCATTGCCTAGATTCTTTGTGGTGCCTAGAGTGTTTGAATCGTCCCTTTGCCTTTAAGGAAGTTCGTCTCGTGGGGCCGTACAAAGGTCTTCTCCGACGATTACTCATCTGCTACAAGTTTGAGAAAAAATTTGCCCTACACTATCTTTTAGCTGCCATTTTAGCCCAAAAAATAAAGCGCCATCCTTTTCCTGACAAAATAGAAGGAATTGTCGCCGTTCCCTTAGCTCCCAAAAGAGAACGGGAAAGAGGATATAACCAAGCTACTTACTTAGCCCTATCCCTAAGTCAAAAACTACAAATTCCTTACCTTTCTAGCGTCTTAGAAAAAAAATGTGACACGGTGGCCCAGAGTACTTTAAGTGGACAAAAAAGGAGAGAAAATGTCCAAGGAGTTTTTCATTTAGTTTCTTGTAAAAAAAAGGAGATAAAAGGCAAGGTTTTGCTTTTAGTTGACGACGTTATTACCACGGGAAGTACTGCCCATGAATGCGCTCGCATATTAAAAAAAACCGGGGCCAAGAAGGTTTACCTTGTCGTTATTGCGAGAACAGAGATAAGATAATTGTCTAAGTAGAAGTTTTCTTGAAAATTAGGTTTTACCAAGCGTAACGGACAACCACGAGGGTTCTTGCGGACGGCCTTCGTAGTTGTCCCTACATTACATCACCTGCTTTATTCAGGTAAACCAAATAGCCCAATATCACCTTGCAAGCGGGGGAGGACACCCTGAAAATAAAAAACTTTGTAATCTGTTAAACTATGCTACAATACTGAATAAAAACAGGCCCTTACAGGTAAAACTTTAAAACAAAAAAAGCTGAATGAGGACACACCATAGTAATTATGGACTTTATTTTAGACTCAGATATTTTAATTAAGTACACTCAGATAAATGCTCTATTTTGTTTATCTAATAGTTTTTCACTCTTCACCACAAAAGAAGTGAAAGAGGAAGTTGTTCGCCAAGGCAAAAAAATAGATCCTCGTTCTTCTCAGAAAATAGAAAAAGCTTTTCTAGAACAAAGGATTATTATACGCAAAACTTCTCCCTATGTTGCTCTCCCGTCCTATGATTTAGGAAGAGGCGAGCTTTCTCTTTGGAAATTAGGGCGGGAAAATAAAAACGCTACTATTATAAGTGATGATAAAGAGTTTCTGGCCGAGCTTGAAAAAGATAAACTCTCATACTTAAACTCTGCTCAATTCATAGAACATTCCGTCCAAGAACAAAAAATGTCTACTTCTCAAGCATTGATTTATTTAGAAAAACTAGCCCCCTTAACCTCTCCTCCGTTTATTGAGCGTGCTCGTGAAAAAATTCAGAAAATGTAGAGACCCTTTGAGACGAATAATAGCTTGTTGTCAAATTAATGGGAGACCAGAATGAGAAAAGTAGTACAATCATGCACAATTCTTTTTATATTGGTCTACCTCCTTGTGACAGCAGTGATATATAAGTCAACAGAAAATGCGGTCAAAGCCCATCTCGAACAGAGTTTGCCTCATGCCTTGCAATCCAGTATCGCCAACCTTGACCTGTGGAGTGAAGGACAAAAAGCTGTAGCCGTGAGTTGGGCATTAAATCCCCAAATCCGCACTTGGGTCGAAACACTCGCTACACAGAAAGAAAACAGCTCTTCTAAGCAAGCCATACTTGATTCACCAGAGTTAGAAAAACTACGGAACTACTTAAGACCAGTTTGTCGCATATGCCACTATCAAGATTTTGTCATCGCTAATGAAAAAGGGATTAAGATTGCCACTCTTCATGATGGCCAAGTCGGAAAAACAGCTTCATATCCTATTCAAAAAGCTATGTTAGGGCAAACCATTCTCAGCCACAAATTCGTTAAAGAAAAAGAAAATACTCATTTTACAATGTGGATCACTACCCCTATCTATAGTAACTCTGGGGATCTCCTAGCTACCTTAAGTTTCACATTTCAGCCAGACTTTCGTAAAGTATTTCCTTTTGTAACTGCTCAGGATGAAAGAAAAATTTATATTTTTGACCAAGAAAGAGTTGTCTTGCCCCAAGATTCTGTAACAGCTAATTTAGTCGCCTTTCATCAGAATGCAAAAAACACCCAAACAAGTATTCACACAGAAAGCTACTCTGGTTACTCTGGTAACTCTGTTGTCGGGGCATGGACTTGGTTAGAGCAATATAATTTAGGAATTACTGTTGAAGTAGACAAAAATAAAAGCTACCAAGTCCTAGATAAATTAGGACTAACTTTAATTTACTGTCTAGCTCTTCTCATATCTATAACAACAATCTTCTTTTTTATCATTCGTTATTTTTTAAAGAAAAATCTCTTCCGAAAAAATTACTTGCAAAGATCAAAAAAAGAAGAGAATACCGAAGTTGCAAAAGCTACCAGACTTACAGATTCATCTGAGTCTCCCGAAATTTCACTAAAGCATCTCTATAAACAAGACTATTATCAACAACTAGGGCAGTATACCCTAACGGAAAAACTGGGAGAAGGAGGAATGGGGGAAGTTTACAAAGCAAACCATTCTATGCTACCTCGCCCCTGTGCTATTAAGTTCTTGCATTCTGAAAAAGCCAATGAGGAAAACACAACCCGTTTTGCTCGCGAAGTCCAAGCCATTAGTGTTTTAACGCATCCGAACACAGTCATTATTTATGACTATGGAAATACTCCCGAAGGTGTTTTCTACTATGCAATGGAGTATCTACCCGGTATTAATTTGCGCGAGCTTGTTCGAGAAAATGGGCCCCAAATAGAGTCTCGGGTTATTTTTATTCTCCAACAAATCTGTTCTTCTGTTGCCGAAGCTCATCAAAATGGTCTAATCCATCGTGATATCAAGCCACATAATATCATGATTTGTGAGCGCGGAGGACAAATGTATGACTTTGTCAAGGTACTAGATTTTGGACTGGCTAAACAAATCAATGGGAGTGAAATAGCTTTAACGGCAAAAGGTATGATTATTGGTACAGCTCACTATTTTTCTCCTGAAGCAATCTCTGCTCCTGAAAACGTAGACAAGCGTAGTGATATATATTCTATGGGAGCCTTGGGCTATTACCTTTTGACAGGAAAACATGTTTTCAAAGGAAAGAACTCTCTTCAAATATGCCAAGCTCATATCAAAACTCCTCCGACTCCACCTTCTAAACGTATTAAAGAGCATATTTCAAAAGACTTAGAAGAAATAATTTTGGACTGTCTAGCGAAAGACCCCAAACTACGTCCGCAAAATGTAGAAGATCTCCGTGAAAGGTTAAGCCATTGTCAAAAAACAGGAGAATGGGGGCATTCACAAGCCAAGGAGTTTTGGAAAAAACAAGAGAATAAGTCTAAATAAGCTCTAAGCCACAATATAAGTACCTGTTCCTACTGCTATGAGCTTATTTTCATTGTTATGCAATTCCATTCGGGCAACTGTAACTCGGTTGCCCGAGCGAAGAATATAGCCTTTTGCCCGAAAATATTCCCCTGCTCCCGGACGTAAGTAATCCACTCGTAAATCAATAGTTCCTAGTTGGGCAAAACGTTTTTCTTTTTCTTCCCAGGGAATATCACCGGCATTTTCAAAAATCCCCACTAAAGCAACGACTCCACCGACTACATCTAGAGCACTCGAAATAACACCTCCGTGAAGGGTTTTTCGCATGAAATTCCCCACCAGTTCATCGCGCATGAAAAACTCCATTTCGGCCTCTTCTTGAGAAATCGAAACCATCTTTAAACCAACTTGCTGATTAAAAGGGATTTGTTTAACAATAGAACAAACGGTTTCAAAAAGACGGTTATCACTCATAACATCTCCAAAACGATAACATTAACGATGTTTACGTTAACCCGAAAGCCAAAACTTTAAGGATCAGAAAAACAGGAGAGGTTATCGTCAACCAGACAAAGAGTCGTAACATAAACACTCAGACTCACAGCTTAAACTGTTTACGAAAAACTCCGAGTCCTAAAAAAGTCAGAGCAAGTAGAGAGAATGTGGAGGCTTCAGGAATAGAAAGTCCATTATCCATTAAAAAGGCAACTTCTGTTTGAGAGAGAGTATTATCAAAAAGGTATACCTCGTCCATAAGACCATCGAACATACAACAAGTGTCATTGTTGATAAATCGACCGAACTGTAGTTCTGAGTTCATAACAGGATTAGCAGAAGTATTGTCCACGATAGAACTCGCTTCGACACCATTAACATAGACTTTTACCGTACTACCTTCTCGGGTCAAAGCAACGTGTTGCCAAGCGTTTACCTCTAAAGGATCTGTTAGATCCCGACGATCGGTTCCCCCTAGTTGCCACTCAAGTTGCATATCAGGAGCAATCCAATAGAAAACTCCCGAAGATGCCTCAGGACTAAATAGATTAGAAGCTCCCGCTCTGGGATTGACCCAAGCCGCATAAGTAAAGTTTGCTAAACCAGAAAGAGGATTTCCAGGCAATCGAACAAAATCATCCACTCCATCTAAGTCAAACGCTTGTCCAAATTTTCCTTCTCCAAATGAGTTTCCGTTAACAATAGTGGCATCATTGTTTCCGACACTATCATCCGTATTACCGTCTGCATGCCAAGCTCCTATCGGAGCAGCCATAGAGACAGAAACTAAAAAAAACAAACTAATAACATTAATCCACAGTTTCATACTCAACTCCTTTTGCCCCAAATTTGTTTATTTATGAAATTCATCTACTTCATGATACTAGAAATATTTTAAATTTTCAAAAATAATATCAGACTTATTTTTAGTGAGTATGAGAACAGAAATCATTCACGAGAAAAACTTTGCTTTGTTTTTTTTCTATTTTAACGATATAATAAAGCGTAAACAAAAATCTATAACTTCGTAAAAATGAGGATTTGCTGAAATGTTTCATCACTATGGACAAAAAACGACTCTTTCCTTGCTTTTTCTATTTTTTCTCTCTACGCTCCAAGCAACGGTAATTTCTCCTCTTGCTATTTTGAGTAATAGCGTGGGAGAATTTTCTCCGACAGGAGCGTTTGCGGCAGCAAGAATAATCGATGGCTCTGGTTTGCCTGTCAATTTTGACGAAAACTCTATTCATGCCACGGGAGGAGAATTTGCTTGGTCTTCTCCTTCGGGATCGACAACCGGAACTATGCGCTTTGATCTGGGAGCTTCTTTTGATTTAAAATCTTTTGTCTTGTGGAATAATACGGGAGGAGCAGGAGGAGATACCGAAGGAGTCCAAAATTTTCAGCTAAGTTTTTTAGATGAAAATGAAAATCTTTTACAAACAAGTTCTGTTCTTACTGCTACCGACGATATTTCCATTCCCCAAAGCTTTCTTTTTTCTACAGTTAACGATGTTCGTTTAGTCGATTTTGAAATCCTCTCTAACCACGGACACCCTTCTTTTGTAGGCGTTCAAGAGGTTGCGTTCACAACCGCTGTCCCAGAACCCAGCACTATAGTGCTCAGCTTATTGTCCTTTCTTTTTTTGATCAGAATTCGAAATAATCAGCAAAGAGAGTTTAGTCTTTTTTTCAGCTAATGTAATCATTGCCAGTTACTAGAAGACCAAATCTTTATTGTTTTATCTTCACTAGCAAAAAAAATTGGTTTCCCATTTCCCTCTCCCAAAAAAACATTTTTTTTCTTCTTGAGAGAGAATAAGCTTACCATCTGAACTAAAAATACTTTCACCTTCCCCTGAGTCCTCTAAATTTTCGAATTTCTTTTGTTTTTTTGCATCATAAAGAGCGAAGAAACCTTCCCAGCCAAATATCAAAACTTGTTTACAGAAGTTTCTCCCATTTCAAATAGTCTAACAATGCTAGTGCTCTAGTTTTGCCATGACCATGATTTCTTGATAAAAGGAGAAATAATTTATGAAGCCCGTTTTTTTCTTTAAAAACACCATTCGAATAAGCCTACTATAATTTACTTCAGAGAAGCTAATATGACTAAAGAGCTAAATAATTTCATCCATCGATTAATAGAGCAACAAGTAAAGAAAACTCCCTATGCACCTGCTTTGACTTATGAAGATAAAGAACTCTCTTATCAAGAAAAGTAGGGAAAGAAAATATTTTAGAAAGAAGATCCTAAGGAAAAGGCTTTATAATATCTTTACAGAAGCACATTCCTCTTTCTCCTTTTGCTCCACAGCTTTTTTCTGGACACAATCTAACTCCCAACCAACAGCATAACCAGGCTTCATCGCTTCCCATTTAGCTAGTCGAGAAGATACTTCCGCTTGCCTATCTGCCCACACAGCTAATTCTTTAGCCTTTAGTTGATGAGCCGCGATAGCACATTGCCAAAAGGAGGCTGCTGACAAGTTAAGGAGATGAATAAGTATTTTAGATCGGTGTAGCTCATCCACTATTTGCTTTTTAGATTTATTTTTCAGAGAAGTGCCCGTAATTTTTTGATGGATGACCACAGGCCACGCTTTATTTCTTTTTAGATCATCTACCCAATCGACAACATCACTTCGGTACTGTAAGCCTAAAGCTGCTCCGGCCACTGCATCTTCGACACACTGAAAGACATCTTTCTTATCTTTGAGTTTGGCAATAACAGAAAGGCAAGCCGAAAAAGCAAAGGCTTGTTTCTGACGAGAGATTATTTGATAGCTCTCTAAACGGCAACTCCCTAAATGAAAAAAGCGGTTTGTCTCCATTTGAGCAACTAGAGCTTCTTGGGTTGCCCACAAATAGTTATGACAAAAGCCGGATTGCGGAGTTATCTCTGCAAGAGCATCATCACGAGTCTTTAGAACATATTGGACTACGGCTTTGGCCTCTTCTGGCAAGATTACTTCTTGATCTGTTGCAAAAGTTCCAATAATCGAAAAGAAATATGCTTTGCTAGCCTCTTTTACCATTTCTTGCGGAAAAGAGTTATCTTCAAATAAAAACATAGGAAAGGCAAGCACCGCAGGATGATAGAAAATGGCACTCCAAGGGACTTGGTGATGAGTTGTAAGACCTAATAAAAAAGGGAGGTCATCAGCAATCGCCTGAATCTGCTGAGGAAGTCCTTGAACAAAAGAGGCATAGATATTATCAATATTGATTTGTACATTTTCTTTCATATTGGCACCCTAAGTAAAAGATTAGCGGTATTAATCACTCTCCTTTCTATAAGCAAAGAGAATTCCAAACGGGTACTTTGTCGAAAAAAATCAACAAAAGAGAGAAGAAAACATCTCCAGAGGCTTGAAAAAAAGTAACACAGAGAATATATATTTTTTGCCAACTTTAGAAAAATTTCTTTAATAAAAAAAATAAAAACAGCAGGTATTTGCCGAAAAAAAAGAAAACTATTTACATTCATCGGCAAGACATCGTTTTGTAAGAAAATATAAAAAAATCTACCTTTTTAAGTGCAGAGTGTGTATAATAAAAACATACCAATCTTTTCTAAAAAAATAAGTCTATTAACTAGGAAAAATAAAGATGCGAATATTCACTCTTTCACTGCTAGCAGCTATATTTTTAGCATTCCTTTCCCCTGCTACTGCAATTAGCTATTCAGAAACAGTTTTAGAGAATAATCCCGTTGTTTATTGGCGTTTAGGTGAAAGCCTAGGAACAACAACTGCAGTGGATAGTGGTTCTAGCGGCACAGACGCGACCTATGTGGGATCTCCTCAACTGGGATTTCCAGGGGCTTTACCAGGAGATGCTGATACCGCTATAAAAATAACAGATGCGAGTACTCATGTCACCGCTCCTGGCTTCACTTTAGGAACGGAATATTCGGCATCAGTGTGGATCAATTCCAACAGTTTTGCCGACCATTCGCGGCATTATATTTTTGATATGCGCAATGGTGGAGGGGCGTGGTTTTTTATTGATAGAACAGCGAATAGTTCTGTTGGAGAAATCAATGTTAGAGGAGCCAGTGTTGGAGGAGATAGTCTTTTTTTCCCAACCGCGACTCTTGCCGACGGAGAGTGGCATCATCTAGCATTCACAACAAGTGTGTCTGTTGGAACGATCCTTTACTTAGATGGGGCGCAAATCGCTAGCTCAGGTAGTCTTGCTGCCACAGGTTTTAGTGCTGGTGGAAGAATCGGTGGCTTTATTGGGTCAGGCCCTTCTGATGCTGATCATTGGTTTGATGGTGCCCTTGACGAGTTAGCGATGTATAACACCGCTCTTTCCGCAGAGCAAGTGCTTGCCCAATTCAACTCAGCCCCCAATTCTACTGGAGTAATTCCAGAGCCTACATCAATAGCACTATTGATTTTGGGATTTGTGTTTTGCAATTTAAAATCTCGCCACTAATAGTTTCCCACTGGAGTGGGGAAATTATTAGTGCGCTAGCTTCCTAAGGTAAAAAAGAAAGTACTGCCTTCTTCATAAACGGAATCTACCCAAATCTTTCCCCTGTGACGTTCCACGATTTTTTTGACAATAGTTAGCCCGACGCCTGTTCCTCCTCCAAACTTATCGCGGTGGTGTAAACGTCTAAAGATATCAAACATACTTTGCCAATGTTTTTCCTTAATCCCAATCCCATTGTCTTTGACGTAAAAAATGACCGGAGCTTTCTTTTTTTCACTCTCAAGAAACCCAACCTCAATCAACTTTTTTGGCTTAGTGTTATACTTAACGGCATTGGTGATCAAGTTGGTAAAAACCTCTCTAATACGAATCTCATCGCAAAGAGAAGAGGGAAGTGGCTTGGGGACAGATATTTCCACCTTTTCTTTCTCCGTAAACTGCATGGAGCCGATAACTCCCAAGACAAGATTGTGAATATTCACTTCGACAAGAGCTAACTCTGTTCTTCCTAGTCGAGAATAGTAAAGAACAGATTCAATTAGGTTTTCCATTCGAACAGTCAGACGCTCCAAGCCCTCCAGTTTACTTTGTCCCTTCCCGTCGAATTTGCCGTAATAATGCTTAAGGAGAGCTCTTGAGTAGTTCTTGATCCCCCGCAAAGGCTCTTTTAGGTCATGAGAAACAGTGTAAGCAAAATCATCTAACTGCGCATTAGAGTATTCGAGGGCTCTATTTTTCTCTAACAGCTCTGCCTCTATTTTTTTCAGAGGAGTTACGTCTACATGGCTACCCACCATGCGAATAGGTTTTCCCTCGCTATCCCACTCAATAATTTTTCCACGACAATAAACCCAAACGATAGAACCATCTTTGTGCTGGTAGCGTACAGTGCTATCGTAAGGCACCCTTCCTTTTGTTCGAACATGCGCTTCGAACAGCTCTATGGCTAAGGGAAGATCCTCTGGATGGATTATCTTTTTCCAACTCTCTGGCTCATTGGCTAACTCGTGATCTTCATAGCCCAACATTTTTTTTAAGGAAGGACTTAAATATTCATAATCTTCTGGAATATTCCAGTCCCAATACCCCGCAAAAGTGTGCTCTAAAATAATATTAAAAAGCATGTCTTTTTCACGTAGTAGCTTCTCTTTAGCTTCGAGCTCTTTTTTCAAAAACTCTATCTCTAATTTTAGTTGGTCGCTGTCCATGATTTTTCTTTTCTAACACTGCTTTGAAAACAAATCTGAATTTAGGGCGTTGCTAACACTTTAGCTCAAGTTTTTTATTTTTTTCCATACCCGATTCTATTTCAACAAGCACCTGATGCAAATCATTAATAAAAAGGGGCTTTCCTAAAACAAAGTCCACTCCGGTAGGAAGTTTTTCACTCAAGCTAGAAACTTCTCCAAAGCCCGTTAGCATAACTACAGGAATTTGAGGAGCAATTTTTTTAATCGTTTCTGCTAGTTTGTTGCCATTGATTTTAGGAATTCCCTGACCTGTGATAACTAAGTCGTGTATTGTTTCATCAAATTTTTCTATTCCCTGAATCCCGTCGTGAGCTAAAGTGACCATATGTCCTTCTCCAGAAAAGTACTCTTCTAGAAAATTGCACACCCCTAAATTACTATCAACAACCAGAACCCGTAGATGAGAAGTCAATTCTTTTACTTCTTTTTCATGACAAGAGTATGTGTCCTCGTAAAGAGGAAGCTTTATAACAAAGGTTGTCCCCTTATGGAGCTCACTTTCTATTCGAATATCCCCTTGGTGTCTTTTAATTACCCCAAAAACCATGGACAAACCCAAACCTGTTCCATGCTCTCCCTTTGTTGAAAAAAATGGTTCTAGGCATTTTTCTTGAACCTCTTCTGGCATTCCTGATCCTGTATCACAAACTTCCAAAAGAGCATAACCATCCTCTTCATCTAAACGCGTGCGAATTGTAATAGTTCCTTTATGGTTGATGGCATCGGTCGCATTGAATATTAAATTAGTGAGAACTTCCCGTAGCTCTGAATCATTTCCGGAAACAAAAGGAGTCTCTGTCAGTTCTTTCTTTATTTCAATTTCAACACCTTTATCTCGCGCTTGATCACGCCATTTAGGTTCTGTCAGATGTATTGTTTTTTCTACAACAGCGGATAAATCTACCGCTCCGAGCTTTCCACTAGAATCTTTACTCCGGTAGAAACTGCTTAAGCGCTTAATCACTTCCGCAGAATCCTTCCCCGCAGTGTTGATCATCTCTAGATAATGTCTAGTTCTTTCGACATCTCCTAGATACTCCGAGCGCATCAGAAGTAAATCAGAAAAGCCAACAATCGAGGCTAAAAAATTATTAAAATCGTGAACGATTCCGCTCGTCATTTCCCCCAAAGCTCTTAGTCTCTCCTGTTGAATAGCTTTTTTTTGAGTTCTCTGAAGTTCTTCCATCGCATTTTCTAATTTTTGGTTCGTATCCCTCAACTCCTCTTCGGCTTTGTAACGTCCCATAGCATAACGAATAGCTTTAGTTAGCAAGTGACCGTCAATCTTTCCTTTCATTAAATAGTCTTGGGCTCCCATATTAACTGTCTTTAAAGCTAAATCTTCATCCAAGTTACCGCTCATAACAATGATGGGTTTTTTATGAGCGTGGTTATTCATAGCTGTAAAAGTATCGACTCCACGACTATCAGGTAAGTTTAAATCAAGTAAAATAATGTCGGTTTCTTTTTCGTCTAAACAAGCCATGGCCTCTTCTAGAGTTTCTACATTGATCACTTTAAAGAGAAACTGTACTTCGGAAAGAATTTCCTTTAGATAATCAACATCTTCAAAATCATCTTCTACTAGTAGAATTTTTATTAGTTCCATACACACTGCAATAGTCTCCCATGGAAATACAAATAGTAACAAATAACATTCTGTTTTGTATTTGAATTACCTTCCTTTCACTCTCAAATCTTAATATCTGCTTAAGCTGAAAAAACTCAGTTTTTCATTATATTCAAAGCAATCAAGCAATAAATATTAATAGACACTAAAGAGTAAATCAACATTAATTAATTAAATAAAATTTTTATTCACTACCTTTGTTAAGCTCGAAATCTTTAGAATGCTTATTCTTCAATGTTTTACAAGTAACTTAAATTTATTTTATATTCGTAAATATAGCCATTTTTTTTCTTTTTAAAAT
This sequence comes from Planctomycetota bacterium, assembly GCA_029260735.1. GTDB lineage: Bacteria > Planctomycetota > Uabimicrobiia > Uabimicrobiales > Uabimicrobiaceae > JAJDCR01. The sequence goes on from JAJDCR010000087.1 coordinate 107,265, forward strand.
TCAGTAAACAATAAGATTAAAAAAGAGTAGAATATATTCTCCTTAGTCAATGAACCCTACAAAGAATGTATTGTTTAAAGTTTTATTGCTTTATCCATATAGTTTTCAACGTAAGTAATTCTTAATTGTTTGTAGCCATTCATCTAACTATACCTTTGGCTAAAAAATCACTAGGGTATTCACGTGTGGGAAAAACAAAATGGGATCTTACGGAGGTAGATGCTCAGGAGTTAGTATTAAACGCCTTCATCATTGAGATAAATTTGGAGAGGGAACGGGAGTTGGACTGACTATTGTCAAAAAAATTGTCGAGTATCACAATGGAATGATTTGGATAGATTTCATCTATGGAGAAGGCAGCACATTTTGCTTTACTTTTTAGTTCAAAGTACACTCAGACGCATTGGAATGATTTTTATCCTAATGCGCTTTCCTTAAGCGGAATTCCACAGTACTTACAATAAAGAGCATCTCTATCGTGGCCTTCTCTGCTGCAAGAGGAACACGCTTCAGCGGTGATATTTTTCGCAAAAGATTTTCTCATTTCAACAGTGACAATACCTGTCGGAACGGCAATAATGCCATAGCCAATAATCATAAAAATAGAAGCGAGAAACTTTCCCAGTATCGTCATTGGGATCACATCGCCATAACCTACTGTTGTGACAGTAACAATAGACCAATAAATGCTTGTAGGAATGTCAGAAAATTTTTCATTTGCTCCTTCTAGTCCTTCAACTATATACATCAAAGAGCCCATGATGGTAACTAAAGCTAAAACTCCTGCGAGAAAAACTAAAATTTTTCTTCCGCTGGATTTCAATGCTTCCATCAGCATATTCCCCTCGGCAATAAACTGGGCTAGTTTGAAAATTCGAAATATCCGCAGCACCCGTAGAATTCGAATGACTAATAAATATCTCGCCGAAGGAAAAAGAGCTCCTAGGTAAGTGGGAATAATAGACAATAGATCGACAATACCAAAAAAACTTGTTATGTATTTGATCGGCTTTCCTATGCAGGTAATTCTTAAGATATATTCGATCGTAAAAAGTATTGTGAAAATCCATTCCGCAACATAAAAAAATTGTCCATACTTCACATTCAAAAAATCAACACTATCCATCATCACAACAAAAACACTCATCAGAATACATATAATTAGAGCGACATCAAAGGCTTTTCCTGAAGGAGTTTCTGCTTCATAAATGATTTCGTATATTTTTTTGCGCCAGTTCTGCTGAGGAGCTGGAAAATTTGTGTGCCTATGTTTGGACATGTGAGATTCCCTGAGGTTCTTAGTGATTCTGTTTCTGACATTAAAACATTTTGGGCAATAAAATTAAAACTCTTTTTCTTTTTCATCTTTTTTCTTTGCACTAATCCCAATGCTTTTCTTGAAATATAAAGAAAAATTTGTTCTACTTAAGATACTTTAGGATTCAAGTTTACTGCAAAAATGGAAAGGAATATTCATGAAAAAGTCCCTCGTATTTTTCTGTTTTGCGTTTTATTTTCTGGGAGAGAGCTCACTATTTTTACAAGCCCAAAAGGACAACAGTAAGGTCATAGGCCCAGAACAATGTGTTATGTGTCATAAGAGAGAAGGTAAAGTTTGGAAACGAACTCACCACTATAAAACTTTTTCTCAGCTTCATAGAAGAGGCCGAAGCAAAACCATTGCTCAAAACTTAGGAATGAAAGGCAGCTTTAAACGTAAAGGGCTCTGTCGCAATTGTCACTATACGGTCAGAGGAGAAAATAACAAAGCAATTTATGGTATTTCCTGCGAATCTTGCCATGGACCAGCTCGCGATTGGGTTTCTCTTCATAGTCGTAGAGATATTCCCAAAGAGGAGCGCGATAAACTGGTTGACAAAGCAGGAATGCTACGCCCTGATCGCATCTATCATGTTGCCGAGAATTGCTACCAATGCCATAGCATTCCTAACGAAAAGTTAGTTAATGTCGGTGGACATCCTCACAGTAGCCGAGGATTTAACTTAATGACTTGGTCTCAAGGAGAAATCCGCCATAATTTTCTTTCCGGAGAGGGGCGCAATCGTAAAATAACCCAAGCAGAGAAACGCATCTTTTTTGTCGTAGGAGCAGGATTAGAGTTTGAATATGGTCTTAGAGGTTTTGCTAAAGCGACCAAAAAAGCGAACTATTCTTTAAAAATGTCTCGGAAAATACGCGTTTCCCGAAAGAAACTCATTCGAATGTATAAAGCTTCTGGTATTCGGGAAATTAGGAGCATGTATACCAGCGTGAAAAGTCTAAAAATTAAGCTAAATAACGAGGCCGCTTTCCTAAGGGCTGCAGATAAAGTGAAACAAGTTATCATCGACTTTTCTTTTGGATACACAGGGAACGAAAAAAAGTTGGCTAAACTGGATGCACTCATGAACGGTGAGCTAGATGAAATTTCCCTATCTCCTGAAAAAGCCTCATTATACAAACGTATAGGGGGAGCAAAAGCAGTAGAAACAGCCGTCAAAATTTTTTACGGGAAAGTCTTAAAGGACGAGCGTGTTCAGCATTTTTTTAAGGGAGTGGATATCGACAGACAAATAGAGAAGCAAAAAGCGTTTCTTACCTTAGTATTTGGTGGTCCTAGTTACTACGAGGGAAAAGATTTACGAGAAGCTCATAAGCACCTGGTAGTACAAGGGCTTAACGATGGTCACGTTGATGTCGTTTTGGAGCTACTAGGGGAGACACTGGAAGAGCTGGGAGTTGCCAAATCTGACATTGAAGAGGTCATGAAAATTTCTCGGCCTATGCGAAAGTATATCTTGAATAAATAAAGCAAAGGCAAACGAGGAGGAGTTCATGATAAAGTTGGTTTGCCTAAAGGGAGAAAATAAGGGGCAGGAGTTTCAGCTCGAAAAAGGCAGGAAATACTTCTTTGGTCGAGACCACGCATGTGATTTTCCCATACGAGATAATTGTATCGCAAGACAGCATTTTCTCATTGATTTGGGAGAAGAAAATAAAATAGCTCACTTAGGGACTGCTAACGGCACCTATGTCAATAGCTCTATGGTAACAGAGCAAGTATTGAGATTGGGAGATGTCATTCGAGCAGGAAGTCAAGAGTGGCAGGTGGTGGAATAGAAGGTTTTCCACCGACAGAATCTGAAACGGTTTTTGAAAAATATCCCCCAAGGGGATTAACGTGAGTAGCCCAGGGTAAAGTGAGCCGGAGGCGAACGATACCCTGGGTCACCCATGAGCCCAAAAATAATATTTGTACGTCCAACCAGGAAATCTCCCAGAAACGACAAAAACAATATATCACCCCTTCAGGGTAAATTTGGAACGCAATCCATTTTCCCGTGGGTTGGAAACCCACGGCTACTCACGTTGATCCCCTTTCGGGGATATTTTTCCCATAGATATACATCGTAATATTTTGGTTCTTATTTCAACAGGAGCAAAGCCAAAGCCTTCCAGCCCTAAGCATCCAAAACAAGGTTCCCTTTGGGAAGAGCCATACAAGGTAAACACTCGCCTTCTTCTAGAAAATAACAAGTCTCTTCCAAGTAGTAAACCTCTCCGGAAAGAATCGGTGTCAAGCAAACGCCGTCAGCACCAACTCGGCAACCATAACAAATCTCTATATCGTTATCCTCTGCTAGTTCTAGCAAACAACCATACTTGGAGTCCCAAGCTACCGTTTTACCAGATTTTTGAAAAGTGATTTCAATAGGTGATTGTGATTTTTTTTCGGTATTGTTAGATTCCAAAACTATTCCTCCCTTACTAATTTTTTGGGGATACGAATATCCTCAACCAAGTTTTGAATATTTTCTGGCGGGGGAGCGGTTAAAGAGGAGACAATAGAGGCCACGGTAAAGTTTAAAACCATCCCCACAGAGCCAATCCCTTCGGGGGAAATACCAAAGAGCCAGTTTTCGGGAGTATTGGCGGCAAAGGGCTCTAGAAACACTCCTTTGAAATAAATGATATAGCCCGAAGTGAAGACTAAGCCTGTAAACATTCCGGCAATCGCTCCCCATTTATTCATGCGTTTGCTAAATATACCCATTAATATTACAGGAAAGAGAGAGGAGGCCGCCAAGCCAAAGGCAAAGGCCACTACTTGGGCAACAAAGGCCGGAGGATGCAAGCCTAGATATCCAGCAATACATACGGACACAGCGGCGGCAATACGCCCAGATAAAAGTTCACTCTTCTCCGTGATTTGAGGAGCAAAGGTGCTTTTTAAGAGATCATGGGAAACGCTGACCGATATGACCAAGAGTAAGCCCGCGGCTGTAGAGAGGGCGGCGGCAATTCCCCCTGCCGCAATTAAGGCAATGACCCAGTTAGGCAAACCAGCAATTTCGGGATTGGCCAGAACCATAATATCTCGATCCACATAAATTTCGTTGGCAAAGGGAGCATTTTTAGCGACTTTTCCCTCTCCTGGATTTTTCACAAGTCTCTCGCCGTGAGAACCTCGTTTTTCTCCGTCGAAGTCGGGCTTTCCTTGGAAGGCATCACCTGCTGCGTATTGGATCTTACCATCTTGGTTATGATCGTGCCATGCGATCAAACCGGCATTTTCCCAAGTTTGAAACCAAGGGGGGCTTTCCTTGTAATAAATTCCCGTTCCATCTGCTCCATTTACGGTATGGATCATATTCATACGAGCTAACGCTCCTACCGCCGGAGCCGTAGTGTAAAGAATGGCGATAAAAACGAGCGCCCATCCAGCAGAAGAACGGGCATCACGTACTTTAGGCACAGTAAAGAAGCGAACAATTACGTGAGGTAAGCCCGCCGTTCCGACCATTAGAGCAAGAGTAATGGCAAAAACATCTATCATCGTTTTGTCATTAAAAGGCTCTGTATAAGAGCCAAATCCCAGATCGACTAAGGTTTTATCTAGCTTCCCCAACAAAGAGCCAGAGCCATCTAACATCTCTGAGCCCAAAGCGATTTGTGGCACTGCATGTCCTGTTGTCTGCAAGGCAATAAATACTGCGGGAACTGTGTAAGCAAAAATCAAAACGCAGTACTGAGCTACTTGAGTATAGGTAATTCCTTTCATCCCTCCCAAGACGGCATAGATAAAAACCACTCCCATTCCAATAAACAAACCCATATCAAGGGGAACCTCTAGAAAACGAGAAAAGACGATCCCCACCCCTCGCATCTGTCCTGCCACATAGGTGAAAGAAATGAATATTAGACAAACCACCGCAACCACTCGGGCCAACTGGGAATAGTAACGGTCTCCAATAAATTCAGGAACCGTATACTTACCAAATTTTCGAAGATAAGGTGCCAAAAGCATCGCGAGCAGAACATAGCCACCTGTCCAGCCCATTAAATACATTCCGCCTTCGTAGCCCATAAAAGCAATCAAACCAGCCATCGAAATAAAAGAAGCCGCCGACATCCAATCCGCTGCCGTGGCCATCCCGTTGGCAATCGGATGAATATGCTTACCAGCTACGTAAAATTCACTTGTATTCTTAGCCCTCGACCAGATAGCAATACCAATATAAAGAGCAAAACTCAATCCAACAACAAGGTACGTTAAAGCCTGAAGTTCCATCACTCTCCCCTATTCTTCGTAAACATCAAATTTATGATCTAGTTTGTTCATCTGCCAAGAATAAAAAAATATCAAAATAACAAAAGTATAAATCGAACCTTGCTGGGCAAACCAAAAACCTAATTTATAACCACCCAGATGAATTGTATTGAGGGGTTCAACTAAAAGAATAGCAAAAACATACGAGACGAGGAACCAGACGAGTAAGCAAGATCCGATGAGCCTTAAACAGGCTTTCCAATATAGGGCATTTTTATCCGCCATTTGCTGTGCCTTTGTAAAGAATTTTGATTAAGATAAGCTCTAAAACTGCTTTTTATAGGATAAGAGATTATGACAAATATAAGCCGGAGTATCAAAATTATTTTAAAGAGGAAGGATCGAGGAATTTAGTGGAGAGCTTTGGTTCCTGCTGTATTCACTGCGGGGCAGTGTGGGAACATAGCCAGGGGTTTTAACCCGGTTAAAACCCCTGGCTTTATTATGTAACCGCTCTGCGGTAGGCACATTTCAATATGTACGTTATCCAGCAAAGCGGATTATGCGTATAAAAGTAAGGGTTTTAACCCTGGAAATAAAGTGATCTCCCCTATTCCAAAATCATCGGTTCCAGTAGATCGCGCATCGTCTTAGTGGCTTCCTCTAAGGTCCGGGCTTCCAGTAAACCGGTTCCTTCGGCTAAAGGATCTTGGCTTTTCACGGCAGTTCCCTCCGAGTACTCTTGGTTAATAGGAGTGTCTAGCCAGAGTATCTCGCGACAAAAGCGAAAGGCTAAGCGTTCGCTTTTCTTGTGTTTTTTTCTTAGGGAGAAAAGTCCTTTGATCGGAAGGTGGAAATTCCCATTTTTAGGTAAACCAGAGATATCGGAGATTTCCATATAGTCCATTTCAGGAGCGAGGTGGCTTTGGAGAAAAAGATCGGGAAGCTTCAGCTTTGCGTTGGTCGAAAAACCATAGCGCAGAGGATCTTTCAGATAGAGAACATCGCTTTCTCGAATGAACTCACATTGGAGTTTCCGGAAAAGTCCTTGTATTTCGATTTTCCCTTTAGAAGGAAGCTCATCGGCATTTTCTAGCCGCATAGACTGACTCCCTTTTTCAACATTTGTTTTCAAGCGTACGCTATCAGAAATGTCGGAAAGAAGAATCGGGTTTCCGCGCATATGATGAAAGCGGGATCTCTCCAAAAGTAAGACTCTTTGGGGAAATTTTTGGTACCGAACAACTTCTTCTCCAATTTGGATATGTCCTTTACTGGGAAGTAAATGAGCATCGCGTAAAAGAACTTTTGTACTATTGGGAGTCAAAGATTCGAGCAGAGAAAATTCGGGAGCTATCTCAAAATCAACGGTTGTTCCAAGAGAGTAATTTGCCTTGAGTGGCTCATTTAGATAAAGTCGATTAGGGTAACGATGAAATTCTAAAACTTCTTCGGTTTGGCTTCCTGATTCCAAAGTAATTTTCCCGCTTTCTGGGAAATTGGGAATAAAAGAAAAATCCACATCAATCGCTTTATCATGGAAGTGAATAGCTTCGTTCGTGGTTGTTTCTACTGCTGTGATTAAGACAGGAGAGTTTGCCGAGAAACTCTTTCTCGTTTGGGTAGTGAGCATTAGAGTATTGCTACACTCCGTGCGGCGGAAGGGAAATTTTTCTTTTACTCCACCTGCTCCATTCAAATATACTTCGATACGTCCGCCCAAGGGAAAAGTAGAGGCATCTTCGACTGTTAAAAAACGGGCGCCTTGAGCCGCCTCGTACTTGAGAGAGCTTTCAAAAAGATTCTCTTCGATGTCTGTTTTACCCGCATGGGTGTAGCGTAAAGGCTCTAGCAAATAGATGTACTGGGAATTAATTCGGAACTTAAAAGTCTCCTCATCTCTTTCGGCAGGATTTAAGATGATATTTCCTTCCGAGATTTTTCTTTTTATTCCATGAACTAAAAGATATTTGGAGCCAAAGTAAGCATCTTCCAAAAGACGAATATGATCCCCTGTTTCTCGGATGTAAACAGTGCTTCCCTTTAGGTGAGTTAATTGTAAGGTCGACTCTAGCTCTAATTTGACAACGTCTTTTTGGTAAGGAAGACGCTCTTCTCGGTCGCTCAAAGGGGCAATAATAGCCATTCCTCGTAAATTGAAGTGGCTGTTATCATTGACGGGTATAAGTCTTTCTCCTGCGTAAACTTTACTTACGATATTTGTGTGAGGCCGAGTAAGAGAAACAAGAGTTCCTTGGGGATACTCTTCACTGAGAGGGGATTGAAGTTGCAGAAAGGTATCGTCTTCTTTTTCGATTAAAGTATAGGCTTTACTCGTTTTCTTAACATCTTTACCTAAAACTAAAAAACCTTTTTCAGGAAAAAAAATATCTTTAAGCACAGGAATCACGGAACTTTCTTTAGGCAAAGCCTCCGGAGAAGAAAAGCTAGGTAAGAGTAAACGTACCATAACAGAAGCTTCTTCTGTCGGAGTATGCCGGTAGCGTAAGCCAGTGGTCAATTGCAAATAGTTGTCGTCCTTACTTCGATAGTAACGAAATTCCCATTCACTTCCATTTGATCCCACTTTACCAATTCCTTGCAAAGGAATATGATCAATATCGCCTGCAAATATTTTTAGATGGCTGCTTCCCTCAGGGCAAGAAATGGCCAAGCGAGTGCGGTAAGGTTTTTCTGGGTTCCAACGAAGAGAAGAGCCCGAATGATGAGAATACTCCACTCCTTGAGCGTTTTGAATATGTAAACGAAAGTCACGGCGAATAAAGCTATTGCTTTCACTATGATTTGTTCCCGAAGAAAGAATAACTCGTCCACTACGAGGTAAAGGCTCTTCCCGAGTTTCTACATCTAGAAACCGATCTTCCATGGCAACATTTTTTCGGAGATACGATTTATCTGCCGAAATGGATTCGACCAAACGTGGAAAATGAGATCTTTCGGGCCCCAAAACAACGCACAATTGCAATAAAATATTCTCTAAATCAATTTTTGTTTTTGTTCCAAAATGCTCCAGCAAAAATTTCTTGAGATGATTTTCCAAAATTTCTTTATTGACAGGATGAAATCCCCAAGATTCTTGAGACCAAAAGGCGTGTAAAACAAGTAAAAGCTGCTTGTAAGTTTCTTCTTTAGAGCCTTCTACCATATAGCTTAAAACACCTGCGTTATTGTTTAGACTATTGTGGTAAAAATTAGTCAGTAGTTGGCGATAGTACTTTTCTTTTCTTCCTCGATAGACAATAATTTCTCGGCTAATTAAGAAAATAGGGGCTAAAGCGGTAAGGCAATACCAAGGCTTAGAGAGCATAAAAATGCTTCCGCCTATTGTTCCCAAGGAGATTAGAATCAAAAAAGTCACATAGACTTGAAGAACTTTTGTCATACTAACGGATATTCCAGGAAAAAGAACTGCTAGATAATCTTGGCTGAGTTCTTTAAATAGCTTGAGGCTAATTTCTTGAGGAAGAATAAAGTTTCGAGTTTTCTCGCCTGTTTCGAGTTTTTCATATCCAGAAAGAGAATGAATTCGAAACGGATAAAAGAGAAAAGCCAATCTTCGGTAGTAGGGTGTATGATAAAAATAGCGTTTTAACCAAAGAGTATACCATTTGCGATAGTACCGAGTACGTACTCCCTTTTCCCGGTAATAGACAACCATATCTCGATACTGGTTCTTGGGGACTTTGATTTCTAAACCTGGGAGTTCATATTGTTCGAGCATGTCCAAAATATCTTGGTTATTGATTTTTTGGAAACGTTGCTGCTCTAAAAAACGACTAAATTTTTCGACCAAGTCACGAGCATAGAATCTTTCTTCTGTTTCATCCAGAGAAAGAGGTGTTTCTGTATCTGGATCAAAAGGATGATAATGGGTTTTTAACTGCCCCAAAATTTTTTCAAACTTATCGTTGCAATAGGTCTCAAGGAGACGGGCAAAGTAAAGAAATTTTTCTTGCTTATGCGAGGGAAGTTTACTTGCTAAAACAGAAATAAACTTATGCTTCTCGATCGGAATCGAGCTTTCCGAAACTTGCGTCATCTTTGATTTTACTTTCGTTTTCTACCGGTTAAATTTTGGATGGATTTTCTTTCCAAGAAAGAAAAAAGAGATAAAGCCAAAAAAATATTGTGGAAAAAGCAATACTAGAGGCCACAATGTACCAAATTTTCTCTGAGGAAATGACTTGAGAGAGGAACATCCCTCCTAAAACAGACAAAAAGCAAAGCCCAAAACGTTTTCCAGGAAGACTATCCACTCTTTTTTCATAAAATTTGCTTCCTGTAAGTGCTAGTATCCCTGTTAACCAAAAATAAGACCAATAATTGTTTTGAGAAAATACTTGTCCTAGGCTTCCCCCTATGAGTAAGAAAAAACTCAACCACGCTCTTGTCACAGGGTGGCTTTCCCAAGGAAAAAAAGAAGAGTTATTTTTGATAATCGATTGGTTAGCTAAAAGAAAATCTACATACCCAATAAGTTTTTCGACACTAGAGGGGCGCTTACTCTTGGTAAGCTGACAACTCAACTGACAGAGATGAGCAACTTCACTAGGCAACTCTTGGGTAAAAACTTCTGCTAAGGTAGATTCTCCTTTAAAAAGCAACTCGCGAGCATGTTTTCCTGTAAAAATAAAAAAAAGAACCAAACCTAAAGAATAAATATCTGATTTTTTATCTGCTTGCCGAGCATCCTGCTGCTCGGGTGCCATGTAGAGAAGGCTTCCAATAAGCTGTTTGCTTCTCGTTAGTTGAATCCACTCTTCTGGTCGTAAACTAGCTGCGAGACCAAAATCTATTATCTTTGGCTCACTTTCTTCCGTCAATAGAATGTTCCCAGGCTTTAAATCGCGATGGACAATATCTTGTTGATGGGCATAATCAATCGCCTGACAAATTTTACGAAAGAGAAGTAACCTTTCATGAGCCTTGAGAACTTTTAACTGTTTTTCCCAACCATGGTGTAAGCTTGTTCCCGCGATATACTCCATGATCAAAGCTGGTGCTCCAATCACTCCCTTGTCATTTTTGACTTTGGTTAAAACAGCAAACACTTTAACGATATTGTCATGTTGCAATTTAGGAAGGTAGCGGCAATCTTTTTCGGTAAATCTCTCTAAGGCTTCAGAACTATGGAAATGGGGGCGTTTAATCGCGACAAAGATTTTTTCTTGGGTTTCGATTCCTCGGTAAACTCTTCCAAATCCACCTTCCCCAATCAAGTCCTCTTCTCGATAAATATAAGTACCGGTATTCGTTTGTAATTCTACTTCTCGGAACATTGTTCGAGTACTCTTTTTCGTATCAAAGCGATAGTTTTTCCGATGTAAGAAGGATGTTTCCGAAATTCTTTGGCCAAACGAGTATAGGAAAACCCTTTGTTTAAATATACGAGATAAATTCCAATTTGCTGGGCAGAAAGTCGGAGTTTTGTTTTTTCCCAAGCTTCTATCATAGCTAATTTTTTTTTCTTAGCTTGGAAAAAATCTTCAATAAAAGAGGAATTAACCAAAGCTAGGCTACTATGCTTGCGAGTGATGGACTTTTCTTTGAAAGCGGAAGGAATTTTTAAACTCACTTTAATGAAAGGGCGATGATTGTCTAAAAAAACCAAAGCATCTCCTTCAATCATTCTTTTTCCTTGCCCTGTGACAACAGGCAAGTAACGATAGCCTCGTTGAATTTGGACTTGATGAGGAAAAAAGAAATTCTCGACGTAAACGCCCATCATTCCATTCCAAAAAGAACGAAGAGATACTTTCAGCCGCCTCTCTTCTTGCCAAGATTGCAACTGCAAAGATCTCTCTGCGCTTATCCCCAACCACAAAGGCTCCCAAGCAAGAGAAAGAGAACTTCGTTTCTGCTGATCCACATCAAAAATTTCTAAGAAAATACAATTGTCTTGGTCTTTTTCATACTGACAAATCTTTTTTTCCAAGATATCAATCTGAGACAAAAGAGATTGGCAAAAAGGACACCCCTCAACATGCTCTTCAATGGGTTGGATTATTTTCAATGCCTTATCCCGATAAAGGGACAGAAATTTAAGAGGATACTTTTTCGGACATCTCATTTTGCCTTCTCAGGCAAAAACTTTTTTATCGCCTTTGCCGCATTGACAGATGCTCCCGGAGAAGCAACTTTTGCCCCTAACTCTTTAAGATCAATAAGACACTGGGTTCGTCTTTCTCCCTCTTGCCAAATTTCGTGGGCATTTTCCATTAAATCCAGAGGAGGATTTTCTCCTGCAAAAATATGTTCAGGAACAATCAGTCGGCCAGCAATGATGTTTGGTAAAGCAATGAAGCGGCAACGCAAAAAAGGGATACGGCGGAAAATCCAATGATGCAACTTGGGCAATCGATAAAAAATAACCAGAGGAGTCTGGAAAATAGCCGTTTCTAAAGTAGCTGTCCCCGAAGTAACCAAAGCCATACGCGCCTTATTGAGTACATTGTAAGTGTTCTTCATCACCTTCTCTACTTCAATATCAGGGAAGTCTAGCAAAATACTTTCGATTAAAGATAAATATTTATCTGATCCCATAGCTAGAAGAATCTTACTCACTTTATTTTTTTTCTGCAAACCCTGAGCGCAAAGAAGCATTGCGGGCAAATTCAAAGTTATCTCTCGCCTTCGGCTTCCCGGCAAAATAGCCAAAACTTGGTCTTGCTCCCCTTCAGAGAGTCCTTCTAACTCTACTAATTTAGAAGCTGGGCGAAAGGCGGCAATCTTATCTAAGAGAGGATGCCCCACGTACTCAACGGGGACATTCGCTTTTTCATAAAAAGGAACTTCAAAAGGAAAAATGACGAGCATCTTATGAATATATTTTTTTATTTTCTTAATACGCCAAGGAGCCCAGGCCCAAATTTGAGGAGTAACGTAATATACCGTAGGAATCTTGCGAGTGAAGGTATGTGTTGCCAAATAGAGATTAAATCCAGGATAGTCAATCAAAACAACTAGGTCTGGTTTCTTCAGATCAAAATCATCTAAAATAATTTCTAAAAATCGCATTACTTTAGGGATTCCCAAAATGACAGGAATAAAACCCATTACTGAGAATTCGCGCACTAGATTATAGAGCATGCGCATATCGGTCTGGGCCATTTGGTCCCCTCCTAGTCCCGAAAATTCGATACTAGGATCCATTTCTTTTAAAGCAGAAATAAGCTGGGCCCCATAAACATCTCCGGAGGCATCGCCAGCAACAATAAATACATGTTTACCCATGAGGTCGTTTCGTTTTAGCTAAATGTAGTAAAAAAAGGGTGTGTGTTATACTTAATCGTAATCGTAATCGTAATCGTAATCGTAATCGTAATCGTAATCGTAATCGAATAAAAGGAAAGATTACGATTACGAGTTACGAGTACGAGTCCGTACCAAGACCCCAAAAAAATCTTAAGTATGCAAAGTCTTACGGACAAAGGTCAAAACAAAAAGAAAAATCATCATTAGTCCCAAGAAACTCTCTGCCATCTGGGCCAAGAGAAAATAACTAGAGTTTGCTATTTGCCCAGGATTCCCTGGTAAAAAAGTTTTTAGGCTCAACTCAAAAGCGTCTGCCCAAGGTTTCACTTGAGAGAAAGAGCTTAAGTCTACCAAAGAAAGAGAGTTATCTCCAAAAAATACAAGAGATGCTCCTTCCACTTGGCTAGGAAAAACTAAGCCGTATAAAGCTGTAAAGGCGATTACCCAAAAAAGAGAAAGGAAAATGACATTTTGCGGTTTGGTTCCATAGCCACTACCTAAATCAAGAAAAAGCCAGCGAAGGAGATTTTGCGAACTCTTCATCGGATGAAGAAGAGAAAATCGCTCTTGCTTCGATTGCATTTGTTTCGCTTTGTAGTGAGCCCAGTCGCGATCGGTGACATTTCCTTGCTGCTCCATTATGCGTTTAAGAGTGAGATACTCTTGGAGAGCTTGTGCGTAGTCTTTTTGATCTTCCGAAAGGAGCTTTCCTTCGACTTGTTCACGCCCAATTACGATATAATCCCCAATGATGTTATTGATGGCAAGGTGTCCCTTGAATTCACACTCGGTGAAGTCCACTTTTTGAGAAAAAATCGCTCGGGAAAAGTAAACATTTCCTTCAAAGCAAGTTTCTAAAAAACAAGCCTTTTCTTGGAAGGTCGCTTCGAAAAAACTGGTACTCCCTTTGAAGGTGTTTTGGTTAAACTCGACTTGCTGGAAAAGAGTATTCGCCATGTCAACACTACTATAAAAGGTTACACTCTCAAAGGTTTGGAGCCCTTGAGCGGAGATACAATTAAAAGAAGTGTCATCAAAAAATTCACTACGACGAACCCCTAGAGTTCCTTTGATGTAAGAATCTGCTAATTTGCATCTTCCATTAAAGACACAGCCTTCAAAGTTCAAACCTGATTCGGCATAGAGACTTTGAAAATTGGCAACCTTCTCAAAGTTTGTATTGACAAACTCGGTATGAGATTGGAAATGACTACGGTTAAAATGTAGGCTATAAAAATGAGAACCAGAAACCGACATTTTTCCTTCGATGGTGACATCCTTGAAATTCATCTCTTTTTCAAAGTGACATCCTGAAACTGTAATAACTCCTCTAAACTGGGCTTGCTCCGCAGCGATTCCAGCCATTTTGTTATTGGCAAGAAAAAAATCGTGCTCGAAGATAGCATTGTTCATGTTGGCAACCGAATGCCAAGTGGAATCGAGAATAGAGACAATTTTTCCTGCGACAATCCGTGTCCAACTAATTTCTCCTTCAATCTCTAAGCGTTTTAAGGTCAAAGCTTCTCGAAAGATACTTCCGATTTCACCGGAAAGACTAAAGGAATCAGTAATCACTGTATCTTCAATGGTGACTGGACCATTAAAATCAGTTCCATCGCAGAGTATTTTTCCAATACAACATCGAGAAATATGGACAGGGGTGGAAAAACTTAGGTTGGATAGATCGAGAACATCAATGTTAAGATTCTCTAATTTTTTTCCTTGGTGGAGTTGCTGGAGAGATTTTTCCGAAGACTGCTCTTCGTAGGATAATTGCAAATTCCGACTTTTTAGACGAGAAGATGATTTACGAAAGAGACTGTGTCCTCCCGAACCTGAGAGAGAAACTTCTTCTGTTGCTTCACTAGCAATTTTTCGACGATTTTTTTGATCCAGCTCATTTAAAGCATCTAGAGCTTGGATATCGACAATTGTAGTATCTCCTCCTCTTGGTGAGCTCATAAAATCTTCTTCGTCGTTCTCTTCGTCTAGTAAACTTCCCAGAAGCTCCGGTTCTTTCTTCTTAATAGGAGGGCCCGATAAAAAATCGCTATCTAAATCTTCATCGGTAACTGTTTCTACTGATTTTTCGTAGGGAGGAGAACTTTCATCATCGGCCATAAGAAATGTATTAATGAACTCTTTTGCTTCCTTTTCTCCCTTTTCCGAACTTTCTCGGAATTTTTTATCTGTTTTAGGATCAGGATTATCGTCTAGAGATTCCGCAAAAGTTTCTTCGCCGCAACCTTCATCTATTTTGCTTTCTACTTTGTTCTCTATTCTGGAGGTTTGAAATTTTTTAGGTAAGCGTAGTTTGGATGATTTTTTTTTAGCTTCGCCCAAGGTAGTTTTAGTGTCCGTTGATTCTTCGGTTTTTTTCCATTTTCCGGGAAGCTTGCCTGTTTGGGAAAGAGAATCTAATTTCTTTTCCGTTCCCTCTTCTTTTTTGCGTTTTAACTTAAAACCTGCGATTCCTTGAGTGGTATTGGCTTGCTGATGCTGGACTTTTTTAAAGACCTTGTCCGCGATAAGCTTCCAAGTCGCTTTGACTCCTTCCCCGTCTAAAGCATTTGCGGCAATAATAGTGAGCTTCTCTTCTCCCTTTTCTAAATCAGAGGGAGAAAATCGAGGGGAGGAATCTTTCTTATTGTACTGCCAAACAACCGGGGTTTTTCCCTGTGAGTCCATAAACTCTTGCAAGGACTTTTCATACTCCATTTGCAGTTCCAGCTCTTGGGAATTGTCGATAACAAAGATAACCCCATCAGCTCCGGCTAGTTTTTTTTGGGCCTCTGGAGGAGAAAGATCTCCGGAAACACTGGTGACTTGGTAAATTACTTTCATCTCAGCAAGAGTTTCCTTGGTCTTTCCACGAAAAGAGTAGACTTTTCCAGAATGAAAGTCTTCGCATTTTATCTCTTCTTTTTCCGCTCCTTCCCAGTTTTTATGAAGAAAGTGCAAATTCGTTTTTTTCCCAGACAAGGGAGACCCGTAATAGACGATTCTAAGACATATTTCTTTGGCGTAGAAGTTGGTCGTTACCATCGAGACACTCCACTCTTTCTTAAAAAAAAACAAATAAGAAGCCGCCCGAAGGCGGCTTCTTATTCCGAGTATAGAGAAATTTTTCTCAATCCTAGTTTCCGCTTCTTGAAAAGCTCACAAACACCAATTGAAAGTAAGACCTATCGAGAAAAGAGAGTAACCGTCTTTCCTTTGTCGTCTTTGTAGCGAATTCCAGAGGTCATGATTAGTCGAGTCTCTTTTACTTTTTTCACTTCCACACTTCCATCCGCTTTTACTATTCGTACGGTTTTCTCATAAGGCTCTTTCTTCTTCACTTTAGGAGCCACTTGAGTTAACGTCCAACCAGGATTAAAGCTAACTTTTGCTTTCAGATCTTTGTTATACTCTTCTGCTTTGATGGGATCTCCCTCTTTGATTTGACAAGAGGTCTGACGCCAATCGCCTTTCTCCCATTTCTCTAAACGGAGAATAGCCGTTTTTTTACCAGTACTTCGATCGTTAGCAACCCCGAGTAGTTTAATTTTGAATTGGGGAAGGATTTGTCCGGTTTTTTCTTCGGTGAATTCACTTACGACGATCTTCCTACCACGAAAATCGACAGTCTTTCCTCCTTTGGCCTGGACATTGGTGGCAAAGGTTCGGATTTTATAGCTATAGTCAAGCCGAGTTTCGACTTCGGTATCTTGATGACTGGTCTCGTCTTCATCGTTGATAACAATGACTTTTTGTTGGTTTTTCCCTCCATCTTTCCAGGTTTTGATCAGATGGTAACCACCGATTGTGGCCATATTTTTTCCAGGCTCTCCTTCGGGAATTTCCCAAGCCACTTCGATACTTTCACGTCCAATAGTCAGCTCTAAACCAACAGGAGGAGAAATCCAACGATCAGCCGGAGCGATCTCGTAGTCGAAGTCATACTGCCCAGGAGGGTAAAGGGCTTCTTGTCCAGGAGCAGCAGTTAAAACAAATTCTTTTTCCCAGTTGCCTTTGACCAGCGCAAGAACGGAATCTATTTCCGGAGGAAGCTCTGGCTTGCGACTAGAGATACTTTTTATTTTGTCCCTGTCGCCGCGAATTTTTTTTAGGCTTTTTTCTACTTTTGCATCATGGGCCATAAAGTAAGTTCCCACTATGACAAGTACGGCAACTCCTATAGCCATAAAATGGCCTTGTTTCGCTAAGAGTTCTTTTAGTTCATCGTTCTGCATCGAAAATTCCTCACATTAAGAAAGAAGCTAAGGAACATGAGAGAGTTTAGGGAGTTTCTATGAAAAGTATTTTGCTAGAACTCTCTTATATCCCTCACAAAGTAGTGTTGCTGGTAAGGTGCTTATTTGTCGAAAAAGTTCCCTTTCCATTTACTTATCATAGCACGCCAAAGAAAATAGATCAAATAAATTTCAAAGAGTTTCCGTCGCTTTTTCTGGACTTTCTGACGAGGCTTCTTTTTTTTCTCTTTTATCTATAATCCCCTCGCGCTCAGAGTATTCCCCTAGGCGAGAGATATGTTTCTGGTAGTTGGAAACATCTAAAATAGCTAAGGTTTGTACCGTCCGAATAGCGATTAATTCTTCTGTCCAAGGAGTAGGATTACGAATAATTTGCTGTAAAATTTTCTCTGCTCCGGCAAAATCTCCTCCTACACTCATAAAAGTCAAAGCGGGGCGTAAATTTTTGCGTCCCTTAAGATAAGTGTGCCAAGCAATTTTCTTTTCTTGTTCACTATAGTTTTCGTAATGAGATTGCCAAAATTTATTAAAATCCTTGCGCTCTCGGTTGCTTTTACCAAACAAAATCTCTTTGATTTTATTTGGCCCCAAAACAAAGAACCTATCATGGAAAGAAAGTTTGCGCACTCCATCAATCGCTTCGTTAAAAGCATTTTGGAGCACTTCAGTTGCATTTAGAAAAGAAGGTAACTCCTTGTAGTCAATAGTGTAAGCGAGAGCCAACGCTCTCATTATTTCACCACTGCGAGGAGGTAAAGTAGCGTCAATACTGGCTAAGTACTCTAAAAAAGCTTCGCCTTTCCAGTTACGTTCTTTAATAAAGGAATGAAAAGATTTTAGACCATTTTTTCTTTGCCTATACAAGCTATAGAAATAGTCTCTTTCATAATCGAGAGCCTGGATAAATTCTAAATCTTCTTCAAAAGGACCTAGCCAGTTTTGCCCAGTAACTTTATGTTCTTCTCGACTTCCTTCCCCCAAACCTTCTGTCTCTTGTAACTTCAAGCCCAAGTACTCAAAGTCAAATCGAGCCCTCAATTTCATGCACTCAATATAAGCAGGTTTACGCATACGATTGATTTTTCGAGCCATAACATTAAAGTCAGGGTCGCTACTTTCCATATCGACCCCAAGCTCAGGGTTTAAAATCTCATGTATTTTTTGGGCTAACCACTTCAAGGCTAATCCGATTAAACCAAAGAATTTTAGAGTTAGGCGAGCGGGTAAAAGTAAAACTTGGCCTCCGGCCATATAAGTTTGGTACAACTCATATGGATTTATAGTTCTTTGGGCTTGAGGCCACTCATGGAGAGGATAGGTACTAAAAATATGCCGAATTAGTTGACGGCGATCTTTTTCTAAAGCTTTATAGAGAGAATCCCCAAAAGTAACCCGGATATTTTCGTCTTGCTCTTTGTCAATGGTCAAGAAGTGTAAAGCAGTAAAACGAGTTGTCATGTAGAGAGGATGAGTGTCCACCGATCCTCGTTTCTTATTTTTTTCCTTTTTCTTCTTTTGAGGAGCCTTTCCATGCAAACGATGATCTAACCACTCCCGATACTCTGATACCTTCTCTTCGCTTTGTAGTTCTATCAGGGGTTCTGGAAGACAATATTTGTTATAATCAACCAAAAGTCGTGCGGTGTTGTGAGAGATACTTTGGGTGATAAAACTAAACCACAGATAAGGGCCAAAAAATGACCTATTGTTTTCTAAATCCAGTTTCTCTAGTTTTTTCAATTCTTTTTTACTGTAGTTCAAACGATGGGTTCGAATATTGTCAATGGCAATATTTCCCAAAAGTTGCTCCGTCGTTTTGACATCACTGCGGTGAAGAGGAGAGCCATCGAGATAGTCTCGGTAAATCAAAAGAACCTGACGCTGTCGGTTCCATTCTCGAACCTTTTGGCGAGTAGTTAATTGCATTGCGGCAATAGAATCGCTTTTATCATTATCCCAAGAGAAAACTTCTTTTTTCCATTTCTGAATAATAGTATGAGCACTCGGATAAGCTCTTCCTCCCCAAACCAAAGCTAACTCAGGTTTCAAAACACGTTCGTAGAGAAACTCCATATCTTCCTGCGCTGTAATAAGCTTAACATCTTCCAAAAGGTTAATGAATTGAGCTTCTGATGTTCGTAAAAAGAAATCCGTAGCTTCCCCGGCAATACTTTTTAACCACCAGCCTAGTAAAACAGGGATGATACATACTCCTCCAATAACAATCAAAGGAACTCCCACGAATTTTTCTAAGAAATCCAAAGACTGCTGAATGATAGGGAGAGGAAAAGCCTGGAAAAGAAGATCCATAAAGATAACAAATCCTCCGAGAAACATCAGTTTCTTTGCCGGTCTCTGGAAGGAATTAACTAAAGCATTGCCAATCCGATCAAGAACCCGAGGAGGGTTAATAACGCCATATAAATCGACAAACCAGTACACTACCGACAAACAACGTTCCAAAACTCGTCCGACATTGCGACCTAGCCAAGCAGTGAATTCAGTGGGTTCTAACTCTTCGTGCTTTGCCACTAGACGATGAATTCCGGGAAAACGTCGCAGGACAGGGGTATTAAAAACCTTGAGGTATTGGTAAAGACTAGAAGGGAACTCTCGTCCCATAATATTTTCGACTTCTGGCCCACGTAAATTCAAAAGAGTGTGAATGACATCTTCGGCCAAAATAGGAGTCGCTTTAGTATTCCGTTGTTTAATAAAATTACCACTGTGGTTGATAATATCCATCTGAACATCCAAGATTTTAATATAAGCCGCGATAAAGTTGATTTTAGCTTCTCGGTCATGGACGCGCCGAAAGATCATCCGGCTTCTGTTCAAGGAAAGACCTCGGAGGTCTTGGACATAATCAATAAGTGTCGGTTGTCGTCGATTTTTAACTTCTTCCGCAGAACCAAAAAAAACTATATTACGGTTTAGCCAGCGCCCATAGTGACGAACTAAGCGGTCAGATCCACGTAAAAGAAAAGTGAAGACTCGGAATATCCGAATAAATCGGATAAGACGTATTAAGCGCACCCCTCGCAAAATATGAATACGAGTGATATGCTCACCATAAATATGGGCCACTAAACCAAAAGGAAGAGAAGGGAGGAAATCGGTAAACCAATGCCGCCAAAAATACATTAATTTCCCTCGGGCTAAAGAAAGTTTACCGAAAAACTCGATCAGTAAAATAGCACAAATTCCTGTGTCAATGAGCATTAAATTATGACGTGTTTGATTCGAAAGCTCCATCGTTTCTTCGGCAACTAAAAGAACGATGACCATCAGGATAAGAAAGAGAACCGTTTTTTCAAAGAAATTAACAAAACGTTCTCCAAAAATACCTTCCATCCTGTGTTGAATTTTTTTATCTTGTATTTCTCGTCCTAAAGAGCGATTTTTGCTTTTTAGCTTGCGGTAGTGTTTCGACAAACTAGAAGGGATTTCTTTTTTAGGAATCTGGGTAATTTGCTTTTTGATAAACTGGAGAAGCCACTCGTTTTCTTCGCAAATAACCTCTAGGCTTTTAATAGCTATCCGGAGGATTTTCTCTTCCGACCCGACTAAAACGTCGTCGATTGCGTCTTGGACATCTATGGCGAAATACTCAAGTTCTTGCAGTCTCTCGCCTTGGGGAAGAGCTTTTAAAAGAGTTTCTAGTTTATGTCTAAGATGCTTGCGTTTTTCTAGGCAAATTTCAAGCATCGGACGATGAGATTCCTGACTCTGGCTAATATTCGGCTGAATATCATTTCCCCAAAGCAAGGTCTCCCATACCTTTCGTACTTTGGTGTCTTCGCGAGTCAAAGCACTGCTTGTTTCTAAGTCGAAAAAAGTAACCTCTTTCCCTAAAGCTTTGTCTCTGATAACAGCTAACTGTTCCGAGAGAAAAGGATCGTGGAGCAAACTTTTTGTTTCATGAGACTGGGCCACTAGATAATATATTTCATTGATAATGTCAGGAAGGAGACTTTCATTTTTCTGAGTATCCAGAAGCTTGACAATTCTCTTGAGAAAAAGCAGTTCCTGAGAAAGAGAAAGCAAATTCATGGCGACAACAATAGGAAGCTTAATAACATCTCCTAGCAAGTCGCGTGCGAATTCTTCTAGCTTTTGCACTCTCTTTTCTGTCCAGTTATAGATATCCTGTTTATCTTGATCAGAGCGCTGTAATATCTCATCTTGTAAAGTATTATGTATTTCGAGCAAAGGTTGCAGAATTATGCTTAAGGAAGTTTTGTCTAACCCTAGTAGTTGCTCATTGAGATTGTTACGTAGAAAGTCCCACTCTTCGTACATGTCCCAGATTTCGTTCAAAAGCAGATCACTTCTCTGGGAAACACGACGATGAAGTCGCTCAATGTCCTGCTGTAGTATTTTTATTTCACTCATAATTTTAGTTATCTATCGTAGGGACAGCCCTCAAGGCTGTCCGTTTTACTAGTGATCCACCTGAGTCACTCGAAGCATTTCCTCTAGACTACAAATCCCTTGGAGCATTTTGCCAATCGCATCCACGCGCAAAGTTCTTAATCCTTCTTCTACCGCTCCCTTTTTGATGATACTAGCAGGTTTACGCTGGACAACTTCTCCTCGAATTCGTTCATTAATAGCCAATACTTCGTAGATTCCACAACGATCGAGATACCCTGATTGCATACATTGATCACAGCCTTCTCCCTTCCAAAGAAAACCATCGCTTTCTTTAAGAATATTCTTGTCAAGATCTGCTCCTATAAGCTCATCTTCCTCGGGAACGTACTGTATTTTACAGTTTTCGCAGATTTTACGAACAAGACGCTGAGCAACGACTCCTAGTAGAGAAGAAGAGACAAGGTAAGGCTCTATTCCAATATCGACCAGTCGAGTTACCGCACTAGCAGAGTCATTTGTATGTAAGGTAGATAATACTAAGTGACCCGTTAGAGCCGCTTGGATAGCTATTCGGGCGGTTTCTTCATCTCGAATTTCCCCTACCATAATGACATCAGGATCTTGGCGAAGTAAGGTTCGAAGACCTTGGGCAAAAGTCAGCCCTCTCTTGGCGGCGACGTTAATTTGGCTGATGCTATCAAGCTGGTACTCAACAGGGTCTTCGACAGTCATAATATTTTTTTCAATGGAATTTAAGCGGGTCAAGGAAGAGTAGAGAGTTGTAGACTTACCACTACCTGTCGGACCGGTCACAAGGATAATTCCATGGTTTTGATGAATGTAATAATCGATTAGCTTAAAATCCCGTTCGTGCAGACCAATGCTACTAAGCTCAAAAACTCGGGCCGACTTATCGAGAATACGCATTACAATGCGTTCTCCCCAAGAAGTAGGAACCGAAGAAATCCGCAAATCGACTTCAGAGTCTCCGAGGGTAATACTAATGCGCCCATCTTGAGGAAGCCGCTTTTCTGCGATGTCCATCTTTCCCATCACTTTAATCCGGCTAATAATCGATTCTTTGTAACGTTTAGGCAGAGATTGAGTTTCATAGAGAATTCCATCAATCCGAAAACGAACTTGGAGTTTTTCTTCGTAAGGTTGGAGGTGAATATCACTCACTCTTTGGCGTAGAGCCTGCAAAATAATGTTATTGACAGACTTAATGACAAACGGTTTATCATAACCTATATGCCCTGTAATATCATGTCTATCAGGATTTTCTTCATCCAGCTCATCATCATCTAAACCGACTTCCCCAGTTTCATCAAAAGCGGAAGTCTTGCTGTAAGCATTCTGGATCAGTTTTTGAATTTCACCGCGGGGAGCTAAAACCAAATCTATTTCGCTCTCAAGAAGAGCCGAGAGTTCGTCTTGAGCAGGAATATCAAAGGGAGTACTTGTCGCTACTTGGTAGCGCCCGTCTTGTTCTCCTGTGCCCACCATGTTGGTGCTCATGGCGTAATTCATGGGAATTTTTTGTCTAAAATACTCCGGAACGCTTACTTGCCCTAAACTCTCTATCAAAGAGTAGTCTAACTCTTCTGCTACTACCTTAAGAAGGTTCTCTTCGGTAATATAGCGTTGGTTTAACATGTATTTGTCGACGGAACTATTTTGCAATTCCGATTTCTCTAAAATTTCCTCAATTTTATCTTCTTTGAGAAGCTCTCTTTCGACAAAGAGCATAAGGAGATTTTTGGTTGTTAGCATAGAATTCCTCCCTTTTGGCAAAACATGAAGGATCATCTTACCCGTCGATTTAGGTAAGGTTAAATTTTAACAGTAAAATGGAGGCAAGTAACCAAGGCATAAGGAAGACACTCGAAGGTGGGACCAAAAGTTGAGTTGTTTGCCTTGTATTTAAGTGTTGAGGAAAGTTGACTTAGAATAAGCAACTTTCCTCAATAAAGAAACCCTTACCTTATTTCTGAGGGTCGGGACTTTGATAGTCGAGCATAAAAAGAGGCTCTAGCTCATTTTTTTGCAAATCATATTTTTCATGGTACTTGATAAAAGACTCATCAATGAGACTAATATCAACACCTTCTTTTTGAGCTTTTACTTTAACTTCATGAGATAATTGAATAAAATCTTTAAAGCCTTCTTCGCGAAGAATCTTTGCTGTAATAAACAGATAAATATTTCGCTTAGTGTGGTTGACAATACGTCTTTGGAAAAGAAAACCAATTATGGGCAAATCACCCAACAAAGGAATTTTCTGAACACTTTCCGAAACGCTATCAAAGGTCAAACCACCTACAGCGACAGTTTGCCCATCGGGAATAGTTACCGCAGAGATCAACTGACGAGTCCTTTTCGCTTGAACTCCTCCAACGGCATTGGAGTTGAGATCAAAATCTTCAATCGTTTGATTGACATCCAAGCGCAAATAATTTTTCTCTCCACTAATGTGGGGAGTAATGATTAAGGTAGTCCCTGCTTCTTCAAAACCACCAAAGGACTGAACATCGTTATTTCCATTATTACCTCGGTTGAGAACTTCTGAAGGTTGGGCATCTGCTACTTTCAGTTCAGCTCGCTCATTGTCATTAGTAACAACACTGGGTAAGGAAACAACTTTAACGTTAGCTTTATTTTGTAAAGCACTGACAATAACAGGTAAGTTGAAAATACTGTCATCAAATTGAATTGCGCCCAGTCCCCCTTGGTTGACAAGAGGAATTTTTCCCAGCTCTTGGGCAGTAACATTCTGGCCAGCAACAATGGGTGTAGCTGTATTTCCGTTGATCGCGGCTAAGTTAGATAGTCCAAAGCCAGTATTTCCGGCAAAATTAACTTCGTCTTGTTGTGGGTCAGTGGCATAAAAAAGTTCCACTCCCAAATCCAAAAGATCCTGAGGGCTCAGCTCAACCAAAGCTGCTTCGACCATAACTTGAGGCCGGCGAACATCCACTTGTTCAATAATTTGTTGAATTTCTCGCCAATCTCTTTCATTCGCTCGAACAATCAGAGAGTTGGTTTGGGGCTCTGCTTCCACAGCAGGAGGAACAGAAGTATCAGGACCTTGACTTCCACTTTTAACCTCTCCGGTGGAAACTCCATCTCCTTCGATTAGCTTGGCTAAGACTTCTTGCAGCTCTGTAGCATCAGCATGTTTCAGACGCCTATAGTGGATATTAGAAGGTTCTTCCGCTAATCCTTGGTCCAACTCATTGATCAAAGTAACAATCTGTTGCATTTTTGCACTGTAAGCCTGAACAATAATGGCACCCAAGCGAGAGTCTGCAACCAATTTAGCTTCATCTAAATTGGGGCCAAGCCCAATTCCACCACCCGTTCGGTTTTCTTTAATGACAAATTCTTTTAGCTTCTCCACAGTTTCTTGGGCATCCGCATACTCTAATTTAATGACTCTAAATTCTTTTTGAGGTCCCTGTTGGTCCATAAGCTGGATAACATCATAGATTCTTTTAACATTAGGCCCATAGTCGGTTACAAGTATAGTGTTCGAGCCTTCAATTCCCGCTAAGTTTCCCCCTTGAGGGTTCACAATACGTAAAGCCCGCAAAGTAGTTTGAACCTCACGTGCTGAAATATACTTCAAATTAATGACCATCGTGATGAAGTCATCTCGATCTTTATATTTTTCGAGTTCACTATCTTCATAGAGCGTTATTGTCGGAGTCCAAGGGCCTTGGATATTTCTTTTGATTTTGTGGATTTTTCCGCTGCCTTCAGCGGACTCTACGATATAGCCATTATATTCCATCACAGATAAAAATATTTTGTAGAGTTCATCCTTGGAAACAGGATCTGTCGATTTTAGATAGATCTTTCTTCCTTTTACCGAAGAATCATAAAGGAATCTTTTTCCTGTTTCTGTTGAAATAAATTTAATAAATTCTTCTAGCTCGGCCTCGGGAAAATCGAGATAAACTCCTTGCCCCAGAAGAAATACAGGACTGAGGAGAAAGAGCCCAAAAAGTGCTATTACTAGCTTGACATTGCTTTTCATAATGAACCTGGAAGAGATAATCGAAGATTACCTTCTCTCCTTTCTTTAGATACCACAGATAGCAAAATTTGTTCTTGAACACACTCAAAAACTCACAGGAATGAAGCTATTTCAGGCTTTTTAATATAACAAAAAGGAGATTTAAAGTCAAAGAGTTTTGTCGGGAGGAAAAAACGATCTTCGACCCCATTTTATAAAGAGTTCTAAGCCTTCTCGAAAACCTGATGCAAAAGCTGGGTTGAGTAAACTCCCAAAGCAGCCAAACTAACTCCGAGAAAATTACTCCCCAGAACATAGAAGAAAGCTACTCTAACCTTACCTTCTTCAATTAAGTGAAAGGTTTCCAAGCTAAAAGTGGAAAAAGTAGTGAAAGCCCCCAAGAAACCTGTAAAAATCATCAGCTTTATCGAAGGTGAAAAGTGAGTCAGTGTGGTTAGTTTCCACAAAACTCCAATGAAAAATGACCCTAACATATTCACAGTAAAAGTGCCCCAGAAGGAACTGACGACAAACTTACGTACAACCCAAGCAGAGATTTGATAACGAAGAAGGGCTCCCAAAGAAGCTCCCCCCACAATGGCAAGAATATTTTTCATAACAATTACTCTATCTTTTCCAAAATTCTTTCTAGTTCGACAAAATTCTTCCTAGTTCGACAACTAACTCACTCGCATTCTTGTGGTATAACTCTCTCCATTGCTTCCAGGTAAAATTGTTTGAGGATCTAAATCATAAAATGAGTGATTTTGGTTTGGGCTTTGGGATGAATCCATCATATTATGATTCCTTGCGGGGTTGAGAGGTATGTCATTAATAATTCTAAATGATAGGAATGGAGGGAAAGAGGAAAAAGCTAGTGCAAATATTATTTAGGGTTTCTGGGTGGCAAAAGTTTGCTTTCGGCTCACTTTATTCTGGGCTATTCATCTATAACCTTTGGTGTAATGCGGAAACTTTTTCCTCTTAGATTTGCTTAGTGACCTTGTCTTTTTGCTATATCTTTGCTTAAAATTTCCGAGAAAACACCTTCTATTGATCTTTTACCACTGGCGACTAGATTGATAGTTTTAGCCCGCTCAATGATTTCCCCTTGGAATAGATATATATATATATCCAGAGCTTCTCGAATAAAGCGTGCTTCGCTAGTTCCTCGTACAATAGTGAATTTGCGTAGAGTGCTAAAGCAATCTATTTCTAAAAGAGCAGAGGTTTTGATATCTTGGTCAAAGAAGGTCATTATGTAAAGATCCAAAGCAACGTTAATAAGTTCGTTTACTGACCAGCGATAGTACTCAGCTACTTTTTGAACTATCTGAGCGTTTTTTACAATGATACTTTGTTTTTTGCTGCCCGTTTCCTCGGTTCCTTTAAATTTATGAAGGGGAGTGAAGGAGTACAAGGGAAATCTTTTATGGACATTTGATTTTTCGCCAATGTAAACCATTTTTTTGGTGGACGAACCAGAGCTAGATTTTTCTTTTTCGAAATCAGACTTGAGAGCTTTATCTACTCCTCCCTGCAGAATATTCCCCAGAAAAGCAGGAAAAAATTTCTCTTCAGGAGTTTCTTCAAAAACAGTATGAGCGCCTTCCACTACCCCATCTTGAAGTAAGCGAATATAAATTTCCAGGGCACGTCGAAGTAACTTTGCTTCGCTAGCTCCATTTGCTATCGCGTGTTTTTTTAAAGTACTAAAACTGTCCGCTTCAATAACATTCTCTTTTTGGGTGTTGTAATCAAAGAATGATTTTATGTACATTTCCAGAGTTGTATTGATTAATTCGTTGACGGACCAATGATAGTACTCTGCAATTTTTTGAACAATCTGAGAGTCTTTAATAATAATGCTTTGGGTTTTTTTATTTGAAGGCGGAAGTTCATTGCCTAGAGCTAACGGACGAAAAGACGAAAGTCGGTTTGCAATGCTTGATCCAAAAAGATCATGTCCCCGCGGAGAGTCCGAAATTTTCTTGTCTACGGTCATAAAATATTTCCCAATTTTCTAATATATTTGCTCCTAACTTTCAAAATAGTTTAGAACAAATAATATTTTAGTCCCCTTGTGGCATTCTATAATTTCTTCAGTATAACAAAACTTTTCATAGGTTAGAAGAGGTTATTTTAGCACGATAAGTTTTTTTCTAAAAATACAAAAAATAAGCCCAATGAGAATACTTCCTAATGGAGGCGATATTTAAGATAAAGTCTTTCGATAGATTCATAAGTGTCTGTATCTTCAGGGGCAATATCTCCTCTGGGGCGAACGTGGATAATTTTAGGATCGCGCAGGGATAAAACATTTTCGCTATCTCGGACAATCCCTTCAAAACGTACAGTTACAACAATAACAGGGATAACTCTGGCACTGCTTCTGACCCCACGAGCGGTTCTCACTTCCATAGACTCTCCTGTCATGAGACATTCATAAGCCATTCGTTGGATGATTTCGGCATTTTTTTCTAAAGCTAACCCTTCCGCTCGGGCAATTTCTAAAAAACCTTGCTCTTGACGACAGGAAAGAACGTATCCACTAAAAACCTGGGGCCCTCTTTCTCCCGTTGCCCACATAGCTCCACTAATCACTAAATCTAAGTGTAAAGCCGTTTTTTTCTTTAGCCAAAAATTAGTTCTTTTCCCCAAGGCGTAGGAAGCCGTCAAGTCTTTTGCCATCACTCCTTCATATCCTTGATTTAAGAAGTACCTATACCATTTATTAAATTCGCTGTAGTCTTCTGCTTGCCAACCTTCAGATAAAGTGATAGGAATGGGAAGAGCTGCCCCCGAGAGAGGAGTGATTAAGCGTTCGATGGTTTCCCTTCTTTTGTAAAAGGGTAGAGCAATCAACTCTTGTCCATTTAGATAGAGAATATCAAAAACGACTAAGAACAACTTAATTGGCTGGGTAGTATCTCCTTGGATATAGCGATAAAGTTCGTATACGGAACAAGGACGCAAGGTATCTTTTTCCCAATCATAGATTTTTCCATGCAACTCTCCATCCAAGATAAAGGAGTGAGCACTGAGCCAATTCATAGAAATTTCTAAGCCCGAAATTAATTCTAGCCAGTTGTGCTTACGCCGAGTAAAAGCCGCATATTTAGTTCGAAAACGAAGGTCTGTTTCTTTGTGGATCATAAGTCGAATGCCATCGTACTTACACTCCGTCCACAAAGGAAAAGTGCTTTTTTTGGTAACTTCTTCTGTACTAGCAAGAGCAGGGCTAACGGGATTTAAAGGTTTTAATACCAAACGAGAAAGAGCTTTAGGTCCTTCCTCCTCCAATATTTTTGTTACAGTGAATATATCGCTTAAAGCAACGGCATTGTCTAAAATATTTGTCGGAACCCGATATTTTTTAGATAAAACAAAGTGGACAGAATTTTTACGGTACTCATAGCCAAAGCTGAGACGACGTAAAATAAGGCGAGCCAAAAAATAACGCTCTAGCCTACCGCAGCGAGAAAAAAGATCGCGCAGAACTTGTTTTTTTCGATTAAAAGCAAGATCAGGAATACCAGATAAAACCACCATGACCTCTCGGGCACTCACAGGCGGATTAGATCTTGCTAAACTAACCTCTTCAACAAAAAGAATACCTATATCACAAACCCGCGGAAGGTCTTCGCGTAAACGAGTTTGTGAGGTTAGTCGAAGAGAAGATAAAATTTGCAGCAAAGTTTCTTGACCGATCCAGGAGTTTTCTCCTAAAAATGGGTCTCCCATGAGAAGAGCGGTTTTTTCGATGAGGCTTAACCCTAAATCTTTGTTGAGAAACTCCTCAATCACTTCCTTGTGAGGACGGGCCTCTTTTGCCCAGCGAAGAGAAAAGAGGCTTTCAATTTTTTCTCCCGACATCCCAGAAAGAGGCAGAAATAAACCAGAGAGGAGATGAAAAAAAGAGATAGAATCAAGGGCTCCCTCTTCGAGTTCGGGGTCTTCTGTTAGAAGACGATCAATAGCAAAGCATAAGCTAAGGGGAAAATCTAAGAAACGGGCAATGTAATTATGATCAAGATTTTCTCTCCCTAATCCTTTTTGAACATTACGATAAGCAGAAATATAGCCCTCTTCAAGAAGCGTTTCTCTGACAATGTCTTCACTAATGATCTTCATGCAAAACCCCTGGCTTTGTTGAAAGCGTGTTTATTTTTTTTCCAAGTGCCTTACACCATTCAATGTAAGCTGGGAAACTGTCTTGAAATTTAAACGGAGAAAAGTTATTATTAAGGCTAAGCCTTAAGAGCGAAGCATTATATATTGTATCACGACAGACTACTCGATTAAAGGAAATTTTATGGCGGAACTTGTACCCTATCCCTTCCCTAAGCTTATTGAGCGCATCTTTCAAGAGTGGGATAAGCAAAAATCTATCTTTGATATCAAGGAGCGATTCTTTTTCACCAATCCTGGGCAAATCGATTTCTCGGTTTCCTTACATGACATGAGAGCTTCTACTCCCTTTGGGCCAGCTTCTGGTCCCCATGCGCAAATGGCTCAGAATATTGTTATGTCATGGCTTTGTGGTGCTCGTATTATGGAGTTAAAGACTGTTCAAATTCTCGACGAACTGGAGATACCTAGGCCCTGTATAGACGTTCCTAATGTGGGATACAATGTGGAGTGGTCACAAGAGCTCAAAGTAGAAGAATCTCTCCACGAGTATGTTAAGGGATCTATGTTAGTAGATTTGCTCATTCATTCTGGAATTTTAAATATACGTCCAGAAGATTGTGATACTATCTACGATATCTCCTTAGGATATGATCTAGCAGGTATCAAAAGTGAAAAAATTCAGTCGTATGTTCGACAAATGCGAGATGCCTCTGAAATCGTGGAACACTATCGAGCTCAGATTCCAGAAAAATATGCCCATCTCCGAGATTGTTCATTCCGAACTAAAATAGCAAACTCTATCACTCTTTCTACTTTTCATGGTTGCCCTCCCGATGAAGTAGAAAAAATTGCGAGCTATCTATTAGATGAGGTAGGAATACATACAATCGTCAAATTTAATCCGACCTTACTGGGAAAAGAAACTCTCCGAGAAATACTTCATGACAAGCTAGGGTATTTAGATTTAGTGGTTCCTGATTCTGCCTTTGATGATGATATGCTCTGGGAACAAGCGGTTGGAATATGCGAAAGACTGCAAAAAAAAGCTCGCCAGCTAAGCCTAGGGTTTGGAGCCAAGTGCTCCAATACTCTAATTGTCGAAAACTTCCGCGACTTTGTTCCGGCAACAGAAAAAGTAATGTATGCTTCGGGAGCTCCTCTTCATGTATTAGCCATCCATTTAGTAAAACGCTTTCGCGAACAGTTTGGTCATTCTTTACCTATTTCTTTCTCCGCAGGCATCGACGCTCAAAATTTTGCTTCGGCAGTTTCCATGGGGCTCACTCCGATAACATCATGCACCGACCTTTTGCGCAAAGGGGGCTACCCTCGCGCTATTCGCTACTTCACGAATTTAGTTAAGGACATGAAAAAACTCGGAGTAACAGACATCTCCTCCTATATTGGAGCAAAGGCCCAAGAAGCAGACCCTAGCCTTAGCGAAATTTCAGGAGATGAATTGCTTAAGCAGGCCGTTTTAAAAAATACAGCTTCTTATACCGAGGAAACAATTGTTTCTGGAAGTTATCATCAGACCAAGCACCAAAAAATACCTCCGAAACCAGGAACAACTCTGGAGATTTTTGATTGCTTAACCTGTGACATTTGTATCCCTGTCTGTCCCAACGATGCAAACTTTGCCTATCCTTTAGAGAATAATACCACCGAAGTCGTTTTTTTTACTTATAGAAAGGGCCAATGGGAAAAGTCGCTTAAGGGAGAAGTCGCGGTTAACAAAAAACACCAAATTGCTAATTTTGCGGACTTCTGTAACGAATGTGGAAATTGTGACACCTTTTGCCCTGACTTAGGCGGCCCTTACATCTTAAAACCACGTTTTTTTGGCTCTCTAGAAGAGTGGAAAAAGTATGCCGATTTAGACGGATTTTATCTCGCCATAGAAGATAACACTCAAAAAGTATGGGGACGTTTTGAGAAAAAAGAGTATTATCTTCAAGTAGATACAACCCAAACAAAAGAGGAAGAAGATTTTCCGGTAGGAAAGTACACGGCGGATGGTGTCACTGTAGAAGTTTCTCCCGAAGGAATCCAAGGAGAAGCTACTGAGGATACAACTATTGATGGAACTTACATTGTCTTGATGAACTACTTGCGAAGAGGAGTTCTTCACGATAGTGGAGCCAACTACGCTCTTATTTCTGCGATGAGTTAGGTTTTTTTAGGTTGGTTTTGTTGGGAGGATGGAAAACGAAGAACGAAATATTCTGTAAACGCCTCCTGGCAAGATACGAAATTTGGTAGCTAGAATACGCACGAATTTTGGCCACTCTTTTTATTTCTCACTGAAGTCTTCTAAAAAAGAAAAGAGAAAGTCTTCCATTTTGAGAAAAGGTGCTTTTTGCTTAGGTATTATGCCAGGAGTATAAGATCTTTTCTGAAAAGTTTCTATTGAATCATAAGAGCGGCTAATAATATGAATGGGGACGGCAAAGCTTGCTTGTTTTCCTGTTAGTTGAGCGTGAGGCTGATGATCGCCTAAAATAATAAACAAAGAATCATCATTGATATACTCTTGTAAATAACCTTGGAGAACTTCAAATTCATAAGTAATGGCTGTTATGTATGATTCTGCCGCATTCTTAGGACTAAGAGGAAAGGTGCGAGTGGGGTAATTGTGAAAAATAGCACCATTTCCCAGTAATGACCAGTCTGGGATATAAGTCGGCAAAATGTTAAAATGGGCGTGACTACTGATCAAAACATATTCGATAAACAATGGTTGCTGGGCTGTTTTTATATCTTTGTGATAAATAAAATCAAGAACATACTGATCGGGCATAGTCGCCCAACCGTACCTTGGTCCTTTGTACTGGAAGTTTGAAGCATTGTAAGTCTTGTCAAATCCAAAGAATTTTCCTTGGGGCCAAGGCCAAACATTCGCTGGTTTTGCGGCGATTGTTTTATATCCTGCTTGCTTAAAAAAACTTGTGATACATGAGGCTTGGGAAAGCAATAGTTGATCAAACATAATCTCATCTGTTATCTCAATTCCACAGGTTAGAGTGGAGTGGGCTAGCCAAGATTTTCCCGCAAAGGTAGGAGAGTCTATTAAGTTAGAGCAAATGAAAAAACCTTCTTCTCGAAGAGTTTTCTCAAAATTTTCATAGGTAGCTTGTATCAGGTCAAAATGCTCTGGCTTTTCTAGAACCGTTGCTCCATAAGACTCAACTAAGACGAGATAGACATTTTTTGATTTTAGACGATTTAAATTGCTCGGCACATTTTGCAACTTAGTAGCAGCGGCTTGCACTTTATCTGAAAACTGAGCTTTGTAGTTGTCTAAATTCCAAACAAAGAGAGCTTCTTCATAGATACGCCAAGAGAGGCTACTCGAAAAGACTGGGATTCCTGATAAACCTAAAGTTAAAAGAAACACCGCAAAATAACCTATCATTTTGCGGTGTTTTTTTTGTTCTAAGTGGCAAGCTAAACGAATGAGCATTCTTTTTGTTGCTTGAAAACTCCCATAGATCAGAAGAGCAAAGAAAGCTATTTTGGGATAGAAAATCCATTTAGAAGAAGAATGGTATATAAAGTGGATAAAATCGGGTAGATATCCTATGTCATTATAAAAATTAAACTTACGGGAAAAAAAATAGAAAGCGACACTGTCTGCCCAACGAAAAAAAACAGCCCCAATAAATGCTATGGACAAGATTGGTATGAGAGAATGGCTTTTTATTTTATTTTTGACAAGGATCATCATAAAAATAATAAGAATGGTTGCTTCGGGAGAAGGATAGAAAAATTTTTCATGCCATGGTTTTCTCCAAAGCTCAGCAATGTTTATAATGCAATTTAGCACTACCAAAATCAATACAAATTCAAGCGTTCTTTTTTTGGGAAAAATTTTTACATTCATAAATCTTTCAGACACGCCCTAAGGCGTGTCTGATCCTAAAAAATAGGAAAAACGTTGGCTAGAGTGACCTGTGTTTTTTAAGTAGCTTATTTTTTAAGCGAAACCAAGCATGAGGGCACTTGGGGCTCACCCAATCATAATCAATTCGCGCCCAGTCTTGATCTGCTGGGTCCATCCCTAAGCTTTCAATGAAGCTAATCTGAGTTATGAAACATTGGTTTCGGTAAGGAAAGAGGTAACCCCCATTTTGGACTAAGTGTTTTTTGGCTTCCTGATAATTTCTAAACCAATGGTTTGTAGAGCCGCCGAACTGGGAAGATCCAAAAAAATCAAGATCTAAATCAGGAGCATCTAAGCTCTGCTTTAAGCTTGCCCAAGAGCTAAAACCTGCCTCTAAGGCAACAACCGCGAGAGCATGTTTCTTTTGTGCTTTGAGAAGGATCTCTTTTTCAGAAAGGTGAGAGAAAGATCTTTCTAAGTTTTGGAATTTTGCGAGTGCTTTTTTTTGGCACGAAAAATCTTCACTTTTGAGATTTTGGAGGAGTTGGGAAGCATTTTTTTTGTAGTAGTCAATAGAGGGAATAGTCATAATAGACTCCTTTGCATGGTTTGCTTCTCCCACCTAAAAAGCAACAAAAGAGTATATCTACTAAGGAGTGTCGATGACACGTCCTAGTGCTAAACTTATTTAGGATGAACAAAGTTCTTTCGTAGGATGGGGGAAGTCCTAAGGCTACCCTTGTCCTGAGTTTAGTCTTAGAAAATGATTTTGTCAAGGTGAAATCTATTTATGTTTTTCTTTTCTTTGCTTTAGGTAGCACGAGATAGTTTTTATTTCGATGTAAATAGCGAAAACAACCTAGTTGCTCTATTTTCATTTCATTCCTCCTTGTCGACAAAAAACTTCTTGGTTTTTTGATGTTTTTTCGGTAGCCTAAAGAGCTAGTTATTAAGAGAATTTAAGACTATACACATAGTCTATAAAAAATAAGAACTAAATTTTTCTTTTAACTCTCTAGAGTGTTCTAAGCAAAATATGAGAAAGGAACGGGTTATGTCAGAAGAAAAAGAATATGAAGGTGGTTGTTTTTGCTCGGCTGTGCGTTTTAAGGTCAAAGGTCCTGCTATGGTAAGTCAGATCTGTCATTGCTCTATTTGTCGACGGCTTCAAGGCTCTTCTTTGGGCCTAGCCATTTCTTTTTTTGGAGCAGATAAATTTGAAGTAACCGAAGGAAAAGAAGAGCTGTCAGAGCATCTCTCTCCTCAAAAATATTCCCGCATGTTTTGCCGAAAATGTGGAACCAGAGTTTTTCTTTCCTTTGAAAAATGCGAAAGAGAAATACCTATGGTCGCTCTTTACCCGACCTTGCTCGATTCTGTTGCTCACAGCAGTATCCCTGAAGAATTGGCTCCATCGCGGCATATATACTACGCGGACCGCTTATACGATTTTCACGATGGAAAACCTAAGTTTGCGGATATGCCAGCCGAGTTTGGAGGAAGTGGCAAACAACTGGACGATAAAGGAAATCCAGTTACTTAGTCTCCCAAGTTTGGCTAGAAAATTATAAGTCAACGAGTGTCAATATAGGCCAACAAAAAAAGCTCAGAATTTTTTGATTCTGAGCTTTTTTTGGATTAGGAAAGTCTATGTTTATGAAAAAATCTTACTTTTTGCGCAGTAGAAAAAGAGTAGACAGTCCTAACAATAGAATACTAGTTGGTTCAGGAACAGCCGTATTTGTCGATTGATCGTTGAACAGTTCTATGATGTCAGTATCATTTAAAGCCCGATTGTAAATGCGGAAGTCGTCAATATTCCCATTAAAGCCTTCGCTTAGAGCAGGAGTGCTGCCTATGGACAAAGCAAGGCTAGTGTTGTAATTACCACTAGCAGCACGAGAGTCCACCACCACTCCGTCCAAATAAACCTTTACCGCACTGCCACTGTAGGTAGCTGCAATATGGTGCCAAAGGGTATCGGTATCACTAACAAAGCCAGAAGATCCACTATGAGCGATGGGGTTATTGCATTGTCCCCCAAAAATAAGAGAATTGCTTGGATTAAAACCAAATATGGGCCCACCGCAGGTAGAGCTTACTAAGACATCATCAAAGCCAGAGCCTCCGTCTCGTTTTACCCAGGCAGAAAGAGTGATTACGTTAGGGCTGATAAATCCACTTCCTATATCAATGAAATCATTGACTCCATCAAAAGAGTAAGCGCTATTAGCATTGCCAAAGCGGTCTTCGGTTAGAGCAACGCCATTGTTTTCTGTCCCATGATGACCATTGCCGCTTTGGTCGTCCGCATTTCCCGTGAAAGAATAAAATGCTAGGAGGCCTGTTACTGTATCGGCATAAACGATACTGGACATAAGCATTGTTGTTAAGAGTAAGCAAATGCATCTAAGCATAACAAACCTTTCTTTTATAGATGGATTAAGTAATATTATTAGTTTAACATTTTACTCTAAAATATGCCATAAAAATTAAAAAACTAATAGAATATTCCTCTGTTTTGAAGGCAAAGTCTAGCGCATTCTATAAAAAGGAACGATCTACAAAATTCTATACACTGAAAGTGTTACACAACACAGCCCAGGGTGAAGCGAGCCAAAGGCGAGCGAGCCCTGGGTCACCAATGAGCCTAAAAATAATCTTTGTATCTTCAACGAAGAAATACTCTAGGCTTAGAAATGCAAATTTTGATTCACCACACAAACTGTTAGAGTAAGACAATATCTATAATTTACTCTTGCGGAGTTTCTTTATCCACTTTTTCTATTTGGGAGCGCACTGCTTCAGGAAGTTTTTCTAGGGCGTCTTGCAATGAGTTAATTAACGCATTGTCTTTTCTTTCCTGAAAAATCCCATAAAGTAAAGAACAGGTAAACGAAAGCAAAGCAAAAGCTCCTACTAGGTAGCATCCCAGTTTCCATCCTCCGACCGAAGTAACCACTTGTTCCGAAAGGGGCATGGCAATGGCTAATGCTCCCGCGATGCCCTCCGATGCCATACGCATTAAGACTAACAAAGATGTTTGTTTCTGGTGTTTATTTTTTGTCATCATTTTTCCTTTAGGTTATAGATTCATCTTCCTGCTAAGGCAGGAAAATGAATCCACTATAAAACTAGCTTTTCTTTGTCGGAGTAAACTCTCCGTTCTTTAATTGCTCTATATATTCTTTTGTCCAAGCCACTACTTTATTCGATAGCAATAGTATAGCTATGGCATTGGGAATAACCAACAAGCCCACCATAGCATCAGAGAAATTGACAATTAAATTCAGCTCAACAATCGCTCCGACAAAAGCCAAAATAACAAATATCCAGCGATAAGGTAAAACGACTGCGGAGCCCCATAAAAATTGAGCACTGGTCTCTCCATAGTACTCCCATGTGATCATCGTTGAGAAAGCAAAAAGAAGGGCCGCGATAGTAATAAAAACAGTACCAAACCCTTCAATGAACTTGTCAAAAGAGGCTATGCTTAGGGCAATTCCTTCCGCTTTGTTAACTCCATGAACATTGTCGACATACCACTCCACTTGTTTTCCTTGAGGAACAAATTGAAGATGCATTTCGTGGGCTTCATTCCCTAGGGACTTTTTCAAATTCCCCGAAAACTTTAAGACACAAGATTTCCATTCCATAGAGGTTTGGTAGCCTAGAGCTTGAACCAAATCACCACCTTGAGAAATGATTTTATCTTTTCCGGCAACTAAATTCAACTCTCCCAGTTCTTTTTCTCCTTGGAATAGACGAATTTTCATATTACCTGTTTTTCGGTAATATGAAAAGCGGATTCCATCTGTAGAGGTAAGGGTAAGACTTAATTTAGCATTTTTGTGAGAACTTACTGAGGACTGGTAACGAAGAGCTCCGCTACCTTGACGAAAATGGCGTAGTACTTCTTTTTCTTCGGGAACATTATCAGAAACAATGGACCAGTCCCCCATGATTTGAACTTGAGGAGTAGAAGATTTGAAATCTAGCACATTTCCCCTAGTTTGATACATTTGAGTGCCAAAATGACCACTGAGAATAATGACGAAGGCAGTCGCACTACAAATAATAATAGTGTCAATAAAGGGACCTAAAGAAGCGACCATTCCTTCCCGAACAGGATACTTTGTTTTCACTGCGGCATGAGCAATCGAAGCTGATCCGAGTCCGGCCTCATTCGAAAATATAGCTCGTCTTATTCCCCATATCATGACGGTTCCTAATGTCCCTCCGACAACAGAGCTCCCAGTAAGCCCGTCGTAAACAATGAGGCAGAAAACCGAAGGAATTTTCTCAAAATTCATTACACAGATAACAATGGCTCCGATTAGATATATAGAGCACATCAAGGGAACAATTTTTGCCGCAACTAAACCAATGCGCCGAATTCCCCCAATAATAACTAAAGCCGTACAAGCAGCCAATACCAAACCCGTTATCCAAGGAGCAATGTGGTAGTTGTTATCTAGGGCAGTTGCAGCCTGGTTTG
The DNA here is from genome assembly GCA_029260735.1 of Planctomycetota bacterium. Lineage (GTDB taxonomy): Bacteria > Planctomycetota > Uabimicrobiia > Uabimicrobiales > Uabimicrobiaceae > JAJDCR01. Next base: position 145,257 of record JAJDCR010000087.1, read on the forward strand.
TTTGGAACATACACGTGAATCCCAACGCAGCTAAGCAGGCAAAAATAGCATAAGAAGAAGCCAAGGGGCGCCATTTCTCTCCTAAACCCTTTACGATATAGTACATCGGTCCTCCGCGTACTTCTCCCGTTTCTGGATTTTCCTCGCGAAAATGCATACCCAAAGTACACTCTGCAAATTTCGCTGCCATTCCCAAAAAGGCGATAAGCCACATCCACAAAACAGCACCTGGTCCACCAATCGCAATAGCAATGGCAACCCCACCAATATTACCAATCCCAACCGTACCGGAAAGAGCGGCAGATAAAGCCTGAAAGTGAGTGATTTGTCCCTTGTCGTTAGGATCATCATATCTTCCTGTCACAATCGCAAGAGCATGAGGAAAGCATCTAACCTGGACAAATAAAAGTCGAAAGGTATAAAAAACACTCGCTAGCAGGCATAAACCAACTGCCGGGTAGTTCCAAACAAAAGCCGCCAATTTTTCAAAAAAAACATTTAACATATCTAACATAAATTCTCATTTCGCTAAGGTTTTCACGAACTAGACTTCCTACGGTTGAGCTTATATATACGACCATAGCAAAAAGAGACGGCCTCATCAATTAAAATCTCTACTAGGTGTCATTGTGTTTTCCATAAACAATAAAAATAAGCTTTTAAGAGAAGATACTGTAAAAAAAAAGAAATTACCATGATTTAAAATGGAATTAATAGCTCCAGAAATATGCGTAAAATGGAGTTGATAACTCCAGAAATATGTGTAAAATGGAGTTAATAACTCCAGAAATACGTGTAAAATGGAGTTTGTAACTCCAGAGTTCAAGGATAAACTATGTATAAAAGAATTATCTCTCCTCCAGAAAATAAAAGTTTTTTCTTGTTTGGTCCACGGGGAACGGGAAAGACAACATGGTTGAAAAAAAATTTCCCCAAGGCTCTTTATTTGGATCTTTTAGAAGGAGAACTCTTTACAACTTTCTTGGCCGATCCTCAGAGATTAGAGAATTTTATTCCCAAAGAATTTACCCAGTGGGTTATTTTGGATGAAGTGCAAAGAGTTCCTTCCCTTCTCAATGAAGTGCATCGACTCATTGAAAGCCGGAAATTCAAATTTATTCTCACAGGGTCCAGTGCCAGAAAACTGAAAAAGAAGGATGTGAATTTATTGGCAGGAAGAGCTTTGGCTTACCGCATGTATCCTCTCACGAGTAAAGAGCTAGGGGAAGATTTTTCTTTGCCCCATTCTCTCTTACTAGGACACCTCCCTTCTACTTTCCAAGAAGAAGACCCCAAAAAATATTTACAATCCTATGTGATGACTTATCTTTCTGAAGAAATCCAACAAGAGGGATTAACTAGAAACCTCGGAGGATTCACTCGCTTCTTAGAAGCAGCCAGCTTTTCCCAAGGAGAGGTTCTCAATGTCTCTGAAGTGGCAAGAGAGTGCGCGGTCCACCGTAAAGTTGTTGAAAACTATTTTTCTATTCTGGAAGATCTTATGATGGCTTTTGAACTTCCCGTTTTCAGTAAAAAAGCCAAACGTCGATTAATTCGGCACCGGAAGTTTTATTTTTTTGATACCGGAGTCTATCGAGCTCTTCGTCCCAGAGGGCCCCTTGATGCTACAGAAGAAATTGAAGGGGCCGCCTTAGAGACTCTAATTTTACAAGAAATAGTTGCTCTAAATGATTACCTAGAGTGGGGGTATAAACTCTTTTACTGGAGAACAGCGACCGGCTTAGAAGTTGATTTTGTTTTGTATGGAGAGAAGGGAATCGTTGCACTTGAAGTTAAGCGATCAAGCAAAGTAACAAGTAAGCAACTGAGGAACTTACAAGCCTTTCTTGACGATTATCCCCAAACCCGAGCATATCTTCTTTACGGCGGGAAAAGAGTTCAGCAAGAAGGGAATATTCAGATTATTCCTGTGGAGAAATTTCTTCGAGAAATGGACTCTTTTTTAGAGTAGGTTATTTTGGGATTAATTTTGTAGCGTAGTTTAAGAGCTTGCAAAGTCTTTTATTTTTGGCGTGTCCCCTCCTAAGAAAAGTACCTCGCTTCTCCCCCCTTTGGGGGCTGAGTGGGGTAGGTTTTTTCCTTAAAATATTTTTTAGTAATGGTTTGTGTTGATTTTCTTCAGCTCTGAAAGAGCGAAACAACCCAGCCCAGGGCAACGCCCTGGGAATATTTGAACATCAATATCCCTAGCCCTGAAGGGGCGAAATATTTTAATTTATTCCGCCCTTTCAGGGCTACGTTTGTGTTAATCCTATAATTCCCAGGGCGTTGCCCTGGGCTAGGTTGTATA
>JAJDCR010000088.1 GCA_029260735.1 Planctomycetota bacterium
CCAAAGCTTTTTCATATTCGCTTAAATTTTCATAGATAAGGCCACTATTGTTTAGAGAGGCAGCGATGCCTGAAGGATTACCTAGCTTCTTTTGTATAGCAAGCGACTGGTTGTAGTAATGCAAAGCCTTTTGATATTCGCTTAAACGGTAATAGATAAGGCCAATATTGTTTAGAGAGGCAGCGATGTCTGAACGTTTACCTAGATTCTTTTGTATAGCAAGCGACTGGTTGTAGTAATCCAAAGCTTTTTCATATTCGCTTAAACTTTCATAGATATTACCAATATTGCCTAGAGAATCAGCCATACCTGAACGGTTACCTAACTCATTATCTATAGCAAGAGATTGGTTGTGGCAATCCAAAGCCTTTTGATATTCGCTTAAACTTTCATAGATATTACCAATATTGCCTAGAGAATCAGCCATACCTGAACGGTTACCTAACTCATTATCTATAGCAAGAGATTGGTTGTGGCAATCCAAAGCCTTTTGATATTCGCCTAGTTGAGAGTATATAACACCTATATTATTTAGCAAAAATTCAGAAAATAAATCATGGGAAAGTGACTTACTCATGCTCAACTGAAGTGATTTTTCAAATAATTGCAATGCAGGGAAAAACTCTTCTTTCTCGTAGAGAGAAATTCCTTCATCAAAATACCTCCATGTTTCTTGATGCAAATGGATTTCTTTTTTTTCCCAATCAAGCATCCTTGTGAACATTTTTTGCCAAAACTGTGCTTGTTTGAGGTACCAGGGAAACTCTGATTCAACGATGGCTATTTTTTCATAGTACTGTGCTACTTTTAAATTTTGTAATAAAATATTTTTTCTTACTTCTTGGTTTAGAGAAATGGAGTTTTTTTCTAAAACCAAAAAGCACTCCATCATCTCATTTTTATGTTTCTTGATAATATCGAGGCATTTTTTTTCATCTTCAGAGCTTACAGCAGTTAATAATGTTACTCGCCAGTCTTTATTTTCTGAAGCTACTGAATTTTCAATATAAACTCCCCAACTACCCGAGTATATTTCGAACACCTGTCGCTTGCCGTTGCGCACTATTTCCAAGTAATAGATTGGAGTTCCGTCTGGGAAGAAGGTAACAGGTTGAACAAAAACTCCTCCTGTCTGTTTTTCTATTTCGGTTTTGTTCTGCAACCAAAACTCTTTATCTTTCCCATTTTCCTGCGATTTTTTCTCTAAATCTTGGACATATTTTTTTACTTGGAATAAGCTATCTGTATCAGTAATATTCAACTCTGCAAAAGCAGTAATGATGTCCCCTTCTTGTAGTTCAATCTTTTGGGCGACACTTCCTGGAATGACACCAGTAACCTTAACTCCCTTTACAACCTCAGCAGTCTGCTCTTGGCCTTGGGCCATTGCAGGGAACAAAAAAACTAGAGTTAGACAACTCAGTATTCCAATGATTTTAGTAATTTTCATAGTTTACCTTTAGATTTTGTAAATGTTTTTTCTAGCACTTTTCATGGACGAATTTTTACTTTCCAATAAAAACAAAAGGAGCCCAATAGTAGGGAGCAGCATAGTCTTCCGAGTAACGAAGCTGCTTTTTCGCTCGCGAGAGGTATTCCAAAAAATCCCTAGAGTTTTTTCCCTCGAAGAGATTCTGATAAAAGCTCTCCATCAAACGAGAAGTTGATGCATCGTCAACTTTCCAAAGAGAAACAACGAGATTATTGACCCCAGCATACATCCAAGCACGGGCAAAGCCCACAACCCCATCTCCTCTTTCTAATTTCCCCAGCCCTGTCTCACAGGCAGAAAGGACAACAAGCTGGGCTTGGATTTTGTCTTTGAGGTGAAAAATTTCTCGTGCTTGTAAATTTCCGTCAGAGATGCTTTCCAGAGGAAGATTACTTTTTTTTATGGAAAACTTGTCTATGTTTGTAGGGGCCAGAAGCAAGAAAGAGCGAAGCGAGTTCTCTGGGTCTATTACCCCGTGGGTTGTAAAGTGCAGTATGTTGTATGGCAAAGACAGTGAAAAAAGCTTTGCTTCCTGGGCTTCCTTACCAAAGGAGATCGAGATATTTTTATCTTCGTAGGTAAAATTTCCGCTTATTTTTTTTGGTAGAGATTTTTCTGGGAGGATGTTTTTCGCGATAGCAAGAACTTCTTGCCGTGCACCTGGTAAGTTAGACAAATTCTGGCGCATTGCGCTACGTTGGTTTTCGCTAACAGGATCTGCCATTGCCAGCAAAGAAAACTCCTTTTCGTTTGCCTTTTTTTGCTTGCTCATTTCGACCATCGCTGTTGCTGATGTGACATAGCAAATCTCGTATTTGTCAACCACATAGCTCAAATCTTGCCAAGTTTTTCCTTCTTCCATTGGTAGACAAAGTGCTGAGAAGGGCAATCGATGAAGCATTTCATCAGGTGCTATTATTAATTTGCTTGCGTTTCTATTTTTTAGCACAGGATCTAGCAACAATTGATAAAGCACTGTTGCTTCTTTTGTGTATGTCCATGTTATGGAGCTATTTTTACTGTCTCTTAGCGTATGAAGAAAGTTTTTTACTTTACGATTTACTTCTTTCGAATCACCTAATTCGATTATTTCGAAGCAATTTTTATCTACAGCAAAGCAATAAGCCTTGCCACTTCTGAATTTATTTTTAGTCGTAAAAAAATATTCTAGAAGAATTTCTCCATCCTCTAAGTCTGATTGCACTTGTTTTAGAGTAGGTGTCTCAGGATAAACTAGATTAGCAAAGCCAGGATTCCCTCGACGTATCTCTCCGATTATTTCCTCTAGTTCGTCCTCTTTCTCTTTTAAGTTACTATGTAAAGAATCAACTATCTCTTTCCCCTTAGTTCTTTCCGACAGTTTTTTCTGAATATCCGATATTTGAGCTAATATAAGATTGCGTTTTCTTTTAAGCTTTGGATCTACTGTTTTCTCTAAGTTTGCTTTACTCTCAGCTATTAATGATAGAAAACCATATCCTTTGTATTTTTGGAAGTTTTGCCATGCTTTTTTTTCTTTCTTTGCTAGAATCGTAAAGTCGATGATTTCTTGAAAGTAAAACACCTTATTTTTGAGAAATGATTTTCGAGATATCTTAGCTACTTCCGAAATTTTATACCACTTTTCTAGCGCTTTTGTATAATCATCGAAGGCTTGCTTTGGATTTTCAAGAATACGATGGCACTTTGCTCTTGAGAACAGAGAATTAACAATGCCTAAAGAATTACTTAGCTTTTTATTTAAAGTTAATGCCTTATCGTGATAGTCTAACGCCTTTGCGTATTCGTTTAAACTTTCGTGGATAATGCCAATATTATTTAAAGAGTATGCAATGCCTGAGCGATTACCTAGTTTTTTCTCTATAGCAAGCGACTGTCTAAAATAACTCTGGGCCTTTTCATATTTTTTTAAGCTTTTGTGGAGAGCACCTATATTGTTTAGAGAACTCGCAATACCTGGAAGATTACCTATTTCTTTGTCTATAGCAAGAGATTGGTTGTGGTAATCTAAAGCCTTTTCATATTCGCTTAAACTTTCATAGATATTACCTACATTATTCAAAGATGCTGCAATATTTAAACGTCCACCGATTTCTTTGTTTATAGCAAGAGACTGGTTGTGGTAACTTAATGCTTGGTTATATTCATTTAGGCTGTAATAGATATTACCTATATTATTTAAAGAGTCCGCAATACCTGATTGGTTACGTATCTTCTTGTTTATAGTGAAAGACTGGTTGTAGTAAGTTAAAGCCTTTTCGTAATCACTTAAATTAAGGTAAATACTACCGATATGGTTTAGAGATTTTGCAATACCTAGATTATTATGGATTTGTTTGTCTATAGTAAGAGACTGATTATAGTAGTCTAAAGCCTTTTCATAATCACTTAAACTTTTATAGATATTTCCTATATTGCCTAAAGAATTTGCAACACCTGAAGGGTTGTTTAGTTTCTTCTTCATGTGGAGAGACTGGCTATGGTAATCCAAAGCCTTTTCATAATCACTTAAACTTTTATAGACATTCCCAATATTGTTTAGAGAGGCAGCAATATCCGAAACGTTATCTAGTTTCTTGCGTAGAGCAAGGGACCGTTTGTAATAATCTAAGGCCTTTTTATACTCACTTAAACTGAAGTAAATATTACCAATATTGTTTAGGGAGGCCGCGATGCCTGAAGGATCATTTAATTTCTTCTCTATAACAAGAGACCGATTATAGTAATCTAAGGCCTTTTTATACTGACTTAAGCTGAAATAAATATTGCCAATATTGTTTAGAGAAGCGGCAACACTGGAAGAATAACCTAGCTTTCTTTGTAAAATAAGTGCTTGGTTAAGATAATCTAAAGCTTTCTGGTGTTCTTCTAGCTTGAAGTAGGTATTACCAATGTTATTTAGAGAGCTAGCAATACCCGACCGATATCCTAGTTTCTTATTTATGTCCAGCTTCCAGTAGTGATATTTTAACTTCTCATCTTCACTTAAATTCTCTTCATAAGTTTCCTCTTGGATCACTACAAATAGCAAAAATATAAAAGCTAGGCAACTCCACACTACAATTTTTTTAATCAACTTCATGATCTTTCCTTCTTCATTGCGCTTATCTTGTCTATTCCACTCCACCCCACAAAATCTAACCTTATAATAGCAAAAAATATCACTGTAGGTAAATATATCTTTTCTTCGGTTTTCAAGAGGAAAACCAAGTTTTGTAACAAATGTTATATTCTTTTCTCTAAAGTAAACGAGGCATCTACTTTCGTTAGTCCAATGAAAGCATTTTTTTCTTTTCTCACTCTAATAGAAAGAAATTAGTAAGTCCTGGAATATTCTTTACCGTAGCTTAGTTTAGCTGTGTGCAAAGATATTGTTTTCAGCGTGTCCCCCCCAAAGTGGGGACAAAAAGGGTTTTTCTGTATGTGTCAGGTATTTGTTAACGTATTTTCGCATTTCTATAATTCCTGAAATAGGATTATACGCCAACAAATAAATTTCAAATCTTTAAAAACCCTTCTTATCTCCCCTTTGGGGGAGAAGTGAGGGACGAACTGAGGGGGGACACACTGAAAATAAAGACTTTGCAGCCTGTTAAACTGGGCTACAAAATGGACCAAAACAAAAATCTACCCCAGACAGCCTTTGGAGGAGGAATACGCTGAAACATATGCTATAAAAACGAGGTTTTTTCAACAAAAGCTTAATTAAGAAAGGAAATGAGATGAGTCTTAGGATAAAAACAGCTTACCTTTACATTGTCACGGCTTTTCCGACAAAGTCGTGGAGTCGGGTGGAGTCTTTTCAGCAAGCGGTAGAGGAACAAAGGAGCTCTCTGCTGAGTTCGAATTGTTTTGAGAAGATGAAGTACTATCCTAGTGGGGAGAGTTTTGAGGTTGCGGGGAATGCGGAGGCAAAGGGGTGTTCGCTTTTAGAAAACTATGCTCTCTTGGACGATAAGCGGCTTTCTTTGAAATACCGATATGAGAATGCTTTCTTGCGTTTACAGCTGGCTCCCTGGGTTTGCGAGTGTTTTTCTCCTGAGGTTATGGCTTTGGGGGAAAGAGTGGTTGTTGAGGGAGGGGTTTTGACTTTATTTTGCCGGGGAGTGGGTATGGTTACTTGGAAAGTCCGTGTGGAGGAGAGCGAGGTAAAACCTCTTGTCCTTTGTCATCGAAAGGGCTTTCGGTCTATGGTCGAGAGTCGAATGACGGAACTCTTGCAGACGTATATTTCGCTGCCCAAGGTCTTCTCTCTGAGTAAGGGAGAAAGCGATAAACAAGAGAGGGATACATTCTTTTTAACGGTGGCTCGTGATCTTGGCTTTCGGGAGAGAAAAATTCTCGATTACGTTCAGGAAAAGAGAGAGGAGTTTTATTCTTTGAACTCGGGGCTTGATTTTCATGGAAACTATGTCAGTCCGCGGTCTCATGAAAAGTTTTGGGAGAGCAACTTGAGTACTCGAGACGATACATTTTTTACCTTGAATTTTCGCCATGCTCTTATTGTGGAATCCAGTTGGAAGCATTGTAATTTTACTGCTTCTCGCTTTAAAGAGGGGGCGAGTCAATCTCTATTACGTTCCCGAGAGGAATACAATGACCTGAACTATTTAATTTGGATAGAGGTTATGTTCTATCAGCGTTATCTCCTCAAACTCTCTTACGAGGTTTTAGCGCGCTATGATGAAGCTCCTATTGAGCAGCGTAGTGTTTTTGAGATTCTCACTCTTCATGAAAAGGTCAATGCTCTTATCGCCAATTTACAGGCTTCTCAAATTACGGTATTTGAAACCTACCAAGACTGGATTGAGTATGGGAAAAAAGCGATGCAAATCGATTCTTGCTACCGAATTTTTTGCGAGAGAATTAAGAGAATCGACAATAGCATTCAAACAAAATATCACTTCGAGCAGATCACCAAGCAAAATCGTTTGGCCGAGATTGGGATATGGATTTCTAAGCTGGGTTTGTTTTTTTGTGCTTTGGAAGTGATGGAAACTCTTTTTGATAGCCTCAAGGAGGCAGGGACAAATGTTTATAGTTTTGAGTGGATTACTTATAGCATTTTTGTTTTTGCTTTTGTCACTTACCTTGTTCGCTCTTCTTTTTACTTCAAGGAAGACAAGACGAGTCTCTCGTGAAAGTATTTTGTTTTTCAAAATACTTTGTAACTCTTCCATGGGAATTTTCTCTATTAGTGCAGGGGGAAGAAAAGTTCTTTCTCCATCGTTACCTAACTTTTTCGTGTAAGGAAAAAAAATGAAGGTACAGTTTTCTGGAGCCAATCGAGTTGCCCGACCTTGGGTTTTGAATCGGAGGTGGCATTTTCTCATCTCTCTCATGCCAGGTTTTGGCCAGCTTGTAAATCGGGACTTTCTCAAGGCTCTCATCATTGCTCTTATCACTTTGGGAGGAATTGTTAACCAGTATTGGAACATTTTAACTCCTCCCGAAGTGTTTTTGTGGATTTTTACGTGGCGTTCTCGCTGGATTATCATTGTTTTAGTTTGGCTATATGCAATTCGTGATGCCTACCTTGTTTTTTCAGGGCGTCGTTTGCTTGGTGATTGGTTTTTATCACGTAATTAAAAAGGAAAAGATATGATTCGTTTTTCATGTAACCATTGTACTTCGTACTTAGAGTTCCTTTCGGAATTAGGCGGTACAGTTCAAGAGTGTAGTCATTGTCGAGGAACTTTACAGGTACCTTATCCTCAAGTCAATACTGTTTCTTCTCAGCAAAGAAATGGCCAAAGAGAGGTGCTTGATGTTGCCGAGAAACTTAGCCATACTTTGCCCGGAGTTCTCTTGGACCCGATGCTAAGTCGCTATCAGTGGCTGCAAAACTTTAATATGCAGCAGCCCAATTGGGAGCGCGACTCTTTAGAGATCTTTAATCCTACTAAGTTACGTAACGACTTAGTGACAGCCCTTAGTAAGTTTGAGGCCTTGTGGGTTTTTGAATTGGAGAAGAGAAGTGCTTGTCGTCTGAACTCGCATCTGGGAGCACAAGACCGCCTTCTTCTTCAGCAACAGATCGAAGCGTTAGTTCACTGCCTTGCACCTTTAGAAGAAGCTTACAGTTTAGTTTTAAAGCGCCAACGAGGGTCGGTTGATGTAAAAAAGGAAAACGTAGAAAAAACAGCCACGGATGTTGGAGTAGGAGCGATTATTGGGGGAGTTTTATTTGGTGAGGTAGGTGCTTGGGTCGGAGGTGGTTTAGGTACCTTAGTGGCGGGTAACAGTATTGAAAATCAAAAAAATGAAGAGTGGCAAGGACTGTTTGAGGCCATTCATTATTTTTTTGATCAGGTCAAGCAATCGCTACCTCATATTCAAATATCTTTACAAAGAGCGGTTTATCCTTCTCTGGAATCTTTTTGCCAAGCAGACAAAGTCAAGTTTGCTCAGTTAGTCGAAAATATAGAAAGAGAGTGGAATACGGCCAATAGTAACTTAAGACTTTTAACCCATGATCCTCTAAAGGAAGCGGAAAGGCAATATCCTGAAGTTACCGATGTTCGCGAAATTGTCTGCCGGAAGATTTCTCAAGTCCAAGAAAACAGTCTTTTTATGGGAGAAAATATTCCCCAAAATAAGCTTATCAATGTCCTTAGCACCTATGCTGCTGGAGTAAAACCGCAAGAGGAAGTCCTTGTGCTCTATGACGACACAGTCTTTGGGGGTGCTCGAGATGGTTTTCTTCTAACAACTTTCCATCTTTATTGGCATAACTTTGGGCAAGAGGCTTTTTACATTCCTCTTGCTGATATTGAAAGGTGTTCAGTCAGTGGTGCTCAGTTAGATATGAACGGATATTTCATCAGCGTAAGCACACTTTCGGAGCCTGCCCGGGTTATTGTTCGTGATTTGTTTCTTCGTCTTTCTAAATGCTTCAAATAGCCAAGTAGCCTAGGAACCTATTCAAAAAGGTTCTTAGGCTACTATCTTTCTCTCTCCTATTTTTCTTTCCCATCTAACTTTCTGCGAATATTTCATCGAGAACTTCTTTATTACGAGCTGGGATGTCATATTTTTGGTAATCATGAGCATTTACCCAAGCATAGTCAGCTACCTCAACTGGGCTTATTTTAACTTCTTGCTCTCCTTCCAGCATTACTTCAAAGAAATAGATTGTATAGTGGCGTAGCTTATCGCCTACTGTGCGAGTAAGCTCCTTTTTGGCAAGAAGTTTTCCCGCCTGCCCTTTTAACCCAACTTCTTCTTCTACTTCTCGTAATACGCCTTCCTGGGGGGACTCTCCTTCTTTGAGGTTTCCTCCCGGCATAACCCATTGCTTATAGAAAGGATGGACATTTCGTTGGGTTAAGAGAATTTGTTTTTGGCTGTTGGAGATTACTCCAACAGCGGATAAACGTACTTCTTTTTCTGGATTCATAATTAGTCTTTCTCGGATACATCCGAGAGTCCCTTATGGTGAGGTAAATTTTTATAGCGTGCTGGAATCCCCAGCTCTTTTTTCCAATCATCTATCCAGAATTTGTAGGGAGTGTGTCGGGCAACCAATTTGCCTTCGACCAATTCATAGAGTCTCTCTACATTTTCTTTTGTCGCTTCAGGATGACAAACTTCTTGCTTTAATGTCATTAAGATCTCTAGCCAAAGTAAGTAATTAATGTCATTGTAAGTCTCTCTTGCTTCTATTAGCTGAGGAGATGGGGTTTTTCCCTTAGCTAGACGACTACAAGTAAATTTTTCTCTCCTTCCTGGTAGCTCGATTAAAATCGCTTGTCCTTCGTTGACAGCCATATAGACATCAGCACGAGTGGTTTGGTTTTGACCTTTGAGCCACTCACTAGCAGTAGCAGAGATTTGCTCTCGTTTAGCTCCTGTAAGCAGTGAATAGATAAGAGCGGTCTCGCTATCTAAAAGGCTGTCAATATTGGGATAATTAAACCTACTATCCTCCCGAGCAACAATAAAGAGATAAGGCTCTAGTTCCAAAGGAGAAGTTACCTCTTTGACAAAAGGCAAAGAACTTATCGCTTGGGCCACTCCTTTTTTGAGGAGTTTTTGAAAAGTGCTTTGGCTATATTCAACTAATGTATCTAGGGAAACAGGAGGAAGCTTTACTTGGCAAGTGAAAAAAGCTTGTCCTTTTTGGCCCAAAGTTAAAATAGATTTCTTGGAGCCTACTTGAAAAGCTTCGATGGATTGAGAGCTTCCAGAGTCAGGTACTAATTTCAAACTAGAGCTTATCTCTTCCGGTAAAGCCATACGAAGAGGATGATACTCTCTTTTGAAGTATGGTGTTAGACGATTGCTTTCAATACTCCCAAAAATTTCCAGGAAGTTTGGAGCAGAGGTTTCTTCTAACCAAGCCTTTTTTATTTTTTCTAGTTTTTCTTCTGATTCTTGTTCCCAAAAATCATAGTCTAAAGAGTTTTTTAGCTCTTTTAGTGACTGAGTTAGCTTTACTTCTAAAGGAACTGTGTAATAAAGAAATATACCAGGAAGGGGCTCTTGGCTTTTTTGCCCTAATGACTTCATCTGTGTACTTGAGCTTTCTTGATCTATAATGGAAAACTCTTTTTTTTCTTGTTGTTGGTTTAATTTTGCAATAGCTGTTTGTAAGTTTTCTTGGTATTTTTCTTTGCCAAAAAGATTCTGCCAGATTTCTTCTAAAGAAGTTGCTCGATATATATTTCCCATATTGATTTGAATAGTTTCAAGCTCTTGTTTGCTTTTTCTTTCTTTGGAAATGTAAGCTTTACCATTTGGGTATTCACAAGAAAAAGCTTCTAACTTTTGTTGGAGCCACCCCACAGAACCAACTTTTCCTTCTTGAGTTACATTACCTGTTGCAGCAACGGCTTCAGGTAAGGCAAAAGGATTTTCTTCTCCTCCTTCATAAGCTTGGCTCAAAATACAAGAAAAATAGGCAATAGCACAAGGTAATCCTAAAGACTTCCCAGATAATTTAATGTCTGCAGTACCATCGAAAACCACTTTGAGATAATAGCTGTCGATGGAAAGAATTCCCTTTTCACGGTGTATAGGACTTGTCTTTAAACCATTTCGTTGTAAATATTGAGCTACAGCTTTGAAACTTTCTTGAATTTGCTCTTCTGTTATATCACCTTGAAAGCGTGGAGATATATAGTGAGCTTCACTTTGTTCGAGTGTTACCTCTAAAGTAAAAATAATCCCATAGGGGCTTCTTTTTCTAGGCATTGAAGTATCACTCGAAAGACAAAGGGCACACACTCTGCCGGATTTTTTTTCTTCTGCTACCGCTATGGGTTGTTTTTCTGTGTCAACAATAAGTTTATCTAGCTTGGTTAAGATGGTTTTACCAGTCCAACTACTAATTATTTTTCGAAAAGATATCAAGTGATTTCTGAGCTCTTGCCATTTATCTTGAGGGAAACGATCTCCTTGATGAAGATGTGTTGGCAAGTATTCTATTACCAGGAAACAGTAATGACTAAAGAAATCATAACGTTTTTTCTTTTCAAGGGCTGAAATTACTAGTTCCCAAAAACGACGAGCGCAATTTAAAACATGAAGTGAGTTTCCTAAAAAATGATAATCTTCTAAATTTTCGAACATGTTTTGAATACTAAGTTCTTGCTTTACTTCTACTTGAAAAGATTTTTTAAACTGTTTATTTTTTAGAGTAATATGCAGTATAGGTTTTTTCAGTAAAGGCAATTCAGGTTTTAAAGCGAAAAAACCCGAGCGGAGATCGCCCTCAGCGGGAAAAATCGTTTTAGAAAGATACTTTTCTTGTTCACCAAATAAAAGATCTACTGTCACAGGCTCTAAATGCTCACTATCTTTTTCATTACTATTGATACAAAGATACAAGTCCTCGAAACCTTCGCTATGGCGTAACTCAACGAAAAATTTTCTCCCTAGTTTCTCTTGTAGTGAGTAGTAGCATGATTTATTTACTACCATAGTAGCCGCTGCATTTAGACTAAAAACATCCTTTTCGTTACTTTGGTAATCCGAAAAGTAAGAGATTGGCGTAGTTTTTAAGGTAGAAATTTCTTCTTCCTCGAAATCTTTTTTTTCTTCATTTACTACTTCCTCTTTTTTGAAAACAACTTGATACTCTTTCTTTTCCTCATCTAGAGCAATTCCTTCTTGCAACGAGACGAGAACCTCTGCTTCTAAATTAGGGGCTGTTTTTTGGACAATTTCACGAACCTTTTCAGGATTCGTCAAGTAGTCCAACTCTTTTTTTAACTCGGGGCTACTTGCTATGATTTTTTCTAATCTGGGAGAAGGAGTTCCTTCCTGGTAGCTACGAAGCTCTTCCAATGACAGATTCTTGAGCTCGTATTTTTTAGGAGGATTAAAACGAGATAGAACTTCTTCGGTAAGACCAGCCACTTCTGGCTCTATAGAAAAATTTTCATCGGATAGCATCTTCGTAATATCATCTACCGAAGGAATTTCTCCGTCTAAATCGTTTGCTTCTGGATAGTCAGGAAGCATTGCTAGTTCTTTTAGAGTTCCTATGCGATGAAAAAGAAGAGGATTTTTTTGGGCCAACTCGATATCTAATTCCAACTCTAACTCACCGCACGCTCGCTCAAAATCAAATTCAAAAGTACTTGTTTGATACTTCTCTTGCAACTGTGATAGAGCAGACTCAACTTCACAATTGAAGTCGAATAAAATCTTACGTATGCTCTCTTTGATTTCGTCATACATTGTTCTCTCCTTGACTTAGATCTTCATCATCTGAAGACTCTTTTTCGTCTAAAGGTTCCTCGTCTAGAAGACCCCATTTATCCAAGATATCTTTCAACTTATGCTTAACTCGCAGTAAAGTAACACGAATGTGACTAGGCTTTTTTTCTAGCTTGTCAACTATTTCAGAATGAGAAAGTCCTTTTAAAAAGAGATCTAAGACCTTTTTTTCCAAATCATTTAGTTTTGTTTGTTTTGCCTTTTTAATCGCTTTGTGTAAAAGCTCTAGTTCCTCTTTTCTGACAATTTGAAGATAGACACTTTCCTCAGAACTAGGAAAATCTATGGGAGAATCGTCTAAAGAAGTGACTTCCTTTTTTCTTTTTTTTTCTTTCCAGGCGGCATAGACTAGACGACGAGCAATGACAGATAGCCAAGCGAGGAAACGAGCCTTTTCTGTCGCACGAGCTTGATGTAGAGAATTCCGTACAATGATGCACATATCTTGTAGTAGATCTGCACTGATTTCTCGGTTTTGAACACCACGATAGAAAATAGAAGCGAGGATATCTCCGTATTCTCGAAAAATAAACTTTGTCAGCTCTATACAGTCAGCTGAAACATCTTTCTTCTTTTTCAAGTCATCCTTCAGTTTTTGAAGCCTGATAAAGAATTCTTCCCAGTTCATAGAATCTTCCTTACTTTAGATGAGCATTAAAGGTTTTTGTTACAATCTTTTTCCCAGACTTGCCATTCTCGCCAAAATATTTGCCCTATTTTTTGTATCTCTTGCCAAGCTTTTTCTTTATCTTCTTGAAAGC
The DNA here is from genome assembly GCA_029260735.1 of Planctomycetota bacterium. Lineage (GTDB taxonomy): Bacteria > Planctomycetota > Uabimicrobiia > Uabimicrobiales > Uabimicrobiaceae > JAJDCR01. The sequence continues at coordinate 12,979 of JAJDCR010000088.1, forward strand.
CTAGTGTCTTGAAGCTAGCCACATTCTGCAAACTCCAGTGGTTGGGTTTTTCTAGAGCAGGTGGATATGTAATCCACATACTAAAGATATCTTTATCTCGCTCATTGGGCCAAGGATATTTTCTCATAAAGTCAATAGCTTTATCATATAGAAATTTTTGTTCGCTAGGTGTTTTGGAATAAGACCAGGAGACAGAACTTGATGCTGAGGATAAATTTTCCGAAGAGAGAGTTTGTTCATACCAAGAACGACAAAGCTCCGAGAGAGTTTTTTTCAGCCCCAGTAAAGATCCATCTTGCCAAGGAATGTCTATTAATTTGCTTTCTAACCAAAGAAAATATAGACAAGTTAAGGAAGAGGATTTCTCGACAGAGTGGTTTTTTATTTTGTGGAAAAATGTATAAATATAATCACTAAATTTATCTCCCAGCAGGAAGATGATGTCTTTTTGAAGAGATAGGCCTTCTTGTTCTCTCGAATTGCGTTGGAAATGGTGCAATTGAGTTAAGTCTTGCCAGAAACGTTCTAGCTCCTTAGGATTCATCTTTTTTTGGGGATGTTCCTGGTCACTCTTTTCCATATAGCAATTCCTTATACAGTAAAAATTTCTCGTTGGCAAAATTGAAAGAGATAAATATAATACTGAAATTTATATTCTACAGCAAAAGAAAAATGACTATGTTGTTTTTGGGAGAAAATCTGTGTCAAAGTCAAAAAAATGGTCTTGGGTATTAGTAACTTACATCTTTGTCCTTTTTATCCTCTACATGAGTTTTGTTTTTGGAAAACTGAGTTCTTTGTCTCTCTACTGTTGTGCTTGGGGAGCCACTCTCTTTAACTTGACTTTAGCTCAAGTAGTATATTTTAGCTACCTACACTCTATCCCTACTTTACCTAAAGAAAAGACAATCGCTTCTAAACGCCTGCTGTTCTTACATATCCCTGATTTTCATTGGCCTCTTGTTTTTATTAGTCTTCTCCAGATTCCTATAACCTCTGTTTTATTACAATCTTGGTATTTAGAGCATACCACATTTTGGCAAGCTCACATTGAACCCTTAGCTTATGCCCCTATCTTAAAAGATTTTTTCTTGCTTATTTTTGGCTTTTCTGAAATAGATGTGAAAACTCATTTGGGGGAATTTGTAATTCTACGAATTCCAAGAATCACCTTGACTTTAGTTACGGTATTTCTATTTTTGGGACCCCTGCAAAAATTAACTCGTTTGGCTTGGAGTTTAGCCTGGACTATTCGAAAAGATCCAGAAAAAACTGTCCACAGATTACACAGTATTGGCTCACGATCTGCATATTGGGTAGGACTAGCTTCTCGTATATACAAAGACAAAAAAATAGTTTTTCCCCTCCTAAAATTTATTAGCAAAAGTCAAAATCCCTATGGGGCTCTATTTTTTATTCGCCACTTAGAAGATATGTCCAAACAACCTTTCTCTCAATCCCTGCTAATAAAACATCTAAAATATTTAGCTTCAACAACCTCCTTACGCCACTCATCTTTTGCCAAAAAAGTGCGAAAGAACTTATACCAATGCTCACAATCGGAAGACCGAATGTTTTTTTGGTCTGCTCTTGGTATTGTTTCTCCTTTAGGAGATAAAAAAAGCTTTATCTGCATGAATAGTTACTTAGAAAAAGAAATCTCCGTAGCAGAATACTGTGCCATCTTAAACTCTTGGAAAAATATAGCTACCGATAATGACTATCGATCCGAGGATAGTATCCTCGTTCGAGTTTTAAAAAATAAAGATCAAGCTCTCGAAGTTCGTTTAGAAGCAGCTATTCTCCTAGGCGAGAAATCTTTTTCTGGAGTGGTTAAAGTCTTTGTTGATTGCTTGGTTGATGAAACAGAGGAAGAGTTGAAGGAGCTTTTGTATAAACTACTCGCCCAAATGAACCCTTACTACCTTCCTCATAAGAAAAGCGTAGAGTATTGGCAAAAATGGATATCGGTGAAAGGGTTGGAGTAGAGGGGAAAATTTCCATGGTTAAATATTTTTATAGAGATCATTCTTTTTCATTAGGTTCAACATGGTTGAACCACCTCTTGATCGTTAACATGCTATTGATTCTTTTGGATTTTTGGATTTCTGTATTTTTGCGCTTTAAAGGCATTTTTTCTCCAATTCCTCTTTCTGCATTGACAAGAGCATCTGCTTTAGCTAAAGCAGATGCTAAAGCGAAACAAGGTTCTTGAGTAACACAAAAATAAATATGTTCTTTTCCTGTACTATTGTCTAAACGAAAAACATCTCCTTTGGGGATTCTGACAATTGTTTTTTTAGAGATAGGATTTTCTCCTTCGGAAAAAGGACTATCGTTTTGAGGAAAAATCCAATATAAATTCCCTTTTGTGTCGATTTGAAAAACATAGGCATAAACTTTTTCAAAGGTATGAAAGAAAATCCTATATTGATCTTGGCTAGAGAGATCTCCTCCATCATCGAGTACTAACCAAGTATCTTTCTCTTCGTTGTAAACCTCAATAAAAGCTTTTATTGAGTTAAGTTTGGAGCTTTTTTTTTGAGCAAGTAAAACTTGAAAAACTTCTTCTGTATTTTTTCCAAATTTAGGAAATTTTTCTTTTACCTTAGTTGTTTTTTGAATTTCTATTTTTTTAGGAATGAAGCTATAAGTATCTATACTCTTTTGTCTTAGTAAAGTTAAGGCCAATATCCCAAAAAGTATTATAAAAATACTCCATTTGGCAATGGAGTGCTTCTGAAGAAAAGAGTTTTTTTCTTTGCTCATTGAAAGAACAGGTAAGCCATCTTTGTTTACTAACCATTCATTTTTGATAATCAACTGTTTTGTACTTGTCACCGGAGCAGAATACAAGAACGCACAAGTTTTATGAATTATAGCGTGCTGTAAATTTGCTTTTTTTTGCGCTATCCATATATTTAGTCGTAATTGATTATCGTAAGAGAATCTTTTGGTCTTGCTCTTTTCTTTGGATTTTGCAGAATTTTTACTAGACTCTGTTGCTTTACAATAAATAGCTGATTGAGGAAATCGATTTTTTCCTTTAGACATTTTTTTGATCACCTCTGTTGACCAGTTAGCTGTAATATAAATGGTATTACGGCCAACATCGGCCAAAAAAAGCTCTTGTTTAAAATGCTCAAATACAGTGTGTTTAGGAAATGGATTTAGTTGAGGGTGAAGAATTACAATATGATCATTACTTTGGGGAAAAAATTGAGATAAAGTGATAGCCCTGTTCATTATGTCAGCACAAATTAAGCAGTATAACTTAGTACTACTATTATCTCCGAAACGATAAATGATAGAACCTAAGGTTAAATCGGCCCCCTCATGTTGGCAATTCTGATCGCTCATGGGAAGGGTTTTTAGTTGTATAACTACACACAATTGTTGATTGCTTAATTGAAAAGCGAAAATTACTGGTACGGTAAAGCCATGCTTTGCTGCTTGATCAAATGACTGAGATATGACTAATGCCCCTAACTTTCGCCATTTGCTCAGTCTTTTTGAAAAACCATTATCACTCTCTCCCTGACAGCCCAGGCACCATATTTTCCCAATAGAAGGCCACATACTAGGCTCCGTTAGTATTTCCTCTAACAGGTCAAGAGGGAAGCTGTATTCTGGTGTTAATAGCAAGTCTATGGATTCTTTTTGGGCTAGCTTAACTGTTTGTAAACATAGATTTTGGTGAGAGATATTTAGAGAAAAAGGTTTGTTTTGTCCAAAAGTAGGTGTAAAACCACCACATTGAAGTTTCAAAAGAGAAAAAGTAGCTTTTTTATCAGTACAAAGATCAAAGAGAGGTAGTAAGTTCTTTCTTTTATCTGAAGAAACTTCTTCCAACACTTCTGTTATATTGAGAATTTCTGGACGACAAGATTTCATTTATCCAAACCTTTACTTTTATTTTCCATAATAAACAAAAGGAGCCCAAAATTTTGGATTTTGGTATCGCTTACCATGTTTACCAGAAATAAAATTCCTTTGTGTTTTAGTAATAGCATCAGCATATTTCAGTTTTGATGTTTTCTGAATCTGATACATCTCTATCATAAAAGTTTTTGTTGCAGAATCATTTATGTTCCAAAGAGAAGAACAGACACCTCTTGCTCCAGCAATAAGAAAAGCTTGAGTAAACCCAAAAACTCCTTCTCCTTCGTAAATTTTGCCTAGTCCTGTTTCACATGCTGATAAATTCACTAATTCAGCATTTAGGTCGAGGTTTTCTATTTCTTTCAAAGTCAGATAACCTTCGTTTGTATGATTTTGATTTGAGAGGTTGAAAACTAAAGCAGATAAAATGGGAATTTTGGGTATAACTAAACCATGGAGAGCAAAGTGAATAACACTGTAGTCCTCAAGCTCTTTATTTTTAGAGAGCTCTTTCAATAAAAACTCCTTTACTTGATTTTGGATAAATATCTTTGAGCTAGGAAAAATTTTAGCTATTTCCTCAACCTCTTCTAATGTTTCGGGTAAAGGAGACCATTTCTCTATTCCCAAGCTTTCATATATGCTTCGTAGAGAAGCTCCTTCTTCAAAAGTTTTCTCCGTTTGTATTTGTAAAGAATAGATATCATCAGGAAAAACAAGATTCCTTTTTTCATGGATTTGACCAGTATAGTTGGCGCCACCAATAGCCAAAAGCTTTTTTTGACGCGAATACTCTGGACGTTTTTTTAATAGTTCCCATATCTCAAGTGACTGGATGTACTGAACTTGATGCTTTTCTATAAGATATCGCTGGTTCTGATCTAGTAAAGAGGCAAATGAGAGGGTATTTAAAGCACTATCTGGTATAATAATCCATTTACTTTTTTCTTGAACATGTTCATTTATTGGTTGAATTAAAAGATCGTAGAGCAATTGAGATAGTTGATGAAAGATTCCTTTTTTCTGCAAAGAGGAGGTTTTTAAGGGTTCCTTTGCCGCGATCCCTCGTACTTGTCCTTCTGATCGGAGAATAAGGTTATAGTGAGAAATGATATCCACTAGATCCTTTTGGGATTTTAGCATGGGAAGAATCTGGTCTGAAGTAACCTCATAATATTTCTGTAGATATTGGTTATATTTTTTAAGGGATTGGTTAATCTCATCAGTGGATACCTCTTTTCCGTAGATTCCTTTGTCACTGACTGTAAAAATGACTGGAGATCCGCTAAGACAACGATAGATAATGACGGCCGTATCAGATTCTAGTTTCTCCTGAAGCTTTTTTATGTCTTGAACCACGGTCTTTTCTTCTGTCAATCTCGTTTCTAAATATTGCGCTCGGCTAAGTTCAATTATTTTTAAAGCGCTAGTAAAATCTTTTTGCTCCAAGTACGTTAAAATCAATAGGCGATAACTAGGGAGAATCGATTTTTCAAAAAAATCTATCTGGACGTGAAGTGGCGATTTTTTTAGTTTTTTTTCTCCGGCTAAAATATTTTTTTTCAGGTACTCTATCGCTTTTTCGTAGCTTTTTTTGTGATAGCAAGCTTGAGCAATGTTATATTGTAAGTTATTCACTGAATCATTTTCTTGAATTTTCTCGAAAACACTTAAAGATCTTAGATAATAATCAATTGCTTCTTCGTATCTTTCTGACAAAAAACAAACCATTCCAATTTCGTTAAGGTAGTATGCTTTTGTACTTGGCTGCTTTATGTCTTCGCTTAGTGTAAGACACTCTTCATATAATTCAAAAGCTCTTCTGTAATTTCTCCTTGTTTTATAAAGGTCTGCTAAACTGTTCTTCGCTGTAGCAATTTCTTTTGAGTTTTTTAGACCCAAAGAGATTTCTAACGATAATTGATAGCATTTTTCAGCTTCTTTATAGCTCTCGCGTTTCTTGTGAACATTTCCTATATTACGATAGCAATACGCCTGAAGAGAGGTATCAGCAAGAGTCCTTGAAATAGACAAAGCTCTTTTATAATGCTCTAATGCTTTTTTCTCGTTATTAAGTAACTCATATGTATTCCCTACATCTATTAAACAATAAAGTGACATCTCTGTGTTAGTGATTCGAGTTAAGGTATCTAAGTAGTATGATAAAGCCTTTGCGGGCTTTTTCCATTTGATATAAACCTTTGCAATATTACTAAGAGAGCCTTCTGTGCTTTCTCCTTGCTGAGTCTCTAATTGCAAAGCTTTTTTATAAAATCTAATAGCATTGTCGTATTTACCTAAACTTAAATGAGCATCTCCTATAGCAGAGTATAACATTGTTTTCTGATAAAATTTTCCGGTTTTATTACAAATTTCCAGGCCCTGATGAAAAGATAAAAAGGCTTGCTCGTAGTTTCCTTTCTGTTGATGACAATGTCCTATAAAGAAGAGCTCTCGTGCATAATCATTTGATTGTTTCTTAATATGGAGAGTTTTTTCTAGGTACTGTAGAGCATCATCGTATTTATTCCAGTGCATACTTATTTCTGCCATTTTCCCGTAATAAAAAGCAGTTAAAGATAGATCTTTTTTTTCCATGAGCTCAAGCTTATGTTTGTAATAATGGATAGCTTTCTGATAATCTCCTGTAAAATAAAAAACCTCATTAATGGCATCAAAATATTGGCCGAGCAAGATGTCATTTTTGAGACTCAGGGACATGGATTTCTCATAGTAGTGAACAGCTTTATCTACATTCCCCATTTTTTTATATGTACTTGCAATTCTAGATAAGCTGTGTCGGTATTTGTTTTTGTTTGCAAGTTTTCCCGAAAAAAGAAGTGCCTTATGGTTTATCTCCATCGCTTTTACGTAATCTCCCATGCTGTCGTAAAAACGGGCAAGTGTAGATAAACTATCCACAATAAGATCGATTCGACCGGTTTCTTCCGCTTTTTGAACGCCATTCTGATAGTGTTGCAAGGCTTCATCTTTTTTGTGATTTAATTGAAGCGACTTCGCAAGCTTAACATGAGAAAGTACTTGGGAAATTTTATTTTTTGATTTTTGAGCAATTTGGAGGATTTTTTTCTGATACAAGATAATCTTATCGTATTGAAATTCTCTCAAAGAAAGCTTTATCAGTTGTAATAATGCTTTTCTACTTTGGTAACCGTCTTGTCTTGCTTCTGCGGCGGTTAATACTTCCAAAAAATGTTCTTTCGCTTTGTCATGTAATCCCCACAAACGATACAAGTTACCTATATCATGAAGAACACTATATTCTTGCATCCCCCAGGAGTTTTTTTGACATACCAAAATTTGCTTTCTGTAATACTCTAGAGCTTCTTTCAACTGATTAGTACGCCGATAGTCTTTGGCTATTTCTGAAAGAGCAAAAAAGCTCTTAGAATCATCACCTAGTTTTTCATAAATGGATAATTCCTCTTTTCTATATTGAATGCTTTTTTGAATATTTTTTTCTCCCATATAGCCTGATCGATAATCATTAGCCAATCTTTGATAAAGCCCAGCTTGCTCTGCAAGATATCTCGAGTTCCCCAACCAATCTATTTCTTTATGTAAAAACTCCGTTGCTTCTTCTTGTAGCCCAGGATAAAAATATATCACTAAAGGATGAATTTTATAGTAAGACTCCTTTGATATAGTGCAGTAATTTTTATGGTTATTTTTATCAAAAATTTTCCATTCTTGCCTGGAAATTACGACTTTCAATTCTGAATCTTTTGAAAAAATAAAACCGTTTTTCCCTAGCTCTTCTCTTAGTTTTTTGCTTATAACTTCTTCGTCGAGTTTTTCCTGGTATTTTATTGAAATTCTGAAGTCCTTATTATGTCCAGAGTAAATAAGTCTAACTTTTAATAAGTAGCTTTGTGGATCTAAACCCCGCAAAGTTTCTAGTTCTCTTTTCCCGTACTCAATGGCCTTATATGGTTGGCCTAAATTATATTTTAAAATGAAAGCTATTGTATTTTGATATTGGGCATACTCCATGGATTTTGTTGTTTTGACTTTATTTGATGCTTCTTTGAAGTAATATATTGCTTGATTATAGCAATACAACGCTTTCTCTGGAGCGGAAAAGAATTGTTCGTAGCTATGGCCCATTTTTCGATAGTATTTGCCTTTGTCTTCTGGAAAAGATAATTCCAAAATTTTTTCTAGTACCTTTTTGCCACTATTGAAAAAGTGGATCTTATTTCTTTTTTCTTCTTCAGCCAAAGAGATTTGTTTTATGAGCCGATTTATTTCCAAATAGATATAGTAATTTTCTCGAAATTGTTTCTTTAGCCAAGGAATCATTTCTTGAAAACTTTTACTTTTCGGATGTTTTTTTGAAAGGAGTAAAAGTCTTTCGAGCGCTTGACTCCACTCTTTTTCCGAGCTAATTAGTTTTAATCCCTTCAAGTAAAAAATTTTAGCTTTTTCTATATCCTGGCTTAGTAAATTAATATGAGCATACTGAAAAAAAATTTCCCTGTCATTAGGATAACTTTGAAATGGCTTAAGAAGTTCGCCAGCCCTTTTTATTTTGCTTTGCTTAATAAACTTCCAACTCTCATAACAAGCATTTTGTCTTCCTAGCGTCTTTTTCTTTTCAGATTCCATCATAGCATCAATAATAGGTTGGGCAATATCATCCACGCTATTTTTTTCTTTATCGTTCGCACTATTTTTTTCTTTGGGAAAGTATGGGCTTTGAATTTCTCGTAACCGAGATTTTATTTCGTTTTTTAATTTAGAGTAAGTTTCTTTTTTTTCTTTCAATTCCAATTTTTGGGCCAGTTTCTCACATTTTTCACAGTAAATTATAGCCTTTTCATAGTTACATAGGTTATTGTAGATCTCCATTATTTTATCATGGAAAAGCAATATATCTTGGTCCTGATTTTCAAGGTCTCTCAATAATTTTATCGCCAAAAGATATTTATCTATAGCTTTTTTATGTTCCTTTTTATACGCAAAAACATCTCCTATTACTCCATAAGCAATGGCAATGTAAATTGGCTTCTTTGTTTCTTTTGCCTTTTCTAAATATTGTTCGCTGAATTTTTGAGCCAACTCATTCTTTCCCCACGCCAAGTAAATTTCGACGAGGCTGCGTGTATAAAGAAAAACATCTCCGAGATGGTTTCTACTTGTTGCTAAAAGACGGGCTTCATAAGAAAACGGAAGTGCTTTTTCATACTGCTGTTCAAAAAAATAACACTGAGCTATTTGTAGTAGTGCAGAGCTTAATTCTTTGTACCGTATTTCCGGATTTTTTTTCTCTATTTCAACAGATTTTTTGTATAGCTGAGCCGCTTTCTTGTAGTCACCTAACTCTTCATACTTTTTTCCCTCTTTCCAGTATTTGTCTACTAATTTGTACAGAGAATAAACATTTTTATATTTTTCTTCCGTCCATTTTAGATATTTTTCGGCAAGTGCTATTTCCCATTTATTGCTTATGAAAATTCTAAAATCTTCTAAAACATGGTTTAACTCTTCATTCGAGGATATGATATGGAGAGCTTTCCTGTAGTAAATCTTGGCTTTTTCTTCATCATTACTCAAAAGGTAAGTGTGGCCTAGATTAGCTAAGCTTGCATAGTCATCGGGATTGAGTTCATAGGCTTTTTGGCATACACTCTGTGCTTCGTTAATTTTTCTCTGTAGAATAAGATACCATCCTAAAGCAATGTATGCTTCTGGAGCTAAAAAGGCATCTAATTCAATGACTTTTTTTAAATCTGTCGAGGCAGCCTGGTAGTTTTCTTGAGTAGCCAAGAGATTCGAACGGTAGAGATATCCATAGGCATAAGTAGGATAATATCCTATCGTTTTACTATACCCCTCTAAAGCAACTTCTAGTTTTCCTTCATTTTCAAAATCAATAGCTTGCAGAAAGTGTTCTGGTATTTTGACCCAGACACTTTTATCTATTATTCCAAGCCCCTTATAGCAATAGCCTTCATAACGAAGACTACTCATTTTTTTTAAATCAAAAAAAAGTTCCCCTTCTTGCTTTACTTTTGCAAAAAATTTCCAGTTTCCTTTTTCAAACTTTATATCCCTTACTGTTTCGGGAATAATTCCTTGCTCTCCTTTTTCTTCCTGGTAAAAAACACTATACTCTTCTCTCTCTCCCCTTATTTCAAAACTCCCTAGGAACACAAGTTCCTTGTTTTCGTCCTCAATATATTGGTGCCATAGCCCTGTAACTTTTTGATCGGGATTTTTGGAATAGCTTAACTCATTAGCTGTTTCTCCTGAGTATGCTAGAGAGATGAAGAAGAAAAGTGTAATAGTAAGGAGAATATTTTTTTTATTCTGGAACATATAGTCAAGTTTTAAGTTGTGCATTGTGATTACTCCAAGGAATCTATATGCCAATAGCCGAATGTTTTTTGGACACCTTTTCAAGACTATTTTAATCTTGTATTTTTCTTCGTCAACTTTAAAGTTAAAAGAGAAGAGAAATAAAACGTAGAGTAAAAGTAGGGTGACTATTTAGATCAATAAGTTTTGCAGTCAATATAGAGAGCTCACTTCGATCCTTTCTACTTCTGGCTCCTACAGATTCTAGCAAACTTTCTTTAGAAGAGAATAACTTGCCCATAAAAAGTATCACCGATGGGAACTTGCAAACACGCGAAATTTTTCATCTGAAAGACAGAATCCATACTAAGCTCATAGTCCTTTCGGCCTATGAAACAGAGCTTGGCAAATTGCAGCGAGGAGATGGGGTTGTGGGGTTTGCCCGTGCTTGGATGTATGCGGAGGAGTAGAGAATCTCATTGTTTCTCTTTGGAAGGTCAATGAATACTTCCACTTCTTGCTTAATGGAAAGCTTCTATCGACATCTCTTGGCTGAAAAAGACTCCAATCATTTTTTGGAGTACCCTTACACAAGCAAAAAAAGAGCTCCGGCATTCGGAAGAATATGCGGCTCCTTATTACTGGGCACCTTTTTTTTTATTGGTAACTAACTGTGGGTAAGGCATTTGGCTTTTGCTCTGTTGCGATTACAGAAACTCTATCGAATTGGTAAATGCTATCTAAGGTAATTGCAAGAGTGGTGGAGTAAATTAGGAGAGGTGTTTTAAGAATCGAGAAAATCTTGGGATATTTATGCTAGAGTATTTTCAGCAAGAATTAATTTTACATAGGATTAGCGGCATTAATGCCGCTAATCCTATGTAAAATCTTTGAGACGAAAATCTTTTCATTAGAACTTTTTATCCCATTCATTTTGTCTATATAATCTGGAAACAACTTCGAATGCTTTATCCATATTATCAATATCTTGTTTTCTTTCCACAGACTTAAGAGCCTCTAATCGATTAGTGATTTCTTCTCTTTTAGCAGCATCTTTAGTGGAAAGTTTATTTGTTGGTGGTTTGCAAATTTTGTTTGTATTCATTTTTTCCTCGATTTTGAGAATTTTTGTTTGAGACCCAAGGCCATACGATTTACAAGGACTACCTGCTATCAAAATAATTGTCACGGATTTCTAAGTCTGTATTTTTTATTTTGCTAAGCATCATATTTTTGTACATGGAGACAAAACCCAGAACTAGGATAGTCCAAGAAACAAATAAAAGAAAATACAACGTAATCGCTCTCATAATTTAATCCTTTCTAGATGAAATTACCCTCATCTCTTTGTCAATTTTTACTGTAGTGTTGTCCTTTCTTTTTCTATAGATGTGAACGCATGGTAGTTGTTACAATTATTTGTCATAATAATTTGTTTAAAACTAAAGAAAGACATTGTTTTATTGATATAGAACTGTTTTTGAATTTCTCTTTTTCCACGCAAAGTAAATTTTCTTCTACTTAAATAGTGAGTTTTGAATTTTCTGTCCAACTCAAAGCCACTTTTTTCGTCTGAAGAACTAGAGCTATTTTCCTAGTAGACTAAACAAACAGTAAGAAGGGGAGATAATATGAGTAAGATCGAAATAAAAGAAGCTTACATCTATGTGGTGACTACTTTTCCTGCAAAGCCTTGGAGTGAAGTAGATGATTTTCTAAAGGCAATCCAGAATCAAAAGAAATATTTTCTTGATCAGGATGGTATTAGGGCGATGAAGCACTACCCTGATTTGAAAAACTTCGTCATAGAGCCAAAAGAAAATAAAATGTCCGATGAGGAGAAGATGAAGGGCGAATCTTTGCTGAGAAACTATACCTCGCTGGATCATAATCGACTTTCGCCAAAATACCGAAAAGAGAATGCTTTTATCCGTTTAGGATTATCTTCGTCGGTTTGCGAGCAAGTTACTCCAGAGTTTATTGATTTAGGAGAAAGAGTTACTGTTGCAGGAGGAATATTGACTTTGTTTTTTCGCGGAGTGGGGATGATTACTTGGAAAATCAAGATTGAGAATAGTAGTGTCGATGCGCTTTCTCTTTGTCATAGGAAAAAGTTTAGATCCAAAATAGAAAATTGTATGGCAAAGCTTCTCAAGGAAGAGGTTTTTTTGCCAAAGAATTTTTCCATTCCTGAATCCGAAGATATGGACTTGGGGCAAGATACTTTTTTTCTAACAGTGGCACGAGATGTTGGTTTTGAGGGAGAAAAATTGCTGGACTATATTCAGCAAAATCAAGATGACTTCTACTCTTTAAACTCAGGACTGGGTTTTCATGGTCAATATGTGGCTCAAAAATCTTTCGATAAACTTTGGAAGAGTAATCTGAGCACTCGTAATGATACTTTTTTTACTTTAAATTTTCGCCATGGCTTAATTGTCGAATCCAACTGGAAGCGATCCCATTTTACAAAACAGCGTTTAGAAAAAGGAGCCAAGAAGTTTCTCTTAGAAGAACGAGAAGAGTATAACGATTTGAATTACCTGATTTGGATAGAGGTGATGTTCTATCAGCGTTGCTTACTCAGCATTTCTTATGAAGTATTGAATAATTATCATGAGGCCCCTGTAGAACAGCGCAGTATCTTTGAAATTTTAACTCTTAATGAAAAAATTAATGAGCTTATCACAAATCTGCAAGCCTCCCAAATTACTGTATTCGAAACCTACCAAGACTGGATTGAACATGGTAAAAAGGCTATGAAAATCGATTCTTTTTATCAGAGCTTTTGTGACCGAATTGCAAGAATAGATAATAGTATTCAAACCAAATACCATTATGAGCAAATTACTGAGCAAAATCACTTAGCAGAAATTGGAATTTTGATTTCCAAGCTAGGGTTATTTTTCTGTGCTTTAGAGCTAATTAAGATTTTTTTTGAAAGTCTGAAGCAAGATGCCTCTTATGAATTGATTGCTTACAGTATCTTTGTGATAAGCTTTGTTGTTTACCTTGTTCTATCATTTAAACATCTTAAACAATCTAAAGAGGAATCTTAGTTTATCAGAAAGAGTCTATAAACTATTTTTGATCAGGGCGTGCGTCCTGATCAAAAATATAGCTATTTCTACTCCCATAAAACAAGAGGAGCTCGCATGATAAAATACAAAAAATAAAAGAGGCCCTCTTTTAGCAAAAAACTAATGATTTTGATGAGTGTTCAGTTATTAGTTTAGCAGGAAACCAAGACTCCTCTTCTTTGTAATAATTTACCCTAGCATAGCAAGGAATAGATCCCATTCTTCCGGTGTAACATAGAACAAAACCAGAATCAATCTGTTCTTGCTTCATTATAGTTGGGTACCCTTTATTTGTATCCATTCCAAGTTCGGATGCTTTGATATGATTAAAGTAAACATGATCTATGTTTTCTCTAATACGAAAGAGTACTCCGTGAGATTTACCTGCAGAACCTATTTTTATCTTGATATAGCAGTACTTGTTTTTGATATCTATTTTTTTCCCAATAACGTAATTAGCTCTTGCAATCCACTGGCAAGCTTTATCAAATAATCCAACATTTGAAAATTGTCCAATTTTATGTTTTCTACCAAAATCAAACCGTACTTCCCATTCTTTATGCTGGGTAAGCTTCTGTAAAGTAAAACCTTGTGCTGTTTCCCAAGGAACAACCATTCCATGGTAACGATTTTTTCCTAAACCTTCATCAAGAAAAACATCACCTGTTTTGGTGTCTATTCCTAAACTAGGACTCATATCTTCTAAATCAATAAATAGGGCATCATCCGTTATCTGAAAGTCTTTTATTCGCTTCATGAGACTCTTCCATTAAATAAACTAGACAATTACATGGTTTGTTTGGATCAACAACAAAATAAAACTGCTCTTTTTGTTCATATTCTATCACCCAATCTTTTTTTGCCTTTTTTTCGACCAGTTGAGCATCTACTGCTAAATGGTATCCATTTTTTTGGAGCTCTTGTTTTATATTTTCTTCGTCAATGATAGTTGTAGCTATTTTTGTTATATGCTCATTAAATAGAAATCTTTCTATGAATCGGATTCGTCCCTGATAGACTCGAGGTAACCTTTCTTCCAAAAATATATTCAAAGTATCCACAGCCCAAGTTACACAGTTATGACAATTAAACGTATCTGGATTAAATGAGTAATCGACATGTTGCCCCTCTTTTACACTTTTTAAAAAATAAGGAATTTGTGTTTTTCTCATAGACCCTACAAATTTATTTTCCGTTTTCTTTTTCAGATAATCTTGTTTAATCATTATATCATTGTAAATTTTTCCTTCTAGTTTACTATTAAAGAGAATATTCCAGTCTTTAGGCTCTTCTATCGAGGTTATCGCATACAGTCCTCGGAAATACTCTACTTCTTTATCAATAACTGTTTCTTTCCAGTAAACAGCTATATGACCAGGGTCCGCTAGCCCACGCGCTCCTTTTTTACGAAATATTATCGATAACTCCACTTATTCTCCTTTCAATAAACTGTTTTATATAATTTCAGGAGCATACATAATAAATGGTTCTTCTTCGGGATAACTTTGTTTTACTTTTTCTAGTAATTCATTTTTACTTTTTGCATGAGCAACAATCCTACCATGAATAAAAGCAAGTAATTCTCCTTTATATTCGATTAGCTCATCCATATTTTCTCGTAACCACTGAGATTCAGGCTCATGCTTTTCGTACTTTCTTGCTTGAAGTAGTTGCTTTGCTGACTCTATTAGTTTTTTTATGGAACCTTTTTTTCCTTTAGGAATATAGTCATTGGCACCAATCTTGATTGCTTTTACGCAGTTTTCATAAGAGTCATGTGCTGTAAAAACAATTTTGATTTTAGGACAATAGGGTTTACTAGAACTTAATACTTCAAGACCACCATTTTCTTTATCCATTAAGTGCCAGTCAATGACCACCAAGTCAAATCGGCTTTGATTTTCTTGCTTAAATTGCTCTTGAAATTTTTCTAAGGCTTCATCGACAGTTGCTACAATAGAGATTTCTGCTTCTTTAAAGAAATTATCATTTTTAAATACTCTTTCTAATTCTTTACTAAAATTTTCAGTGTCTTCAACAAAAAGTATTTTTTTAGGCATAGTTGTTTATTTCTCCTATTTTATTTAAGGGAATTAAGATGTTAAATTTTGCCCCATTTTCGTCCCCATTTTCGTATATATTCCCTTTATGTAATTCTATTATTCTTTGAATAATAGGTAATCCAAGTCCACTACCTTCTGCTTTATATGTAATAAAAGGCTTGAATATTTCTCTCTTTCTGTAGGCTGAAATTCCTGGACCATTATCTTGATAAATAACTTTTACGTATTCCTTATCTTCCATCAGTTCATATTTTTGATACTCTACCTGGCTAGGAGTAGTTAGTTGAATGTTAACTTCACAGTTTTCTGCTTTTGCCTCTATGGTATTTCTTACTAGTTGTAAAAATACTTCTCCAAAAGCCTCAACATTCATTTCAATTTTAAAGATCTCTCTATTGCTAAAGTCAAACTTTACATTCGTAAAATCTTTTTCTAACTGATAAATTATATTAGATAAAACCTTGGAAATATCTTTAACCTCGTACTTACTGATGGAAAACATAGAGAAATTCTCAAAAGATTCTAAAATTTTCATTACATGCTCAATATCACTGATAGACAGTTTGAGTAGCTCTTCCATTTCCGAGTTTTTACATTGAGTAACTATTGACTCCATACGGCTTTCAGTGACTGGTAAAATATTGAGAATACGATGTTTTGCCATTTTTGTAAATTTTTTCCATGTTTCTTCTTGAACAGACTTTATTTTATCGGCAAAATGAAATTTCTCTAGAGCCTGTATCCCTAGCCCAATAAAGTCGTCTAACAATTGTCCAGTATCAAAATCAAGAGATTTTTCTTTTGTTAAAGAACAAAAAACAAAACTATATTTATCTATTACAGGAAGAAATATAACTAAAATCTTTTTACTTTTCTTTTTGAAAAGATTTTGGATTTCTTTAGAAAATTCATTCAGCGCGTACTCCTTAAAACCTTTATCTTCGCTTTCTATGATTTTTTGACAAATATTTTTATCCGGCAATTCTATTTCTTTTAAAAATTTATATTTCTCTAGTTTTCTAGAGCCCAAATTCCTCGGTAAAAGACTATTGATATCTTCTTGGGAATACTGATTTATCATACAACCACTAAGACTTTTTAACTCTGGTTGGTAGTTAAAGAAGATAGCTTCTTTAAAAGCAAACATTTGAGAGTGAGTTAGGCTAGTAAGAAATAAGTGTTGTATTTTCATCAAATTATCTTGTTTCTGTAATATATTTCCTATTTTGAAGATTTCTGCCGTTTTACTTAATTTATCAATTTCTCTAGTAGTTTCTGTAATTAGCGGAATAGCGGAGGCTGCTTGTTTTGTAAGGTTCGTTAAGTAAGATAGCTCCATAGGAGTAAAGGTGTGAGTATTTTTGTACAATAAACACAAAACACCTATAATATTATCGGAGAGTTTAATAGGAACAGCGATAAGAGAGGTAAACTGCTCACGAAGATGCACGAAATTTTCAGGAATTTTTTCAAAAACTTCCGGTATTTTCTTCTCTGATACATTTTTAGCAATAGATTTCATTTCTGTTCTTTTGCCTTTACTGAGTGACTTATGATTACTTAACGAGTTAGGATAGAAAACTAATCTTCCTTTTTCCATTAGATATAAAGAACTCTGGCTTGCTTCTGTTTCACTTGCTGCTAATAATATTTTACTAAAAATCTCGTCAATTTTTTGCCCACGAATTTTTTTTATGGCTGTATCATCTAGTGAGTTTAAAGCCATTCTTTGTCTTGCTTCTAAATCAACGGCGTGCTGGAGTTCATTACTGATGATACTAGCAAACTCTTCCACCTTTGTTTTGTCTGCTTCACTAAAGTATTCAGCTTTTGAGTGGCGTGTGCAAATAAAGCCAATAATTTTAGTTGCTACTGTTATTGGTACTAAGAGTAATGATCCAAATTTCTTATACTCATTTGAGAGCTGTAAATTTTCTTTTTTATTGGAGTTCGTAATGATATAAGATTTCTTCTCTTTAATGATTTTACTAATTAATTCTTTGTCTGTACAATTTTTGATCTTAGTACTGGACGATTCTATCACTTCTCCTATGAAAACTTCATTTTCTTTTTTAATGAAGAAGAGCGAACAATCTTCACAATTTAATGAGTCAATTATATTTGTCACGACCATCTGGTAAATACTTTTGGTTTGAGAAATATGCTGTGTTTGCATTGACTGCATTGTTTGCATTGTTTTTTCCAAGCTATAAATTTGTTCTTGGCTCTGTTGATATAGACAAGCATTTTTTATTGCTATTGCTGCTTGATGCGAAAACATCTCCAATTTTTCTTGTAAATCATCTTGGTAATAGCCTGGTCTATAATGATCCAAAGTAATTAAAGCATACATTTTAGTTTTATATATGAGAGGAACCCCTATCCACGATTTCACTTTTTCTGTATGAGCTAGATTGTCCCAGTCATCGTCTTGCTCACTATGGCTTAGTATAAGTGGTTTTCTTCGATTTCTTACTCTACTAATAAGTCTATCTTGCGAAATATTTTTTAGTAGTTCCTCTGTTTGATATTTTTCTGCAAAGCCGCGACAAGTGATTAGTTTTCTAATATCACCCTCTATTAATTGAAAAGATGCTGTTTGGTAATCAACCATCTTTTTTAGTTCATCAAGAATTTTTCCTGCTACTTTTTCTATATTTAGCACTGATGCTATTTCATTAGAAATATCCTGAATTTTATCAGTATGTTTACGATGCTCTTCCTCTTCTTGCAAGCGACGAACTGTACGAATTGCAGGAGCAACATACTCAGCTAATTGCTTTAGAGTGTTAAGATCGTGTAATGTGAACTTCTTTTTTTCGTTACTGGCAAAAACAACAAGTGCGCCGATTATTTCTTCATTTTTATCTTCATCAACTGTCGATAAAGGTACCCCAATTGCTGCAGTAAGATTGCATTCGATAGTTTTGATTCTGTGCTTCCATTTACTATAGTCTTCCACAATCAAATGCGTTTTATTTTTTACAACATATCCAGAAATACCTTCTTCATAGGAAAAAATATTTCCCACTTCCAGTCTGTTTTTGTATTGGTTAAGAGTCAATCCTTTTACTATTGCTAATTTTAGTTTTTTTTGTTCGGGCAGATTAAGATAAATTTTTGCTCCTTGGGCATCTAACCTTTTCACAGCTTCTTCCACAAATGCATTGAGACGAGAATTTAAATCTTCTTTCATTAATATTTTTCTTAGGTTTGTCAATAACTCTAGCTTTTCTTTATGTTCTCTGTACAAAACATCTTTTTCTATGGCATTAACAACGTAATGTTTTAGTTCAGCTAAGAGTTTTACTCGTTCATCTTCAGGAAAAATATTAATGGTGAAGTGCACTAAAAGGTAGCCACTGAATTTTCGAGTATAGAAGGGAACTACTACAGCTGTTTTATTTTTTTTGTGAAAATGAACAAACTTTTCTTTGACTTCTCCTGTATAGAGTTTTTCCTTTGTTGCCATATGCTTTTTACAACTAATCACTTTTATCTCATCTTTGATATAAGCTATATTGACAGGGTCATCTTCTTTTTCTTTTAAATCCTTGGACTTTGGAGCGATTTCTTCGCCATATTTTCCTTTAGCTGTTTTTATATCTAGAGTCTGGGTCTCCTCATTAAGAAGACGAATATGACCAGAAAGAGCACCTGTTATACCAATTCCTTTATCCAAAATGAGTTGTAGTACTTCATCCGTGTTTTGAGAGGTAATGGCCTCTTCTATTCTATTAAATACTGTTAACTCCTGAAGTCTTTTACTCTTGGAGCGCTCTTCTTCTTCAAATTTATTGGCATTCTGCAAGGCAAGCTGAGCCTGACTAGCAATAATTTGCATCAAAGTTACTTCATGTTTAGTAAAAGCAAATGTCTTTTTGAACCCAACAGCTAAAATTCCACTTAGTTTTTGATCGAACTTCAGGGGAACCGAAATGAAGGAACTAAAACTCTCGTGAAAGAACAAATGAAAAAGAAGTTCTTCTTGCTTTTCCACAAAACCTTTCTGAAAAGGCTGTTCCCTTTGCAATGTTTTAGATAGTTCTGCTAGTCTAGTAACTTTTTCATCGATAGAGTTTAATTTTTGAATATACTTTTGGTTTTCAAATGATTTTTCGTTCCTACTTTGGATTCGCTTGTTGATTTCCTCTAGATCCAGCCAATGTAATTCATAGGTTCTTTCCTGAATGGGTTTTTTGTTTTGGTCAACAAAAATAGCTAGACCATAATCTCCATTTACCATCTCAGTCGTTTTTTGACATAACTTTTCCAGCACCTGATTTACTTTTAAATCTTTACTAAGTACATTATTAAACTCTATGGCCTTATTTAAATTCTCCAAATGCTTTAGTTTAGAAATCGCATTGACTATGTGTTGTGTAAGAATATAAAGAATTTGGTAATCTACTTTATCGAAGCACTTAGGACTAGTGCTTTCAAAGCTAATGACTCCTATGCATTCATTTTCTGGTCTTTCGGCACTTTCCATGAGCATGGGTACACATATTTTAGATTTTATTTCCGGATTTGTTTCAAGATATCCTTCAGAAGATTTTGAGTCGTAAAGAAATTTTTCTTTTTCCTTTGCTACTTTACCAATGATCCCTTCGCCCAGCTGGTACTCTTTTTTACTATTCCCTGGCATGTTTTGAGACGAGACCTGATTTAGTACTTGAGAAGTGTAATTATATAAAAATATTTGTCCTCTTATTTCTTTTCCTCTTTTTTCTGATAGATGCTTGATATGACTATTGAGAACATATTCAAGAGTGTCTTCTATACTTGTATGTTTGCCTAAGTTTTCAAAAATTTTATCAAAAAATATCAAGTCAGACTCAATCTTATCGACTCTTCCCCACAAGTAGTAAAAAATGAGACTAATACCTAAAATAAGCACACCAAAAACAAATGGCATAAGTATATCATAGAAAGTAGTGGACAATAGAAAAGTAGGAATCATTATACCTGCTATCATTGTCAGAAGACTCCATCTGTACCACTTCTTTTCAGAGCCTTCTGTTCTAATAGCATTAATAATTCCCCATGGTAGAAATAATAGATAGAGTTCATGGTTACCTTTACCAAGGCAAATCAATAAAGTACAAAAAGAAATAGAAATTAACCACCTTAGCCATCTACTTGTGTACAAAAAAGACTTCTTAAATAAAAAATCAGGAAGAGTTAAGTGTAAAGCGAAGAAGAAAGCTGCTATGAAAAAAAATTTTTCACTGCCAAGTTGAAAATTTCTAAAGAAAAACTCTATGCCACATAATCCAGCAAGAAAAAGAAGATAAAAAAATCTTAAGTAATTAGCAATATTCTCTTTATAGATTTTCTGGTTAGGAGAAAACTTATATTTATAGTTATCTTGTAAGTCTTGTTTCATAAAAGACCCCTTTTCCCTCTCCAGATAAGTTCTATGAATTATTGTTACAAAAAAAATACTTAAAGGTTAATTCTATCTTTGTCAACAATAAAAAACAACAAAGAAATATACAGGTTTTATCTGACTCTATAAAATTAAGCAAAAAAGCTAAGGGGTAGGGTAAAACAAACATAAAACTTTATCTCATGAGTAAAAATCAAGATGAATAACTCTCTCAAATATCGATAACCAATGCTGCAATCCTTTTATAGCTCTTAAATTTATTAAGGTTTGTAACAAAAAGTTTTTTTTCCTATCTAAATGTAATTAACGAGATTTGTTTTCTTGGAGCTAGAAGAAAAAGCGAGAGTTTTTCTTTCCATATCAGGGCTCTTTATTTAAAATGTATAGGAAAGCATATACTCAAGGGCAGAAGTAAAAAAAAGAGGCGGAAGATCATGGCAGTACAGGCAAAAGTAATCGACTTGGGACAAAAATCTTTAGGGGCAGCCAAGTTAGGGCTAATTCAAATCGTGACTCCCACGAAATACTTAGACCAGGACTTAAGTTTCTCTCCTCAGTATGAACGTGAGCAATTTCTCAAAATCTTAGGTTATTTGGAAAAAGCAATTGTTCAAGGTTGCGCTATGATTGTCTTGCCAGAGTATGCTACGAGCGAAGAGATGCTTTTCGCTTTGAGCGAGGGAAGAGGAAGCTTATGGGAGAACCTAGACAGAGGGGAGCAAAAGCGCTCTTTAGTGGTTCGAGAGAAGCTAGAGGAGCGGATCTTGGTTTATGGCTCTTATGCCGAAAGTAGCGAGGAGGGGCGCTTTAATGTTTGTCCTGTTTTGGTGGGGGGAGAGTGCTATTTCCAGAGAAAATTGAATGTCACACAAGCGGAGAGAGAAGTGGGAATTTTGGCGGGAGAAGAGCTGAATTTTTTTGTTGATAGTGGGATCGGGTGTTTTGCCGTTTTGATTTGCTATGATTTCACAGATATTACGTCTCTGCGTCCTGGTTTACGGGGCAATGTTGATTTAGTCGTGGTGGTTGCGCGCAATCGGGATGCTGAACGATTTTGCCATACGGCGCTATTGGAGTCATATTTACTCTATGCTTATGTTGCTATTGTCAATGAGGGAGAGTATGGAGATACCGTTTTTTGTGCGCCGGTCAAGGGGGGAAGACCGGTCAAGCAGTTGGGGAAAAATGTTGAAGATCTTTTGCTCCTAGACTTTTCTGCGGTGACTTTGGATGCTTCTAGAGAAAGTCACCGCGAAAACTTCAAGACAGCCCCAGCAGGGGTGGGCTCTCATTATTTAGCGGCGGATTCTATGGATAAAAAGTCGCTCGTCCAGCAGATCCAAAAAAGTATGGCCCAAGTGTTCCTCCATCCCCAAGAGGTGCATTTTTCCCAGACCCTGCGCTTGGAAATTACCCTTGACCAGACAGGCTCTGCTCAGGCTGTTTTAAAGAGATCGGATGGCCAGAGAGTGGTGAGTCAGATTAATTATCCCAAGGCGACGGATTATAACGATGCTCTTTGGTGGCTAGGGCGGCATATCCAAAGTAAGCTTGCGGCGGATTTTTCTCCGGTTGGTGCTCTCCAAGCTCAGCATCTTGTTGGAACTCATCTCTTCGCTTGTCTATTTCCCGGAGAGATGGCCGATTTTTTACGTCAATTTATCCGTGAAGCGGAAAAACGACAGGAGTGTCCGGTTTTGCAGGTAATTACAGAAGAAGTGGATTGGCTCAGTTTACCTTTAGAGTTACTGCGTGATCCTGACGGGGGTTTTTTGGGCTTAGATGAACTGGTTATTGTGCGGACTCCTTCTTCGGCATTAAAC
>JAJDCR010000089.1 GCA_029260735.1 Planctomycetota bacterium
CCTGCCGAGCAGGGGATGTGCTTGGCTCTTGATATTGTAATCTAGGCACATCCCCTGCTCGGCAGGAGCCTCGCCCTCCAGGGAACATTGTGCTTAAACAGTTTTCCGATAAGCCTCATTCTATATAGACTTACGGCTTAAGTTGACACATATGGGGCGAAGCCCTAGGAAAACCAAGCCCGGGACAAAACGGCCCTGAAGGGGCGCAACAAAAGTCAACCCCAAACATACCTCGTCATACTACCGTTCCATAATACGAAAGATTTTATCCAAACATTGGTCGAAAATGTGACTAACCCTTTAAAACGCTCACTTTCCCTTCTCGATATTTTTCTGTTGCCGCGACTATTTCTTGGAAAAACTGACAAAAACCTTTTTCTACTTCAGGGCTATAAGCGAGAAATTTTTCTAAGGCTAAAGGAACAGAAAATTTACGTCGACTTCTGCCGTTGATAGTATTTAAAGCTCGTTTAACGCCTGCGAAATTTTGATATTCGACAAAAGAAGGAGCTAAATTTTCCCAAGAATATCCCTCGCGTAAAGGGACACTTTCGGTAGGGTAGTCCCGAAAAATAACTCCCATGTCGTGGGAAAATTGAGAAAGGGAAACCTGGACAAATTGCTCAAAGTTTTTTGCTAAAAAATGGTCGTAAAAAATATCTACGAAAACAGGAGATAGGTGGTGGAAGTCGGGCCAAAACTTTTGGCAGCTTTTTTTGAACAAAGGATGTCCATCGGTGAACTCATCAATGCAGAGATGTAACTTCCAAGGTTCAGGAAATCTTTCAGGAATACTCCTGCGTTGCTTTTTATCTAAGAGATCGACAATTAAATTACCGACCAAAAAATAAGGTTCTTGGGGGGAAAGAACGCAGTGGGCTAGGAAGTTCATGGCTTGGATCGTTTCTTTTCTTGGTGCAATCGAAGAAGTTGGTTGAAGATATTTGTCTTATGCATCTCCATGGTTCCTCCTACGCTCATAAACCCTAAGGCATCACGGACCATTCTGGAGACTTCTCCCTCTAAGTAGCCATTGCTTCCAAAAAGAGCTTGTAGGTGCTGAGTTCCTGTAATAAAGGATTCGCTTCCTGCTAGTTTGGCGATAGAGGATGTCATCCAAGCTTCGGGGTTTTTTGTTAGGAGTTGATCTAAAGCTACGTAGGAGAGCCACTTTCCCTTTTCCATTCCCATTTTCATTTCTACGATACGATTCTGGACGTACTGGAGGTCTTTGAGTTTTTGTTGAAAGGAGGAACGTTCGTGGATAAAGTCTATCGCTTTTTCAAATAGTGGCTCCATTAAGGTTACTGCCGTTAGGGAGTAATATAGCCGATCAATGGAGACTACATTGATTAGGGCACTCAGCCCTTTGCCCGGAGCTCCGAGGACTTGCTTTTCGGAAAGTTCTATGTTGTGAAACTTTAGCCAACTGGTGGGAAGGGTGCGGTTGCCCATTTTGGCTTGGGGCTCTCCTCGTTCTAGTCCAGGAGTATCTTTATCTACTAAAAAAAGGGTGGTTTCGCTTTTTCCTACTCCAGGAGTTTTACTGACGACCAAAATAAAATCCGCCTTGGGAGCATGGGCAATGTTCCACTTTTCTCCGCTGAGACGGAAATTCTCTCCTTCTCGGTGAGCAGTTGTCTTTAGGGAACGAATATCTGTACCGGTATGAGGTTCGGCAATCGCAGTCGCACTAATATCTCCTCCTAAGATTTTAGGGAAATACTTTTGTTTTTGCTCTTCTGTTCCATACAAAGAGAGACCTCTGACCATGCCTAACTGAGAGACAAGGGTCAGTAAAAAACCGCTGTCCATAGCCCGAGAAGCTATTCCCTCTATGGCGGCGGTAAAATCCCACCAATTATCTCCTTTTCCTCCGTACTCTCTGGGAATGATCATTTCCCAAAAATCTGTTTGGCAAAGTTCTTTCCAGGATTGCTCATCAAATTCGTTCTTCTCAAATAAAGGCAGGGATCTTTTTGCCACTGTTTCTCCAAAAGAAGCATACTTTTCTCTCAACTTGATCTGCTCTTCATTCCAAGAAAAATCCATCGACAACTCCTCTTTTTCTGTTTCTATAAAAAATAGGGCACCTTTGGGGTGCCCTTAATGATCGATGATAATCTAAATTAAAGACTACGACGGTTTCTTGCAATCACCTGACCTCGGCGATCTAGAATTTGAATCTCAAAAGCCGAGGTGTCTCCCACCGGATATTTTGCTCGGAAATTAACGTTGGAACCATCTTGGCAGCTATGAGAATCCAGAGGATAAAGCTCTCCATGAGAGGAAACGCGGTTTAAAATAGCTCGGCTTGCGTATCGTCCTTTCACTTGGATAGAAATTTTTGCTTTGGGCTCAAAAAAGTTTCCTCCGCCCACATCCCAACTGGTAACAATAATTTGGGCATAGTGCTTTTTATAATGGTTCTTGTGCTTTCCGTAGTTTGGGTCGTAAGGGTCGTAGCCTCCGCCGTGATTCTTGTTTTTATTGTAATGCTTGTTATGATTTTTATTATAATTCTTGTTATGATTTTTATTGTTTCCGTAGCCAGAATCATAGGGATCATGATCGTCGCTGTAGCTAGTCTCACTGTATGTTCGGTGACGAGTTTCAATGATACAACCGGGCACGATTAAACAAATGAGTAAAAGAAAAATAAATAGTTTACTCATGGGAATCTCCTTGTCTTAGTTTAGTAAAAATGTTGAAAAGGTCTGTCTAGTTAAAGTATCCCTTGCTTTTGAAGAAAAACAAAGCTTTTTTTGAAATTTGCTGATTTTTCCTTAAAAAATAGGCTGGATCTTGTCAACTGAGTGTAGTTATAATAAAACCGATATATGATTGCACCGAAATTTCGGTGTTTTATTGAACTCATTCAGAAATAGGTTTTAGTGAAAAAAATGAAGATAGATCTTTCTAATTATTTAACTTTGAGTCCTGAGCGAACAATGGAAATTGTTCTGGATGCTATTGGTACAGTAGTTCCTTACGAGCTAGCGGTTGTCCTAAGTTTAGAGAAAGGAAGTCTTCTAAAAGTACGATGTGCCCAAGGGACTCTTTACACTCCTCGATTAGAGCACCATACTATTTGCTTAAAAGAACGACCAGAGCTAGGAAAAATTGTTGAAGCAGGAGAAGTTAAACTATTTGACGAAGAAGACGACAATCATCATCAAGACACTTATCATGACATAATTGATCTACCGAGCGGACATTCGTGTATGGTTGCGCCTTTACATGTAGAAGGAAAGATATTGGGAATTTTAACTTTGGATAATTCCCAGTGTAATATTTTTAAACCAGAAATCGTCGAATTAACAAAAACTCTCGCTAAAATTATTGCTTTGGCTTTGGCCCAAACCTTAGCTGCTAATGCGCTCCAAAGTGAAAGAGATGTTCTTCTCTATGAGAGAAATGCCCTTTTGCAGGATTTAGTGCACGTGGGAAGTTTAATAGGAACATCTCCTCCCTGGCTCTCCGTTTTGGAAAAAATCCGCCTTGTTGCTTCCACTGATTCTCCTGTTATTATTATTGGTGAAACAGGGACAGGTAAAGAGCAAGTTGCTCGGGCTGTTCATTCTTTATCTAATCGGGCGAATCGTCCTTTTATTGCCCTAAACTGTTCTGCTCTTCAAAGTAATTTGGCAGAAAGTGAGCTCTTTGGTCATGAAAAAGGAGCATTTACAGGGGCGGTATCGCGTCGTAAGGGGCGTTTTGAGCTGGCCCATGGAGGAACTCTTTTTCTTGATGAGATAGCAGATCTTCCTTTGGATATACAACCTAAGCTTTTAAGGACTTTACAAGAAGAGACTTTCGATCGGGTGGGAGGAGAGGTTTCTCTTCGCTCAGATGTTCGTATTATTTGCGCCACTCACGTCCATCTACCCCAAGCAATTGAGCAGGGGAAATTTCGCGAAGATCTTTTTTATCGTCTCAATGTATTTCCTATTTCTCTTCCTCCTTTGAGAGATCGTAAAGACGACGTTCTCTTATTAGCTAACCATTTCTTGGTAAAGCTAGCCAAGAAGTTTCAAAAAGAAAGATTTATTCTTTCTCCGTCAGCAGTAAAGTATTTGAAATCTCAAAAATGGACGGGAAATGTGAGAGAGTTACAAAATATCATGGAGCGAGCTGCTATTGTTTGTGCAGGGGAGATCCTAGAAGTGACACATTTAAGTGGAGAAACTCCTTACTTAAGGACGATTTCGCCCACGAAAAGTAACTTAATTTCCAGCTCTCAGAATTTTTCTTCTTTGGATCAATCTATCTGCGAGCACATTGAAAAAGCTCTCCATATATCCCAGGGGAAAATTTATGGAGAGGATGGTGCTGCTAATTTATTAGGTCTCAAACCAACTACTCTCCAAAGTAAAATACGAAAATACGGAATCGATTCCAACGCACGTAGAAAAAAACAAAGGTAGGAAAGTTTTTATGCAATTCAATATTCCCATTTTTGTGGAAAAGAACTCTAAGAATATTTTTTGTCTTCGTCCTCTCCTTTTTCAAGCGCCCTTTACTCAACATGCGAAGCTACGTGAAGGAATTTTGGCGCTGAGTAAGGAGCTTCGACCTTTTCTTCGTCAATGCTCTCAAGACAAACTCTGGGGGCAGGGTTTTTTTTGTGAATTCCATTCGGAAAAGATGGAGCTTTCTTTTCATTGGAAAAAAAGATTGGTCAAAGAAAAGTTCTTTGTTGTTTCTTTTAAAACTTTAGGTCGAACAGTGGCCTTTCTTCCTAAATTACAAGACGTTTGGTTCGTGGTAGAAAGAGGAGAAAGTCTTAGAGAGCGGAGCAGTGAAGTATTACAAAAGGTCTTTCATAACTTGGAGAATAATCCTAAAGACTACGCTAGTTTAAAGAGTGCCTGGATTTACCCTCTTTCCTTAGATGTTCAAATTCCTTCTAAAATAGGAGACCCTGCTCCTAAATTCTCTCAAATTATTTTTGGAATGGGCAGTGAACGTAAGTTTGTCGGATGGGAAGAGCTTGAAAAAACAGGAGAATGTTTAAATCACCTTTATCCCGAAGATCTTCCTCGGGCTTATTTTCGAGAACAGTTGGTCGAAGAGATTTATCCTCTTTTAACGGAGCACAACGATCCTATTCTTTTGGTCGGGCCCAGAGGTTGTGGGAAAACAGCCATTGTTCAGGAAATTGTTTATCGTTTTGAGGAAAGCCGAAAAACTCACCGTCGCCGTTCCAAGAAAAAGACTTGGCTTCTATTTCCTCAGAGGATAGTTGCTGGTATGATGTACTTAGGAGAATGGCAACAGCGTTTTCTTGCTATTTTAGACTACCTTCAAGAGAAAAATCATATTCTGTTTTTCGACAACCTTCTAGGACTTTTTCAAAATGGTGACACCACTAGAAAAGGTAGCTCTCTAGGACATTTCTTAAAGCAATATATGGATGGCAAAAATCTTTCTGTTGTCGCTGAAATTACTCCCGAGGAATTTCGGATTATCCAAGAAGAAGACAAAGGGTTTATCGATTCCTTTAAGGTATTTCATATTCCTCCCGTAAATGAAGTGAATACTCTGCAAATTCTTATTCACCACTCTAGAGTTTTAGAAGATCGTTATCGCTGTACTATTGAAGCCCTTGCTTTTCAGCCTATTTTAAATTTAACTCGGCGCTACCTTCGCCAATCTGTTTTCCCTGGAAAAGCGGTGCAGTTTTTGAGTCGCTTAACTCGAAAATATTCGGGAGAAAAGATTAGTGAAAAAATCGTTCTCCAAGATTTCTCTGAAATGAGCGGCTTTTCTGTGGGATTTCTAGACTCATCTATTCGTCTTTCCCGAGAAGAAATTGAAAAAAATCTCCAAGAAAAAGTAATTGGGCAAAGCAATGCAGTGAAAGCTCTAACTGACAGCATTATTATTGCAAAAGCCGCGATCCAAGATGCCCAAAGGCCCTTAGGCTCTTTCCTTTTTTTGGGAACAACAGGAGTGGGGAAAACAGAGATGGCCAAGGCAGCTGCTTCTTATCTCTTTACTGACGAAAGCTTTTTAATTCGCTTTGATATGAATGAGTTTATCGAGGCTGAGAGCGTCACTCGTTTGATCGGAACTCTCTATCGTCCAGATGGACTTTTAACTAACCCTATCCAGCAAAAACCTTTTGCGGTGATTCTTTTTGACGAAGTTGAAAAAGCCCATCCTTACGTTTTTGATCTTCTCTTACAAGTTTTGGGAGAAGGGCGTTTAACCGATGCTGCTGGTCGAGTAGCTGACTTTTGTAACTGCATCATTATCATGACTTCCAATTTGGGAGCAGGAAAAGCCCAAAATAAAATTGGTCTAAAAACGGGCTCTGAGGACAACTCTGAAATTTACCAAGAAGCTGCCCAAAAGTTTTTTCGTCCCGAGTTTTTTAATCGCATTGATCAAGTGGTTCCTTTTTCTTCGCTTGACCGTCCCTCTTTGCAAAAAATAGCTAGCATCCTCATCCGTAAAGTTTTTTCCCGAGAAGGCCTTGTTCGCCGACAAATTTTACTCAATGTCGACCAAGGTGTTATCGATTTAGTTGTGCGCAAAGGCTATCATCCTGAGCTAGGAGCACGACCTCTAAAGCGTGCCATCGAAAAACATATTGCCCTTCCTCTTTCTTTACACTTAGCCCAAAATAAAACCTCTCTTCCTGCTATTATTAATATCACCTGCCAAAAAGAGAATGTTGATATATCCTTTCATTTATTAAAAGAAAAAGAGCAAAAAGAAAGTCTTTTTTTCAGTAAACAGATCAATCCTGAAACGATCCATAAGTACGCCCTTTCTCTGAAAGAGATGGTCGGAGAAAAAATCACTCGGCTGGAGACTTTTGCTGGAGAAAGCATACCTTTAGAAAAACTCGAAGAAGAAGACTATGATGTCATGTTTTTAAAAGAAGAAGGGCTTGAACTCTTGCCTCAACTGGAAGATTTTATCGAAAAAAGTGAACCACGTCCTGATCGACATGTTCTCTTTACCAGCCGAGCGACAAAAAGAAAAATTGATGTTCGTCGAGATTGGGGGGGTAATGTTTTAGAGAGAGTCGCAGAAGCCTATGAGAAGGGAAAAGAAGTTCATCAAGTTCTGATTGAATGGTCAGAAGAGATGCCCAAAGAGGACGAATTGCAAGAAAACCTCCGCCAACTCACTTCCCAAGTTTGCCTTTGGCAAACGGGCATCGAATACCTCAAAAACTCTACGGAAAACGAAGTTTTCCTAATCATCGAATCCCTCGCTGATCAGCGAGGGAAAGAAGAGCTAGCTCAACTTCTCAAAACATATGAAGAATTGGCTCAAAAATGTAAATACTCTTTTTTTGCTTGGAAAAAGAAAGGTTCTGATCAAACCGCCCATGTTATAATTAAAGGTCCCGGAGTCAAATTGATTTTTGAAAAGGAAGTCGGAATTCATTTGTTTTTTCAAATGGAAGGTAAGTTTATCCCTCTGAAAGTAGAAACTCTTTCTGCTCCTCAATCTCCAAACTTAGAAGATTGGGACTATCCGCATTGGCGAAAGCGTATACCAAAGGAAGAGTTTATCCCTGTTACCAGAATAGTCGATCCACGAAATGTTATTTATGATTGTCGTACAGGACTTGTTTTAGAAGATAAAATTTCCGGAGAGATTTTGCTTGAGATTCTATCAGCAGATTTTGAATGGCCTGAGGATTAGGAACAAAAAAAAGGAAAAAGAAAATGAAAGAAAAAGAAAACAATCTCAAAAATTTTTTTAATAGTGTTGGGTTTTCCGCTGCTCTCATGGCGGGATTTTCCTTTAGCGGCATCCTTGAACTTCGTTCATGGATACCTAGCAATTTCAATCATATTCCCTATCTTAAGGAAGCGACCTTGTTTTTTATGGTGGCCTCTTTTGTGATTTTTTTAATGCCTGTTCTTTTGAATATGTGTTTTTTGAATATTAGAGTTGATTCTCCCGAAAAGATAAAAGCTCTTCGGAAAGTCCAACTCTACTACACTCTTCTTATCGGAGCAGGGGTAGGATGCCTAGAGGGGGCTCTTTATCTTTTTATGCTAGGAACCTTTCCCTTTGTTTTGACTTGCGGGGTTTTGGTTTTGATAATTCTCTCCTTAATTACGGTTTTAGTTATAATGAGAAGGTTAAAAAATCTCCAGTAATGAATCGAAAACAACTTTACGGTATGCTCCGCTCTTACATTATCTACTATGCTCTCCTTTGAGTTTTTACCTATAACAACTCAGTTGGCAATGGAATGCGTAGACTATCTGGAATCTCTCGAATGGTATGAATATAACTAGAAAATTCTGATTCTTGAAAGATATCCCTGAAAAATATCTTTCAAGAATCAAAATTTTCTAAAGCAGGCGAATATCACCTTCTCTCGGTTTCCAAAGTCTTCCTTCTTCTGGGCTCCATAAAGATAATTTCCCTGGTCCATTAAGGCATATTACAGATAAACAAACATGAATAGTTATGATAAGAGGATCTTCTACAGCCATTAAACAAACTTTGAAAAGACTGGCTAGAGCCCCAATTCGTCCAAATAACCCTAAAATGACAAAAATTAGCAAGAATACCAGGACTAAGTCAGAGATGAAAAATAAGGTAATAGTAAGACAAATCCGTGATATAACAGGTAAAATATCTAGGTATAGAAAGCAAAACTTTCGTCCTTTTGTTTTGTATGATTCTTTGGTCGTATCAATTACAGAGATTGTAATAAGCCAATCTTGTACAAAAACAACAGTAAAGGGAAATATTAATATAACGGCTGCTAAATGTAAATGAGGAAGGAAAATCGGAGGGAAAAGAGTCATGACAATAACTCCCATCATCATTACAGCAAGAGTGTGGCGATAAGTGCTGTAGGGGAGTGGACAAATCTTTTTGTTCTTTGATTTTCTTACGAAGAGAGCTGCAATAAAAAGAAAACGGGCCAAACCTGCGATTATGTACCATGAGAAAAGTTTTTCCATCGAGACACAAAGTATAATCCCAATAAGAATGACTAAACCATCGAACTCTATATCAAGTTTTTCACCTAACTCTGTTTTTTGCTTCGTTTTACGAGCTAGGTACCCATCAAAAATATCAATGATAAGAGCTGCCCAAAATACACCCCAGCACAACCACTCAAAACCTTTTTCAGAATACTCTACTACAGTAAAACCAGCAAGTAGAGCGATCAAAAATCCACGAGATAGAGTTGCCACATTACCCCAGCCAAGGGTGGGAAATAGCTTTTTATCTATGTCATGATTTTTGTCCAAGAAATACCATAAAATGTATAATTCTATGGTTAAAACAATTCCTGTTACTAAGGAAGCTAGGAGAATGCCCTCTAGTTTAAAATAGAAAGAGAGGAAATATATAACAACAGGGGTAAAGGAGAAATATATAAAGGCAACTTTCCAAAAGGCTTGGCGTAGTTTTTTGAAATTTTCGGTATTTTGATTCATGTTGGATTGCTCTATAGGAGTTTTCTGAGTTATAGTGATTAGTTGAGGTATTATCAGTACTAGGTTTTGCTATGTCAAGCAATAATCTTTGCCTTTGATTTAGGTAAATGGCATAATTGGTGCCTCTTTAGGGATAAATACTTATCTACATGTTTACAGGAGTTTTTGATGAAAAATGATGGAAAGATAGCCCTAACAGAAGATATGCTACTCAGTACTTTGAGTGCAAAAGACTCTCAAATCAATGAAGGACTCCGCTATTTTTTACAGCAATATGGTCTTTTTCAGACTATGAGCTTAGACCAGCTTCAAGAGCTTTTACAGTGGGCTTCGATTAAGAGATATAAGCCTGGAGAGGTTATTACCCAAGATGGAGATGAAGCAAAAGATTTTTATGTTATTATAGAGGGTGTTCTAGAGGTTTTTAAAAAAGAAGAGAGTTCGGGAGAAAATTTTAAACTAGCTAGTTTACAGGAGGGCGAGTGCTTTGGAGAGAGGGCTCTCATGGAGAATAAAAAAAGAGAAGGGACTGTTATTGCAGCGGAGCATACCACTCTTTTACGGATTCGAACAGACGTTCTTCAAAATGCTAAAGAAATTAAGCAGCATTGGCTTTCTAATCTTCTCTTAGGAGCCTTTTATCAATCTGTTGACCGAGTAAAAGCCACCAATGAAACTACTTTAAATGCGCTAAAAAAAGAATTAAAAGAGTCTCAATTAAGGTCTTC
This sequence comes from Planctomycetota bacterium, assembly GCA_029260735.1. Lineage (GTDB taxonomy): Bacteria > Planctomycetota > Uabimicrobiia > Uabimicrobiales > Uabimicrobiaceae > JAJDCR01. The sequence continues at coordinate 10,163 of JAJDCR010000089.1, forward strand.
GATGGGACAGTTTATTATTTTTTCCATCTTGACCATGTCTCTTTATACGATTTCAGCAATGATCGCTCATGAATTTATTTTTACTCCTATAGTTGCCATTGGTTATAATGCCATCTTCTTGGTAACTTTGGGAACGGCTGTGTTTGTTTTAATGAAAAAAAGCATCCATCCCTTGAGCTTTTTTGGGCTTTTTATTCCGAAAGAGTGGAAGCGACATTTAGGAGAGGCCCTTATTTGGTCAGTGGGTCTTTTGGCCTTGGTTGCTTTTTTGAAATATATTTTAATTCAAACTGTTCCCATGTTTGCGGAGTTGCCCCTCATTGATCCTGCTTGGATTTTCCCCGATGGGAGCATGAATTATAAAAGTATTTTCGCCATTATTTTGTACGTAGCTCTTTGTCCTTTTCAGGAGATATGTACCAGAGGAGCTTTGCAGTCTTCCTTGCAAGAGTTTCTTTCCGACTACAAGCAGAATACTTTTTGGGCTATTTTACTATCCAATGCCTTGTTTGCCGCTTCTCATTCTCACTTGTCTCCTTACTTTGCTCTTCTTACTTTTGTCCCTGGTTGTATGTGGGGATTTTTGTATGCTCGGCAAAAGTCATTACTAGGAACAACTTTTTCTCACATTGTTGTGGGAGTATTTGCTTTGCAGGTGTTGGGAATCTCAAAACTACTCGGCATGATTCTTATGAAATAGAGACGTTTTTTTAGCAAGGAATTTAGAAAAGCTTTTTTTGGTCTTTTAGCTAAAGGAGAAAAAACAGAAGGGGATATTCATATTGAGCCCCAGCATGGAATAAAGATGTCTTATCTATCTTTAAAGGAACGGGCTGTTTTTTTTCTAATAAATTTACTTTAAGCGAATTAGCGCACCCTTCAGATGATAGAAGCCTTAAAAATATCTATAAAAATATTTGTTATCTTTTAATATTTATGTTATTTTTTAATACTAGAAATCTTGTTTAGAGAATAAAAATTAAGGAAGCTAATATGAAACGATTTTGCTTATTTTTGCTGGGGTTTTGTTTACTTCCGGCATGGACGATGGCAGATGTAATCGGTATTACAGGAAGTGATGTTTTTATTTCCAATATATCCAACAACTCTTCCTTTTCAAGTATCAACGTGAGTAATCTCAATACTTCTCATGCTCGAAATCCTATTACAGTTAGAGGGTTAGCTGAGTTTAGTTTGCAACCTCTCTTTGACTTAGGAGTCGATGCTAGTGACATTACTAGTGTCAACTTCCTTGCTGATTTCAACTCAACTGCTTCTTTTCCTGAATCGAATGTCCAAGCGAATATTCGCTTTTTCAAAATGACCACTAATGAAGATGGTACTGCTAGCACTTCTGGATTTAACGATGGAGGAGTAGTTCAAATAGGTTCATCCCTTACTGCAGGAACTTACACAAGTGGTTTAAATATTGATGTTACAAATGCCTTTTTCGAAGACTTCAATAACCCCGGAAGTACTCATACAGGGTTCTCTATTCGATTAGAAAATGAGCTCATTGGTAATACCGCTCTATTCCGCTTTGTAGGTTTTGAAGCGGTTACTCTTGAAGTTACTTTTAACAGCGCCATTCCTGAGCCATCCTCTTTCCTTCTTCTGAGCTTGGTAAGTGTTATTTCCTTAGCTTACATTAAGCTTTCTCCTCGCTAAATATAATCAGAAGAGAGGTTGTAGAAAAAACCTCTCTTCTCTAAAACCTCCTCACAAAATCTCTCTATCCACTACAGGCGCCATTTGTTTAAGAGAAATCATCAGTTTTTCGAACTGCTCTGGATAAAGCGATTGGATTCCATCGGAAAGTGCTTTCTCTGGCTCATTGTGAACCTCTACCATAATGCCATCAGCTCCTGCAGCTACACTAGCTCGAGCCATAGGAACAACCATTTCGCGAATCCCTGTTCCGTGGCTAGGATCAACAATAACGGGTAAATGACTGAGTTGATGGAGCACTGGAACCGCAGCAATGTCTAAAGTATTTCGAGTATAGTTCTCAAAAGTACGGACACCTCGCTCACAAAGGATAACATGGGGGTTTCCTTGGTGGAGAATATATTCTGCGGACATCAAAAGGTCTTGGTAAGTAGAGGAAAATCCTCTTTTTATCATAACAGGTTTTTCAGAGCGACCCACTTTTTTAAGAAGACTATAATTTTGCATATTACGAGCACCGATTTGTAATATATCGACGTAACGCCCGACAAGGTCTATCTGCTCCGCATCCATCACCTCTGAGATGGTGATAAGATTATGCACTTCCCCTGCTTCGGCCAAAATTTGTAATCCGTATTCTCCTAGTCCTTGAAAAGAGTAAGGAGATGTTCGCGGCTTAAAAGCTCCTCCTCGAAGAATATTTGCCCCAGCCTTTTTGACTTGAGCAGCAATAGTATTCATTTGCTCGGCCGACTCAATGGAGCAGGGGCCGGCCATAACTGCGAGCTCTTTCCCCCCAATCTGAATATCTTTTATCGGTATACATAAACGCTCCCGCCGAACATCTTTACTTGCGAGTTTATAAGGCTGGGTAAAAGGAAGTACTTTCTCGACTAAAGGCAGAGCTGCAAATTCCTCGATTTGCACTTGCTTGTTCATTCCGCTAACTACTGCTAGACTTTTTTGCCCATTTTGTTCGCTCAAAGAAGCCCGTAAATTCATCCAATCTAGTCGTTTCATGAGAGTTTCAATATCGTTAGGATGGGCTTGTCGGGATAAAATAAGTATCATTTTAAATCTCCTAGAATGTGTTTAACTATGTTTTATTGTGACCATGATGTGTTAATATAAGAGCTAAACCTTTGCTAAATCTAAAGATCTTTTAGGACTCGGATAAACCTTAGCTTAAAACCTATATCGCTACCATGACCAATACTTTACCGAGGGTCCAAGCTCTGAGCCAATTGGCAAAGCTCCTCAGAGCTAGCCTTTTCCCCCATCGCTCGAACAAAAGCAGAGCCGACAACAAAACCATCCGCTTTCCCCGCTAAAGCACGTGCAGCTTGTTCTTTTGTACTAATACCAAACCCTGTCGCAATAGGTAGCGATATATACTTTTTTAACCTTATTATTTCTTCCTCGTAATCGGAAGGAAGGTCTGTTTTAACACCTGTAGTTCCTTTTCGACAAACATAGTAAATAAAACCTGCTCCGGCATTTCCCAGCTCTTCTAAGCGCTGGCTAGGCGTACTGGGAGTTACCAAAAATATTCCCGAAAGCTGATAGCGCTCTAAATACAAGCGATGTGTCCCTGCTTCTTCGGGAGGCAAATCTACCACTAAAATACCATTGACTCCCGCTTGAGAAGCTGCTTTGTAGAAAGCTTCTCCTCCTTGTAAAAGAGGATTGTAGTAACTAAAGAGAATAATCGGAATCGAGCTTTGTTTCCGAATTTCTTGCGCAATAGCTAAAACATCTGAGAGATTCGTTCCTCCTGATAAAGAACGTTGAGCCGCTTCCTGAATGACAAAACCATCGGCGACAGGATCGGAAAAAGGAACTCCCAGCTCCAGAATGTTAACCCCTCCTTTTTCTAAAGCTAACGCAGCCTCAATAGAGTAGTCATTCCCTCCATCTCCAGCACAAAAATAAGCAACAAAAGCTCGTTGGGTATGAAAAGTTTCTTCGATTGTATTCATGATAGTTCTTTTTCTAACAGTGGTAAAACTTGAGGAAGATCTTTTTGTCCACTCCCCGATAGGTTAACCACTACCCGGCAATCCTTTGCTAGCTGAGGGGCTATTTTGATTAAGTAGGCTAAGGCATGACTGGATTCTAGAGCGGGAATAATTCCTTCACTTTGGGCTAAGAGGCGAAATGCTTGCAAGCATTCTTTATCAGTAACCGCTTGATAAGAAACTCTTCCTTCTTCAAAAAGCTGGGCATGATGAGGTCCAACTGCCGGGTAATCTAGTCCTGCCGAAATCGAATGGGTTGGTAAAACTTGTCCGTCTTCATTTTGTAAAAGATAAGTGTAGCAACCGTGCAAAACTCCCGGTCTCCCTGTTGCAAAACGAGCGGCATGACGTGAAGTATCAACACCTTCTCCTCCTGCTTCGACCCCAACCATTTGTATTTGCGAATTTTCTAAGAAAGGAGCAAAAAGTCCTATCGCATTGGAACCTCCTCCGACACAGGCAATTAAAAGATCTGGTTGAGTGAAACCGTAGTCGATTACTTGCTTTTGGACTTCTTCTCCAATGACCCTTTGAAAGTCTTCGACAATCTGGGGGTAAGGATGAGGACCTAAGGCCGAACCTAAACAATAATGAGTATTCTCAAAGTTATTTGTCCAGTCTCGAAGAGCTTCATTGATGGCATCTTTAAGAGTGGCGCTGCCGTTGAAAACAGAACGAACATCGGCTCCTAGTAGCTTCATCTTTTTGACGTTGGGAGCTTGTCGCTTTATGTCTACTTCTCCCATGTAGACCACACAATCCAAACCTAAGTAGGCGCAAGCTGTGGCTGTGGCAACTCCGTGTTGCCCTGCCCCCGTTTCCGCGATGATACGTTTTTTTCCCGTGTGTTGAGCCAAAAGACATTGTCCTAAGGCATTGTTGAGTTTATGGGCCCCTGTATGCAAAAGATCTTCTCGTTTTAAATAAACCTTCGGCCCCGAGATGGCTTGAGAAAATCTTTTAACTTCCGTTAATGGCGTCGGGCGGCCAGCGTAATGACAAAGAGTTTGCTTTAGCTTCTCTTGAAAGCTATTGTCGTCCTTTAAACGAGAGTAGTCTTCAAGAAGTTGCTCTAAAGATTGCAAGAGTAACTCGGGCATGTAGCAACCCCCAAAACGACCGAACTGTCTTTGAAATAAAGAGGCTTTCTTTTCAGGAGAAACCTCTGCTAAAGAAGTTATCATGAGGAAACCTTTCGCACTTGGTCTAAAAACTGTTTTACTTTATCGATATCTTTATGTCGGCGATCAGAGATAGTTACTCCGCTGCAGACATCTACTCCCCAAGGTCTATGTTGACAAATTGCTTGACTTACATTTTCTGGGTTTAATCCTCCAGCTAAAAACCAAAACGCATCTGCCGGAGGAGAGAAGTTATCCCAGAGAAAAGAATCCGCTTTTTCTCCTTTTACTTGATCAAAAAGAAGAACGCTTTGTTTTTCGGGAGATATCTTCTCTCTTCTATGAACTTGTTCCAAAAAATCATGAGGACTAGAATGAGTAGAAAATCTCTCCACGACCAATATAGTATTCAAATTTGTCGGCAAGCTCAGATAGGTAAGGCGAGAAGGATTGCCATGAAGCTGAGCGTAACTTATGGCACATTGGGAACATATTTCTTGAATATCTTCTTTTTCCTGCTCGACAAAAACTGCAACAACTTTTGCTCCCCCTTCCCTTGCAGCTAATGAAATTTCTTGGCCTTGAGAAAATCCCACTTGCCGTATAGAGTGCCGAGAAAAAATAATTCCAATAAATTGAGCTCCTGCCTTTGCACATAAAAAAGCTTCTTCAGGAGAAACTAGGCCACAGATTTTTGTATAGATAGATTTTTTAGGAGACACAAAGAGTCTCCTCTTTCATCTGAGAAATAAATTGAGCCGGGTTTTTTGATTGAACTAAAGCAGTCCCTACTAAAACAGCGTCGTAACCTAAATGATACATTCGTTGAACGTCTTGGGCTGAGTGCAATCCAGATTCAGCGACCTTAGTGATCTCAGAAGGAATGAGAGAAATCAATCTTTCTGAGGTGCTGGAATCTACTTGAAAAGTTTTGAGGTTACGGTTGTTTACTCCTATAATTTTGGCACCTGCCTGCAGGGCAATTTGGAGCTCCTCTTCGTTATGTACCTCGACTAAAGCATCTAAATTTTTTTGGTAAGCTTCCTCAAGCAATAGAGCAGTTTTTTCTTGCAGGATACTTACGATGAGAAGAACTGCACTGGCCCCGGCTTGAGCAGATTCTTCTATTTGCACAGGATGAATCAGAAAATCTTTGCGCAAAATAGGAATATGAGGAAAAGCCTTTCGTACAAGTTTGATGTCTTCCAAGCTCCCGGCAAACTTTGATTCTTCCGTTAAGATGGATAGAGCAACGCTTCCTCCTTCTATATATTTTTGAGCTAAAGCAACGGGATTATCAATCGAAGCAATTTTTCCTAGACTAGGAGATGATCGTTTTATTTCGGCGATCACAGAAACTCCTCTTTGAACTAAAGCTGTTTTGAAAGAAGGAAAATTTGTTTTTGTCTCTTCTTTTTTTGGAGTAAAAATTACTTTTAATCTTTGATCTTGGCAGAGTTTTTCCACCTGAATTTCTTTGCGAGAAAGGATACTTTGTAAATCACTGTGGTGTTGATTTACCGTAATGTCAGAACGAAAGCTTGCTTCATTATTTTTATCTTGGACTTGTTTGTCTTGGGTAAAAGCGATCCAGTTTTCCAGAGTTTCTTTGGCTTGTCCACTCTCAATCGCTTTTCGAGCCAGCTCAACGCCTTCTTGGTATTCTTTGACTTGGCCAGCTAAATAAATGGCGACACCAGCATTTAAAATCAAGGCATCCGCTATGGCTCCTTCCCCTTGGGAAAGAGCTTCACGCAATAAACGAGCATTGGTCGGAGCATCTTTTCCTTGCAAATCTTGAAGAGTGCATGGTTTCATTCCTAGCTCATACGGATTGATAGTCACATACTCTATTTTTTCTTTTGTCACGAGATACCCATTAGCAGGACCAAGAGGAGTAAGTTCGTCGAGGCCACATCCATGTATAACAAGGGCCTTTCTTTTCCCCAATTGTTGTAGAGCTTGGGCCATGAGTTTGAGTAGATCCTCTTGACAAACTCCCAGCAATTGATAGGCGGGTCGAGCCGGATTGAGAAGAGGCCCCAGAAGATTAAACACTGTCCGTAGCCCTAGTCCTCGGCGAATCGGCGAAATATTTTTCAAGACCGGTTGAAAGCGAGGGGCGTACATGAAGCCAATTCCTATTTTTTCAATAGACTCTTCTACAGCCTCAGGAGATAGATCAAGAGCTATTCCCAGCTCTTCAAGAACATCCGCTGATCCACAAGAGCTCGACATGGCTCTGTTTCCGTGTTTGGCTACTTTTACTCCGCAAGCGGCTGTTAAAATAGCTGCTCCCGTTGAGATGTTAACTGTGTTTGATCCATCTCCTCCTGTTCCGCAAGTGTCGATGACCAAGTGATTTGTTTTTACAGGAATAGAGTACTGCTCTAAGGTTTTTGCCATTCCTGCAATTTCGTTGGCAGTTTCCCCTTTGCTTTTTAGGAGAGCTAAGAAAGCAGCTACTTGGTGGCAATCGCTTCCTTCGATAATTTTTTTCATCGCATCTTGAGCTTCCGTAAAACTTAGGCTTTGTGAAATTATTAGTTTTTCTAGATAGTTTTTAAGCATGATTCCTCCACTTTGGGGCAAGAGAAGTTTTCGACTAAAGAGAGAAAGGACTGGAGTATTTTGGAACCTTCGGGAGTTAAGATGGACTCTGGATGAAACTGAACTCCATAGCAAGGGTAGTGTAGGTGGCGTATCCCCATTATAGTCCCATCTAAGGTATCTGCCTCTACTACTAAGTCAGAAGGAAGGCTTTCTCGCTCGACCGAGAGAGAATGATAGCGACCGGCTGTGAAAGGTAAAGAAACATTAGAGAAAAGCCCTTGCCTTCGATGGAAAACAGAACAAGTTTTCCCATGAACGAGTTCAGGTGCAATGATGACTTTTCCTCCGAAAGCGGTAGCAATGGCTTGGTGACCTAAGCAAACTCCTAAAATAGGAATGCTCGAAGCACAAGCGAGGATAATGTCTAAGCAGTTTCCTGCTTTTTCCGGTTTCCCCGGCCCAGGAGAAATCACGATAGCTTCTGGGGCTAATGCCTTTAATTCTTCTGGAGTGATGACATCGTTGCGGATAACTTCGATCTCTTTTGTCATCACAGCAAAGGCTTGGTATAGGTTGTAGGTAAAACTATCGTAGTTATCTAAGATGAGTAGCATAATTCTCCTCTTTCTGCCATCTCAATGGCCTTAAGTAAAGCGGCTGCTTTATGCCGTGTTTCGGCGGCTTCTTTTTCAGGGTCGGAGTCATAAACAATTCCTGCCCCTGCTCTTACAGTAGCTATTCCTTTTTCCATTACGGCCATACGAATAGCAATACAACTATCCATGTTTCCTCGATTATCTAAGTATAAAATTGATCCTCCGTAGAGGCCACGAGGGGAAGTCTCCAGCTCATCGATAATCTCCATTGCTCGTATTTTGGGAGCCCCACTTAGAGTCCCTGCAGGTAAAACTGATTGTATCGCATCCAAAACATCAAAAGAGGGATTCATTTTCCCACTTACTCGGCTATAGAGATGCATAACATGAGATAGTTTTTGAATGGAGTGAAGTTCTTTGACCTCGATGCTTCCGGGAAGACAAATTCGACCTAGATCATTTCGAGCGAGATCAACGAGCATCATGTGCTCTGCCATTTCTTTAGGATCTGCCAAGAGCTCTTTTTCTAGATCACTGTCATTTTCTTTGTCTCCTCTAGGACGAGTTCCGGCGATGGGAACGGTTTCGACAAATCCGTCCTTGACTCGGACAAGCCTTTCCGGGGAAGCTCCCACGATAGCCCTTTCTCCTTCTTGTAAATAGAACATGTAAGGAGAAGGATTAATCATTCTTAGGGCTCGGTAAACATCAAAAGGCCGAGCTGTACAAGAACATTGAAAACGACGAGAAAGGACTATTTGAAAAGCATCTCCTGCCTTAATATACTCCTTGGCCTGGTTAACCATTTTGGCAAAGGCAGCATCATCAATATCAGGTTGAATGTCTTTTTCAGAAAAAGAAGTTTTTGATGTCTCCTGGGGAGGTTGAGCGCTTATGATTTGCGAGATTAAACCAGAGATTATTTCACGAGCTTGCTCGTAAGCCTTTTCTATGGACAAAGTGGGGTCAGGGAGATGAGTGATAGTTGCGATCTTGCGTAAATGATCAAAAGCGATAATCGTGTCGTAGAAACCAAAAGAAAGATCTGCTTCTTGGCGATTTTCTTGATGACGATCAGGAATTTTCTCAAAGAGACGGACACTATCATAGCTTAAGTAACCTAGGGCTCCTCCTATTAAGCTAGGAAGTTCCGGTAGAGCTACCGTTCGCTTTGTTTCTAAAATTTTGCGTATTATGGCAAAAGGATCTTCGGTAATTTGCCGAGATACTTTTCCTTCTCGATCGATTAAGGATAGCTCTTTTTCCTTGACTTGAAGACGTAAGGTGGGATGAAAACCAATAAAGGAATAGCGGCTAGCATCTCCTTCTCCCTCAAGAGAGTCAAGCAGGAAAGAGTCGGGGTTGTTTTCGGCAATCGTTCGGTAAACTAAAACAGGAGTTAGCATATCAGCCGGAATGGATTGATAAACGGGAACTCGTTGGCCTGTTTTAGAGAGTTCTTGAAAATCTTTGAATTTAAGTTGGTTAAGCATAGTTTTCTCCAGAGAAGATAGACGTTCTCTAGAAGAAACAAAAGTGCGTTCTCCCAGAGAACGCGCTTAAAAAATACCTGGGTTAAAAAAATGAAGACAGAGCGGCTCTCTTAGTTAAGATAAACCAGCGCCACCAAAGTGAGGAAAAAAGAGAAGAAAAAAGAAAGGTGTATTTTTTGGGTGAGAGCATTTCTCAAACTCCTGGTTAAAGATGCCCTCTTCGAAGCGGTTTTATTTTTTTGGTGTGTTTTAAATTAGAGCAAAAAAAAACGCGTCCGAAGAGGACGCGTTCTTAGAATTCTATTTACTGAAACAAAACGACAAGCGGTCCTCTTAGAAGAGATGCCAGCCTTGCCAAAATAATGTTTGAGTGAATAGATTCGTGTTCATAACTTGATTCCTGAGATAAATGTTTTTTGTTCTATTTTTAGCATAGGTTATAAAAAAAACATTGTCAAGAAAGAATTTTTATTTTTTTTCAGGAATTCTCTAATGCTTGTCTAGATTAGATTATTTCTTCCATCATCTCTAAAGGTATTTTTATAGTAAAACAAGCTCCACCTAGAGGAGAATTAGAAACTACAATGAAGCCCTGGTGAAAACTAGCACAAGCTTTTGCTGCCATTAGTCCTAGTCCATTACCTTTTTTCTTTGTCGTATAGAAAGGAGTAAAAATTTCATCTTTTTTATCCTTAGGAATTCCAGGACCACTATCGTGAACCTCAATTAATGCCATGTTTCTTTCTATCTGTAAAACAACTTTGATTTTTTCTTGAGAAGGCATAGATTCAGCTGAGTTAAGAATTAGATTAAAGAGCATTCCTCGGATCAATTCAGAATTACCCTTTATATGAACAGGAACCTCTGGAGTTTCTATCTGAGTAGAGCAAAAAGAGACTGTTTTATGAGATTGTGCTAGCTGAAAAGCTTCCTTTGTCACTTCAACCAAGTCTATTTGAGAAAGTTCGTATTCCATTCCTTTAGAAGCGGTATTCATGAGTCGCTGGGAGAGTTTTTCAATTCCATCAACAGTTTTTTGGAGAACTTCAATTCCTTCTTCTTGGTCTTCTTGGATAGCTTCTAGGCTCCAAAGAGCCACTCCTAGTAGGTTCTTGATATCATGGGCAATAGAAGAGGCCATCACTCCGGCAATAGCTCGCTGCTCTAACATCATAATAGTTTTTTGGTCGCTTAAAATTTTTTCTGCTTGCTCTTGCACAGTAGATAGAGTTATCTTGGAAAAAATCAATAGCATCATAGCTGTGAAAAAGACGGATAAAGTCCCCTTAATAATTTCCATTTTTTCGAGCTCTAAAGTCGAGTTTGAAAATTTTGCTGCCAAAGAGGAAGAGCCCCAAATATAGCATAAAAAAAATAATAAATAAGCGGATGTTAAAAAGAGAGAGACTTTCCAGGGAGAAAACGCAATCGAATTTTTTGTAAAGATAAACGAATGAAATAGTTTCTTGAGTTTCATCCCCACCCCCTTAGGACTCCATTATAATAAGTGCATCATTATAATCGTCTCAATTTTCCAAATGAAATCTATAGTTTAGTAGTAATTGATTAAAAAAGCGAATCGAACTTCTTTGAATAGGTACATACCTAGAAATCTTTTTCTTGATAGAGTTGCGTTAAAAACAATTGATAAACTGTCAGGATTAGAACCTTTGACATGCTATTTTAGTAATTTTTTTACTTTTGGGATAGTCAGTAGCTTTTTGTATATTTTCTCGGCAAAGTGCCGATTGCCTTTTTCGTTATAATGCCCTGCCGAATAAAGGTAGTTCTTTATCGTTTTTGGAATAAAAAGAGTTAGCATCTCTTTGTGAGATAAAGATTGAAAAGGGCCAATTAAATCAAGGTATATCCAGTTTTCTTTTTTTGCGTGTTCTTTTAGATATTTTCGCCAAAATTCAGACTCTCTTAATTTTTCATGATCTCCTTTTACGGGTAAATGGATTATGACCAAGGTTCTATTAGATTCTTCATTCGTTTGTTGTAGTCTTTTGAGTATGGCGATAAAAAGAGATTTCATCTCATCCCTTTTAGGATGAGTTTTATTTTTTTGTTTTGGAAGTTTTTTTGAAATAGATTGGAATAAACGATAGGTATGCAGGTTTTCTAGTAAATATGGCTTATTCTCTTTAGCTTTTCTTACAACGAGTTTTCCATTATCAATCTTCATTTTTGGTTTAGAGTAACCAGCAAGGGAATCTTTCGCCGCTCGGTATATATCCCAGGTAATAAAGTTAAATAGACAAATGTTATGCTCTAGTTTAACCCCATCTCTTAAATACCATAAATATGCTTGATCTACTCCATAACCACCTTGTCCCATATTGACAACTTCCCAAATAGAATTCATTTCACCTAGATGATGGCACCAAGTCTCATTATTAGCTACACCATAGCCGAGCGTAAAGGAATCTCCACAGGATATAATTCGCAATTTTTTAATCGGGATCTTTAGTGAAATGGGATAGTCACTACGAAATCGTTGCGAATTGATTTTTAAATATTTATTTTGACCATACATGTCTTTGTTATAGAAATGGGGTAAATTAATCCAGCCCAAGTCTTTATCAAACTCGGTGTGCAGTTTTTCAGCAACAATATGAGTACGGTCACTCCTGCTAAATAAGGTTGGATAAAAGTATTTTGTGCATGCCAAAATGCCCTCCACCAAAATTAACATAAAGATAAACATGATACTTAGAAATAGTACTATTTTCAATATACGTTTTTTGGTTACTTTAGACATAATTTTTCTTGGCTAATAGAGCTTTCTTGCACCTACTTTACAGGATAGGTTGTTCTTCTGGCATCGGAAATAGCGAAGCTTCTTCCTGATTTTCGATAAAGGATTTCACTGCCTGGTTTACCGTCATCGTCGCTAATATCGATCAACGACCATTGCCTTGCTGTTGTGTAGCTTCGTGTTCTGCCATCATGATCGCAAATAACAATTATTTGTTGTCCGGCATTGATCGCTATTTCATGGCCAGGTTTTCCATCGGTATCAGTGACTCCTCCTCGAAGTAAAGCCCAGTTCGGATAATTACCACCAATAGCATATTGCTTAGTCGTTTTTTGGCGATCGTTGACTATACGAATAAAGCTTCCGATATTAAAAACTAATTCGTTTCCAGGATTTCCGTCGGTATCGACAACTCCTCCTCGAAGTAAAGCCCAGCTTCCATTTGAGATACTGTAATGTCTTTTGGCTTTAAAGTTACCAGAGTAGACCCTAATTTGTTTTCCCAAATTAAAGACAGCTTCTGCTCCCGGCTCTCCATCTGTTTCGATAAAAAAATCCTGCAAAATAGCCCAACTTCCGTTTGAAATAAAGTGGCTTCGACTATCACGAAAGTGGTCATAAATTATTTTAATACTCTTGCCTATGTTGAAAGCAATTTCGTTTCCTGGTTGATTATCAATATCTCGCACTCCGCCGCGCAAAAGAGCCCAACTTCCTGTGTGGATTTGATAGCTCCTAGTTTGTCCAGTCCGGTCAGAGATGATTTTGATGCTTCGCCCAATGTTAAATACCATTTCTAAACCATCTTCTCCATTGGTATCGGTAACACCTTCTCGCAGTAGAGCCCAGCTTCCGTTAGTTATACTGTAGCTACGATATCCCCCATTTCCTTGTTGGATATCAACAGTGCGGCCTCGGTTGTATACTTTTTGCTCTTGTCCATCTCCATTCAAGTCCCAACTTCCCATGAGAACTTTAGCTTGGGCTTGCCAAACATTTTCATTGTAGGTATGCCCAGGCTCACTTTGAGCTTGAATCTCTTTCATAGAAAGAGGTTTTTCGGGAGAGAATTCTTGGTGGTTGATTTTATTTTCGCCCGCATCAAAAGAGCCGAGAACCCCAATTTCAGGAGTATCCTGAGCAGATACAGATGCTATTGAAAATAAAATAATGTAAAGGGAGAAGTAGAAAAAGCTTCTCATGGCGACCTCCTTGTGTTTTTTTCGATAATTTCTGATTTATTCTCTAACTATTTTAGCTGGAACTTGTTTTTTTGGCAAGGAATTTTGGTAATGAACAGAAATAAGTGCATAAAGAACTTACTTTAAGATAAAAAAACAGTTTTTAAAGGAGCGTAATGAATTTTTCCTTCGACAAAGTGGCTTTCAAATAAAACTAACTGGTTTACGAGGCAAGGCCCTAGAGTAAATTCACCTTGCTCTTCTAAAATTTCAGCTAAAGACTCAGGAAGCTTTTCTCTTTTATTGGCTCTTCCTATGGTAACATGAGGCGTGTAATTTAGCCCTTTTTCAGGAGAAAGACTCAAAGCAATCATGGACTTCTCCACCTCTTTCTGAAAACTTTGCACCCTCTCTTCTTCTTCTTTTACTCCCAGCCAAAAAACTCTTGCTTTTTCTACCTTAGGGAAAACACCAATCCCTGTAAAACTCAAGGGGAAAGCTTTTTCTGAAGCAAAGCTTTCTAAACTATCGCTAATTTGAGCAATTAAATCCGTGGAGGTGTCTCCTATAAATTTTAGAGTTATGTGAAAATTTTTAGGGGTTTCCCAGCGTATACCTGTTTCAACAGCCTTTTGCACATTTTTTTGAACTTGACTCAGTTTTGTCTGAAGTTCCTCGTCAAAGCCTAAAGCAATAAAGCATCTTTTCATGAATTTCCTTTCTCTATTTCTTCTTTTGAGTCTTAAATTATTACAAGAAATAATAACAACAAATAAGAAGAGAGTAAAGAGAGCAAAAAAGTTACTTGACAGCATAATACAAGTATAATATATTGCATTTGTAATATGTTATACTTGTATTATTAGGGATATTCTAACATCTTTCAAAATAAGGGAGATCCATTGATGCCAAACAAAACAATTTATATAAAAGAAGAGCATTTGAGCATTTTTAATAAAGTTCAAGAAATAGGGAAAGACTCTATTTCATCTATCATTACAGACTCTTTGAAGCGCTATATTGAAGAAGAAGAAGATAGGGATAAAAAATTAAGAGAAGGGTCTGATGTCGAAGAAAAATTGTTTCGTATATTAAAGCACTCTTCTACTTTGAAAGCTTCTCAGATTCATCTACAGCCTGATGTTAATGAACATAGGGTTCGCGCTCGTATTGATGGCAATCTTCGAGATATTGACAGTGTACCTGAAAATTTATATCGTCCTTTGGTTGCTTTTCTTAAATCTCTAGCATATCTGGATACTGATACTCAAGAGCCCCAAGGAGGACGATTTTCTTGGAAAAAGAACGGACTTACTTGGGACTTAAAAATCAGCACTCTACTTTCTGTTTTGGGAGAGACAGTTACTCTGAATTTCTTGAAAACAGATACCGATATCCCCAAAATTTCTCAGTTAGATCCTTGTCAAAGAATACACCCTTACTTACAGTCCATCGCTCAAAGAGAGGCTGGACTTGTTTTTGTGACAGGACCTACTAGCTCTGGAAAAAGCACAACTCTTTACTCTCTTTTAAAATCGGTGGATCGTGAAACCAAAAAAGTGCTGACAATTGAAAACCCTGTAGAAGCCGTTATTCCCGGCGTTATCCAAGTTTCTTCCGATGAATATTTCGGAAAAATCTCCCAAGCCCTGCGCGCAGGAATGAAAAGCTCTCCTGACGTTATTTTAGTCGGAGAAATTCGCGACACCGAAACCGCTCAAATATGTATGGAGCTAGCTATAACCGGACATCTCGTTTTCTCCGTCTTACACACAAACACAGCCGTCGGAGCTTTTTTGCGCCTAAGAGACATCGGCATCGCCCCTTTCTTTCTAAAAGACGCCATCTCTACCATTATAGGACAACGCCTCGTCCGACAACTTTGCCCGAACTGCAAAGAATCATACAGTATCACAAAAAAAGAAAAAGAATTTCTCAACGATAGTGGAAAAACAAAAAAACTCTACCGACCCAAAGGATGCTCTGCCTGCGGACAAACAGGATACCAAGGGCAAATTCCCCTCTGGGAAGTACTTCAGCCCAGCAGCGAATTTCATCAAATATTGGAAGAGGGAGGAGATGAGCAGGACTTAGAGAAAACCTTAAAACTAGAGAATCGCCCTTGGACTTGGCAGGAAGATGGCATCGAAAAAGCGAAGGAGGGTTATACTTCTTTGGATGAGGTGAGGAGATTGGTTAGCTGGAAGTGAGGCTTTTTGGGAATATTCTTATGATACAGGGTAAGGTTTATCTGATAACCTTATTTTGAAAAAGATCATCGAAAACCTTTCTCAGCACCATGTTCCCTGGAGGGCGAGGCTCCTGCCGAGCAGGGGTTGTGCTTGGTTCCTCATGGTATTGAGGCACATTCACAGGATCATCGGTTTCATATTGAAAAAATCTTTTTGATCGCGGCTCTCCTGCCGAACAGGGAATGTGCTTGACTCCTGTATGGTATTTGAAGCAAATTCCCTGGATCACAGGTTTCATATTGGAAAAACGTTTTAAATCTTAAGGTTCCTACCGATGGAAATGTGTTTGGTCTTGAGTCTGGTATCTAGGTACATCTCCAGCGCGGCAGGAGCCTTGCCCTCCAAATCTTCTCGGGTTCTCAACTGGCAATTCTTTCTCATTTCATCCCTACCACTTCATCAGCTAAAAAAAAAAATTTTCTTGGCTAATCTGCCGGAATGGATTCTTCGCATATTCTAGAATACAAACTCCTTGATGAGAGAAAACAGAATAACCAAGCTTCTTTTGGTTTGATTTTCTGCTCTCAAAACCAAATTTTTACAGGAGAATCCATGATGAAAATAATTTTTAGTAATGGAGTACATCAAAGGTAAGACTCTCGAACAGATTCTTTTTGTGGAGCAACAAAGCTGGGCTTTTTCTGATTTACTCCGTTGCTTTTGTATTCTGTGCGATATCGCCGAGTACATTGCCAAAGAACAATTGATCTACGGAGATTGGAAGCTAAGTAATATCATGATTGCGGAAGATCGAATGGTCTATTTTATTGATTTTGGAACCAGTCGTTTTGTTACCAAAAGCAATGTCAAAATGTCTTTAAATATGTGCTCTACTCCCATGTACACTACTCCTGAGCAATTAGAGGATTCCTGTCGGGTTCTCGAAGAACATAGCTTAGTTATTAAAAGACTCCGCAATCATCACAAAAAAATAAGAAAATTCTTACATATCCATTTTTTGCTATTCTTTGTTTTAGAATCTAGAAAAAATTTTCCTCGTTAAAAAAAAATCTATTTTACTAGAAATCTGAGAAATGTAACGCGCTTTATATACAAATATCCATTCTTTATTAAAAAAAAGGAATATATGTAATATTTCTTTATGTATTAGCTGTATCTCTTTTACTTAAAGTAATTTACTGCCTTTATAATGGATGTTTTTTAATAAAAGCAAGAATGGGATGTAATATTTTTTTATATTATCTTGTTGCGTTTACCTTGATTTGTTTCTAAAGTAATATATGTAATATTTTTTTTGTATTACATATATTACTTTAAAATTTCTTTTATTCTCTCTGTTTAGTCATAGGAAATACATAATGAATCTCTTGGAACAAAATTTTTGGAGTAAATATGGATTTAAAAATAATCCTTATGATACAAACGCTTTGACTTTGTATTCTGATGCTCTTCTTCCAATTTCTGAAGCTTATGTTGGAAGAGGAGAAGATAGTCGGGAGTTTCAGCTCATTACGAATATTTTTAGTGGAGTCGGTGGAAATAGGTTTATTGTCGAGGGAGAAATTGGTTTAGGAAAAACAACGTTTGTGAATTATCATCGTTACGTTTGGGAGCACGAATCTAAAGATCCTTTATTTACTTCACTAGGAGAAATTACTTTTTCTTTACAATGGACAAGAGCTGATTTTTTACAAGAAATGATATCTCATTTAACAACAAAGCTATACTTGATACACGGAAACACTTTACCTGTTAATAATGAATTGTATCAAGAACTACTAGTTTTAAACAAAGTGTTTGTTGAAGAAACTCACCATTGGCAACTACAAGCTTTTGGATTAGGACTAGGAGGGGGAAAAGAAAAACAAGTACTTGTTCCAAGCATCCCTGAAGCTAAGCTGTATAACTATTTTAGAGAGTTGATTCGAACTATACTTCAGCTTGGCTTTAAAGGGATTATTTTACATCTTGATAATATGGAACTTATGCAACAAGAAGGTGTCTTGGAAACTCAAAGAGTTTTTGAAGAAATCCGAGATATATTACAAGTCCCCTATGTCTATTATGTTTTTGTTGGTAGAACAGGATTTTTTTCTCAAGTAATCAGCCCTCTGGAGCGTGTTCGAAGTATTTTTTTTAGCTGGCCGATTCACCTAAAACCTCTTACAGAAAAAGAGGTTCTTAAAGTAATAGAGTTACGTTATGAATTGCTTTCTTCTCAGGGGCGAAAATACATTCCTCCTGTAGAAAACGAGTTGATTTCCTATCTTTACCAGCTATATCAAGGTCGGATTCGTTTTGTTATGGATGCTGTTCATGGTATTCTTGCAAATTTTCCCATTTCTTATCCTCAAACTCTTCCTACTAGAAAAGCAAAAGAGCTTTTAAAATCTCTAACTATCGAGAAAATCCGCAGTATTTTAACAGAGAAAGAGCTTCAGGTTTTATTAGAAATGACACAGAAAGACGAATTTACCAATATGGAGTTAGCAAAATCATTAGGACTTCAACGGCAAAATGTTGCTAAATATATAAAAAAACTTCACGAAACAGGCTATATTCTTTTTCAAAGAAAAGAAGGAAACAAGCTTTTTTACCGAGTTACTGATGAAATTTGTTATTTAAATATTATGGTTTCAAACCAAAAAAACTCAAGCTTTGCCCCAAGCTCTACCTCTAATAATCTTAACTTCAGGCAAAAACAATTCGTTCAACAATTACAAAAATATTCGACAATAACCACAGCAAAATATGTTCAGCTATTTCAAATTTCCTCTCCGACAGCACTAAAAGATTTAAATGATTTAGTGCAAAAAGAGTACTTGATCAAACATGGTAAAAAAAGAGGAGCGTATTTCGAGGTGAACAAGGTAATAGACTAACCAAGTTTTTGGTCTATTACCCTGGCTATAACTAAATAAAAGTACTACTTTTAATTGATAGTAAGCGAAAGTACTGGAAAAAACTAAACTCTGGTACTAAATAGAGCTTATTTTTACATCTCCATTTCATTACTATAGATGAAATTAAACGATATACTCTATCTTTTAGTACTTTTATTTAGTCTAGAGTCTGAATATATTTTTCAACAAATTCTTATCTATTTGATCAATGCAGATTTCTTCTTGCAAAAATTTTCTTTTTCCATAAAATTAAAAGCTTACATCAAGAATAACATAGGTTTAGTATTTTAGGCCATAAAAAATGGCAGAAGAACTAAGCTTTGCGCACTAGAAAGATATTTTATGTCAAAAGAAAAACTCACTTTGCAAATCCACGTTGACGCTCAAGATTTAACTCGCGGTCTCCTTTCCTCTCGCATTACTTTTCCTGTTTCTTCTGGATCACTGGATATGTGGTTTCCGAAATGGATACCAGGAATTCACTCTCCTTGCGGGCCTGTCCAAAATATTGCCGGATTAAAGTTTTCCCAAAGCGGAGCACCTTTACCTTGGTCGCGAAGCTCGGCGGAGCCATATCGATTTAACTGCCCTACCCCAAAAGATGATGCTTTACAAGTCGATTTGCGCTACATTTGTAACCAACCTAGTGTAAATTCCAAAGGGATTGATAGTTATGGCAATTACTTTTTTGGGATTA
Organism: Planctomycetota bacterium; assembly: GCA_029260735.1. GTDB lineage: Bacteria > Planctomycetota > Uabimicrobiia > Uabimicrobiales > Uabimicrobiaceae > JAJDCR01. The sequence goes on from JAJDCR010000089.1 coordinate 29,367, forward strand.
TAAATTGGAATACTTGTCTTTTGTATCCAGAGGGCATTAGCTGTGATCAAATCGAAGTCCATCTGACCTTAAAACTTCCTGTCGGGTGGAAGTATGCTAGTTCTTTGGAGGTCAAAAAGGAGTGCGAGAACGAAATTGTCTTTGCTCCCATTTCTTTTTCCATGCTCATTGATAGTCCTTTGATTTGTGGGCAGTATATGCATAGTGTGGAGATTTGTGCAGATGGTGCCCCTAGCCACTATTGGCACTATGTTTCTGAGTCGCCTAAGGCTGTGAAGGTTAACTCTTCTTACGAAGGGCACTACCTCAACATGGTTAAAAAAGCGAAAGATATCTTTGGTGAGTTTCATTGCCGAGAATACCATTTTCTCAATGTGTTAAGCGATATTACTCCTGTCATGGGCTTGGAGCATCTTAACTCTAGTTTAAACGGTTTGGTCTGTGCGGGCTACGAAAACTCTTGGGAGCTTCGAGGGCGAACTAGCTCACTTTTGCCTCATGAATACATCCACTCATGGTGTGGAAAATACCACCAGCCTAAAGGTATGGCGATTGCAGATTTCCATAGCGACAAAGACCTTTCTTTGCTTTGGGTCTATGAAGGACTAACTCAATACTTAGGCGAAATTTTAGAGGTGAGAAGTGGATTTTTGTCTTTCGAAAAGTATCTAGAGCGTTTTATGCATAAAATTCATACTCTACAGCGCTCGGTTGGTCGCTCTTGGCGTTCCTTAGAAGACACTTGTCTTAGCAGCCATCTTTTAAGAGGAGGTTCTCCTTACTGGGGAGCTTTGCGGAGAAATCAGGATTACTATAACGAAGGGCTCTTAATTTGGCTAGAAGTAGATACTCTTATCCGCCAAAATACAAGCAGTACTTTAGATGAATTTTGCCATATTTTCCTAGGTCAAAAAGGACCCGCTGACAAAGAGTTTAGACCTTATGATTTAGAAGAAGTGATCCTCATTTTAAATGGAATTTATCCCTATGATTGGAAAAACTTTTTTCAAAAGCGAGCCCAGCAGCCCATGGAAGGACTTTCTCTTGAAGCTGTTCACAACTGTGGTTATAAAGTAGCCTTTACCAGCGAACCTAATAGTTATCAAAAAGAAATGCTCAAAGAAAAGGGAATTATCCATGCGATCGACTCCTTAGGTTTAGAAATTAATCTGGCAGGACAAATTACGACTATTATCCCAGAAAGTCCCGCTGACCGAGCAGGAGTATCTCCCACTGCTAAAGTGGCAGCAGTAAATAACAAAAAACTCTCTCAAAAAAATTTAGAAGAAGCTCTTAGTGAAAGTGTAGACAAAAAAAGCCTCGACCTTCTTCTCTGTGAAAAGGACTTTTTATACACGAAAACCGTCTCTTATGATGGAGGAGTCAAGTATTTTCAGTTGGAGCGTAACTTAGATAAACCTGATTTATTAAGTAAGATTATGGGCAACTAGGAGCATAACATGCGCAGTCTACTGTGTCTTTTGCTTTACTTCACAGGACTTGCTTGGGCAGAGAAATCTTTTTATCAAGCGGAGCTCATTTTCCCCCAAGAAAAATGGCACAACCATGGCTCCTCTATTGTAGAGTTACCTCAGGGAGGTTTTTTAGCTTGTTGGTTCCATGGATCAGGTGAACGTAAAGCGGATGATGTAGTTGTTTTGGGAGCTCACAAATCCAAAGAGAGCGAACAATGGAGTAAGCCGTTTATTATGGCAGATACTCCTGGTTTTCCTGACTGCAACCCTGTCTTGTGGGTAGATCCGCAAAAGCGTTTGTGGCTATTTTGGATTGTCATTGTTGCCAATGAATGGCAATCGTGCATTCTAAAATACCGCACCGCTTTTGATTATAGCAGCTTTGGAGAAGCTCCTCAGTGGAATTGGCAGGATAATATTATCATGAAGCCAGAGAATTTCACCGAAGCTTTAAAAGCAAAGTGGCCTCTCTTTTTAAAAGAATTCCCCAATCAAATCCCCGATTTAAATAAAAAAACTTTTCCGGAACTCACGGCCGATGAAGAGATCTACCACTACGTCGAAAAAAAAGGCGACGATAAACTCCAACAGCGCCTAGGCTGGATGACTCGTATCCAACCCATCGTTTTAAAAAGTGGTAAGTGGCTTCTTCCTCTCTACACAGATGCCTACTCGGTTTCTCTTATCGCAATGAGCTCAGATAAAGGAAAAACATGGCAAGCAAGTTCTCCTCTTCTGGGCTTTGGCAACATCCAGCCCAGCCTAGTCGAGCGTAAAGATGGCTCCGTTGTCGCCTTTATGCGAGAAAATGGCCCTCGCTACCGTATTCGATTTTGCGAATCCTACGACCAAGGAATGACCTGGGGAGACGTGACCAACCTTGATATCCCCAACCCTGGCTCCAGTGTCGACTGTATTGCTCTCAAAAATGGGAACTGGGTTTTAGTCTACAACGATACCATAGATAAACGCCATCAGCTCAAGGCTTCCCTTTCCACTGACGAAGGAAAGACCTGGCAATGGCACCGATACTTAGAGAAAGTCCCCAAAAGAGAAGGCTCTTTTTCTTACCCGTCTTTGATTCAATCACAAAATGGAGAGCTCCATCTAACATATAGCTACCAGGCTAAAGGGGGAAAGTCGATTAAGCATGTTGCTTTCAATGAAGCCTGGATTAGAGAAAATTGAGATAGTAGCATGAGTGAGAACAAACTCTAAAACGTGGATATTGCCCAATCGTGGTGGTGGTGAGTTTCTAAGTGTATAAGCTTGAAAAAAATAGGTAAGAAGTGGTATTTTACTGGTGAGCACGAGCAGAGTTATAATTAAACTTGCAAATTAATATACAGGCTTCTCATTTTATAGTGTCCTAAACATTCCAAGTTTCATTTCCGCAAAAAACTGCCACTCTTTTTTACTCCTCGAAAAATCAGCGCTCTCCTATAAGTCAAAGCCTAAAGAATTTTTATCTAGAGAAACAGTTTATTTTTAATAGCAAATTTCTGCCGAAAAAAAACAGAGCACTCAAGAAAGATAACACAAGTCCAAACCTTATATTGTTTTACAGAAAACACAAGGCTTGGTCTCTTATTTGCTAGACCTAAATATATCAACTATTACAAGGTTAAAGAAAAATGAACCAGATAATGAATGATAGTTGATTGGCGACACGCCCTAAACAAAAAGGAAAAATAATGAGACGTAAAGAATACTTTTATACTTTGGTCTTGGCAGTAGCTGTTTTGATTTTAGTAAATTTTGTTTATCTTAATGTAGGTGTTATTCAAAGTTCAACTATTTCTCGTCATCCATATATACAAATGGGCACGAGTAACTCTGTCGTTATTGTTTGGCGAACTTCGAAAGCAATCCAGCCAAGAGTGTATTTTTCGGAAAAACTTGGAAGTACTGGTAAAGAAGTTTCTAATAAAGAAATAGACGTACATTTAGCCCCCAATTTACGCTCTCTTAATGGAGATCAAAAATCTTATCTTTTTAGTGCTCCTAACAATACTCACCAATATGAGGCTCAAATAAGAAATTTAAAATCTGATACTCTTTACTATTATAGTGTTTATAACGGCAACAGAGTCATTGCTGGAGGAGATTCTAAGCATTTTTTTCGCACTTACCCCATAACTAATGCTCGACCTCTTCGTTTTTGGGTAGTGGGGGACTCAGGTAAAAACAACAAGGCTCAAAAAGATATTTTTAAGGGCTTACAAAGATATTTAAAGAAAAATAATATTTCTTTGGATGCCTATCTTCATGTTGGTGATATGGCCTATTGGCATGGGCGTGACTCTGAGTTCCAGAGTAAGTTCTTTGCTATTTATAAAGATCTTCTTTCCCAAGTAGTTTGCTGGCCTACCATCGGTAACCATGACTCTTATACAGGAAAAACTGGAAACCGTCCTTATAACGATGCTTTTGTTCTTCCCACAAAGGCAGAAGCAGGAGGAGTTCTCTCGGGAACAGAATATTACTACTCTTATGAAATTGGGCCCGTTCATTTTATCTCTTTAAACAGTCTAAACATCCACCCTACCGAAAAGATGACTTTATGGTTAAAGAACGATTTGAAAAAAAATAAAAAGGCTTGGACTATTGTTTATTTCCATCATCCTCCTTACACCAAAGGAACTCACGATAGTGATACTGAAGCTCCGAATATCAAAATGCGCGAACATATTATGCCCATCCTTGAGCCAGGAGGAGTAGATCTCGTTTTAGGAGGCCACTCTCATATTTATGAGCGGTCTATGCTTATAGACGGAGCCTATGCAACCCCGACCACTTCAGCAGGAGTAATTCTTGACGATGGAGATGGAGATATAGAAGGTGATGGAGCTTATGTTAAAAGAGCAGGAATACACGAAGGAACGATAATGATAGTTGTAGGAAACGGAGGAGCTGGGCTTGGTCAACGAGGAATTAGTCCTGTTATGAAAAAAACTCTCCAAATATATGGATCAATTGTCATAGAGATCCATCAAGATACTCTAAAAACAGTGATGATTGACCAAAAAGGGAAAATCCAAGACCGCTTTCATATCATCAAAAAAGATAAAACTCATTTTGGAGATTGAGAGACAAATTTATCTTAAAAGTGAGAGAATATAAACCAACTAGCTTGATCTTATCCTAGGTTAAACCAGCTCAAAAGGAACTAAAAATATATATAATCCCACTCTCATTTGACCGCCGAATGTAGGATTATATTCACCATGGGTAATAGAAAAAAATAAACAACATTCATCTTGTATTTAGCCAATCTAAATACTATTCTTAATAAAATAAACACAGCTTATTATGAGATCACTTATTTTTATCTCAAATACAGCCGTCTCTTTGCAGGTCTGATGCTACTCATTGTAAGATATAGGGCTATATATTACCTTCAAGAAAGGCCCATCATGAATCGCAAAGAGTTTTTTCATATTTTGATTTTAGCTACTTCTATTTACTTTACTTTAGGTTGTAGCCAGAGCTCTCCTGTTTCCCGTGATCCTTACCTGCAAATGGGAACAAGCAACTCTGTTATTATTGTTTGGCGTACTTCAAAGGCAATTGTCCCTAGAGTGCTTTTTTCGGAGGAGCTTGGAAGTTCTGGTAGAGAGGTTTTCAAGGAAGAAATAAGCTTGTGTTTATCTTCTGATTCACACAATGATAACGAGGGGCAAACTTATCTCTTTAGCGCACCTAATAACACTCATCAATACCAGGCCCAGGTGAGAAACTTAAAAGCGGATACCATTTACTACTACAGTATTTATGACGGAAATGAAGTGGTTGCAGGAGGAGATTCCGAGCATTTTTTCCGTACTTATCCCAATGACAAGGATAATGAGAACACTCGACCTCTTCGTTTTTGGGTTCTGGGAGACTCCGGCACAGGAGGCAATGACCAAGAAAAAGTTTTCCAAGGATTACAAAAATACCTAGATAAAAATAATTTTTCTTTGGATGGTTATCTCCATGTAGGTGATATGGCCTATGATCATGGACAGGACTGTGAGTTTCAGAATAACTTTTTTTCCGTTTATAAATCGCTTCTTCGTCAAGTAGTTTGCTGGCCAACCATAGGCAACCATGAATCTAGTACCGGAGAAATAGAAAACCGCCCCTACAATGACGCCTACATTCTCCCCACAAAAGCTGAAGCCGGAGGATTTCCCTCTGGCACAGAATCGTACTACTCCTTTGAGATTGGACCTATTCATTTTATTTCCTTAGACAGTCAAAATCTAAATCGCCGCCCTATCGGAGAAATGGCTTTGTGGCTAAAGAAAGATTTAGAAAAAAACAAAAAGGCTTGGATCATTGCTTACTGGCATCATCCACCTTACACCAAGGGAACGCATGACAGTGACACCGAAATTCAGCATATCGAAATGCGCGAGCATATCATGCCGATTCTGGAATCGGGAGGAGTAGATTTAATTTTAGGAGGGCACTCTCATATTTATGAGCGATCTATGCTTATAGACGGAGCTTATGCAACTCCTACCACTTCAGCAAAAGTAATCCTTGACGATGGAGACGGGGACAAAAAAGGTGATGGAGCTTATATTAAAAGCGCTGGAATACATCCTCATCAAGGAAGTGTTGCGATTGTTACAGGTAACGGAGGAGCCCGTCTTGGCCAAGACGGGATAAGCCCAGTTATGAAGAAAACTCTTCTAGTCCATGGATCAGTTGTTATTGAAATTCATCAAGATACTCTAGAAGTGGTAATGATTGACCAAAGAGGTCAAGTTCAAGACCGTTTTCATCTCGTCAAAAAAGGAAAAGTTCATCTATCTCACCTATCTAATGTTTGGGAGACAAATGGACCAGAACAAATTTTTTCCTCTCGCTACTTCACTGACCAAACCCAAGTTACTCTCGTTGCTCGCCCGCAAGCTCCTGATGCTAAAATTTACTACACATTAGATGGAAGTGAACCTAGTTTTAAAGCTTTGCGCTACCAAAAGCCTATTTTGGTAAGAAAAACATGCGTACTTAAGGCATTTAGTGCTTGGCGCAATAATACCAGAGTCAGTCCAATATCTAGCCTTTCATACCAAAAATCAGAACCTGTTTTTGAACTCTCTCTTCAGGATATAAATTCAGAAAATATCCAGCAAGGAATCTCCCGCCAAAAAAAAAACCTCGCCTCCGGTAAAGTTGAAGAACAAGATATTGTAGATCAGGTAGCTTATTTTCCTGATAGTGAAACAGAGTCCAGGCACTCTATCCATTGGAGTGGATACTGGAAAGTTGAAAAAAAAGGATTGTATACTCTTTTTGGAGAATTAGACCAAGAAGTTGATTTGACTCTAAATCAGAAAATAGTTCTGAATAGTAAGAACAAAACTAGGGCTCAAATGGTTTCTTTATTTCCTGGTTTTTACCAATTAGACCTACGATTTTCTCCGAAGAACTCATCTCCTTGGATGGGAATAGGATACGAGCTCGCGAGAAAAAAAACTCCTATAGCTTTCCCTGCTAGTAGCCTGTTTATTCCTAGCGGAAAAAATAAACACAAATTTTTTTTATCTCGTATATCTTCTTCCCCTAATGATGCCGAAGAAAATGCGAATGGAAAAATAAATTTAGACAGCTCTGATTTAGATCTAGGAGAAAACTCCCAAACAATAGGTTTGTATTATCCTAATTTAGACATCCCTGCTAAAGCAAAGATTCATCGTGCCTATTTGCAATTTTCCGTTGACGAAAAAGAAAGTGTAAAAGCCAAACTCAATATTCAAATCGAAAGAAAAAAACAAGCAAGAGCTTTTTATAAGAAAGATTACAACATATCACAGAGGAATCGTAGCCTCCACCAAGTTACCTGGTTTCCTGATCCCTGGAAAAAAGAAAAAGCTCAAGGAGAAAAACAAAGATCCCCTAATCTAAATTTTTTGATAAAAGAGTTAGTTCATTTACCAGGTTGGAAAAAAAGCAATCCCGTAGCTTTTATTCTTACCGGAAAAGGCCGTCGAACGGCTACTTCTTACGATAAATCTAGTTCAGAAGCCCCCTTCCTTTATGTGGAGTACACTCCTTGAAATATATAGAAACGAAAAAAAGCTAAAAGCAAGGAAAAATAAGAGCGAAAAGCATCCATTGTATTTGCATGTTTTTAAGGTACTGTGAAAAGAGTGCGCCTTAAAGTTGAAGGAAGAAAAAAGTTCACGCAAAGGCGCAAAGACGCCAAGGAGAAAAAGAGTCAAGACAAAAGATAAATTCGGAGAATTTTATCAACACAAAAATTCTTTAGATCTTCCTTTGCGATCTTTGCGTCTTTGCGTGAACTTTTTTTTTCTTCAAAATCCACCTCGGAGGGGAAAAAATACAAAGGCGACAGCTTAAACTTAATGCTATTTGTGCCTGGGGCTAGCGCGACTAAACCGTAAAAAAAGCACCTAGATTAAATGCATGTTTGTAAGGTACTGTGAAAAGAGTAACAACTACTCTTCCTCATCGACATTTTCAATACTTTTTGACCACTCATTATAAAACAACAATTGTTCTTCTATCGAGACAGCTTCTGTGTCATCGTTGCTCGCAAAAATATCTACAATGTCACATAGATCTACATGCTTACCTAAAGTCATTTTATAAGCGCTTCTTCCTCCTCCCATGCTTCTGCACATTCCTGATGGATAGACATTACGAGAAGCACCAAAACACTTTGGACGTAAGCCTTTCTTTTCTAGCTTTTTCCTCATTTTACATAGACACTCAAAATAATCTAAACCATGCGTTTTTAGCCTTTTATAGCCAAAGGTCACAGTTAGTTGGTAGTTGTCTTTTAGTAAAAATGTAGATTCGATAGTTTTTTTGTCGTTTATACTGACTAAGGCTATCCTATATTTTTCCAAAACACTCGCCTTCCTCTACTTTATGATTTTTTTCCAAAATCTGGTATCTTGAAAAACAAAAATTTTACAGACCCAATTAACATACGCGTTTTTGTTTTTACTTTGAGCGATTCAGATTTGCCTGGAAAAAAGAACAATATCTCTGTATAATCTATAGAATATTTCATCTATATAACAAATTTACATTTTAATACTTCTGGTTATTTCCTCTTAATTGAGAATCAAGAGATGAGAAATCGCTTAAAGAAGAACGGAGAAACAACATGATAAAGGTATGCACTACAGCAATTGTTTTATTCATCTGGATTTGCCCAGCTTATTCTAGCTCCATAGTTGCCCCCAACCCCACTTTTGAAACAAACGAAGGTAATAGTAGCCTTACTGTTCCTTTTAATGGCCGTGCGCAAATACAAATGTTATTTGAAAGCTCACTATTTAGTGAGGGTCCATTACGGATTACAGGGTTAAGAGTAAGACAAGATGCTTCTCAGTCAGCAAGCGGGACATTTAATACCTCTGGTTTTAGAGTGGACATGTCCTCAACAACAGTAAATGCTTCCACTGCGGGATCTAATTTTAATAATAATCATGGAGTAAATCGTGCCACTGTTTTCAATTCCGCCCTAACACTTACTTATTCCAGTGGAAATACTCCTAACAACTTTAGTAGCCTGATCAACTTAAACCCTTTTGATTATGATCCCACAAGTGGTGAGAGTTTAATTATTCATTTTTTTAATTTTGACAATTTAGATACAGGTGAGTTTTTTGTTGACAGGGAAGTTTCCCCTGCCATTGCCGGTACATTTATAGCTCTTAATACCAGTAATCCCGATTCAGATACAGCTACTTTTACTCGCCAATCAGACTCTATGATAATTCTATTAGAAACAGAGTCGCTCTCCTCTGTTCCAGAACCCTCCACATTTATTTTTCTTTGCTTAGCTCTTTTCGCCTGTCCTTTTTGCCGACGGATTACTCCGAATGCAAAATAAACGAAATATCATCTTGTAGCTGGCCAGAGCGTAAACGAACTAAGTCAACCAAGAGTTGGGGGATATTCTCCCACTCTTGGTTGAGAATATTTTCAATATTAGCCAGAGAAGTGTAATTAAACAGTCCATCTGAGCCAACCAATAGGGTCCCATCTAATTTGTAAGGCCCAAAGCTTACAGGAATAGAATCTCCACTTCCCAAGAGTGGTTTTCTATGCTGAAGAAAAGTGAGTTCCTGTTTAAATTCTGAATTAAAAAGCCAAGATTGAGAGTCTCCTACACTAGCTCCAAAAACAATTTTTTCTCTAACGAAAGCTACTATACCGGTGGTTTCTCCGCAAGAAAAATCAAGAGCCATTTCATGATCCAGGTTTCGCATAATTTTTTCTAATACGAGCGGATCAGAGATGTCGGAGTGTTTTTTCAAGTAACTCCCCCAAAAAGAAACAAAATACTCTGCCGCTTCGCTTCCTCCACTAAAACCTCCCGCTCCATCCGCGAGCAAAAAAATATTTGTGTTATCCATTTGAAGAGCGATGGCTCGGTCATCACCTTTGCTTTGAGCTTGCTCAATAAAAACAATCGGTTTCATCAAGACAACCCCTTTATTCTGAAATTTTCCCATATTCTTGCCATAAAAACTATGCTAGAGTTAAGACTAGTCCTTTAGCATTTTACAAGGAGTGGGTTATGCGAAAGTTGGCTCTAGATGTTTCCATTAGTTTATACGTAATGATAGCTTTCCCTCTTATCTTTTTCCTGATCTTGCTATTTTTTATCTCAGAAACAGGAGCAAGCCGAGTTTTTGTTCTTTCTGCTTTTGCTGCCTTTCCCATTCCTGTTTTGCTGTGGTTTTCTGGGCGAGTAAAAAGATTTTCTTTGCCCGCCAAAAAGCTTTCTCTCTTTTTAGCTAGTCTATCCTTAGCTCTGCTTGCTTTTTTGTATTCGAATACTCCTCCAGGAGAGTCTTTGTCCAAGGAACAGCCTCAATCTATCTTTCTTCGTCAATACTCTTACCAAAGAACTTCTCTCGCCAATTTAGTTCCTGAAATCGATCAAGTCAAGCTAGGCAGTTATCTTTTCCCTTTGGTCGATCCCTTTATAGATAATGAACAGGGAAAACATATACGAGATTTGCTTTTAAAAGTTTATCGAGATATGGAAAACTCTCCCTCTTTTTCTCGCTTAGGTTCTGTTTTAAATTACTCTTACCGAGATATCTCCTTTGGAGGAGATTACGGTGGGCATCTTTACACCTATATTCCCTCTTCTTGGCAAAATTCATCCCGTTCAGCTATTTTATTTCTTCACGGAAGTATGGGAAATTTCAAAGGATATTTGTGGCTATGGAAGCAATTTGCCGACACTCATAACTTTGCCATTATTGCTCCTAGCTTTGGCATGGGGAACTGGGATCAAAAAGGAGGGATTTTTGCGGTGGAAGAAGCTCGTCAATATGCGGTCGAAAAATTAGGAGTGAATCCTTCTGGTATTTATTTAGCCGGAATTTCCAATGGAGGAAAAGGAGTTTCCCATGTGGGGCAAAAATACTCTGAATACTACCAAGGATTCATCTGTATTTCTCCTGTTTTAGAAACAGATATTTTGCTCACTTGGCCTAAGAAAGAACAACCTATTTTAGTTCTTCATGGGGAAAAAGATAAGAGAATACCCCTTAAATTTTTACAAAAAGAATTGGGAAGTCTACGCCAAAAAAGATTTTCCATCCAAGAAAAAATCTACGAAAAAGAAGATCATTTTCTTTTCTTCTCTTCCCCAGAAAAGATTTTTAGGGATATAGACAAGTTTATTCAGGAAAATAAAGAAAACTAGAAAATAGCTATTGACTCTCCCCTGAGGGGAGACTTTACACTTAGGACACTTCCTTACTAGGATTAGATAATATGATGTACACGATTGGTGAACTTTCTCGTATTACTGGTTTATCGGTAAAGGCGTTGCGTTTCTATCACAAGAAAGATCTTCTCGTTCCTCGCAGTGTAGACCGAGAAACAAAGTACCGCTACTATGACAAAGAAAATGTGGAAAAAGCGCGGATGATCCGAACTCTTCGATCTTTAAACTTGAGTTTGGAGGATATCCAAGAAATTCTTCGCTCAGGAGAAGAGCTTACAATAGCATTAGAAAAACACCGCCAGCGGATGCAGGATGAGGTTTCACGCTATCAAAACATTGTTCGCCAACTTGATCACTTACTCAAGAGTGAAGAGAAAATAGTTAAACTCTTAGCCAGTAAAATATCTGCCTTTGAGGAAAAGTATGTAGAAGAAATTTATGTTGTATCTACTCGGTATATCGGAAACTATTTTGATAGTATCGATATCCTTCAAGAGATGTTCGAAAAAATCAAAGGACAAGTTACAGGAAGACCTTTGAATTTGTTTTACGAAATGGACTTTAAGGAGAAAGATGCTGATGTCGAGGCTTGTCTTCCGATTGCTTCGTCTTTAGTTTTACCGAAGGGAATCACTGCTCGTAAACTCTCTTCCACGAAAGTTATCTCTTGTATTTACTCGGGCTCTTTCCAAGATTTTGGACATGTTTATGAAGAAATGATGGAGCAAATCAAAAGCTTAGATTACAAAATGGGGCTTCCCATTCGAGAAGTCTATATCAAAGGCCCTGATACAGAGAAAAATGAAAACGATTACCAAACTGAAATACAAATTCCCATTGAAGATTAAATGAAGAAAGGTTGATTTCCATGAAATCTAAATTAGCTCTGTTAGTTATTGTCCTAATTATTTTTGCCTCGTATACAGCTTACGTTTTTGTTAATCATAATGTTCTGGAGTTTAACAAAACTCTTCAATTTGATTCTTGGAGCATGCAAATTCTGATAGATTTGTGTCTCGCTGTCACCTTGATTTTTTTCTGGATTGTACGCGACGCTCTTGACCGAGGCAAATCACTAACTGTGCCTATAATTTATATTATTATATCAATTCCCACGGGATCAATAGGGATTTTTCTTTATCTTATTCACCGAGAATTACAGTTGATAAAAGAAAAAACTTAGTTATTGGAATTCCTAACAAAAAAAGCCCACAGAAATCAATTTCTGTGGGTTTTTTCTTTGAGCGAGAACATGTGCTTCTTCAGTTTACTTGCGTTTACAATAAAACACGCCAAAAGAGAGAAGTAATAAGAGAAGAGCCGATGGCTCAGGAACAGCCGCTTCAAGAAAAGTCAGATTATCAAAGGCTACGGCATCTGGTTGGGGCTGCAGAGAGTCAAAAACCAGTCTGCGAATTAAAACGCCCTCTCCATCCACTCCAATAAATCCATTGGGAGTAGCATCATTCAAAACTAAGAGCTCTGAGAATAATACAGTTTCAATTAAGTTATTTGATAAATCAAAAACTTGAATGGCATGGTCACTAGATCCCCATCCTTGAACATCTAGTCCTACGGCTGTAACAGCATTATCAAAAACAATTTCAAAATTACGAACTGTTAATTCAGCAAATCCGGGAGGATTAGAGGGACCATTAAAAATTCCAACGAGATTATTACTCAGCGCTTGGCTACCTAAAACACCTACTCCTACTCCAGAACCTGGCCCATCGATGAAAGGAATTCCACCAGGCTCCAGTGAATTAATATTGATTCCTTGAAGAGCCAAATCTACAATAGAGTCGGTATCAGGGGTGTCAAAAGTAATTACAGTTCCGCCAGAAATAGATCCAATGGGGACAGCAAAAATCTGTATTTGTCCAAGTAGTAGAAAAGTGAAAAGTAAGAGGATAATTTTTTTCATCAGTTTCCTTTCTGTTATGTAGTATCTTACAATTATATCGCTTTTCTCTCTCAAAAGCAATTTTGAACTATTCCTCTCTTCTAATTTTTCTTCCCTTAGTCCCATATTTAGAGTAGATAGCGGCTATAAAGTAAAGAACCTTGGTTTCATCTGGCTCTAGTTTGTGCACCCAAACTTTGCCACTTGTATTTTCTTTGGTTAAAAAAGAGCTGGGAGGAATTTCACGACAACGGATGTAGCGTTCTGCAATAACAGTCTGTTTTTCCCGATCAATAATTTTCACGGTCATGTCATATCCGTAAAGTTCTTTTCTTTCATTGACAGGATCAATATTATATTTTTGGTTTAATAAAACCAATTCTCTATGAACAATTGCAATGACTCCAACCTCTTCTGGAAAGAGGGGAACTAGATTTTCTGGTAAATTTTTTGTCCAAGGACTATAACCTTTTTTGTGTGTTACGATAAGTACTTTTCCTCTTACTGGCGCCACAGAAGAAGTTGATGGCTCAAAAAGACGATATTCCTCGGCTAATTCAGTAAACCGATGGCTATAAAATAAAGTAGAGTTGTACAGGAAAATACTCAGAATGATGAGAGAAAGTATTCCGCCTAAGGTTAGTATTAAATAGTACCTTTTTCGCTTCAACTTTTCATCTTCACTCATGGCCCATTGTAGCTCTTTTTCGCTAACAGAAGAGTTCATTATATCTTTTTCGTGTTCTTCTTCTATAATTTTAGAAACATCGGCAGCACTAAAGATAATGCTCTCATCTCTTTCTAAAGCATCTTTTTTCGGACTTCTCACTTTTGGGGAAATTCTTTTTTTTGATCTAAGATTATCAATATTGAGAAAAAATAATCCCTCGCACTGCTTACATTTTTTGGTTCTACCCCAAGGATTTTGATCAGAGTGATACCGAGTTTTCTGATCACATCTGGGGCAACAAAAAGTCAATATTTCCGTTTTCTTACCTGGCATGATTTTCTCCCTATCCAAGCACACCTAAGATATCCAAAAGTTGACTTTTCCCTCACTTTGGTATAAATTATATCACAAATAAACAAAAATTTAAAATATATTTAACAAATTAAATTTATTTAACTATCTCTCAGTAAAACAAATATAAGAAAGCTATTAAGAAATGAGCATTTTCGATTCCCCTTCTTTTAACCAAAGTTTATTTTTTCCTCGACCAGACCAAGGAGTTTGTCCTCCTGGTTGTGAAGACATTTTTATTGAAGTAAAGGAGAGTATTTTGCTTCACGCTCGGTGCTATATCCATGCAGAAGCACGCTTTAGTTTGCTTTATTTTCACGGAAACGGAGAGGTAGTTGCGGACTATGATAGTATTTCTACTCACTTCTCAAAGATAGGGCTTGAGCTTACGGTTTGTGACTATCGAGGTTATGGTAGAAGCAATGGAACTCCCACTTTGCGCGGATGCCTAGAGGACTCGCATAAGGTTTATGAAAGCTTACAAAAGCAAGGAAAATTGAGAGAGCAAGTTATCATAATGGGGCGCTCTTTAGGCTCTGCTCCGGCCATAGAGTTAGCTGCTCATGCCAAAGGAATCAGAGCTTGCATTATAGAAAGTGGTTCTTCTGATCCCTTCGCTTTGGCTAGACGAAGAGGGATTGTTTTAGATTATCTTTCTGAAGAGGAAGATAGGGTTTTTAATAATGGTAGAAAAATAACTGATGTTACTATTCCTCTGCTTATTATGCATGGAGAAAATGACTGTTTGATTTTACCAGAGGAAGCGGAAATGAACTTTCAAAAGGCAAGCTCTCTTCAAAAATATTTAGAGATTTTACCTAATGTAGGACACAACGATATATTGTTTGCCGCAGACAATGCATACTTTAGTTGTTTGGAAAAATTTCTCCAAAGTTTGCTATGATGTTGTAAATCTCAAAATTAATTGCTCGACCCCCAAAGCAGGAGTTACTTTTGATGTCTTAAGTAAATGCTCTGTTTCAAGCAGTTCTTGCCAACATCGAATTAGTTTTGCTTCCGGAAAATGTTGGACGTTTTGAACAAGCTTACGACGAGCGTACTCAGGAATTCCAGCAGGATCTTTGCTTACAGAAACTTTCCAAAGCTGACGTAGGCGATAGTGGATTAGTCGGATAATTTGCAAAGCAATGTGGGTGTGGTCGTAAACAGCTTGGCCGTCTTTTCCTTCTAAACCATTGGTAAAAATTTGCTGAGCAATTTTGAGGGACTGAGGAAGTTGACAAGCGGAAATGGTATCTAAAAGATCGAAAGCACTTCCTCTCTTGCTATTTTTCACCATGCGCTCAACGTCTTCGTTTGCTATTTGGGGTTTATCTGAGATAGAGGTAGCTATTTTTTGAAGCTGAGAATCTAGATCTTTAAGACTGTTTCCAATGGCTTCGGTGAGCAAAAAAGCGGTTTCGGACGTTATCTTTTTTCGATGATGTTTCGCTCGACCGACAACCCAACGAACCAAGTCACTTTCCCAAGGAGGAAGATTTAGCCAAGGTTTGGGGCGATCAAAAAAAGAATTACACTCCACCAAAACTCCCTTTTTATCGACAAACTTGGCAAATTTTGATCTTTTATCTAACTTTTGCAGATCAACAACCAGAATGGAGTTTTCATTAGGTCCTTCCATGTATTTTTTTAGCGGCTCAACTAAATCGCCGAGAATCGAATCTGCCTCTTTTACAATAATCAAGTTGAAGTCGTCAAAAAGAGCATCAGAGGCTAAATCCATCATAATAGAATCTACTTTTGCCCCCTCATTTCCATTGTACTCTTTGTAAAAGAGAGATTCTTCTCCTATGTTTTTCTTGAGCAAAAGCAAGGCTTCTGAGCGAAGAAAGGATTCAGGACCAGCAAAAACATGAAGAGCTTTGCTTTTTAGCTGGGTAATTTTTTTTTCGAATTTCAAATATTCCATATTGCTGATAAATTAAGAGAGCTAGTTCGTAAAAAGATTTTGCAGAAAACGAGCTCTAATCATCTCCCAAGTTTCATCATCTCCTAAGTGGCCTTTGGTTGACTTTTTCAAATGAGAGTCATGTGATTGAATCAGTCCTTCGTTAATTTTTTTGATGCCGACATCAGGAATTAGTTCTAAGTTAACGCCCAGACGAATAGCAGATAATAAACGTAAGCTTTCTCGAAAAGATATTTCGCTTTCTTCTTTTATGGTCGTAAGCGCTTTATGACAGTGCTCCTCTATACGTCCACGATCGCTTTTTAGCATTTTATTACGAACACTTCGCTCATATTTTAAAATTTGCGGAACAACACTTTCTACTGTTTGAATTAATTCTTTTTCATTTTTTCCCAGAGTGATTTGATTGGAAACCTGAAAAAAATCGCCCATTCCAGCAGTTCCTTCTCCAAAGAAGCCTCGAATAACTAAATTCACAGCATCTGCAGCTTGATAGATTTTTCCCATTTGGTTCGTCATCTGTAAAGCAGGTAGGTGGAGCATTGTGGAAACTCGGAGCCCTGTTCCTGCATTAGTAGGACAAGCCGTTAGATATCCAAAACGTCGATCAAAAGAAAAATCTACAATGGCCTCTAATTGATCAATAAGATCTTCTAACTTCTTCCAAGAAGACTGAGCTTCGTCTTGGGTAAAAATGACTTGTAAACGAAGGTGGTCTTCTTCGTTAATCATGATAGAAAATTTTTCATCCAAACTAAAGGTTACAGAACGTCTCCCTTCTCCCCTAACATGCTCTTTACTAATAAGATGACGCTCCGAAAGAAAGTGAAGATCTGTTTCTGATAAATCATTTAAAATGAAATAATTGTATTGATCCATAGGCAAAACTCGATCGAGTTTTTCTTTAACAAAACTTTCTAGCTGAACAGATTTTTCTTCACTCATTTTGGAAACAAAGGGAAAGTGAGGTATGTTACGTGCTAACCGAATACGGTTTGCAAGAACAATATCAGCATTTTCTCCCTCGTTACGAAGCCACTGGGTTGTGTTCTTCATTAAGTTACTAAGCTTCATGGGCACTTTCTAGTTGTTTAATTTTGTCACGTATTTCAGCAGCTTCTTCATATTTTTCTTGGTTAATAACACTATTTAAGCGCTTACGTAAATCGACTAAATCTTTCCATTTTTGTAACGAATGAGGAACTTTTCCTCTATGACGACTTTTACCATGTATTTTAAGTAAGAGATCTTTAATATCAGAACGAAAAACGCGGTAATCTCTTTCACATCCCAGTCGCCCAGAAGCATGAAACTCATGGATACTCATGCCACAGTCAGAACAAACATCTTTACTGGTTTCCTTAAGCTCTGTCTGCTCTTTGGAGGCAAAAATTTGCAAAAGACCTCCCAGAAAATCAGAAATAGAATGAGTTATATGAGGATCAGCTATATAGTTTTGATAGCTTTCTGCACATTTAGCACATAGATGGATTTCTTTCTTCTCGTCTTGTTTTATTTCCGTAAAAAAAACGGTAGCTTCTTTGTTACATTTTTCACATTTCATAAAAATCCCCTTTTTCGGATGCAACTCTTCTTATTATAGCAGATTAGCCTAGGGAAAGGTCAGATTTTTTCTATATTCCTACATTCCGCAGCAAAAAAGATATATTTTTAGGTTTTATATCGACCAAATTAAGCGTTTTTTAGCAAAAACGAAACTCAAAATCCCCAATTTCAGTAAAAAAACAAAAAAAAATGCATATTTGTAAAGTTTTTTGATTTAACCAAAAAAGTGCAACCACTCTCCTGCGGAGCTTATTTTTAAGCACATCCAGCCCGTTTATTTTTCAAAAAAACATCTTCATTTGCCAAACAAAAACAGGTATTTATTTAATTTTACAAATTTTTATTTGTAAAATGTAAAAAGTTTATATATGATGCTTTTCATAGTCTTAGATTAGAGGCTCAGAAATAGATTTAGAATTTTCCTGAATATCTTAAGTTCCAGTAAAGAAGACAAGCCACGATTTATTCTTGTGCCACTTCCCGCTCTGTTCAATTCATCTAGATTCCAAGACAACTTTCCTCTCTAATCTTTCTTTATCTTATATGTAAATTATCTCAAGGAGTCATTATTATGACTAATATGTATGTAGGCAACCTTTCTTATCAAACAAGTGAAGCAGATTTAGAAAGTCTTTTCGCGGAATTCGGTGAAGTTTCTAGTGTTAAAATTATTTCTGACAGAGAAACTGGCAGATCTAAAGGATTTGGTTTTGTTGAAATGGAAAATGATTCAGAAGCTAGCTCTTCTATGGAAGAGTTAAACGGATGCACATTCATGGATCGTCAAATCGTTGTAAACGAAGCACGTCCACGCCAAGAAAACCGAAGAAATAACAACAGAAGAGAATACAACCGATTCTAAGGAAAAGGTTATAGATAACTCTTAGGTACAGAACAAGCGCCTATTAAATTAACAAAATAAATAGGCGCCTGTTAATATAATTTTCGGGATTACTATTAAATAATATTAGAAATAATAATAATTTAAAAGTAAGCTTGTTTGATAGTATGAGACCATCCGAAAATTTCTTTTCGCTAAAAAATATTTTACGGATGGCCTCTTGTACTCAAGACTTTAATACACAAGCGTTTCAACAAGAGAGGTACTATTTGAAATCAGAACTAAAAAATAAAAAATTTAAAGACTACGGACTGCACAAAACCATTCTTCAAGATATCACCGCACTAGGCTTCGACAAACCCACTCCTATCCAATCACGCTGTATTGAACCCGCTCTCGAAGGTAAAGATGTCATGGGACTAGCCCAAACCGGCACAGGAAAAACAGCCGCATTTAGCCTACCTATTATTCAGCGCGTTACAAACAAAATGGATATGTCTGCTTTAATCTTAGCACCCACACGCGAACTCGCCCAACAAATTACCCAAGCCCTACGTGACTTAGGAAAATCTAGTGGGATACGAGCTGCTCTTCTTGTAGGTGGGGTTCCTATGAAAGAAGATCATAAGGCGCTGCGATCTTGGCCCAATGTTTTGGTAGCTACACCTGGTAGACTTATTGACCACATCTACTCAAAAACAGTCGATCTTTCTCATATAGAAATATTAGCAGTAGATGAAGCTGACCGAATGTATGAGATGGGATTTTTGCCTCAAATTAAGCAAATTATTGAAGTCTTACCTCCCGAACGACAAACTCTAATGTTTACCGCAACTATGCCTAAGGAAGTGGAACGTTTAGTTCGCCGCCACATGCGTTCTCCGGTACGCGTTCAAGTTGGTTCGGTTGCTCCCGCAGCACGCGCTGAGCAGAAACTCTTTCGAGTTGACGAACATGATAAAATGCCCTTATTACTAGATATTTTAGATCAAAGTGAAGGACGAGTGCTCGTTTTTGCTCAAACAAAACGTAAAGTTGAACAGTTGTCTCGCAAAATATCCTCCCGAAAATCCAACGTTACAAGACTGCACGGCGATCGTGAACAATCTCAGCGTGAGATAGCAATGGAAGGATTTCGCAACGGAAAATATAGAATTCTCATTGCAACAGATATTGCCGCACGTGGTATTGATGTTGCTGATATAGAACATATTATTAATTATGATTTTCCCCGTTGCCCTGAGGATTATATCCACCGCATTGGTCGAACTGCTCGAGCTGCGGCAAGTGGTTTCGCTACCAGCTTTATTACAAAACAAGACCTAGGATGTCTAAGTAGTCTAGAAAAACTGACATCATCTAAAATATCACTGAAAGCAGTAGGCGATTGTGCTTTAGAACGACCTACCGCTCCTGTTGTTAAAAAAAATAACAGAAAACACAACTATCGACGTAATTCTCATAGTCGCTAAATCTTGACAAAAAAATAAAACCGTCAAACTAGTTGTAAATAATTTTTGCTGCAAATTGTCCTGTCGTACTTTTAATGAACACAGGACAATTGTGGTCGGCTCTCCCCTCTATCACCTCAAAAACACATTCCACATTATATTCCGAACAACATTCTCTCTTCACTTTGTGACGAATTATTCTTCCTATTCCTCCCCATAGCTTTATCGATTCAAAAAATTCAATTTCCGAAGAAAAAAAAATTTGCTATGATAGGGCGTGTTCTCATTCAGCTTCTTTTTTATGTTCGTTTAGGAGTCACACTATATGGAATGGTTGCAGCAGTACGAAGGATTGATCGAAGTCG
The DNA here is from genome assembly GCA_029260735.1 of Planctomycetota bacterium. Lineage (GTDB taxonomy): Bacteria > Planctomycetota > Uabimicrobiia > Uabimicrobiales > Uabimicrobiaceae > JAJDCR01. The sequence continues at coordinate 49,640 of JAJDCR010000089.1, forward strand.
CGTTTTCAACGGTCTCGTTTATTTCTATCTTGGTTGTTATCTACATGAACTATCGAGCCAATCAAATGTCCGAGTTAGCTATAGAGGAAACTCAGCTAACCCAAGAGTTAGAAAACCGTCCTTATCTCTATTTTTATATCGAAATAACCCCCAATGGTTGGTTAAATTTTCGCATAAAAAATAAAGGGAAGGGAGTGGCCCGTAATGTCAAAGCCACGATCAATGAAGAGTTATTTTTAGCTCTAAGAGAAGGGGATACCCCCATTCAAGACATGGCAATCTTTAAACCCCTTTCTTTTCTTGCCCCTGGCTCTGAGTTTAAAGAATTTGCTCAAGCCGCCCACATCTTTTTCAAAAAGAACGAAGGTGTTGAAAAAATGATGGGTAATATTAGCTATGAAGGTCCTGGAGGAAAAAGCTACCAAGGAAAAATTGATATCAATCTAAAATCATTTGCTAATCGAATGCATTTTGAACCAGCAGGACTACACAGCGTTATCGAAAAATTAGAAGATTTGCTAAGAGAGTGGAAGCGGATTCAAATGATGAAGCGTTAAAAAGGAGAATAAACTTGTTAGATTTTCTGAACCAACACGTTATTTTATTAAAAGTTATCTTGACCATTGGAACCACTGCCGCAACTATAATTTTGCTTTACTATAACTTTCGCACAAATCAAATTGCCTCGAAAACACTAAAGCAACTCAAGGGCGCCCGAGAGAAAGAATTTTGCCCTTACTTGATTTTGGAAGTGGTTTTTGCTTCAAGATACAATGATATGGTGATCAATCTAGTCATCAAAAACAATGGTAAATCCCCCGCCCATGACATTCAGCTAAATATTGACCAAGATCTCAGTATTTGGAATAGCCTCATCAGCGAAGAAAAATTTACATTCAAAGATATGACAATGAGCCAAATGATCGAAATGCTACCTCCGGGAGACCACTACAGCGAATGGCTAGACCGTATGGATTTGTTCTTCAAAAACAACGAAACTCCTAGATTAACTGGTAATCTACAGTACAAAGATGAAGCAGGAAATTCCTACGAATTTCCCGTAGACATTAACTTAGAACCTTACAAATACCGCGTTACTATGAGAGATAAAGGCTGGGTCGATCTTGCCCAGACCCTAGATAACTTTAAAAGAGAGTTAAGTACCGCCAACATGATGCGTCCTAGGTAAAACTCTTAGATCTGTGAATTTATAAAAGGCCGTGGTCTTACCAAGAGGTAGATCGGGGCCTTTTTTTATGTTAGTCATATTGATAGCACTGCTCCGCAGTAAATACCGAAGCCTAAACCAACAAAAATTCTTTCTTCTTCGTATCTCTTTTGAAACTGGAATCTCCATTATAATTAAAATTAAATAAAGAAAGGAACTAATCTTCATGGAAACAAAATACAAACATACTCAATTCGGAACGGTAACAGTAAGTGCTCTACTCTTAGGTTTTACTTTAACTCTCTATGTTCTTTACTTCGCTAATATAGGAACTTCAGGCCTAGGGGTAGGTGCTGCTCTGGGGATTTTTTTGATAACGACTTTTGCTTCCCTTACTATTGAGATCTCTTCAGAGAAATTGCGTTTCTTTTTTGGATGGGGTTTAATCGGAAGCAAATATGATTTAGCGGGCATTCAAGCGACAGAAGTCGTGAAAAATCCATGGTACTATGGTTTTGGTCTTCGTTTAACTCCTGAGGGATGGTTATATAATGTTTCAGGCCTAAAGGCGGTTCTTGTTACATTTAAAGACGGCAAAAAAATACGTCTGGGGACAGATGAGCCCGACAAATTAAAAGAGACATTGGATTCTCTTATCGAGCCAGAGACGAATTGGACAGATGAGAGCAAAGCAGGTAAAGGATTTGGGATTATAGTGGGCGTGGTGATATTCTTTTTTGTTTTATTTGGAACCATTGGGGGATTTTTGATCTACAGTGAGCAAGAACCCAACATTGTAGTAAATACCGAATTTATGGAAATTGATGGTCTCTATGGAGAAAAATTGCCTTTAGATAAAATAACGAAGGTCGAGCTTCGGACATCTATGCCCACAATATTAGCGAAAACGAACGGCTACGATTCGTTTTCGGCAGTTAGAAAAGGGGGTTTTCGTTTAGAGGAAATAGGTGTGGGAAAACTCTTTATTCTCTCCAAGGAAGGACCTTTTTTGTTCTTGTTTTTAGAAAATGAATATCGAGTTATCAATTTCCCAGAAGCTAAAAAAACAAAAGACTTGTACCAAAAAATATTGGATCAGAAAGCTCCTTCTGAAAATTAATCGACCACCCAATCAAATCTTTCGCGCAAGGCTTCTCTTAAAATAATATGAGGATCATTCTTTCCTTTTTGAGCTCTCAGAGAAGGGTCTTGGAAAAAACTTTTGACAACGCGAGCATTTTCGGGAATCCCAGTGCTAAAGTCGGCGATTAAAAATTCAAAGTCGTGGTTTTTTTCTCGGTAGGTACATTGGAGAATATGATTAGGATGTCCATTTTCCCACCCAGCATACATAAGAGCTGCGACATTATCTGTAAACTTTGTATTCGAAGCCATCCGGCTATCTTCGACAAAATAAATCCGGTCGGGGTCTAAATTTTCTTCCCAAGACGAATTATCTGTGGGACGATTCTCTAGGGAAAACTTATTTAAGATGGTCGGATGGAAATCGCGTATAGAGGTAAAGTTCCTCTGAGGAATAATGGGCTTCTTGGTGTTATCTTTAAATAAAGCCCACTGTAAGCATCCACGAGGGTCAATTTTCTTCATGTATTTTTGAGAAAAATCGCCGTGGTCGGAAAATAGCCAAAAAATGGCATTTTCTTCGTCCCAATTCCAAAAGTTCAAAAATTCCTCTAGTTGCTTTTGGGCTATATCTTTTTTCTTATTAATACGCGCAGCGCTGTGATGCTGGTGGTACATAACAAAATATAAGGTATTTTCTCCTGACTGAGACTGAATTTCCCGGATAGAGTTTTTTTGATCTTCTATGTATTGGGTATCTTCTCCTAGGACAATGTTAATAACTTCCTCGTCGTCGTAGTTTAAGGGACGATTGTATTTCTCGCAGAAATAATCTCGAAACTGATACACCCGGTCAGAATCGACCCAGCGATTCCAGAGATCTTCTTCTCCCATATTATAGATTTTTACCTTCCAGTTTGCCTGAATAAATTTACGGACAAACATTTGCTCTCGCCAAGGCCACTCAATGCGATCTCTGGGAGTTCCATCATCTAAGTACCCAGCAGGAGTATGGTATTTTTTGCCTGTGTAGTATCCAATCCCATGCTCTTCCAAATCAGATAGCTGCTGTCCTGTTAACATCGAAAAAAGAGTGGTTTGAGTGAAGTACTGGGTTATCTGATAAAAAAAATGGGCACCTTTTTTCTCTGCTAATTCTTTCCAGGCGGGATTTAAAACAGCAGTATCGGCTAAAAGACAATAGATTTTTGTTCCTTTACGAGAAGAGGATTTCTTTTTGCTCATGTTTTTTTCTAACTTTCCCTTTAGTTGCGACTATTATCATCAATACTATCATCATCAATACTATCATCGGCATTCATCTACATTGACTCTCTAATCATCTAAATATTTTTCTAAAATTTTTCGACAATCATCGAGATGCCAAGTGATCGAAGTTAAGTGGTTTCCTGGAATCTTCTCAAAATGAATCTCGGAAGATAGCCTCTGCCAATCGTCTTTATTTAAATAATCAAAGGTTTCTTCGTTTAAAAGCACAACGACAGGTACCTTTAAGGAAGAAGGAAAGTAAGTGGCCGTGGCTTTACTATACGAGTCTGTCAGATAGATGCGATATTCTTTTTCTTCTAGATGCTCTTTATTTTTAAAAATCTCAAGTCTTCGAAAACGTTTTTTTGTCCATTTTTTATTTGAACGAGAAGAGTTTTTGAAATAGAGAAGATAAAATTCTTTCCATTTTTTTTCAGAAAAACCAAACAAATTTCCAAGAAAAGAAACTCCTTTATATAACAAAAAATAGTCTCTTTTAATAGCGGGAGGATCAATTAAGAAAACTTTTTTTACTTGTTTTCCTCGCTTAGTTAAATTTTTGGCCACCTCCCAAGCAACATAGGCTCCATTGCAAAAGCCACCTATATAAAAAGGGCCGTCAATGAGATCTTCTAGTAAAGAAGCGTATTCTATTGCCATAGCCTCAATACTACCGGGTATTTCTCTAGAAATAATCCCATGAGGACAAAGAGTGTAAAAAGGACGTTGAGGCTCTAAATTTTGGGCTAATTTTATAGAATAAAAACCCAGCCCATTAAAATCTCCATGAAAGAAAAAAAGAGGGATTCTTTCTGGATCAGAAGTTACCTGAGTGATAGCCTCAGGAGTATAGTGATTTTTTTTAATAAGAGTGGAGAGTTTTTGGATTGTGGGAGACTGAATAAATTCCCATAGCGGAATATCTAAAGACAAGGTGCTATTTATTTTCTCTAGCATTATAGAGGCCTCTAGAGAAGAACCACCAAGAGCAAAAAAGTCGTGCTCAATATTTAGTGTTTTTTGCTTCAGAGTTTCTTTCCAAATTTCAACTACAGTATACTGAAGAGGGTCTTCGGGGACTTTTAGTTTTTGTTTCAGTTGTTCAGAAGTGAAAGAGACAAGTAGTTCTTCTAATTTTTCTTTGTCAATAAGATTTTCTTGGCGAGGAAGTTGATTGAGCTTCACAAAAAACGTCGGAATAGGAGGCCAAGAAAATTTTTGCAGAAGCTTACCTAAATCGAGAATCTCCTCTGAAAAATCGGAGTTTAAAACAAGGCAAATGATGAGTTCCTTCTCTATGTCTCCTCGAATTAGGACTCCAGCCTCCTCAATTTTATCTTGCTCAGACAAGAGATTTTCAAGCAGAGATACATCTACCTCAATTCCCTGAACAAGAGGCCCTATTCTTTCTCTACTATTTTCTTCGTAAAAAGAAGAGAGAGGAGCTTTTGCATCAAGAAAGCATTTTTCTAGAATAAACTCTATTCGAGAAATTAGACCTTCTATTCTTGAAGATGAAAAAAGATTAGAGTTATAGATTAGTTCTAATTTCCAATCATTTTCTTGTTCTTTAGAAACGAGCAGAGAAATGTCAAAGGGATTCATTGGCAAAGAAAGCTCTACCGGAGTCTTTTCTAAAAAGGAGTAGCTTGTTTTATCTAGATATTGACAAAAAAACTGCGCAATAGGAAAGCGGCCAGGAATACGAGGAGGGTTTATCATTTCGACAAGTTGCAAAAAAGACCAGTTAGCATAGTTTTTTGCTTCTTCAAGGTTTCTTTGAGTAGCAGATAAAAATTCTTCCATTGAGATATCTTTTTTCACTTGGCCAAATAAAGGAACCAGGTTAGCGTAGTTTCCCAAAAATTTTTCCTTTATCGAGGAAAATTCTGCCGCCACTATAATGTCCTCTCGTCCACTTTCTTCACTCAAAACAATCTGGAAAATCCCCATAAATAGAGTGAGAGGATCAATAGATTTCTTTTCGCAAAAATCTTGGATTTGAGAAGAGAGCTCTGAAGAAAAAGTCCTTTCTTCTTTATCTTTATGAAAAACCGTTTCCCTAGTGCGTTCATAATCACTAGAAATTTCAAGGAAAGACGTCCAGTTTTTTGATTTCTCTAGCCAATATTGGCGGCTCTTTTCTTCCTCTCGATTCTGTTGTTCCTCAACATAGTTTTTGTAGTGTGAATGCTCTGGAATTTCTTGCTCGATCTTTTTTATCTTTTCTGTCTTCCCTATCTTTTCTGTCTTCCCTATTTTTTCTGTTTTTTTTGTTTTTGAAGATAAATTTTGATAACAAGTTTGACAGAGCTCTAAAAAATAACGGATAGTTTCTTGGTCAAAGGCTCTTTGATGAAAAATAATTAAGAGTAAGTTCTCTGATTCCATATTTTGAACAATTACTTTAAAGGACGAACTCAAGTCATAATCAGATTTTTCCTTTTCTATCCACTCACTGATTTCTTTATGAACAATAGGGATTTCTCTTTCCTCCCAGAAAGTTTCTCTTCCATTTCGAGGAATAACTTGGAGCAACTCTCCTTCAAAAAAGACACAACGACTTTGAATATAACTATGCTTCTGAGCAATTACATAAAGAGCTTTTTGGAGAGCAAAAAGATCTATTTTTTGCGGAATTTTATAGACGATACTTCCTATTTGACTTGTGTTTTTCGGATAAAAAGATTGGAAGAGCCAGATCTGTTTTTGCTGGTAAGAAGTGGGGGCAACCGTATCATCAGGATTTTTTTTGAGAGAATGAGGCCAAGAGGGGAACAGGTTTTTTTTGGGTTTTGTTACAGCCTTTTGTCCTTCTATATATTTAGCAAAACCTTTAATAGTAGGTGATTCAAACAATAGAATTAAAGGGAGTTTCTCTCTCAATTCCTGTTCTATTTTTGTCATGACTTGGATTGCCAGGAGTGAGTGTCCGCCCAGATCAAAAAAATTATCGTAAACTCCTATGCCTTCGATTTTCAAAACTTGTCCCCAGATATTCGCAAGTTTTATTTCAACTTCTGTTTTTGGTTTTTCCCAACTAGTGCTCATTTTAGACGTAAGTTTTATTGAGTCTAAAGCCCTTCGATCTATTTTTCCATTGGCTGTTAAAGGCAGTGTATCCATAGACACCAACAAAGAAGGGATCATATAATCAGGAAGATGCTCTCGTAAATACTCACGAATACTACTATCATGAAGTGTTTCTTTGGGGTTCTTAGGCATATAATATGCAATTAAATAGTTTTCCTTATTTTGATTTTGCCTGGATAACACGACTGTATTTTCAATCTCTTGATGCTTCTTTAAAACGGTCTCTACTTCACCACAAGCAACATTAAAACCCCTAATGCTCACGATATCGTCTTTACGACCTAAAAATATTATTTCTCCTTCGAATGTATATTTCCCCATATCTCCTGTTTTATACATTCTTGCGTCTTTTGCTTGTGAAAAAGGATTGTTAATAAACTTTTCTTTTGTTAGCTCATTGTTTAAATAACCCCGAACTACTTGAGATCCTGCTAAGCATATTTCGCCAGCCACTCCCAGGGGAACGATTTGTAAGTTGTCGTCTAAAATAAAAACTTCTACATTAGTAATCGGTTGTCCTAGAGGAAGAACTTCGTATTGTAAATCTTTTTTGCTTACAGGGTGCACTAAGACCCCAACACTGGTTTCAGTAGCCCCATATTGATTATAAATTTGGCAGTCCTCTATTTTTAATATTTCTTCGAGAGCTCTGCGGTATGTCGCTTCCGCCACTAATATCAAAGTTTGTCTGGGGCGTATCTCTTTCGAAAAACTTAGAAGAGTCATCAAGTGAGAAGGAGCTATTTTCATATAATCGATTTTCTCAGCCTGAAAATACTCTCGTAACTTGGGTGGGTCCAAAAGAGATTTTTGAGAAAACAGATGCACTTTTCCTCCCGTTAGAATAGCAGGAAAGTATAAAGACATTCCCGCATCAACTGTAAAAGGTTGGAATACAGCATAGCCAGATTTTTCAGATTTTTCTGTAATCTGGTACCGTTTCATCACAGCAAGAATACCGTTTTTTAGATGCCGATGTTCGACAAGTACTCCTTTGGGCTTTCCCGTAGAGCCCGAAGTAAAAAGACAGTAGGCCAAGCTTTCTTCTTTTTTTCGCCTGAAAATATCTTCTCGTGATTCTAGAAAAATTACTCTTTCTTCTAAATCCAAGCAGATGAGCTCACCTTTTTCTTCCAGGAAGAATTTTTCTTGGTGCTCTTCTGTTGTTATAATTATGGGGAGTTGTAAATCGTCTAGCATCAAATGCAAACGTTTTTGAGGATGCTCTGGATCTAGAGGAACAAAAGCTCCTCCCGCTTTCATCGTCGCTAAAATGGCGATAAAAGTTACTAGGGGATTATCAAAAGCAATTCCGACCAGAGTTTCTTCTTTTACTCCTTTTTTCGCTAGGTAATGGGCTAACTGATTGCTTTGTTCATTAAGTTGCTCGTAAGTTAATGACTTCCCTGCATAGACTACTGCTAAATCCTGGGGAGTTTTGTTCGCCTGAGCAATAAACATTTCCTCAATCGTTCGCTCTTCCTTAAAATTGTGCTTGTGGCTTTCTGTCGAGCAGAGCACTTTCCTTTTTTCTTTGTCCGTTAAGATTTCAAAGTGGCTAATTTTTTCTTGAGGATTTGCGATAATATCTTGGACTAAGTTTTGATAGTGCTCGGCCATTTGGGCTATAGTCTCTTGCTTAAACAATGTATTGTTGTAGCAAAAATGTAACTGAACCTGATCCTTTACTTTTATATATAAAGTTAGGTCAAATTTAGAAAACTGGACAGAGCAAGGAAAGTCAGAAGCAACAATTCCTTTTAGTTGTTCTTCCACTCCCTCTAAGTCTAACATGTTAAAGAAAACTTGAAAAAGAGGATTTCGACTCGTATCTCTAGGAGGATTTAATACCTCCACTAATCGCTCAAAAGGATAGCTTCGGTGTTCGTAAGCATTAATCCATACCTGACGAACTTCTGCCAGAGCCTCAAGAAAGGAAAGTTCCTGAGAAAGATCTATTCTCAAAGCTAAATTATTAATAAAAAAACCAACTAGGCCCTCAAGCTCTTGCTGGTCACGGTTGGCAACAGGAATACCAATAACAATATCTTTTTGGCCGCTATAACGATTAAGTAGAATGTGAAAAGCCGTCAACAAGACCATAAAGACAGTGGCGCTGTTTTCTTGGGAAATATTTTTTATTTGGGCAAATAGCCCCTCATCAAAAATAGAATAAACATTACCCGCACTGTGCTTTTGCATTTTTGGTCTGGGCTGATATGTAGGAAGATGAAGGGTAGGAATAGTCCCCGAAAATCTTTCCTTCCAAAATAATTCATGCTCTTTAAAGAAAGGCTGCTGGAGTAATTTTTGCTGCCAAATGCTGTAGTCAGAATATTGAATAGAAAGAGGAGAGAAGGTAGGTTCTTCCTTTTCTAAGAGAGCATTGTAAGCTAAAACCAATTCTTTCCAAAGAATCGACATGGACCAACCATCGCTAATAATATGGTGTATAGTTAAAACGAGGATGTACTTTTCTTCTTCCCACTTTATCAATGCTGCTCGCACTAAAGGATCTTTTTCCAAATCAAAAGCTTTTTGAGTTTCTCTATCAATAGCTTCATTTATCTTTTCTTTTCGCTCTGATTTGTCATATACCGTAAAATCTAAACAAGATAAATCCAAGTTCAAAGAAGAGATTATTTTTTGAGAAGGTATCCCTTCCTCCTCAAAAAACTGAATTCTTAGAGACTGTTGACGCTTTAAGATAGCATTAAAAGCCTCTTTTAGATTATTTATATCCAATCTTCCTAGGAAAAGTTTAGCCCAAAACATGTTGTAGGAAGGATTTTCCGGCTCCAGTTTAGACAAGAACCATAGTCTTTTTTGGACTAGAGAAAGAGGATATTTTTCCTGTTCTATCCTGGGGATAATATCTATTTTATGGTTATCTTGCTCTAAATAATTTGCGATCCCTTCTATCGTAGGATATTCGAAAATTAAATGAACGGGCATTTCCTTTCCCATAACTTGTTGAATTCGATGAACCATTTTTATCGCCAACAAGGAGCTACCGCCTAAAGAGAAAAAGTTTTCATGAATGCTAATTCTCTCTATTCCTAAAACACTTTCCCATATTTCCAACAAGATTTGTTCCTGGGGAGTTCTGGGAAGAGAAAACTTTAATGGGGCTTTAGGCTTATAAGATTGAGCTTCTTTCACTAAAGCCCGACGATCTATTTTTCCATTAGAATTGAAAGGAAAAGATTCGACATGGACAATAAGAGAAGGAATCATGTAATCAGGAAGGTATTTTTTCAGATGTAGGAATAAATCTTCGATGGAAGCTTTATTCCCTGTAAAGAAAGCGACTAAAGTGTTTTCTTGGTTTTTCTCTATCACAACAACAGCAACATCACTGACCAAAAAATGCTGAGATAAACAGTTCTCAATTTCCCCACACTCAATTCGAAAACCACGTATTTTTACTTGATGATCAACTCGGCCCAAAAACTCAACATTACCATCAGGAAGATAGCGCCCCAAATCTCCTGTTTTATACATCCTCATTCCCGACTTTTGAGAAAAAGGATGAGGTAAGAACCTTTCTGCTGTTCCATTGGGGTTATTGTAGTAACCTCGAGCGACTCCATCTCCACTAACCCAGATCTCTCCTATCACTCCTACTGGAGTATGTTCTAAATTATCATTGAGCACATACACTTGAGAATTAGCTATTGGCTTACCAATGGGAATATCTTTTGTAAATATTTTCTCGATAGCATAAATAGTGCTAAAGGTAGTGTTTTCAGTAGGACCATAGCCATTGAGAATCTTTACATTGGGATACTTTTGCTGGATTTTATTTATGTGACGAAAAGAAAGCTTTTCTCCTCCCACCAGAAAATACTTAAGAGACTCGAAAACAGAGATTTTTTGCTCCGCAAAAAGATTACAGAGTCCGGCCATCAACCACAGAATACTGACCTTTTCTTCTCTCAAAATTTTTACAAACTGCTCTGGATGTAAAAGATCGTTCTGGGAAATAATGACAAGTTTGGTTCCATTGAGAAGGGCACCCCAAACTTCAAAGGTAGAAACATCAAAAGAAGGAGAGCCAGCATAAGCCAAGACATCATTAGGCTCAATAGTAATGAAATTAGTATTTTTAACGAGACGAATGACCGACTGGTGCTCTACTCCAACTCCTTTTGGTTTACCAGTTGAGCCAGAGGTAAAAATTATATAGGCCAGATTCTTAGGATAAACAAGTGGGAGAAGATTCTCTATTCGAGCAGATAAAACAAGTTTATCTAAGAAGAACATTTTGGGAACAAAACTAGCCTCCGCTAAATCTTTTTTTAGCGGAGAAGATGCCAGAACAATCTCAATGCCTGTTTTCTCAATAATATACTTAATTCTTTCTAATGGATAATTTGGATCAATGGGAACATAGGCTCCTCCTGCTTTTAAAATAGCTAACATACTAATGATTAATTCAATAGAGCGATCCATTAAAATCCCCACTGTTTTTTCAGGAAAAACCTGCTCATCTCTTAGAGTATGGGCGAGTTGATTCGCTTTTTCGTTCAGTTGCTGGTAGCTCAGGGTTCTACCTTTCATACTCAAAGCAATGGAAAGAGGAGTTTTTATGACCTGTTCTTCGAAAAGCCGATGAATAGTTTTATTTTTGGGGTAATTGGTTGTCGTTTTGCTCCACTGGGTTATCTTCTCTTCTTCTTCTTTTGTTAGTATGGGAAAAGTGTAGATTTTTTGATTTGGAGTAGTGGTAATACCATGAAGTAAAATTTGAAAATGATGGAGCATACTCTCTATGAAAGATCTTCTAAAAAGAGAAGTGCTATATTCTAGATTAAGGGTAAAGTGAGTTTTTTCTCTTCTTACGTATAGGGTTAAATCAAACTTCGAAGTTTCCACTTTAGGAGGAATATTTTTTACTTCTATCCCTTTCCATAGTGCCTCTTCAGAAGATGTTTCTAACATACTAAACATAACTTGAAAAAGGGGATGCCGACTGGTGTCGCGAGGAGGATTAATCACTTCGACTAACTGCTCAAAAGGATAGTCCTGATGTTCATAGGCTTCTAGACAGGTTTCTCTTACTCGTTGCAGTAGCTCAAAAAAAGTAGAATCACCTGAAAGATTAATTCGCAAAGCTAAAGTATTGATAAAAAAGCCGATTAGATTCTCTGTTTGATTGTGCCGTCTATCAGAAATGGGTGTTCCTACTATAATCTCTTTTTGTCCGCTGTAGCGACTAAGAAGGAGAATCCAGGAGGCTAAAAAAGTCATAAAAGTGGTGACATTTTCTTGACGAGCTAACTCTTGAATGGCCTGGGAAACTTCATTACCTAAACTTAGGGATATTCTCTCTCCCAAATAATTTTGCCTTTTTGGCCGAGGCTGGTATATCGGAAGATTTAGAATGGGAATTTTTCCTGAAAATTGATCTACCCAATATTTTTTTTGCTCTTGTAAGGCAATTTTTTCTAATTGTTGGTGTTGCCAAATACTAAAATCGGTGTATTGGATAGGAAGGGGAGAAGAGCTAAGTTTGTCTCCTTGCTGTAAAGCATTGTAAAACAAAGTCAACTCTTTCCAAAGAATAGAAATTGACCATTCATCGGTAATAATATGGTGCATATTAATTAGAAGAACATGCTTTTCTTCGTGCAACTTAATCAGTGCTGCGCGCATTAAAGGAGCTTCCTCCAGCGGAAAAGGTCTTTGAGTTTCTTCGCGGATAATTTTTTCGACCTCTTGCTCTTGTTCTTGTTTAGAAAAGGCAAATGCACTTAAGTCATAGCACTGTAAGTCCCAATTAGAATCAGAAATGGAGATAATTTCCTGGTAAGGTAGCCCGTCTTTTTCGACAAATCGAGTTCGTAAAGAGCCTTGGTGTTGTATGCTAGTTTGAAAAGCTATTTTTAAATCATCGATATTCAACTTACCCAGAAATAATTTAGTTAAAAATATATTATAGAAAAGGCTTTCAGGCTCCAGTTTAGTTAAAAACCACAATCTTTTTTGGGCCAAAGAAAGAGGATATTCTTTTTGTTTTACTCTAGGAATTTTCTCTGCTTGGTGGTCATCTGATTTTAGATAATTCGCTAGCTTTGCTATCGTGGGAAATTGAAAGATTAGGTGCAATGGAATTTCTTTTCCCATAATTTTTTGTACTTGGTGGGCCATCTTGGTAACAAGAAGAGAGCTTCCTCCTAAAGAAAAAAAACTGTCATGAACACTGATTTTTTCTGTTCCTAAAACACTTTGCCATATTTCCAATAAAATTTGTTCTTGGGGAGTTGTCGGGAGAGAAAACATTGACTGAGTTTTAGGCTCATAAGACTGAGCTTCTTCCACTAAAGCACGGCGATCTATTTTTCCATTGGTATTAAAAGGAAAAGATTCGAGGAAAACAATACGAGACGGCACCATATAATCAGGGAGGTGCTTTTGCAAATGTAAATTTAACTCTTCCAGGGAGGTATCACTTCCCGTAAAGAAAGCAACTAGAGTCTTTTCCTGATTTCTCTCTGTTACGACTACAGCAGCATCACTAACTAAAGGATACAGAGATAAGCAGTTCTCAATTTCTCCACACTCGATCCGAAAACCTCGCACCTTTACTTGATGATCAGCTCGGCCCAAAAACTCAATATTACCGCCCGGAAGATAACGTCCCAGATCTCCTGTTTTGTACATCCTCGCTCCGGGCTTTTGAGAAAAAGGATGAGGAAGAAACCTTTCCGCTGTTCTTCCTGGGTCATTGTGGTACCCTCGTGCAACTCCATCTCCACTAACCCAAATCTCTCCCATTACTCCTACCGGAGCGTGCTCTAAACTATCGTTGAGCACATACACTTGAGAATTAGCGATGGGCTTACCAATAGGAATATCTTTTGTAAATATTTTTTCGATAGCAAAAGTTGTGCTAAAGGTCGTGTTTTCGGTAGGACCATAGCCATTGAGAATATTTAAACAGGGATACTCTTGCCGGATTTTATTCATGTGATGAGAAGAAAGCTTTTCTCCTCCCACCAGGAAATACTTAAGAGACTCAAAAATAGAGATTTTTTGCTCGGTAAAAAGGTTAGAGAGCCCCGCCATTAACCACAAAATGCTTACCTTTTCTTCTCTCAAAATTTTTGCAAACTGCTCTGGCTGTAAAAGATCATCCTGGGAAATAATAACGAGTTTGGCTCCGTTAAGAAGGGCACCCCAAATTTCAAAAGTCGAAACATCAAAAGAAGGGGAGCCTGCATAAGCGAAGACATCGTCAGAATGAATCGTGATATAGTTGGTATTTTGGACGAGACGAACGACTGACTGGTGCTCTACTCCAATTCCTTTTGGCTTGCCCGTTGACCCAGAGGTAAAAATTATATAGGCTAGATTTTTGGGACAAATAACAAGAGGAAGGTTTTCTGATCGAGAAGATATATCCGTTTGATCTAAAAATAATATTTTGCGAGAGAGATCCTTCCAATCTTTTTCTTGAGAAGAAGAAGAAGAAGAAAAAGAAGAAGAAGCTAGAACAATCTCAATGCCCGTTTTCTCTATGATATACTTAATTCTCTCTATAGGGTAATTGGGATCTATGGGAACATAAGCTCCTCCCGCCTTTAAAATTGCTAGGATACTAACAATCAAATCGATAGATCGATTCATTAAAACTCCCACTGCTTTTTCGAGAGAAACCTTTTCCTCTATTAAAGTATGGGCAAGTTGATTGGCTTTTTCGTTCAATTGCTTGTAGCTTAGAGTTTTCCCTTTCAAACTCAAAGCTATCCCCTGAGGTGTTTTCTTTACTTGCTCTTCAAATATTTGAGAAATACTCTTATCTTTAGGGTAATTTGTTTCTGTCCGATTCCACTGAATTATCTTCTCTTCTTCTTCTTTTGTTAGTATGGGCAAAGTATTGATTTTTTCGTTAGGCGAAGAAACCATTCTCTCTAGCAAAATTTGAAAATGATCGATCATCCTTTCGATAAAATGCTCTGTGAATAAGTCAGAATTGTATTTCCAAAAACAAAGTAATCCCTCTTTTTCTTCTGTCACATCAAACATTAAATCTAAGTCTGTACTCAAACTAGAGAAAGGAAAACTTTCGATAGAGCAATTCCCTAAAGAAACCTTTTGTTTGGGATAATTACGCAACTGAAAGAGCACTTGGAATAGAGGATGGCGGCTTAAGTCCCGTTTGGGCTGTAGCTCATTCACCACTCTTTCGAAAGGTAAATCTTGATGCTCCTGTGCTTCCATGACAACCCTTCTTGTCTTTTTTAGAATATCAAGATAAGAGTCATCTTCTTCAGGATACACTCTTATGACCAGTGGATTAATGAAGCAACCAATTAAATTTTCTATCTCTGCTTGCCTTCGGTTGGCTACAGGTACACCTACAGCAATATCTTTTTGCCCACTATAACGATGGAGAAAAGCCTGAAAGCTAGCCAAGAGACTCATAAAGAGTGTTGCTTGTTCTTTTTGTCCTACTTTTTTTATCTTCTGACTTAAAGCAAGAGATAAACGAAAGTTTTTTCTTTTTCCCTGGTAGGAAAGAGAAGAAGGGCGAGGAAGATCGTTGGGTAAATCAAGAGTCGTCAAGTTAGCTAGTTGCTTTGTCCAGTAATGGATGTGGTTTTTCATGCTTTCCCCCGCCATAACTTGATTTTGCCAAGAAGCAAAGTCTTTGTATTGGAAGGGAAGTTTTTCCAGAGAGACAGTTTCTTTAGATAGAGTTTCTTCTTCGTAAAAAGTGTAAGCTTTTGCCATTTCTCTCAAGAAAACACTTTCTGACCATCCATCAAAGGCGATATGATGAATGGTCAGAAAGAGGATATGCTTCTCTTTTTCTAAAATCACAACTTTGCCAGTTATGATAGGACCCTTGCTCAGGTCAAAAGTTTTTTGGCTTTCTTTTTGAGCTGTTTCTAAAACTTGCTCGTTTTGTTGGGCTGGGAGCAAGTGAGAAAAATCCTCTTGCTCTAAGAGAAAATAATTTTTTCCTAAAAGGGAGTATTCTAAAGGCCCATTTTCCATTTGGTAAGTCGTTCGTAAGATTTCATGTTTATAGATTATATCTTGAAGAGATTTTTCCAGAAAAGAGAGATTCAACCGACCGTCTAAGGAGAGAAACAAAAGACGATTATAGATGGTTAGGTCGGGGTTTAGTTGATGAAGAAACCAAAGTCTTTCCTGAGCGCTAGAAAGTGACTCTTTTAAACTAGAAGCGCTCGGTAAAATGGGAGGTAAAAGCTCCCCTCCCTTTTTTTCTTTCCAGAGAAGGGAAATCTCGGCAATGGTTGGTTGGTCAAAAAAGTCTAAAAAAGAAAGATGTTTGCTCATATCGGAAAAAACTCGGATGATAACTTGGTTGACCAAAATAGAGTCGCCCCCCAAGAGAAAGAAGTTATCATAGATACCAAAGCTTTCTAAACGAAGAACTTGCGACCAAATTTGCCAAAGTTGTTCTTGCTCTTTTGTTTGAGGAGCTACTCTCTCCACCTCCATCAGATTTTTCTCTTCCGAGAAAGACACTCCTAGCTTCTTCGCTAAACCGATTCGTTGAAGTTTCCCTGTCGGGCCTTTAGGAATTTCATCGACAATAACCACTTTACGGGGGATCTTAAAGTCAGCTAGATGAAGAGCGGCAAATTCCTGGATTTCCCTTTCCTTTATCGGCTCAGAGAGAATAACGGCTACGGCGACTTCTTCTCCTAATTGCTCATGAGGAAAAGCAAAGGTAACAGCCTGAGCAATGCTCGGGTGTTCTAAAAGAACTTCATCGACTTCCCGAGGAGAAATCTTTTCTCCTCCGCGATTAATGATTTCTTTAAGCCGTCCATTGATGAATAAATAGCTCTCCGAATCTAAAAAACCTTGGTCACCCGTGCGAAACCACCCTCGGGAAAACGCCTGATTATTAGCCTCTGGATTGCTCTCATATCCATGAGTTACATTACTCCCTCGAATGGAAATTTCTCCGGTAAACCCAAAGGGTAAAATTTCTCCGTCGGGGTCTAAAATAACCACTTCAGGCCCAGCACTCAAACCCACCGAGCCAGGTTTGCGTTTTCCTTGCAAAGGATTGCTCGTCATCTGGTGAGAGGCTTCCGTCATTCCATAGGATTCTATTACCGGAGCCAAAAGCTTTTTCTCTAAATCTTCCAATACTGCCGGAGGTAGAGAGGCTGAGGAGGAGCGGATAAAACGTAAAGGGTGCTCTTTTATTAAATTTTCATATTGCTCTGTTCTCTGTAAAATCGCTTGGTGCATCGTTGGTACAGCGGAGTACCAGGAGGGACGATACTTTGACCACCAGTCAAAAAAATGGCTTCCGTTGAATCCTTCGGTACAAACAACACTTGCTCCCGCAAAGAGAGAGGAAAGCAAGCAACCCATCAAACCATGAATATGAAATAGAGGCATCACATTCAAGCAGCGGTCTCTATTACTCAAAGCTAATGTTTCTCTGATATGTTTGGCCGAAGAGCAGATATTTTCATGAGTTAAAGGAACTATTTTTGGGCGAGAAGT
Organism: Planctomycetota bacterium; assembly: GCA_029260735.1. Lineage (GTDB taxonomy): Bacteria > Planctomycetota > Uabimicrobiia > Uabimicrobiales > Uabimicrobiaceae > JAJDCR01. The sequence goes on from JAJDCR010000089.1 coordinate 66,756, forward strand.
AGTTCCTGACGTATGTAAAACCAAAGCGATATCTTCTTCTTCTGCAAAGTCAATTTTGAAAGCTTCTTTGGTATTCCTGCTTATTTTTTCCGGCCATTTCCAAATAGGAATAGACAGCTCTTTTGCTACCTCTTCCACCGGGGAATCCAATCCCTCTCCGACAATCACTAATTTTGCCTGAAGGTCTTTTAAGAAAAAGATCAGTTCTTTTTTCCGATAGCGAGGATTTAGCGGAGCACTCGTAGCACAGACAGACACTCCTAGAAAAGCACTTGCCATCTCAATACCATTTGGCATAACGATAGCAACTCTGTCGTTACGGCCTATTCCTAAGCTTCTTAATTTTTCTGAAACTCCTTCGACTACTTTCTGCAAGTCAGAATAAGACAATGACTTCTCATTTGAGCCAAGTAAAGCCGTGTGGTTAGGAACATTTTTGGCCGAGTGGTGAAGCAAACGATATAAATTCACTTGAACTCCTTTTAGGAAAGTCATCTTTTTTTCTTATTTGCATTACAAGTATAATTTGAATTTATAATACCATTAACAGCTAGAATTTGCACGAAATACTTCCTTCCAAATTCTAGTTGCAATTCTTTCACTATCTGATATATTAGAAGACTTTGGTACCCATTTCTTAATCCTTTAACAAAAGATATTGGGACCTATTTTTACCCTTTTACCAATGAGGTCATTGTATGAAGAAACTTTTTTTCTTTTTAATTGCGAGCTTACTTTTATCTGCTCCATTGGCTATTAGCCAAGAAGTATCTGCTTTTGAAAAAGCAAATAATATGCTAAACCAAGCTCCTTACGTCGATCAAGAGATTATTGTAAAATTCAAAGAAGCGGGCATTAGCACTCTAAGCGTTGCCACTAGTGAAATGGAAAAGCTTCCTATAGAAGGAAGTTGTTACCGAGTTAAAGTATCTGATAATATCCAAGCTTCTTTAGAGAGCATTTTACAAGACCCTAACGTTGAGTATGCTGAACCAAACTATATTGTTCATACTCAGAAAACTCCTAACGATCCTGATTTCGGCAGACTTGCCGGAATGAAAAATATCAAAGCTCCCAAAGCATGGGATGTTCGCGTTGATGCCTCTTCCATCGTAGTTTGTGTTATTGACACAGGTGTAGACTACAACCATGAAGATCTCCAAGCCAATATGTGGGTCAATGAAGAAGAGAAAAACGGCCAACCTGGAGTTGATGATGATGATAACGGTGTTATTGATGATATTCATGGATTCAACGGGATCAACAACAGCGGAGATCCTCTAGATGATAACAATCATGGTTCTCATTGTGCAGGAACAATTGCTGGAGTTGGTGATAACGGTGTAGGAGTAGCTGGGGTTTGTTGGAAAGCTCAAGTTATGGCTTGTAAATTTTTGAGTGGAAGTGGAAGTGGATCTACCGCTGATGCTATCAAGTGTATTGATTATGCTGTAGCTAACGGCGCAAAAGTACTCAGCAATAGCTGGGGAGGCGGAGGTTTTTCCGCAGCACTTTACGAGTCCATAAAAAAGGCTGGTCAAGCAGGCGTTTTATTTGTTGCTGCTGCCGGAAACAATGGTTCAAGTACACTTTCTTTCCCTGCTAAATACTGCGAGAATAATAGTGTTAATGGAACTAATTTTCCTGCTCTAAAAAATGTTCTAGCAGTAGCCGCTTCTGATGGAAATGATCAACGAGCTTCTTTCTCTCAGTTTTCTTTGGTTTCTATCAAAGCCAATAATCTCGTCGCTGCCCCTGGAACAAATGTTTTGAGTACAGTCATTGGCAATTCCTATGCAAGTTTCAATGGAACTTCTATGGCCACTCCTCATGTTGCTGGAGCAGCCACTCTTACTTGGGCCCAAAAACCCAATCTCAAAGTCAATCGTTTGAAGAAACTTCTTGTCCGAAGAGGCAACAAAGTTCAGTGGCAAGAAAATGGTACCACCATTACTGTCAGAAGATTGAATGTCGCCAAATTGCTTAAAAGAGAAGAATAGTCGAATAGTCTATTCTAAAACTTAAGCTCTTTTCCCTATGGATTTTTCTATCACTAGAAAATCCATAGGGCCTACACCACTCATGCCTAAATCAATCCAGAGAAAAAAATGAGTAAAATAACTTTCTTCTTGATCTCTTTTTTCCTTCTTCTTTGCCTAGAGGCTCAAAGCTCCTTAAAAGAGAGAATGAAAGTTGCCAAAAACCCTTTCAGCACACCAGAGATACTAAAAAAATTAGCCCATGATCCCTCGCGCAGTATTCGCTATTTGGTTGCTCTAAACCCGAGAACACCTCCCTCGACTTTAAGGACTTTAGCAAAAGATTCTTGGGAATATATTCGCATGGGGGTAGCACAAAACCCAAATGCATCGGCCAAGATTTTACAAATCCTCAGCAAAGATACATACTTACATGTTCGCAGCTTCGTTGCTCTTCATTCAAAAAGTCCTCCTTTACTGCTTACTAAAATGGCCCAAGATCTTCATCAGGATGTTCGCTCGTCGGTCGCCGAAAACCCCTCCACTCCTCACACTGTGTTAATTGATTTAGGCAAAGATTCAGCTTGGTACGTTCGCTTGAGTGTTGCTCGAAATAAAAATACTCCCCGCAAGAGTTTAGATCTCCTAGCTAAAGATAAAGACTGGCTAGTGCGCTCGCGTGTTGCTCAAAATCCTTTGGCCCCCACAGATCTACTTCAGTATCTAGGAAAAGATTCTTATCTTAAAGTACGCTTAGAAGTTGCTAAAAACCAACGCACACCCATAGATACATTACAAGCGTTAGCCAAAGATGAATCCGAGTTAGTCCGAGAGAAGGCGACAGAAACATTGTCTCAAGTCGAGGAGAGGATAAAGAAGGAAGATTCGCAGAAGAATGGGTAGAGAGAGCTGCTGTTGAAACATCCCCGAAAGGAAAGGGGATCAACGTGAGTAGCCGTGGGTTTTTAGCTCCTAGTCACCACAACCTATTCGGCCAAAAGGTGTTTTGATACAAGGCGGCCATACACCTACCCCAAAGGTCAAAAAAAGAATGTGAATTTCGACACCTTCTTTTAAGCCTATTTTAAAACCGACAAGAGAGGTAAACGCTTCTAGCTGAAGACCTGTTCTCGTTGTCGTAAGCTGCATACCCAAAATCTTATGGGTGTAGTCTTTGCCTATAGCCAGGGGCTGCAAGTCAAAAGAAACCTTGGCTTTTTTTAACACCCAAGCTGGATACGTATTGCTATTAGGGCCCAGAAAGAAATATCTTTTTTTGAAAGGATACACGTCTGGCTCTTCCAGCACAGCATTTATTCTCTGAGCAACTTTTCCTTCCCATTGCTCTGCCACATGGAACTTATACCCACCATCAACATCTCGATCAGGGGAAAAAAGATCTTTTCGTAAATGCCATCCCGAGTAGTTATCTGAATACTGCCAAACTTCCCATCTTGTCCACTTCTTCTCGGAAGGATCAAACACTATGAACCAGTAGTGGACAGCTATGAATTTTAAAACACTGGGAAGATAAGCATATCGCAGTTGGACAATAAATTTATGAGGAGAGCTAGATGAACCATAGATTCTTTTAGCGGATACTACCTTGTAGATTCTCCCTAGTGTGCAAAGTACACCAATGGATGTTAAAATATAGATAACTTCGTTGCTCATAACTTAAATCTAGGTTTGCTAACTTTTGGCTATGTCTTAAACCGACAGGTATTAATAGATAAGATTTTACAAAAGAGTAGGATGCTTAAAAGGGCAAGAGAAGAAGGTTCTGGTACAGCAGGAACAGGAGCATCAAAACTGGTAGAGATATCAAACTGATTTTCAAGAAAACCTCCCACTGTATTCATTTCTGTGCTATCAAGTAGACGATTATATATAAGAATAGAGCTAATTTCTCCAAAGAAAAATCGGGAACTTCCCGGGCGCTGGCCTATTTCATTTACCGAAATGCTACCAGAAACAGTACTAGCTGCAACAGAAATGCCATTTTCCAATATGTTTACCGAACCTCCACTGCTCCGAGTTACCGTCAAAATAGTATCCACTGTAGGAGCTGCACCATTGCCAATAAACTGCGTATTGCCATAAAAATACCGATCGGCATCGTTCATTAGTAAACTACTGCTGCCCCCAAGCCAAGCTCCTCTATTGTTACCATTGTCGAACATTCTTGTCACAATGAAAATGGTTTCAGAAGAGGTAGTTATATTATTGCTTAAATTATATTGCTCAGAACTACTGGCGTTAATAAAACCAAGAGTAGCTCTGCCGTTCATATCTGTGGCAGAGTAAGTAGCACCAACAGAAGCTGTCGCAGTGATATTGTTGCTGCTTTTATCCTTCCATTCCCGCACTACTCCGTTAAAACTACTATCTGATGGATTGAAACCATTTGCATCTAAAACAGTTGAATCATCTGTTGCATCTAGCCACAGTTGTAAATCACTTACAGAAATGGGGTTAGCTGACAAAGTAGATAAAAAAAGGAAAACTAATCCTGAAAAAAACAATTTATTCACAATCATCTCCTTTAGTAAATAACAATTGTCTTAATATTGTATATTTGGAAAAAAACTAGTAAAACCTATTATCACAAATCTCCGTTATTGCTGCAAGTTTTTTTCAGAACTCCATATTAAGACAACTGTTATTTAAGAGAAATTTCTACTTACCAAACTAGTATTTAAATATCTAAGAACAAATCCCTAGCATCTTATTATAAAATATCCTGAAGTTATCCAGGTAGTCCGACAATATAGGTTACTCTGCTGCCAAAAAGACCACTACGATAATCGATATCCCATTGATAATCGTTTGCCTTTAAATTGGAAATTAACTTTTCCAATTCAGCATGAGAGTATGTCCTGAATATAGAAACTATTCCATCAAAGCAAACAAACAGAGGAATAAAAGGTAAAATGTAAGTTAAGAGGAGCCTTTTATATTGAAAAGGCTTAATAAAAGGAGTGCAAAGTAAAACTAAAAAAGGCGAGAGTAAAACCAGCAAGAAAGTGCGTATTCTTTTATCTGTGATCTCGAAAATAGCAATAGGGGCCGTCTTGTCGATAGCATCCTCTAAAATCTTTTTTGCGGTATGAGGCGGAAAATGATGTAGTGCTGTAAACAATGTTCTAAAGCCATAAATTTCATCCGGGATATTCACAGCATCGACAGATTTTTTGATATGCCGAACTCTTCCCTCTGACTGTTTCTCTATACATTGAAATTGATCTAAGTTGGGATATTTATCTGTTAAGAAAATCTCGATGGCGCTATCATTTTCCACTAGCCCTTTGCCAATTTCTAAAATAGGGCCAGAGCCTCCTGAGCACAAATCAATAATGCAACTCCGGCGGCTTTTGCTCAGAGCTTCTTTCAAAACAGGAATAATCGGGTTGTAAAGTTTAAACTTAGAGAAAAAGAATTGCAAGTAGTCGGTCATATAGTTGCGAAATACTTTCGGAAACCACTCTAAATCTTCCAGCTCAAAAAATTGAATTCTCGGCATAATAATATCTTTATTTCTAGTTCTGAAGTTTTATTACATTTTTATCGTGAAAAACAATTCTATCAAAAGTAATGTTGAAGAATGAACGAAAAATTTCTTTCTCTAAAATCTCTTTTTTGTTATTTTGGTCTTTTATAATATTTAATCAATGGTCTAGGTCGGGAGAAAAAAAATGCGTTATTCTTATTTTACTATGATGGTTTTACTGGTACTTTCTTCAGCTATGGCTCAAGGGCCTGTCTTTCAAGCTCCCAAGAAAAGTGGAATTGTGGAGTCTGGCTTACTTACAGAAATTTCTGGCTTGGTCGCTAGTCGCACCCAAACGAAGGTTTTATGGGCTCATAACGATTCAGGAGATACGCCTCGGGTTTTTGCCCTGAGTACCAGCGGCAAACATCTTGGCATCTATAACTTGGTAGGCGCTCAGGCTATTGATTGGGAAGATATTGCCATCGGTCCTGGTCCCGTGGCGGGAGAGAGCTATCTTTATATTGGAGACATTGGGGATAATGCCCAAAAACGCTCCTCTATCGTTGTTTACCGAGTGAAAGAACCCAAGGTTAATATTAACCAAGCTCCGGTTGAAATGAACTTAGAAGGAGTGGAGAAGATCACTTTGCACTACCCTGATCAAGCACATGATTCGGAAGTATTGATGGTAGATCCCAAAAACAGTGATATCTATATAGTGACAAAGCGAGATATTCCTTCTCGGGTCTATACAGTAAAAATTAGCGATAAGAACCCTGCCGTTCTTACGATGAAATACAAGGGCGATATTCCTTGGGCAGCGGTTGTCGGAGGAGATATTTCTCCCACACGCGACGAGATTATTGTGCGCGGTTACTTCAACGCTTTTATTTGGCAACGCTCTCAGAGATTTGATTTGTGGGAAGAGGTTTTCAGTACACAGCCTTACAGCATTCCCCTGGAATATGAACCCCAAGGAGAAGCTATTTGTTTTGATGCAAAAGGCAAAGGTTACTATACCGTAAGCGAAAACACACATCAACCTCTCTATTATTTTGCTCGGATTTCCGAGTAGGGATATGTAAAAGACATAGCTGAAACCGTTTTTCGAGGGACTGAGTGGGGTAGGTTTTTTATGTGGATCACCGTTTGGGTTGAGTGGTGATCCATAAACTAAAAGACTCAATAACTAGCTACGTTTTTTATAACTAACTCCGCCAATCAAAAATCCTAGCAAACAGAGGAGAGCGGTTCCAGGCTCAGGAACAGCGACAACTTCCTCAAAATCTACTGTCAACAAAGGACGAAGTGATTGTGTGGAAGCATCGTCACTATGAACTTGATATCCATCACCTGTAGAGTTAAAGAGAATAAGACCTAAGTTTGTTGCCCCACTACTCCATGCTTGAACAGCACTAGTAATATCTATAGCACTTATTAATGAGTTGGGAACAAAACTACCTGCCGGAGTGCTCGCGTAATTAACTCCAGGCACAGTATTAAAGTTATTAAAGGTAACAGTGTTCTCATTCCAATTTGTGAATACTTGGTAAATATTATGAGTAGATGGAGAAGTATTACCATTACTTGTAAAAGTTAATGAAGCACTGTTGATGGTAGATCCTGATGTAATTTGTCCATTAGCTCCTCCGAACATATCAGAAAAGCGAATCAAAAACATTTGCGTAGCACTTGCCTCTGCCCCATCTGTGTTCAAAAGAACATCGCCACCAAAATTAGCATTAGGATCAAAACTGGCTAAGCGAGCAGCATCTGTATTAGAAAAAGCAGAACCATCGCCTTGTTGAAAAGTTAGTTGAGTTGCTTGGCAAGGAATAGCGACTAAAGCAGCGACAAGCAACAATATAGAAGTTTTCATTTACATTTCCCTCGAAATATAGCTTCTTAAAAAGAGAATAAGCACAATATATCATTGCTATATACTATAATAGTAAAGCTTAAAATTCAACAAAAAATATAATAATAACAGCATCGATCATTTCTTGGGCCAATGTTCAAGATAAAGTAATGTGAGGGAGGGGGAGGTTTGATTGAAACGGTTTTTGATCATCGCTTTCTAAAACCGTTTACCTAGAGCATCTTCTGAGGAGAAAAACTATGCGGAGTTTATTTTACTACGCAACAGACGCTTGCTTTTCATCTTGAAAAAGCAAGCGTCTGTTGAGTCTGTTGAATTTGTGAGGTTTATCTAAGGGATCACTTCAGATTATGGATTATCTGTAGTTTCGAGAATTGTATTTTCGAGAATTGTAGTTTCGAGAATTATGGCTCTGAGAATTTTTACCATTATAACGTTTGGAGACATTCTGAATCTGAATGATATTTCCTCGGAGATCATTTACTCGGACAGAAATTCCTTGTTTGTTAAAAGACCCTGTAAGAAGAGTTTGAACCAATGTGTTTTCATTTTGTCTTTTTGAGGTTACTCTAAGCTTAACCGCATAGCCACGACCAGAATTTTGAAGCCTTCCGAGAACTTGAACATTGCGAGAATTGCCAACTTGAGCAAGAGTATTCTGAACTCTTTGGCGATAATAAGGCGCTTCAAAATTAGAGAAAAGCAAGGTATATTCTTTGGTTACATTTCTATTGTACGAAGAGTGGTTGTAAGAGGAATTATTCCTTTGGTTATACTGATTTTGAATAGGGGCATAACGAGTTTTTCCTCTAAAATATTGTTTTTCCAATTTAGCCTGCCGAGGATTAACCTGCCGAGAATAAGAATCATTGTCACAGCTTTGAGAAAATAGAGAAATCGGCAATAATCCTGCAAGTGCAACGAAAGTAACTAGCTTTTTCATACTAGGCTCCTTTTTGGTTATAACTACTTGTCTTTGTTTTGGTTTCTTTAACCACACAAATAATAGTTAATGCAAGAGGTGTGCCATTCGCTAAAAAAAACAAATGGGACAATCTGAAACCTAGGAAGAATAAAGAGAGAAGAGCGATTGTTTTTTTCACGCTATTGCTTTAGATAAAAAGAAAGAGGCTTTAATTTTCGTTTGCCGTGCATATTTTGCACTAGCCTTGCGCATTCTTTGCTCACCTAGAAAATTTTTTGATTAAGGAATTGATAACTTCTTTGGCCCATTTTTGTTTTCACTTCTTTTATTTACCCAAAATTCCTCAAGCCCTTATTTTTATTCGCTAAAATCACGTCTGCCACAAGTTTTTTAAAAAAGCATATAATATAAAATTTTAAAATCCAACAAAAAACATAGCAATCGTAATAATAGTAACAATTTCAAAACAAAACTTTAATGATCCAACCATTGATAACGAAATGTTATATTTGAAATTTTTGTTTTAATTTTGTAAACTAGGACATATCTAAAATAGACCCTAACATAAATATAAATAATAGTTTATTTTATAAATATCTCTAACTAGAAAGAAACAATATGATGAAGTTACTTCTTGTTGTTGTTATATTATTCGGAATACCTATCTATGCTTTACCTGTTACTAGCGGTTTACAGGTTCATTTTGATGCTTCAAATATAAATGGCAACAGCAGCCAACCTAGTAATGGTTCAGTTGTCCCAAGTTGGCAAGACTTAAGTGGCAATAATCAAAATGCTTCTGCTAGTAGTGATCCTGTTTTCCAATCATCGGGAGCAGGTAGTAATAATCTTGCTTTTATTGATTTTGATGGTGGAAGTGATCGCTTAGATTCCTCTTTCTCTATAGGAGAAAATGATATTACTATGTTTGTAGTGTTTCGCAAAGATGCCCAAGATACAGATGCTGGTTCTGCCAATAGACAAATTGTTTCTGGATCGGCTTCCACACAACGAGTATCTTTTTATACAGGGGGCGGACAAACTGGTACTCCAGATCGAACTGTATGGGCTTATGGCGGAGTAGGATCTTCTCGAAATGAAATTGGATTCAATTTATCACATAACGATGGTAATTTTCATATTTTCACAGGTATTGGCGATCAAAATGATGCTGCTCAGGGTTCCAAAACAATTCACTCTGAGGCTTTTCTCGATGGAGTATTACAAGGGACTAGCGATAGAACGAATGCTTCCATTGTTGGTGGAACCTTACAAGTAGGAGGCGACAACACCTGCTGTAGTGGCGCACGGCATTTTAATGGTGGCATTGCAGAGGTGATTGTTTTTGATCGAGCACTTGTTAATGATGAACTTAATAATGTAGGCTCTTTTCTTGCCAATAAATATGGCATTAACACAGCTTTTGCCGTTGTTCCAGAGCCAGCTACCTATATTTATGCGATTATGATGTTATTCTTTTGTCTAAGAAAAAGCCTGTTTTCCTCTTTATAACCCAATACCAGTGTTTCTCCTCAATTCTTGGCGCGATAATCAACTGATCTGAGAAGTGCTATAACTTCCGCTAGATCAAAAACCTAGCTCAGCTTATAAACCTTAACCGGAACATCTCGTCCCTTCACGGGAACTTCTCCCAAGCAATCCGCTTTCTCAACTTTATCGGAAACCGCTTGCCAAACTTCTTCTGAAACTAAGAGTTTCGCAGAAAATTGTTTGTTGAGTTGCTCGATTCGGGCAGCTACGTTGACTACATCTCCGATAACTGTGTACTCTTTACGTAAGCGAGAGCCAATACTTCCGGTGACGGCTTTTCCGGCGTGAAGACCAATTCCGACTCCAATTTTTGGGATATTACCCGCTTCGCTTTCTTCTTCTACTCTAGCAATAATTTCCTGGGCTGCTTTGACAGCGTTTTGAGATCCTCTTCCATCTGAAATGGGGGCTCCGAAGATGGCCATAAAGCCGTCTCCGAGGAATTTATTAATGATTCCATTGTTGTTATTGACTATTTCGATCATAAAATCAAAGAGAACGTTCAGGAAATCAACTATCTCTTCTGGTTTACGGTTTTCGGAAAAAGTTGTAAAGCCTCGAATATCTAGGAACATGATGCAAACGTCGGAAATTTCACTATCGAGTTCTTTCTTTTGGGAGAGAAGTTTATCGACAACACTGGGGGAAACGTGCTGGCCAAATATACCGACTACTCGGTTACGCTCTTCTAGCATGACAATCGATTTATCGATTCTTTTACGAATTTCATGAGTGACAAAACCGGCTGCAACTCCGGCCATCATAATTAAAGCACCTTTGATTACTTGGGGAACCACATCGACAAGCATATGGTTGGCTTCTTCTCCTAGGTCTGGCATAAATCCAATGGCTATAATCATATACTGCACAGCGGCGACTGATCCCATAAATAAGCAAATTCGGTAGTCTAGTTGAAGGGCAGAGAGTATGATAAAAACAAAATAAATAAATACGATGGGAGAAATGAGAGCGTAGGGAAGAGTAAAAGGGGCGGCCACTAACAAAATGAAAACTGTGGGAATGGTTGCCTCGACAAAGGCATTAACATAGCGAAGTAACTTAGGAAATTTCTCCTTCTTTCGAACTAAGGAAGAAATTGTATGATGAGCCACTGCTAAATAGCAGATAATGGAGATGAAGAAAATGTAAATCCAAAAAATAGGAACTTCTCGTTGCCTCATCTCGGTATACTCTTCTGGAATAATATGATGAACAGAGAGAACGATACAAAGTCCGATCAAAAAAAATATCTCAAGTATAGCAACCCTTAGTTTTTCCCCTAACAAAATTTCTTGCTCAAATCGTTGGTGAAAAACTTGTTCGTTTTGCTTTGCCTCCATAGTTATCTGCCTTTTCTTGGTTTGCCCAAAATAAAAATTCTATCTAGTTTTGGACTCTATTATAGAGTGTTTAGGAAACAGGGCAATGTTTTTTCTCTCGAGTTTTTTACTGAATTTTAATCTAATCTGGTTTTTCTTGGAGTATAAAAAATTTCTTATTCGCTTATGTAAAACATAGTCTAGAGAAGTTTTCTGTGTACTACTTAAAGGGAATGAGTTATGATATTCTAGCGAAAAAAAAGCTCGGTTTACTTTTTCTTTGTCTCTCATTAACAAGATCTACTGGGTACCAAGTATGAACAAATATCAAAAATATGTGCTACTTTTTCTTTTTAGCTTATCCGCCTTCGCTTTTTCTGCTCCTCCGATTACTTTAGAGCAAGAGCAGGAAATGTTTTCTTTAGGCCTTCATTTGGATATTCTAGAAGATAAGGAAGCCAAGTGGACAATTGAAGAAGTTAGCTCTGATCCATACAAAGAACAATGGTTTGTTAGTCCTTGGGAAACACCAAATTTTGGCTTTACTCCTTCTGCTTACTGGGCTCGCGTACAAATAATAAATTCTACATCACAAAGGCAAGAGCGTTTTTTGGAGTTCTCTGACTCCATGATGTATTCGGTGGGACTGTATCAAAAAAACTCTGAAGGCAAATTTGAAAAGAAAGAAACAGGGCGAAAATTTCCCTTTTCTCAGCGAGATATAAACTACTCTAACTTTGTCTTTATTCTTTCTTTTGAGCCAGGAGAGTCTAAAACTCTTTATCTAAGAGTAGAAAGTAAGCTTTTCTTAAATATTCCCCTCACTCTTTGGTCCCCTGACAAATTTTGGACCCATGCAAAAGACCAACGGATGTTTTTTGGATTTATACTGGGCATCATATTTATTATGGCTTTCTATAACCTCTTTATTTACTTTTCTGTTCGAGATAGTAGCTATTTATACTATGTAGCGTACACTGTTTGTGTTGGCATCCATATAGCAGGACAACATGGATTTTCTTACGAATACCTTTGGCCTGATTCTCCTTTTTGGGCTATAAGATCAGCGGGCGTTTTTCTGGGGTTAACTTTAATTAGCATGGTGGCTTTCACTCAGGACTTCTTAAAAACAAAGGAACATACTCCCCGTCTGCATAGATTTTTACAAGTTTTGCAAGCTTTTGCCCTTGTTGGAGTCTTGGTCACTTTGGTCTTTATTAAAGATCATGGGCTATTTCCTATTGTTGCTATCTCTATTTGTGTAAGTGTTATATTGGCAGGTATTCTATGTGTTTGGCAAGGCTATCGGCCCGCGAAGTATTTTCTTTGGGCTTGGTCGTTACTTTTATTTTCTGGTTTACTCTTTGCCACGCAAGTCCTAGGACTTCTCCCTCGGAATTTTTGGACTCTTAACTCAGTTTTCTTTGGTTCGATTGTTCAATTCACCTTACTATCTCTAGCTTTAGGCGACAAAATCAAGGTAATGCAAGAAGAGAAGCTTGCTATGATGAAAACTTTTGAGAAGTTTGTCCCTAAGCAATTTCTAAACAGGATCGCTATAGAGGGATTCAATAACATTGAGTTAGGTAAAGCTAAAACAGAGTGGATTACTATTCTTTTCTCTGATATTCGTTCGTTTACCGATCTTTCCGAAACGATGACACCTCAAGAATTAATGAACTTCCTCAACGATTACCTCACTCGGATGAACCGACCGATACACGAATCTCATGGTTTTATCGACAAATTCATTGGCGATGCCATTATGGGCTTATTTGATCGTCCTAATCACTCTGCCGGCGATGGAGCACGAGCGGCTATTAAAATGCTCGAAGCGGTTCAACTTTATAATAGAATCCGCGCTGAAAGCGGATATGCTCCTATTGGCATGGGGATAGGAGTACATACGGGAGAGGCAATTATTGGGACGGTTGGCTCTGAAGATAGAATGGATTCAACCGTTTTAGGAGATACTGTTAATTTAGCTTCTCGTTTGGAAGGTTTAACCAAATACTACAATACTCAGATTGTGATCTCATCAAAAACCCGAGAGATGTTGAACGACGATAGTATTTTATGCCGTAAACTAGATTTAGTTGCCGTAAAGGGAAAAACAAAACCAGAAAGTATTTTTGAAATTTTTAATGGCGATCCTCCCGAAACCCAAGAGAAGAAGTTAAAAATTTTAGATAATTACAAGCAAGCTTTAGAGTATTACTACGCCACTCAGTGGGAAGAGTCTATTAAGCTTTTAGACGAATGCTTAAAAATCTATCCAGGAGATATTGTTTGCCAAAATTATGTGGATCGATGTAAGGGCTACCAAAAAAATCCTCCTCCTGAAAACTGGGACGGAGTGCTTCGGATGACGAAAAAGTAGTTTTGTTAGGCGTGTCCCTAATATAGTTTAAGGAAAAATTCTCATTTCTAATACAACCCCTACGGCGTTTCCCCCTATCCATTCATTCTTTCGGGGGGAAAATTTTCCTACGAGACCTGTTGTCATAGCTCACCGAGGAGCTCGTGCTTATGCCCCCGAAAATACGATTTGTGCTTTTGAAAAAGCCTTACAAATGGGAGCAGATGTTTTAGAATTTGATGTGCACTTGACCAAAGACTGTGTCCCTATTGTTATCCATGATGACCATTTAAAGCGTTGCTCAGACATAAAAGGAAAATTTCCTGAGCATCCTTCTACTTTGGTTAATAACTACACTTGGAAAGAAATATCCCGCTTGGATGCAGGATCTTGGTTTGTTGATCAGTTAGAAAAAAGTCCAAAAGAGCGCATTCGTTTTTTACGCTTACTTACCGAACAAGAAGAGCTAGATTATATTTCTCCCGAAGAACGGAAGTACTACCAAAGTGGAGAGGTGCGACACCCAACTTTAGAAGAAGTGCTCCTATTTGCCCAAAACAAATCCTGCTATCTAAATATTGAAATTAAGCAACTTCCCCGTTTTTATCCTGATATAGCGAAGCTAGTTGTTCAAACTGTGGAAAAATGCAATATGCTCGACAGAGTATGGGTTTCCTCATTTGACCATTATCAGTTAGTGGAAGTTAAGAGGTATAACCCTAATATCCCTACGGCGATACTTTGCAAAGATCGCCTTTATAACCCCGGAGATTATTGTGTCGACATAGTAGGAGCAGATGCTTACCACCCTTGTTGCTATGGCCCTATGGATAGCGTAGGATTTTTTTCATCCTCTTACAAGGATTATGGTCAGCTTTTGAACGAAGCGGTGATGAACGCTCGTTCTCGAGGACTACATGTAAACGCTTGGACTATTAACATCAAAAAATATATGAAAATGCTTCTAAAAATAGGTGCTACAGGGATTATTACAGATTACTTAAACCGCTTGCAAGAAGTTATTTCTGATTTGTCCTAGCGAAAACTAGCATACCATCTGACAGGCTAGACGCTCATTTTCTAACTGTATAAAAAAGCAAAACGTTAAGGATCTAGTTTTCTTGGGAAATTAGGTTTCGCCAGACGCAACGGACAACCACGAGGGTTCTTGCGGACGGCCCTCGCAGTTGTCCCTACATGACATCACCTGCACAATTCAGATAAACCAATTTCTGACAAAATATTTTGACAAGTTTGTAAAACGCAAATTTTCCTTGCTTTTACTATCAATAATTTAGTATTATAAGAAAAACTTATCGAAAGATAAGACCGCTCTTTACAAGAAAAATATGCACGATGTTTTTCTCTTCTACCCAACTTTATATTTTCTATTATTTTTCTCCTAGCTCCCAATCTTCTTCGTCTACGTCAGGATTAAAAATCAGATAGGAAAATTCCTTATAGGCTTCCTCTTCAGAAGGGTAATCTTCTTGAAATGAGGAATCTAAGTTACTTATCATCTCTTGCCATTTAGCTCCAAACTCTTTCCTCAGTTGATTTTTCCAGAAAACTTCAGCTTCAGGAGTGTACTCCCACTCGTAATTTTCATACCAATTTTGTCTTTCTGGCTGAGGATTAGAAGCGTAAAGCTCTTTCAAATTCCTTTTTTTTATGGCACTAGAGTGACGCAGTTGTAGTTCTTTTAGAAAAATATATTCTGCCAAAATCTTTTCGAGGTATTTTTTTCCCAAAGTTTGTTTTTTAGAAACTTCAATCTCACTAGTAATTGCTTCTAAAGAGACATCTTCTGGGCGAATAATGTAAAGTCCGTAGCTACCATCTTGATCCTCACTAGGTTCCCGGTTGGGTAAAACAAAGATATAGATTAGTTGATGTCCAGTTACTCCGGCAATCGGAACAATTACACCATTAAAAGTCGATTGTCCTATCGCCCAAAATGTGGGGTAGAGAGTGTAACCAATGGGAAGTACTATTGACGCACTTGCTCCAAGAGCTGCTCCAGCAGGGGCCGTTGCCATTCGAAAACTGGGTTTAATTAAGTATCCCCAAAAGAAATTCATTACAATTCGAGGAATCCAGCCAAAAGGGGTCTCTTGGTAGTTAGCACTGATGTTCCTTGAAGCTTCCGAAAAATCCTCTCCTATTCCCTCGTAGCCATACTCCACAATAGCATCTTTAGCAAAAGTCCAGGAATCAGTAAATAACTCTGCATTATCGTCCCAAAACTCTTCTTTGCCATATTCCTGAAGAATTTCTCCCGCATCAGTCCAGCTATCTTTTCCCCAACGTAAGGGAGGCATTACACCTGGAATTATAGTCACTCCCCAACGATTTTCTTTAGTGTCAGTGAGCTCTCCTTCCCAATAAAGATCGCTCAACTGAGCAGTGTTGGTAACAACAAAAGGACGTCCTCCTTGGCAAGCACTACAGATAACACTTATCAGAAGGAAACCTATAATTCTGAATACGGGAGAAAAGGAGTAAGAGTCTTGTTTTCGAAATAAATACATAGATAATTGTCCTAAAGTAAAGTATCTGAAAAAGCGAGCCTTGGTGAGAAACCAAAAATTTTAGATATTTTAGTTTCTCACTTGATTTCATGATACACAAATTTTTATTAAAAAAAAGCTCTTGGAAAAGCATTTTCAAATCAAATGTAGAACCGTTTTTTTCTTGCTTTTCCTGAGAATCATTATTAAATGCTTTTATGTCCTCACTAATGAAGTACACAGTACATCCGAAAAGGAGAAATATATGACTTCAAAAAGCCAAGATAGTTTTCAAGCGAAAACAAGTTTTGAAGTAGATGACCAAACTTACCATTACTTTGACTTATCTAAGCTTGACCAAGTGGCACCTGTCTCTCGTTTACCTTTTTCCATTAAAATATTACTTGAAAATATGCTCCGTCATGAAGATGGAAGAATCGTTCAAAAAGCTGACATCGAATCTTTAGCTAATTACGCCCAAGCAGCAGAAAAAGGTGGGGAAATTCCTTTTATTCCAGCCCGCGTTATTCTCCAAGATTTTACAGGAGTACCTGCGGTTGTTGACTTGGCTGTACTGCGCGATGCCATGAAGGATTTTGGAGGCGATGTTAATCGCATCAATCCCTTAGTTCCTGTCGATTTAGTGATTGACCACTCGGTTCAAGTAGACCACTTTGGAAATGCCAGTGCTTTCCAAAAAAACGTCGATATTGAATACGAAAGAAATAAAGAGCGCTATACCCTTTTACGCTGGGCGCAAGAATCTTTTAAAAATTTTACCGCAGTTCCTCCCGGAACAGGGATTGTCCACCAAGTAAACTTGGAGTATCTTGCTCCTGTGGTGCAAAAAAATGAAGACAATGTTCTTTACCCTGACACACTAGTGGGAACCGATTCTCACACGACCATGATTAATGGATTGAGCGTTTTAGGATGGGGAGTTGGTGGAATTGAAGCAGAAGCGGTTATGCTAGGGCAACCTATTTACATGCAAGTACCTAAAGTTGTCGGAATGAAACTAGAAGGTAAATTACCTGAAGGAACGACTGCGACAGACCTAATTTTGACCATTACAGAAATTCTCCGTGCTAAAGGAGTGGTCGGCAAATTCGTTGAATTCTATGGTAGTGGCTTGGAAAACTTGAGTCTACCCGATCGAGCGACTATCTCTAACATGGCTCCTGAATATGGTGCTACCGTTGGTTTTTTCCCCATTGACCAATGCACTTTGGATTACCTCACCTTGACAGGACGTTCTGATGAGCAAGTTAAGTTGGTGGAAGAGTATGCCAAGCGCCAAGGTCTTTTCCGAATTAACGGACAAGATCCTGAGTTTTCTGATAGCATTACTTTTGATATGTCCACTGTCGTTTCTAGTCTTGCCGGTCCTAAACGCCCTCAAGACCGAATTCCTATGACAAAGATGAAAGAATCTTTCTCGAAAGATTTAAAAAAACCTGTTTCTGAGCGTGGTTTTGCTCTTTCAGGAGAAGAGCTTAGTCGCTCTGTTGAAGTGGAATATAACGGCGAAAAATTCACTCTAAAAAATGGATCAGTAGTCATCGGAGCGATCACCAGTTGCACTAACACCTCCAACCCTAGTGTTTTAGTTGCCGCGGGACTTGTCGCGAAAAAAGCCTTGGAAAAAGGAATCAAAGTTAAGCCTTGGGTAAAAACTAGTCTCGCTCCTGGTTCTCGTGCCGTTACCGACTACTTAGGAAAAGCTCAACTACTTAAGCCTTTAGAGGAACAAAACTTCCACCTTGTTGGTTACGGATGCACCACTTGTATCGGAAACAGTGGTCCTCTACCAGCACCAATTGACAAGGCGATTAGCGATGGTAAATTAGTTGTTGCTAGTGTCCTAAGTGGAAACCGTAACTTTGAGGGGCGTATTCACGGATCTATCCAAGCTAATTACTTAGCTTCTCCTCCTCTTGTTGTTGCTTACTCTTTGGCTGGTCGCGTAGATATTGACTTCGAAACGGAGCCACTAGGTACCAATAGCGCGGGAGAAGATGTTTTCCTTCGAGATGTTTGGCCAAGTAACTTAGAAATTTCCAAACTCGTGCAAGAGTCCATTTTCGCAAAAGATTTCAAAGCAAGCTACGAAGATGTTTACGCTGGTGATGAAACTTGGCGTTCTTTGCCTATTACAGAAAGTGAAATCTACGATTGGGATGCTGCTTCGACCTACATTCGTAAACCTACTTTCTTTGACGGAATGTCTCCTGACCCTGACCCAATCAAAGGTATTCAAGGAGCTCGCGTTCTCTTAAAACTAGGCGACTCTGTTACGACTGACCATATTTCTCCGGCTGGTTCTATTACTTCTCATGGCCCTGCGGGAGAGTACTTGCAAGGCAATGGAGTTACTCCTCGTGATTTCAACTCTTATGGTTCTCGTCGAGGAAACCACGAAGTTATGATGCGCGGGACTTTTGCCAATGTTCGTATTAAAAACCAGTTGGTGCCCGGCACAGAAGGTGGATATAGTGTCCATTTTCCTAGCGGCGAAAAAACATCGGTTTACGATGCTGCCATGAAGTACAAAGAAGAAAATACTCCTCTTGTTGTTCTCGCGGGCAAAGAATATGGAACAGGTAGTAGCCGCGACTGGGCTGCCAAAGGAACCTTCCTACTCGGAGTGAAAATGGTCATCGCCCAAAGCTATGAGCGTATCCACCGCAGTAACTTGATTGGAATGGGCGTTTTGCCTCTCCAATTCAAAGAAGGCGAATCAGTTGGATCTCATGGTTTAACCGGAGAAGAAGTTTTTGACGTCGTTGGTTTAAACGATGACTTACACGTCGGAGCTGAGCTTACTGTGCGAGCAACCAAAGATGGAGAAAGCAAAGAGTTTACCGTAGTAACTCGTTTGGATACTCCTGTCGAAGTGGATTACTATCGTAACGGTGGTATTCTTCAAACTGTTTTACGCCAGATCCTAAAAGCAGCTTAGGCTTTTCAGTACTTCTCCAAAGTTCTGAATTTCATCCATAGAAAAACTCCATAGAAACACTCTATGGAGTTTTTCTATTTTAGCACTACGAACAAAAAGGAAATTAATGTGCCTCAAGAAAAAAGCATGGAAGAGAAAAATATCATTGCTCAATGGGCTTTCGATACGCGGCCCATCCTCGGTCGCTTTCACCTTTGGTTAGAAGATGTCAAGGTTCAGTGGCTAAGAGGAGAGCCTGAAGAAGGCTTTAGGGAAAATATCTCCTTTGTCGGAGAACGGATGGAGTGCCTACTTGTTGTCATGACCGCAGCAACCGCTCTGGGAACACGCCTTTTTGGACGTTATGCTGAAGGAGTGGAGCTCAATAAAAAAGAAATTAACCAAGTCAAAAAAGAGGCCGATGCCATTTCTGCTTATGTCATGAGCGAAAGTCTCTGGTATCTTTCGCGCTCCTTACCAGAAAACCATGCCATCATGGTTTCTTTAGGAGAGGGACTCATGCCCAAAGTAGGGGAAACTCCTGAAATGGGGTCAAACCCACAACTCGGTTTTGGACGAGTCTATGCTCGCCCTCAAGTCGCTCAGTTTTTAGACGACAAGATACAAAAACTCCTCAACGAAAAAAACTATCGGTGGGAAAATTTTTATCGCGATATTAATAAAGCGAATATCACGGTTTGGGGAGCAGCCATTGATACCTTAGAAAATACCTCTCGTTTTGCCCAAGGGAAAAAGACTGGTCCTCTGACAATATTTCATCTATTTGACCAACCTCTGTCTGTCACCAAACCCTATGAGGGCTACATGGGCAATCTAGCATTACCACAAGCCGTAATGCAAAAAGCAGAGGAAAAATCTATCCTCATCAACTTTTACACTCCTCGGGACAAAGTGCTCGAAGTTATTGAAGAAACCTATCCTGCTATTCGCCGAGAAAATATCCATGTTTGGACTCTCAGAGGAAAAAGCAGGGCAATACGTCTGCAAAAACTGTGGGATGAGTGGGAATCATTAGGAGTTCATATTTTAGACGATGGTTGGAAGCTTCCCGGCGGTGGTGAAGTTTTTACGGACTCTGGAACTTACATGCCCAATTTTGCTATTAAAACTTGGGAACAAGAAGGACAAGAGCATTTACTCATTTGCGATGGCTACTCTGCTTCGGCCGAAGCCATGCAAGCAGCGAGTCTATCCCCTCTTTTAGACATCCATACTTCTCTGGCTATTTTTTCCTCCCGATTTGAAGAGAGCTATGACCAAGAAGCTCGCATTATGCAACTTGACCCTGAAAGCAAAAGCTTTGCCGAAGATCTTTCTCAAATTTTTCAGCGTAAACTGTCCTCTGAAGATGTCTATAATTATCAGGAATGTATCCATGATGCTCGAGAAGCAGGGATTCCTCTCGATAAAAGAAATATTGTCGCAGACGATTTCTTTCCCGAAAAGAAATGGCGGGTTATGGCTTTAACAGGTTACATGCTAGATGATCCTTACACAAGTATTGAAGGAGTGAAGGATATAGGGGATAGTACCTACGAAGTGAATGTTCGCTTGGCGACTCGGCGAGGAGATAAAATTATTACTCTCGCCCTCAGACGAGAACCGGGAGCTTCGGGAGAATCTATCTTTAATCCTCTCCTCACCCGTTTTATGGCCGGAGAAGACTACCAAAACCGTCCCGTCAAAATCTCTGACTCAGGGCGAATTCGCAACGAATTACAAACTCTTTGCTCTGAATCACTAGAGCACTTTGATAACAACGGAATTCGCGTTCTCTTCAAAGATATACCAGCTGATGTTATCCCCCTAGATAAACAAAAGATTCTCAAAGAGATTCTGGCCTGGTATCGAAAAAATCATCCAACTTGGTTTAGTTGGCTGGATTATGAGTAGAGCACATTGTGCTTTGGAGTGCTCTCGATTACTGTTGAAATAAGAGTAGAGAAGGTATTCACTGCGGAGCAGTGGGGGAACGTAGCCAGGGGTTTTAACCCCTGGAAATAAGGAACGCAAAGAAACTGGTGCCGTAGGTACCTAGGAAATTACGTCCTGCGTACCTATTGTTTATTGCTCTTGTTCCGGGCATAAATGCCCTGGCTACGTCCCTCAGTCGCTATGCGACCATAAAATAAAAGAAATTTCTTATTTCAACAGTAGTCGGGCAAAGTCCCCCTCAATCTACCAACTCATCATTTCCTCCCCAAATTCTTCCATGTCCCGAAACAACCTTCCCAATTCCTCTGGAAGAATTAAGAGATCACTTTGCAAATATTTCATCACTTGGAGATTCCAATGAATAACCTCATCATAAGGGACATAGTTTAGACCAAAGGTTCCCTCTAAATGAATTGAGTCAGAGTAAATTTTTAGGGTTAAGGGAAGACCTTCTTCCCAGTCGGGAATATGATAAAATTCTCGTATGAAAAAGCTTAAGTCTAAAAATTCATCTGTATGAATTTGCAAAAACTGTTCGTTTTGTTCTTCGTCTTGAAGTAGATTTATTTCAAACGGTCCTTGTAGATTTTCTCGGAAAAATTTTTCTAAGTCGGCTAGATTCTTTATATTAGGAATACCTACTACCTGGCCAAAATAGTCTAAAAGAGAAAAGACAGGGGTTGTTACTTTAATTCTAGGAGTAATAACAGAGAAGTTATCTAGACCTCTTTGAATTTTAATCTGAGCCGCTAAACTAGTGGGGGAATTAGGAGACCATCCTGAGTGAGGAATACTTAACCCAATTAGCAAAGCAATTGTATCTTGCTCTAGATTTGTATTTTCTTTGTCGTAGGATAGCGATAGTTTTACCTTACTATCGGAAGACGCTAAGTGTTGAAGAATTCTCTCAATACCAGCATTTACCTTATCAATATCTATTTCATTTTGGCCTGTGATTTGGTTGATCGACTTTTGGGCTATTGCTCGCAGTTCTTCATTCTCTGATTCAAGTAGAGTTTCTAAAGCAGCAATCGCCCCGAGGGCTTTTTTGTTCATATTCCCTAAAGCTTGGGCAGCAAACCACTGTGTTTGTAAATCTTCCTTGGCCAGAAGTTGGATAAGACTAGGTATGGCAGCAAAAGCTTTTTCTTTTTGTAACCCCAAAGCCCATATAGCCCAAAAAGATGTACTTTTCTCCAGTGCCAAAGAAGCTGCTTCTATTTGACTAAGAGCTTCTGCTGCCATTAATTGGATGTCTATATCCTCATGATTTAAAGCTGCCATTAGGGGATGAATGGTCGAAACAGATTTTAGTTCTAGGAGAATTCGGATTGCACTGCGGGCAGTTTTTCGATCTTTGCTTTCTAAAGCATTTATAGTCGCTGGTACAGCAGGTTCTCCTATCTCCTCTAAAAGAGCCGCAGCCGAATATCTGATCCCAACGTTACTATGACTTAAGCAATGAGCAATATCGAAGGCAACAAGAGCAGCTTCTCCAGCAAAGGTTCTAATTAAAGCCATTGTTTTTTTGACGATTCTTTCTTCTGGGCT
This sequence comes from Planctomycetota bacterium, assembly GCA_029260735.1. Classification (GTDB taxonomy): domain Bacteria; phylum Planctomycetota; class Uabimicrobiia; order Uabimicrobiales; family Uabimicrobiaceae; genus JAJDCR01. The sequence goes on from JAJDCR010000089.1 coordinate 89,219, forward strand.
TCGCAGAAGATTTCCTAAATAGGGTAAAGTCTTTGGTCCTATTTTTTGGATGGTCTTAGCAGCAGCGTTGCTAATTTTTTCATCTTCGTCTTTTAGGTAAATAATTAAGTCCGGTAGAGCAATAATTGCACTTTCTTTAAACTGAGCAATTATCTCAATAGCACTCGCTCTTATTTGGGGGTCTTTTGCTTGAAGAGCTTCCATTATTTGAGGAAGATTCTTATCGGAGAGCTTTTGAGTTAATTGACTTGAGTAGTAGCGAATAGAAAAATTTTCATCGTTTAGGGTGCGGAATAATGTTTTTATTGGCACCTCATTGACTTTGAGTTGGGCAAGAGCGGCGAAGGCAGCAACTTTGACAGAGCTATTTGTTTCGTTTAAGCAGTCAAGCAAAGTTGGTATAACCTCAGGAGTCCCTATTTTTTGTAATGCCCAAATGGTGGCGATTTTGACCGGAGGACTACTTGTTTTTACCAAAGGAATAAGATGCAAAGCAGCCTCTGGGGCTTTCATTTCGCCTAAGATTTTTATAACTCCTTGCCGAAGAGTGTTGCTTTCGGCGCTTAAAGCAGCGAGTAAAAGGGGGAGTGCTTCTTCTCCTCTCGCAATTAAAGTTTGCTCTGCTTGGAGCCGCTCTGGGACTTGCCGGCTTTTGAGCTGCTCGATAAGCTCTGTCGTGCTGGAAATTTTAACATCCTGGGCCAGAACAAGGGAATTGAAAAGTGCAAGCCCTAAGATGAGTATGAGAATATTTTTTTTCATGGGAAGCCCTTTATTTATTTAAGTCGTATGACTTCAGTTGTTTTTCGAGAGCTTTAACCATCGCCGCTTTTAGAGTATCTTTTTTCGAACTCGGTTGTTGCTTTTGTAAATACTCTTGTCGTTCTTGGTATAGCTTTACGATTTCCTGGCAAATCTCTTCTCGTTTATTTTTGTTTTGAGTAAGGAACTCCTTTATCTCAAATGTTGTCATGCTTTGGAGGTTTTCGGGTAGGTCTTCAGAAGATAGTTTTTCTAAGATGCTTTTTTCCTCGTCCCAAGCATCAGCAAGATCCCAGGAAGTATTGCGATAGTAGGGAGAGCATTTAAAAACCGCTCGCTGAATATAGCCTTCTGCCGATGCTCTTTGGGCATTTTGATCTTCTTGTAACTGGCGTTGTTGCCTGCTATTTCCATCTTTCCCATAAGGAATATAGGTTTGATTTAATTGAGCGTTAAGTTTTATGATCTGGTCATCCTGAGGAGAGGACATCTCTATGCTTTTCTCATCTTGGTTAATAACTGTGTAGCTACCATTGGCAATCCAGGCTCCTTGGTTCCAATATCCCCCGACTCCTCCTTCATATGTACCGCAGTGAATCGTATGAACAACGATTCCATTTGAAAGAGCTTTTAAGCTCGCTTCCTTAAAGTCTATTTTTCCTTGATCAAAGGGTTCATTACCAGCAATAAAAATCATTTTGTAGTCGCTATACAAATTACTCCACGCGAGTTGTTCGATCGAGGAATCGATGGCCCAAGCACAATATTCTTGCCCTCCATTTGTGGTCAAAGAAAAGAGGGCTTCGGAAACTCGGTCGATATCATTAGTAAAAGGGACCACCATACGAATGTACCCTTCTTTTTCACTTAGAGAAGAATTTCCGTACTCGTAGAGAGCAAGTTGAAATTCAGCTAACCTATCTTTTTCTCGCAGAGATAGCTCATTAACAATTCCCCAAAGTTGGGTTTTAGCTTGTTGAATGAGACCATCCATACTGTTACTGGTGTCAAGTAAGATGGCCATCTGCATGATGGGCTTTTCTTCAAGGGAACTAATGGATGGTAAAAAGAATAGGACAACTAGGCAGATAATGAGCCATTTATATTTCTGTGTCACTGTACTTCCTCTCTATTTGCGATCTAGTGTAATTTTTGTTCTTAGGCCATAAGGATGAAATGTGACCGAAACAACGATGCGAGAAATTTCATCTAAGAGATCTGTTATTTTATCTTGAGATGGCTCTAAGTTTTTTTTCTCAAAGGGGTTATCCTCCAGAGAAGAAGTCCATTTTTTTAGAAGAGGGCCCCAACTATCAGGGTAGATACTCAAGGCAACATGAGCAGAGAGAGTTTCTTTTACTTTACTTTGGCGAAAACCTTCCTCAAGCATGGATAACTTCGTTGTGAAGTAGATTTTTTCATCTATCCGCTGCCAAAAAAGCCTTCCCCATATAGTCGGCAAATTTTGAAAAACAGGAAAAACAGCTCCCAGTTTTGCTTTTAAATAGTGAACCACCTGAGGAGATTTTAATTTTAATGTGGCAAAAGAAAAACTGTCGTTGTTGTTCAGGATTGAGAGAAAACTATCTGCTTTATCTAAAAAAACATCGACAGTAGGAGCATTTTTTACGGGAAGAGAAAGTTCAACAGAACCATCAAAAAAAACCTGAGCGACAAAGTTTGCTAGAATCGTAAACGGTTCAACAGCCTCTTTCGTTTGGTTTACCACGCCGTTTAAGGAATCGACCCACTCTAGAGGAAATGATCCCGCATCATCATAAAACTGTAAAGTAAGATGATCTCCTAAACCTTGAGAAAGGAACTCCTCCAGTTTTTCACTAAACAAAATTTGGGGATTATTTTTCGCCTGTTCAAGCAATTCTTTTTTATTAAACGATGTCGAAATCTTAAACAGGCTATGCCCATTGTCCGGAGAGATATCTAAGTGCTGAGGTTTGCCAAGTACACTCTCGTAACCTGAAAAAGTATCCCGTAAGGGCAAGGCAACACTTTCCCATTGGTATTGGTCATCTGTAAGCTTTAAACGAATGGCGAGAGAAGAGAAAGGAGGAACAAAGTTTTTGCTAAACAGATTATAAGCATAGGCTTCTTCTCCCATCACTTGGGTGAGTGGAAGTTCTAAGCAAGGAGTCAAAAAATCGGCGTGGCCATGATGCGAACAAGTTCCTCTGGCTTCATCGTCCAAAGTATCATCCAAAGTATCGTCCAAAGCATAAACACCACCGCTGGGGCAAACAAGTTGTCCTTGGTTAAAACTCCCTGGAGTGCATTTTTGTTCACTCAGCTCAGCAATCGAGAGAGGAGCTTTTTTCGATTCGCCTTGGAACATTCTTGCCCCATGGTCAATCATCTTCAAGTGATTATAGCAAACCACCCGGTGACGTTCGGTAAGCTTCAGTTGAGGACTATGTAAATGGTGCATAAAGGAAGAAGATAAATAAGCAAAGGCTTCTTCTTTCGAAAAATCTTCAAACTGCGAGCGAGCAAAAGCATATTCTTTGCTTTCTCCCAGGTTACTCACTTTATTTCCTTCAAGGTCCTGTCCTTGGATCGCTCTTATAGTTTTGAACAAAGCTTCTTCGGAGTTGCTTCGTATATGTAAGCCTGGAAACGGGTAAGCAGAAAATACACTGACCTCTCGACTGGGAGTTTGGCAATACTTATAAGATATGCCTAAGTACTCTTTTTTTCCACTTTCGGCTTCGGCGAGAAGAGTTGCTTTACGAAACTGTTGGGACATTTGTTGCCGAAACAAAAAATCTAGGCTGGCTTTATATTCAAACAGGAGAGTAACATCACTACCTTCTCGGACAAAGGTATCGCTTCCTGTAATCGCCATTTGTGTAATAACTTTGTTGTAAATAGGGCGAAGCTCTGGGTTATAGCTAACCGCTAATTGCTCTTCGAGCTTTTCTTGACTATTCAAAAATCCCGCTCTTAAGATTAAAGGTTTCTCTACATTCTTTAGTAAGTCAAGAGCTTGAGAAAATGAGTTAAAGGAGCGAAATTGGACAAAGTAATGTTCTAGCGGAATATACTTACTTAAATCTCCCGACTGCGACTTTGCCTCTCCTGTCCATTCGCTAAAGGCTCCTGGAGGAATCTCAGGAGCTTTTAGTCCTGTAATATCAACCCAGTCGTCTTTTTTTGAAGAAACAACATGAGAATTAAAATAGACTGTTCGTTGTAAAATTTTTTGCATATCTTTTGCACTAGTGAAGTCGTCAAATAAATTGACAATAGGCATCGGATACTTTGCCATAACTTCGGCCGTTTTTTTCTCTCGCTTAGCCATTTGCCAAACAACGTATTCTAAATAAGAATCCTCGGGAGAGCTTTCTAAGTCAGCAAGAGCTTTCTCTAAAGTAAGACCTTCCTGAGCAACACCTACTGTTGTTAGAAAAAAACTCAACGAAATCAAAATAAGCAATAGTTTGCTCATACATTTCCTTTCTTGATAGACCACGGGAAAGAGTTAAGAATGTTTAGAGTGATAAAGTAGTAAATAAGTTCCCACTTTTTAGGATTTTTTTTTTTATTTTAGAATAGGGGAGAATTTAGGAGAGATTTGTGCCCCTGGAGAATTGGTTTCTTCTTTGCGTTGTCCGCAGGGAGAATTGGTTTCTTCTTGCGTTGTCCGCGAGAAGGATTGTTTTCTCTTGGCGTTATCCGCGGGAAGGATTGGTTTCTCTTGGCGTTGTATTCTCAGGGCGTTGCCCTGAGCTGGGTTGTGTCGTTCTTTCAGAACTCTACGTTGGGTTATTATTTTCTCTGAGCGTTGTCCGCGAGGCGTTGTTTTTTCTCGGCGTTATGTGCGTTGTGCGCGAGAAGGATTGTTTTCTCTTGGCGTTATCCGCAGGGAGAATTGGTTTCTCTTGGCGTTGTATTCTCAGGGCGTTGCCCCATATGTGTCAACCTAAGCCGTAAGTTGTTGTATTTTCTTTGCCGGAGAGCGTTGCATACTATAACCAGGGGGTTTAACCTCATGGTTATAATTAAAGAATAGCGCTTTAGTTGTTCTTCGTAGCCGTAGCCGTGATCGTAGTCGTCGCCGTGACCGTTACCGTGCCCGTGACCGATTTTAATCTCGGTCACGGTAACACGGTGACGATCGTGATCACGATCACGATTACGGTGACGACTACGATCACGACTACAGTTTTCAAGGACTTGCGGCTTAAGTTGACAGTTATGGGGCGTTGCCCTGAGCTGGGTTGTGTCGTTCTTTCAGAACTCTACGTTGGGTTATTATTTTCTCTGAGCGTTGTCCGCGAGGCGTTGTTTTTTCTCGGCGTTATGTGCCTTGTCCGCGAGAAGGATTGTTTTCTCTTGGCATTATCCGCGGGGGAAATTGATTTCTCTGGGCATTGTCCGCAGAGGTTTGGTTTCTCTGGTGTGCGCGGAAGATTTCATCCAGGTGTTATCCGCGGAGAAAATTGTTTTCTCTTGCATTGTGCGCGGGGAATTGGTTTCTCTTAGAAAGTATAGTGCTAAGAAGTGGAGAAATATGGGGTAACTTTTTTGACTTGGAAAATAAAGAACCCAACGCAGAGTTCTGAAAGAACGACACAACCCAGCTCAGGGCAACGCCCTGAGAATACAACGCCTGGAAAAAACAATCCTTCCCACGAACAACGCCAGAAAAAATAATTCATTGTGCGCTACGCCAGAAAAAACAATCCTTTCCGCGAACAACGCCAGAAAAAATAATTCATTGCACGCGCTACGCCAGAGAAAATAATTCATTACACGTATTACGCCAGAGAAAATAATTCATTCCCTACTTCCACTGACCAAATCGACCACCCAAAAAGAGAAAAGCCCCTAAGATTAATAGCCAGCTACTGGGCTCTGGGACGGAGGAAACTTGAGAGAAAACAAGGTTATCAATCGTAGCAGAGTTCGACCTTAAAGTTCCTCCCTCAAAAAACTCAAAGCTCAAAGCAACGGTTTGTCCTGCGTTTATAGAATTTAGATCCAATGTGAAATCATTAGCTTCTGGGCCACTATCGTGAATAAGTGTTCTTGGTCCGGCATCGACTTCAGCAAAAACCTTTATTTGCATAGAGGAGTTTCCATTACTTGAAAAATCTATGCTATTCAACTGCACTTGATTTCCTAAGTCGGCGGTAAAGACAATCGCTTCGGGAGGAGTTCCTGTGACTACTCCAGAAGCACCACCATCTCCTACTTGCTCGTTGGGGGTAAAAAAAGCAAAGCCCGAGAAAGTCAACCAATGGTCTTGGAATTGTCCTGGAAAATCATCTCGAAACCCCCAAAATAGACTAACATTGGGAGTATCTCCAATTCGACTCCCAAAGGTTTCGTCTAAGTTACTTTCGTTAGGATCTCTAGGAGAAGTCCCTTCAAATAGGGTACCCGGCAACAAACGGTCAGTTCCTAATCCTTCGAAGTCTATAACGGTCGCAGATACAAAATTACTCAGAACAAACATAACTAAGACAATATATTTCATCATAACTTTTCCCCATAGTTATTAAGTCTAAATTTCTACAGCAATCAAATAAGATTACATATATTCTAACGTAATTCTCCCTTTTTTTCACATATAATAAAAAAAACTCTTACAAACCTTTAAACAGAACAAAAAATCAACCCTCTATCTTCTTGACTATTTCATTCTAGCTTCAACTTGCTTCGGTTTCATCCCCTGTAAAAGCAAATTTACTCGTCGGGGCGTTTCTGCTAAGGCATTCTTGGCAAAAAACTCTGCTTGAGCACGGTTACCTTGCCAAGCATAAAATGCGGCTAAGGTATTTTTATGTTCCTTTTCATCGGTATTAGCAAGCTCCCCTAGATATTTTTCATAGCCAGGCTCATATTTTTCTTCTAGGTAGCTACTCCAAATTCGTTCGCTCCAAACATTATGCCGAACGTAATTGTAACCATGCAGACTATCTGTTAGCATGGCTCCCACAAAAACCAGACGACACAAAAGTACGATCATAAAGATGAGAGAGCAAAACCCAAGGACACCGTCATAAGTTTCCGAGCTAAAGGACTCTTCTGGACATTCTTCTTCTTTTTCTAAACTAGGCCTATAGCGCAACATAATTTTAAAGATCAAAAAAGGAGCAACTCCGGCAACTATTTCCGAAAGAATGCTCAAGTGGGAATTCCCGTAAAATACCAAAAGAACAAAAGCTATTCCCATCGCCCAAAGGTCATCTTTAAAAATTCGGTGAGGGTTTATCCCTTCTCTTAGGTAAAAACAATCAATGGCATATTTAATCGCTAAAAACCATAGAGCCGAGGTGTAGGATAGAACAAAATACAAGGTTGCCAAGTCAAACAACTCTAAGTTTAAGCGCCCTTGATCTAAATAAGCATTTAAGTAGGAAATAGCCCAAACAATACCTGCCGAAAGAAGAAAAGAGATCCGTTGGCCCCAAGAGCTCGAAGAAAAAAAACTCCGACTGATATCGTTCGCTCCACAGAACAAAGACGCCATTAAACGAAGGGCGTAGTGAAAAATAAAGTACATAAAGATCATAATAAAAAGGTCTTCTCGGAGAGATCCCCCTAAGGCTAACTTCATGTTCATACGAAAGGTAATTGTTTTCTCACTAGGATAAAACATCCAAAAAGCTTGCTCCGAAAGATTTTTGAAGCTTTCTCCATACTTGTCCTGGAGCTCTGCCGAGCTTTGATCCCCCACCGCAAAAGCATTAGCATCTTCCCAAAAATTTTCGTGACCTAAAATAGACAAATAATCGCCACTCATTCCCACCAAATCGGCAAAAACCATTGATAGGATAATGATGCCCATGAAGCCTATCATAAAAAAGACAAACTTCATGTACCAAGTGATCAATTTATAGAGTTTTTGAAAGAGCGATTTTAACATGAAGAAATCCTTTGAGGAGTGATTGTGAGAAGAGGAAGGGGTAGAGATAATAATTAAAAAAATTAAGCGTTCATCTATACCTTCTTATTGTAATAAATTTGCAAGCGTTTTCCATAGAGGAAAATTTTTACTGAGCTCCAACAACTGAGTTCTATTTCCTTTTAGCTTGTAAATCTTAAACTTACAAATCACTTCGTGTGTTTTTTGAGGGCTTAATTTAGGATAGTATTCATAAAGATCAAGACAAGGAAAAGTAGTATCAGTAATTTTTTCATTCGCTTCTAAAAATAATTCCCAAATCGTAGAGTTATTATAGACACTTGATGGCATATAAAACCAATCAGCACGTTCTAAAGAAAAAGTATCACTTTCATCACAGATTTTACGCCAAATTTTTATATACTTTTCGTAAGAAAACATAGCCCCATAAGATCTAGCTTGAATCTTATAGTATTTGCATTGAGATTTATTTTTTACCAACTCTAATACGGTTTGAAAATCTTTGTTGGCAAGAAGTTCATTACATTTCCAAACTAGGTCATCCTTTTCTGCCAAAAGAATATTCTCCTCTGCACACTCTCGAATATTTTCGATATCCTCTAAAGCGTGTTTATCATCAGGTGATAGTTCTAGAGACTTTTCGATATTAAAAATAGCTTTTTCAAATTCTCCAACATGAGAATACATACAAGCAAGTTCACGATAAGAGGGTCCATTTGGAAAAAGATCTACAGATCTTTGATAAGATTCTCTGGCTTTAAGATAAGCTTCATTAAAATCATAAACATCTCCTAAAACATAGCAACAGCCAGAAATAAGAGACTTATGTTCTGGCAAGTGTTCTTCAGCAAATTGTAAGTAAGGGATAAAAGTTTCTTCTAACCATTTAAACCGTTCCATAGAGCCCTAAAAAATCTAAAATAGTATTTTTAGTCACAGAAAGCCGAACAGCGCTGCAATCTGATTAAAGCCATGGCAGAGTATCACCGCCAATGCAAGTAAGAGGACATTCGATGCCAAAAAGAGACAAGG
>JAJDCR010000090.1 GCA_029260735.1 Planctomycetota bacterium
GGGATAGAGGAACAAAAATGGCCTCCACCTCTTATATATTAGGGCTTTCCCTTAACTTAATGGCTTTGGGGCAACGCCCTGGGAATATTTGAACATCAATACCCCTAGCCCTGAAGGGGCGAAATGTTCCAAATTATTCCGCCCCTTCAGGGCTATGGTTATCGTTATTCCAGTTTCCCAGGGCGTTGCCCTGGGCTAGGTTGTATAAGCCTTTCAGGCTAAAAACAAAAAACTACCCCACTCAGCGCCAAGTAGGGGATGTGCTCTCTTTGGTTCGGCTTTTTTTGTTTATCCGAACATTGACTCAAAATTTGAGAGCGGATCCTATAAAAAAATGATCCACGAAGTTCCATACACCGAAGGTGTTATATATCAATAGCCCAGGGTAAAGTGAGCCAAAGGCGAACGGTACCCTGGGTCACCGATGGGCCTAAAAATAATATTTGTATGTTCAATCAGGGAATTACGGCTGTCATCCTAGGCCAAAAATAAAAAAACTATCCCACTCCGCTTTTTTCTCTTCAAACAAATCACTTCATATTTACCCTCAAATATTTCTATATAAATTCCATAACAAAATGTTTTTTATATTCGACAAAACAAAACAAGAATATATAATATAATCATCTAATTATTGACAAGTTTTTTCACAAAAACAAACCAGAAGGTTTGTAAGTTTCCGCTGAAAGGGAAAAAAATGTTCTTTAAAAAAAATCCTAAAGAAAAGCTGCAAAAAGAGATGGTTAAGAAACTTGAGGAAGCAAGAAATTGGCAACGCCAAGGAAATATTATCCAGTACGCGGAATTGATGACGGAAGCGGAAGAGATTGGCAAAAAAATAGATGCTCTTTCGAACCAAACATTGGGGAGATAGCTATGTTAAAAAAACAAATGGTATTAACTATACTAACTTTACTCCTTGGAGGAGGATTAGTTATGGGACAACCTCAGAGTAGTATGAGTGATATCTTTTCCTTTAATAATAAAAACGTGAAACCGTGGCAAGCCGTTAACGATGTTGTCATGGGTGGTCTTTCTCAAAGTAAAATGGAAATAGAGAAGGGAATTGCTATTTTTTCGGGAAAGGTATCTCTTGAAAATAATGGTGGATTTGCCTCTGTTCGTAGTTTGGCAGCAAAACACGATCTAAGTTCGGCAAAAGGAATTTGTATTCGTGTTAAAGGAGACGGGAGTGCTTATAAGTTTTGCTTAAAGACCAGTGTTTCTTGGAACAGTGTTCTCTACCAACAGCGTTTTGAAACTGTCAAAGATAAATGGATTACCTGCTCTCTCCCTCTAGATAAATTTATCTCTACATTTCGCGGAAGAATATTGAATAATCGTCCGTTAGAGCCTAAAAATATTACTAGCTTTGGCTTTTTGATATCGGATAAGCAAAAGGGAAATTTTCAGTTAGAAATAGACTGGATTAAACAATATCATTCTGATCATAAGCCGTAAACCTGAAAGATTCATTAAACTATTCATCATGGCATTGAATATGGCACAAAATAGCTTTGGGATTAACTGCTCACGCTCTGAAAGGTGATTTTCTTTGGCTTATATCTTGTTCCAGGAGATAAATCCCTTGGACATTTCCGATTGCTACATCTGCGGCCAAAAAATATAGAAATTTTTTTACACATGCATCACTTTATGTTATAAAACTTAATCCTGCAGCAGAAAAAAATTGGCCTTATGTAATAGAGCAAAAATTATGAAACTCGCACATATCATAAATGTCACAGAAATAAATGAATCAAAGAAAGCCTCTTATTTGCATATTGCCCAACCATTAACACTAAGGTCTATGGTTATCGCAAAAAAAATGGCCAAAAATGTTATTGATGTTGATTTATTGGCAGTCAAACATAAGTCCGAAAAGGTCAGTGTTCCTGTTGAATTTGAGTGGGCTCCTGATATAGACAAATATGCCTGGGAATACCTTGATGCTTTGAAAGATGAAGCTTCCCACAAACCATTACCTCGCTTAAAGGATATAGTCTCAAGTCTCTATAGTTCATCAGATGCTGAGTATTTTATATATACAAATCTTGATATTGGTTTATACCCTCATTTTTACATTAAAGTAAAAAGTATGATAGCAAAAGGATATGATGCATTTTGCATTAACAGAAGAAGTTTACCAAAGGAGCACGAGGGACTACTGCTTAATGAAAGTAAAATCGAATTTATTTTTACCATGGAAGGAATTAAACACCCTGGTATTGATTGCTTCGTTTTTAAAAAAGAACTGGTGCCATTGCTTAATTTGGGCAATGTTTATATTGGTTATCCGCCCGTAGGACAAGTCTTAAAAACACAGATAGAAGTCAATTCTAAAAGTTTTACGTGGATTAAAGATGAAAGATTAACATTTCATATAGGCGATGATAGTCCATGGAAAAGTGGAGGAATTTATACAAAAGAAAATATTTACCAGGCTAGAGAGATCTATACAAGCTGTTTCAAGCCAAGCATTTATGGTAAAATAAAAGAAAAATCGAATTCTTTATTAGAATCTTTAATCTTCCAAACTATTGATAAAAAAATGGCTACCGTTGCTAAATTTTTAGATATTCCTCAGAGAGCAATGAATATGCTCATCAATAGGGAAGCCTTTGTTACTCCCATAACAAAGGAAGACAGAATTGCCTCATTAATTCATAAACTTTTTCCTGTTGTTAGCAAAGGCAAAGAATTGATTCGCTTCGGCCCAAAGGGAGACGGAGGATACTTAGTTCCAGATGATCTTGCAGGAATTGAAGCGTGTTTTTCAGTAGGAGTTGGCTCTACATCCGGATTTGAGAAAGACTGCGCCAATAGGGGAATGAAGGTATTTTTGGCGGATAAATCTGTCGAAAAACCAGCCGAGTTTGATGAAGAGTTTCACTTTACAAAAAAATATGTGGGTGCAACTACAAATGAGGACTACATCACTATTGACAACTGGGTATCCTCATCTTTATCAGAAACTCAATCCGACTTGCTACTACAAATGGATATCGAAGGTTATGAATATGAGGTCTTTCTTAACATGTCCAATAGTTTGATGCACCGATTTAGAATAATCGTTGTAGAATTCCATAATCTTGATAAGTTTTGGATTCAGTCCTTTTTTAAATTAGCTTCCCGTGCGTTTGATAAACTTCTGCAAACGCACAGTTGTGTACATATTCATCCCAATAATTGCCGCGGATCTATACAAAGAAAAGAATTGGATATTCCACAAGTAGCCGAATTTACTTTTTTGCGAAATGACAGGATTAGTAATCCATCATTCGTTGGCACTTTTCCACATCCATTGGATTACAACAACACGAGTAAACCTTCTCTTCCACTACCAAAATGTTGGTACACAAATAAGAAAATAGAAGATGAGTGAACTATAGACAAGAAACCGTTTTTATGGAAAGTCCTTTACCAAGATTTTTATTTTTTCACTATCTCTTTCTGCATACCATAAGTAATAAAGCCGAGAATAGACAAATCAAAGTAGAGGGTTCGGGCACAGGGGTTCCGTTAAGTCGGGCTTCGAGGTAGGCTTCGACTTGCAATTGTTCGCCGGTTGAAAGGGCTCTATCGTAAACGATGAACTCGACCATGTCGCCCTTGAAGTTAAAAGTGCTATCGCTCCAGCTTCCTATAAAAAAACTATCGGAAGAGTTTACGCTATATGTTGCTCCACCAGCAAGAGAAGTACTCATAAACTGAACGCCGTCTCGAAAAGCAGTTTGAACACCTGTCCCACTAGAGTTATCATAGGTTTGGGTAAGATAGGAGAACTCTGTTTCTATGGGTAAACTAACTACATGATTGGCTGCACCATCAAAATGTTTCACTTGGCTATCATTGAGGCGAGAAAAAGTCATTTGACTTCCTGTTGGACCATTGATTCCAAAGGCGTAGGTGTAGTCGTTGTTGTTTGCCGATTGGTATTTGGTGATCGCAAAAACAGTGGCATTAGTCAGATCTTTGAAGTTTCCACTTAAATCGGCAGAGCTAGTCCCATCAAACCTCAAAGCAGGTAGTCCATTGACGACACCATCGACCAAAATAGGACGAGTTGCTCCTGAAGCAGAGACTCCTCCTGTGGCAAACAGGTTTTGTCCTGACTGATCGGCCCAAAAATCAACTCGGTTATTGGTGCCATCAAAAGTAGTGGAGACTCCTGTATCAGCTTTAAACCAAGCAACCAAACCATTTGTAAGAGGGTTGGCAGAAGAGTACGCTGTTAAAAACAGGAAAAGAAGAATGAATATCCTTAACATGATAGTAGTCCCTTAATCTAAAAACTGCTCATTTGTTTCCAAAATTTTGTTTATTTTCATTTTTTTTGATTATATCATATAATTTCTTTAGATTCAATAAATTTTATCTGTAGATGACTTATTTGCCTAGGAAATATATATGCCCGATCTTGCTTCTGTTTATGGCTTTAGTCTCACAATGGGAGATGTCTATACCTTATCTGGAACAAAGAACTTTTCAGATAAGGAGAGAAAAGATTTTGTGGAGTTTATCTCAAATCACCACCTCATTAAAAAAAGATGTATGCGGCATACCAATTTCGACAAGACATACATTGAGTTTTGGAATCATAAATGTGAAACGTATCCTGATTTATGTGTAAAAGCAGCTACTGGCTACGATATTGGAGTTTGGGATTTAGTACCTTTAAAGAAACGACGCTTACTTCTTACTTTGCGCTTAGTCTTAAAACGCTACCAACAATCTACAGGAATAGAAATTATCTTCCAACCGAGTATCAAAACGAAAAAAGGCAAGTCATCTAATTCATGACTTGCCTTTTTTATTTTAGCGAGCAAAAAAACAACTATTCCGGTTTAATATCCGTCCAACCTTTAGCTCCTTCAATCTCATAAAGATAGAAAGATTGAATGAATCCGTATTTCATACCTAAGGTGACGTATTGGGAGTTGCCGATACGTCCGGCCAAGTAATGTCCTGTGGCATTGTCCTTTACTTTTTTGTAATTAGGCGTCGGAAGCTTGGTGAAGCTTGCCGAAATTTCCAAACTCGCTCCATGCTTATTATCAGCCTTGGCTTTTACAATTGTGTTTTCTTTGATTTCAAAAGGAGCTTGGTAGTTCTTCCAATCGCTTGCATTGAGGGAGTAAAGAATTTTACTTGGCTTGTTTGTCGCTTGAATACTTATCTTTATACTACCTTGGAATTTACCGCCATCGGGGGAGATGCTCACAGTGGGAGGCTCTGGTTCAGGAGGGGTATTAGGGTTTGTATTAAGATAAGGAAACATGTCGGTGAAGACTTCTTTATCTTTGATAATTCTTTCATGCCCCGTAAGAGAAGCACCTAGGTCGTAGCCTCGGTTGAGATGAGCCCCCTCTAATCGTCCTGTATGAAAGTGTTGAGATTCAACAAAGTCACCATTGGCCCAAAGAGCAACATAAGTAATACTATTATTGTCTAGAGAAGTGGTTTTGTTGTAGCTTCCTTTTTGTCCAGAAGTTGCCCCGTAAGGAGTGTCATCATACACCCCATCGACTATGTGCAAAGCTTTTTCAAAAGCAGATCCAGTTTGAAATTCTCCTAAGGAGAAGAAGCCTAGCCCATAGTTACCCGCAGCCATTGTTATAATAGTACCGACGGCATCAAAACGACGTTCGCTTTTCTGAAAACTGCCGTCTCTTTGTAAACCATGAAGGTAAGAGCGAATCATTCCTCCGCCTAAAGAGTGCCCCACTAAATCAACCTTTTGCACTCCCAGGTACTCTCGAACAGCATCGATAAAACTGCGAACATCATCAATATTACTTGTATGGGGGTTAGGTAACTCGGCCGAAGAATTATCTGCTCCTAAATAAGAGAAGGCCCAAATTTCAGAATCGTTATAGCCCCATTCTTTTAGGAATCGGTGCATCGTGAGCATACCCCACTGAGCACTATGTGCGTTTCCCCCATTACCGTGAATGAGGATTACAGGATTTCTTTTAACAGCAGCTTGGTTAGCCTTTTGGTCAAAGGATAAATTTCCTCCAAAACCATGAATGAGACTCCCCTGTCCATAGCCACCGGTGTCCATCAAGTGCGGAAAATCTTTAGGAAAACCATCGGTATTTGATAAAGAACCTTGCCCTAGTAGAAAAGAACTAAGTACCAGAGCTAAGGAGAGAAGCAAAATCAAAGCTTGCTTTTTCACAATAAAACTCCTTATATTTACTGACCTACCAGGTACAAACAAAGAAAAGCACCTGGATTTTTTCTGAATAGAATATAGGTGATCCTCTCCTAGAAATCAAGCCTTTTCATTAAAAATGTTGCTTTGCAAAAAAAAATTATTCCCCCTAAAAAATAGCCGTTTTTCGTTGGAATATTCTTGGCAAGAGTTTCTATTTTTTATAGAATAAAGAAAAAAAATTGTTGCTATTCAAGTTTTTTTTGTGCGAGGCACAAGTTGGGGAGATTATAATGCTAAGGTTTCTTTTCTTTCTTTTTCTTTTTCTTCTTCCCTCAATCTGGGCGCAAGATATTACGGTTTCTCCTGCGAATGGAGCAAGAGAAGTTCCTCTCGTCTTACAAATAGAAGTTCGAAGCACTGATACTATCAATTCTTTCTCTCTAAAAGACGAAAAGGGAACTACTATCCCCGGAGATAGTAAGATTTTTGGTCAAAACACTTATTTTCACCCCTTTTTTCCTCTTTCTCCTGACACAACCTACCAAATTAAAATAGGAGAAAAAGTTCTTTCTACATTCACGACTCGCACCGGTAATAAAAGTAAGCCGGAAATTCGAGGCTGGCAATTGCACTCTCAAGATGAAAGTCACATTCTCGATATCATCCGCCAAGCTCATAATAATGATATTAACCATCTTCAACTCTCTCACTCGATTGCCATGAATGTCGATGATGTCAATGAAAATCCTGAGCGAATTGCCTTAGTCAATAGAGTCACCCAAGCAGCACATCAAAATGGCATCCAGGTTTATCTATGGACCCATGAATTTAACGACAAAGATATTTTTCTATGCATGAACCCACAAAATGAAAAAGGGAAAAAACTTTGGCAAAGGCGGACCCAGGCCTACCGAGATTTTTTTCGCTTTTGTCCAGAAGTTGATGGAGTTCTCTTGATGTTTGGAAGCTCTAAAGTCGAGCCGTGGTATGCCATGCACGATTGCAATTACTGCACCAAAACTCCGATGGTGGACAAACTGGAGCTAATCGTTAACCAAATCAGTAAAGTTGTCCAAGAAGAGTGCGGTAAGAAAGTTATGCTCCGAAGTTTCATCCATCGCCCGATTGAACTAAAGTGGATGCAAGAGCTAGTCAAACGCCCTCTCCCTGTAGAAGCGATAATGCACAAATGTGTTCCTCAAGACTGGGAACCTTACTATCCAAACCACCCCCTCATAGGGAATTCAGGACCAAACAAAGTTATCATAGAGTACGACTTGGCAGGAGAGTACTGTGGTCAAACTCAGACCCCTTATATTTTGTCTCACTATCTTCATTCACGTATTTTGCATCAGAAACGCCAAGGAGTAGCTGGCTACATGGCGAGAGTAGAAAGAGGAAGCCGAGCTATTTTTGACACTCCCAACGAAGTCAATGCTCATGCTTTAAAACGCCTCTGGGAAAGTGATACAGTAAGTCCAGAAAACATAACCCAAGAGTGGGTAGCAAATAAATACGGAACAAACGACGCCGAGGCTATTAGCCAAATTCTCACCCGCAGTTTTATCGTAGCGCGAAAAACACACTACATGTTAGGGTTCTGGGTTTATAACAAAGGGCCGAAGATTCCTGATATGGTTATTCCTGATCCTATTTTGTTTGCCTTAAAAGATATTGCTCTCTGGGATCAAGACTACAAAAAAATCTCCCAAAGTCTTGTCCAAGGAGGAGAAGATATTTTGTGGGCAATTTGCCGAGAAAAAGATGAAGCAATTGAGCTCGCCCAGCTCTCACTAAATGAACTAGACTCTTTATCTCAAAATTACCCAAAGCTGAGAAAGAAACTTTGGCAGCAAAAAAAATGCGCTCAAATTCTCCGTCATATCTCTTTAATATGGTACGCTCTCCCTCTTTACCAAGAAAATAACCAAGAAAATAAAACTAACCCGCAGTGGGCCTCACTTATTCAAAACTCTAGAGAAGAACTTCAAGCCTTAGCTCAAGAAATGGAAAGTACTTTAGGACCAAATGTTTTTCCGGGCAACCCAAAACGAATACGAACCTTTTTAAAAAGCCTCGCGACTGTTTTTCCCGAATCTAAGTTTAGCAGACAAAGCTCTCCTTTCGACTATGTTCGATTTTCTCAAATAAAAACAAAAGACAAGCAGAGAAATCAAGTTAGAGTTAGCTGGAAGTGTAATAAAGAAGGAAAGAGTTTTCTAGAGTATGGGCGAGAAATTCCTGATTACGGGAGAACTGTCAATGCTTTTTCCAGAGGAGAAGAGAGTACAGCGACTTTACAGAACTTGATGCCTGGTACGTGCTATGTCTTTCGCGTGGCTCTGCGTGACGAAAAAGGAAAAATCCACTACTCCGGGGATTTTTCCTTTTTAACGACGCGTTAAGATCAAAATTTTGTTAATAGCAATATGACAGAAACACCTACGACGAGAGTTGTAATCGTGGAAAAAAAACCAAAGCGTAGATATTCCCAAAAACCCAGGCAATAAGCATCTCTGGCTCGTTCAGCAACAATAATATTTGCGACAGAGCCAATGAGAGTGAAATTACCTGCGATGGTAGTCACAAATGCTAAGAGTATCCAGCCTGCTTGAGAACCAAGCATTTCCATGTAAGGGATGGTAAGAAGAACCATGGGAACATTTGAAACCAATTGACAACCTATGGCTAGGAAAGCAGAAAAGAAAACCACTCCTTTTGTTTCTGAAAGTTCCATATGAGGAGATAACATAGCCCAGCTTTGTTCCAAAATCCCTGTTTTTGCAAGAGCCTTAGTGACAATAAACAAGCAGCAAAAAAAGATAAGAAGAGACCAATCAATCCGAGCGAAAGAGTCGCGAGGATCTTTTCTCTCAGAGATGATCAAAATAAGACAACCCGCTAGAGCTGTATACCCCAAATGGAAACCCATAAAGAAGCACAAAATAACCAAACAAACCGTTGCTAATACCCGCTTAAAACGAGGGTTTTCTTCTTTTATTTCTGTATTTGTTATAACAAAATCTTTAGGAAGGGATTTGCGGTAATACCATAAGAGCAAAGCTATATTTACCAATAGTGAACAAAGTGCCGCGGGGCCAGCGTAGGCAATAAACTCAATAAAAGGAATTTTGCTAACACTTCCAATAATCATATTTTGAGGATTGCCAACTAAAGTGGCGGCACTACCAATGTTGGCAGAAGTGGCGAGAGCTATGAGATAAGGGCCTAAGGGTAACTTTCCTCTCTGACACAGCACCACAACTACTGGAGTAAGGAATAAGCATGCTGTATCATTTACCAAAAAAGCGGACATGAAGGCTGCTAGAACAGAAATTACGATGAGAAGGTCTTGGGGGGTTTTTGATATAAATAAAACATTACGAGCGATTTTTTCAAAAAATCCGCTATCTTCAAGATATACAGTAAGCAACATGGTCGCAAACAATAATAAAATAGTATCGTGATTAATGGCCGAGTAGCTCTCTTCAGGAGTAAGGGCTCCTATAGCTATCATAAGAGTTGCGCCCAATAAAGCTCCTCCTGGACGTCCTATGGGAAGGAGAGAAACTCTTCGAGCCGCAATTAGAATATAAGTGGCACAGAAAATTAGTACGATTAAAGTAGTGTTCATTTTTTCCGTTAAATCCTACAAGTTATTCAAAATAAACTCTGTCATAAGAGTGTACATGTGCCAGGTTTGCTGTGCGTTTGACACTCCGTGACGAGACTTAGGGTAGAGCATTAAGTCAAATTGCTTCTGGGCCTTTTGCAGAGCATAAACAAGCTGTAGAGTGTTTTGCAGATGAACATTGTCATCAATGGTTCCGTGGATAAGCAAAAGCTTCCCGCTTAGTTTATTTGCTGCTTCTACAGAAGAACTGTCCTTATAGCCCTTCTCGTTATTCTGGGGCTTCTTCATGTACCTTTCGGTGTAGATGGTGTCGTAGTTGCGCCAATCGGTCACAGGGGCTCCTGATATTCCCATCTTAAAGCTTGTGCTATGAGTTAGGGCGTAGCTTGTCAGGTACCCTCCGTAACTCCATCCCCAAATTCCAATTCTATTAGAATCGACGTAGCTTTGTTTTTTTAGCCAGCTAACTCCATCCTCTATGTCTTGGAGTTCTAACTCTCCCAAGTTTCCGTGAATAGGCCAAGCAGAGCGAGCACCTTTACCACTAGCACTACGGTTATCACAAAGCCAAATCAAATATCCTTTTTGGGCGAGCATTTGGTGCCAAAGATATCTTTTTCTTTGCCACTGATTGCGAACAGAGGGAGCTTGAGGTCCTCCGTAAACATAGCAAAGCACGGGATATTTTTTCTGAGGATCAAACTGGGGAGGTTTTATCAGCATCGCTTCCATAGTAAACTCATCTCGGGTTGGCACTTGTAACCACTGGACAGTTCCCCACCTATATTTATCAAGAGAATATGACTTACTAAGTTGGTAAATTTTATTTCCCTGCCAATCACAAAGAGTTGATTGAGGTGGACTTTGCACGCTACTAAAGGAGTGAATATAATACTCAAAATGGGGGGCAAATTTAGCTCGGTGACTGCCTTCTTGAGTAGAGAAGCGAACGAGACTCTCCCCGTCCATTTTACAGCGGTAAAGATGCTCCGCGATGGGGCTATGTTCCATCGCACTAAAGAAAATCTCTTGGCTTTTAGTGCGATACCCATAAAGACTGCGCACCTCCCAGTTTCCTTGGGTAACTTGGCGAACAAGATCACCATTTTTTTTGTAATGATAAATGTGCTGCCAGCCATCCCTTTCACTGAGCCAAAGAAAGTTCCCATCGGGGAGCCAATGGGGGCCTTCATTAGCCGAAACCCAAGCAGAACAAGATTCTTGGATTAGAGTTGTAGATTTACCACTCGCTCGGTTTGCAAAATTTAGATCCAGCCAATTTTGTTCGCGGTTCTGGACGCAGTAGACAACATCTTTGCTATCTGGAGTCCAACCAACAGAAACAACGAGGATTTCTTGGTCTTTATAAGGCGAAAGATCGCACCAAGCGGTTTCTCCACTGGAAATAGAAACTGTTGCTAAGCGAACTCCTGGATTTTTTTCTCCCGCTTTTGGATAATTGGTCTCCTCAAGATCGGGATAATAAGGAATATGATCAATGATCGGAAAGGAAGGAAGAGGCGACTCATCCAGTTTTAGGTAGGCTATATGAGAAGAATCTGGGCTCCACCAATGGCCTTGAAAATCTCCTCGCCCATAGATTTCTTCTTGATAAACCCAATCCAAAATCCCGTTTAGAGTATTTTCACTACCATCTTGGGTTAAAGCCTTAGTCTGTCGACTTTCTAAATCATAAACATAAAGGTTGTTTTCTCGAACAAAACTAATCCACAAACCATTGGGGCTAAAAGAAACAACATCTTCCTCTTCCTCATCGTTAGTCAATCGCCACCCAGAATTTTTTTTGCAATCGTAATAGTAGAGATCCCCCTCATAACTTAAAACCAAAGCTGTGTATTGAGAGTTCCAAGAGTACTTTTGCTTGCAAATAGCCTGAGCTTGCTCTGCGGAAATTCCTTCCAGTTGGGTAAACGCCTGGCGCATTTTTAGAATATCCAAAAAAGACGTTTTTTTTCCGCTAGCAACTTCCACTTTCCAAATAGTTCCGCGAGAACCTTTTTTTAGGTAAGTATGACCATCTGGTAGCCAATCAATCTGAGGACTAGATTTGGTAAACGATACTCTTTTTTCGGGATGAAAAAGAGCTTCTAAAGTCAAATCTTTCTTTTCATCTCCGGAAGAAAAAGAAGAAAAAAGTACCGACAAAGAGAGAACCAAATATCGCATAAACATAGTAAATTCCATCATGTTAAGTTGACAGGTGATTGAGAATTAGTTAGATTTACGACCATTTCATCAAATAACAATGTAAACCAAGGCCAAAACAGAACTAGCTTTTCTTCTGTGTTCTATCTATTTGTAGCCCGGTAGGTTCAATAAAGTTTTCAATTCGAGCAAGAGCAAAGTCTACTACTAGAGCAAGGATGGCGGCAGGAATAGCTCCCCACAAGATAAGATCGTTATCATTCAAGGAAAGTCCTGTAACAATGGGCTCTCCTAAGCCTCCTGCCCCAATAAAAGCTGCCAGAGTAGCGGTTCCAATATTAATAACTACCGCAGTGCGAATTCCTGCCATAATTATCTTGGTTGCCAAGGGTAGTTCTAAATAGAACATTATTTGCCAAGAAGTCATTCCCATCCCTAAAGCAGCTTCTTTTAATTCTCCACTTACTCCTTGAATTCCAGTATAAGTATTTCGAACAATGGGAAGTAGTCCATAAAGGAAAAGAGCTGCAATAGCAGGTTGAATACCGATTCCAAAAATAGGTATCATAAATCCAAGGATCGCTAAACTAGGAATAGTTTGGATAACTCCACATACTCCTAAAATAAAAGCTGCCAACCAAGAAAATTTGCTAATCAAAAGCCCCAAGGGAACCGCGACTAGAATAGACAAGGTCGTGGCCATAAAGGTAAGATAAAGATGTTGCCGAGTCAAACGAAGCAAATCAACTTTAGGAGCAGAGGATATATCACTATTTTTTTCAGCAAGTCCTTCTTTTGTTAGAAACTGCTGAGCTACTTGAGAAAAGCTTTGTTTTTCCACTTCGACTAAGTAGTTAAGTTGAGTCATTTTTTCGTCATCAAGGATATTAGCTAGCGGTTTAAGGGCCTCTCTTAGTTGAGGGTATTTTTGCAAAGTTTTTTTATTGACTAGAGGAGCTGCATAGTAAGGAGGAAAAAAGGCTTTGTCGTCTTTTAAAATTTTCAGTTTATATTTAGCAATTTTTCCGTCTGTTGAATAGGCATCTATGAGATTAATCTCTCCTTGTGAGATAGCGAGATAAGCCAGGCCATGATCTAGGCCTTTTACATCAGAGAGAGAGAAACCATAGTGCTGAGCTAAGCCAGGATATCCGTCTGGGCGTTTTAGAAATTCGTGGGTAAATCCGGCTTGGATTTCTTCTTTATACTTTTCTAAATCAGAAGCTTTTTTCGCGGGAAAATCAGCCGGAACAGCTAAAGCGTAGGTATTATTAAAGCCAAAAGGAGACAACCACTCTAGGTCATATTTCTCGGAAAAGGCTTTTTTCACTTTGTCATAGATTACTTCAGGATCGGTAATTTTTTCTTCTTGCTTAAGAATGGCCGTCCACCCCGTCCCTGTGTACTCTGGATAGATATCAATCTCTCCATGAATGAGCGCTTGGAAGCAAATCAGGGTTCCTCCTAGTCCATTTTTTCTCTCTACTGTAAGATCCGTTTTTTCTTCGATTAATTGAGCCATTATTTCAAGTAAAAGACGAGACTCAGGAAACCTTTTACTGGCAATACGAATATCAGACCGAGAATAGAGGGTAAAAAAGGAAAAAATACCAAGGAGAGTTAAGAGACAAAAAATCAAAATGCAGTGCGATTTTCGCATGTTTTTTCCTATCAATTTTTCGATTTTAGATTTCGCCCGTAAGGGCGTGTTCTCCTTCAGCCTATCCTGCGACTTAGCAATACAAGGTTCAAGGTAGTTTCCTTACTATTTCTAAGAAAATACAAAAAAAAATCTGAAGGAGGACACGCCCTAATGATTTTGAATAAAGTTTCGCACAAACTCATTGGCGGGACTATTTTGGAGTTCCTCTGGAGTACCATACTGCTCCATTTTCCCCTGCTTCATTAAAAGAATTTTGTCTCCTAAGAGGAAAGCTTCGCGAACATCGTGGGTGACAAAAACGGAGGTTTTATGAACTTTTTTTTTCAGAGCAAGGAATTCTTCTTGAATTTGCTTTCGGGTAATCGGATCTAAAGCAGAAAATGGTTCATCAAAAAGAACCACAGGAGGATCCGCCGCTAAGGCTCTTGCAATTCCTATTCTCTGTTGCTGACCGCCACTAAGTTGGGCAGGATAGCGGTCAATATACTCTACAGGAGAAAGATCAACAAGGTTTAGCATTTCTTCGACGCGAGATTTTATTTTCTCAGGAGACCATTTTAAAAGGCGAGGGACCAAAGAAATATTTTGAGCGACAGTCCAGTGAGGAAATAATCCGCCTCTTTGAATAACATAGCCAATACGACGACGAACCTCAATTCGATCTTGCTCTAAGATATTTTTCCCTAAGAGGTGGATTTCTCCTGAGCTGGGCTCTAAAATCCTATTGAGCATTTTAAGAGTAGTCGTTTTTCCACATCCACTAGTGCCAATTAAACAAAGTGTTTCTCCCTCTTTTAAAGAAAAAGAAATGTCATCTACAGCAACAATGTTAGGAGAAAACACTTTGCGCAAATTTTGAACAGAAATCATAAATGCTCCTCGAACTAAAAGTGAGGAATTAGGTGCCCGGAAAAACTTTCCAGGCACCTAAAGAACTTAGTTAATTTTTCCTTGTTCTTCGATCAGTTTACCTTTTTTTTGCTTCAGCTTAGCTAATTCATCCGAAAGCCAATTATCGGCTTTTTCAATATCGATAACTTGCTGCTTAAAATCTTCCCCAGTGTTCACACTTGGCCCTGTGGGGAGACCTTGGGCATCATTTTGATTTCTGACTTCCAAGTAAACCTGCTTTTGTTTTTCATATTTTTGCATACTATCCAAAACGTTTTGAGCAGATCCTTGGAGATTAATTAAGGCCTTGCGTTCTTCCAAAAGAGCATCCGTTTCTTTAGAAACTAAGATGAGTTCTTGAGAAAGTTTCTCCTCTTGGGAGGTACAGCCCAACAGAAACATAGTGAGTAACAAGTAAGCAATAAAAAAGAATTTTGCCATGGTTTGTTTTCTCCAGTATTGGATGTAGCCGAGAGGAAATCCTCTCGGCTAGCAATTACGTGGGTTATCAAAAAATTTTGATAACCCACTTTAAAAAATAAAAAATGAACGCCTGTTTTTAGTAAACGTGCGTACTTTCTTCTTCGCTAACAGGTCTACCACCTAAACTTTCCGCACTAAGTTCTACTTTCAAACGAGAGTCTCCCGTTTTGACACCCTTGGCTTTGATGACGAACTTAATTTTATCTTTAGGATTAAGAATAGGGTATGCTGCAAAACTAACGTTCTTACCACTAATGGTTCCTTTTGTATCTCCCGAAGTAGATAGAGGGGTAATCTCAGCAGGGAACTTGGCTACAATTCTAATATTGCGATCCAAAGCGGTACCTTGGTTAGTGACTTCAATCACATAAGTGGTTTCTTCATCAATAAGAAGAGGATCGTTAGTGTCGATCACTTCTAGAAGAATCGCAGGAAAACCTTTCCACTCAGTGCAGCAAGAAGCTTTCTTAGTAATACCCTCTGCACAAGTTAGAGTTAAGTCAATGCACTGTTTCCCTGGCGTCTTAGATACACTTACTATCCCGTAACTAAGGCTTTTACCAGGAGCTAGACTAGCAATATTCCAAACTGCTTTGTTATCTGCTAAACTAGGACTTCCCTCGGCAGAGATAATTCTCATCCCCGCACTCCAAGAACCTGCTACGGCAACTTTAGTTAAAGCAACATCGCCAGTATTCGTGATGGTGATCTTGTTGGAAGCTCTCTTGCCTAAGAAAGATTCAGGAGGACAGGTAATCGCTAAGTTAGCTGTTTGACGCAATACTCTAGTGCAAGCTTTACTGTTAGAAGTGCCCGCATTTGTAGAAGTGACTGTCGCAACATTACAAAAATTACCGGGTTGGCTTGCTTTCAGAGTAACTTTAAAGCTTTTAGATGCTTTAGGAGTTAGGTCTCCCACTTGAAAAGTAAGAGACTTCTTACCTTCACTATGGACTAAGCCATCTGGAATATTGTCCGTAACACTCACTCCGCGAGCAATTGAAGTCCCTTTATTTTCAACTACTATATTATAGGTAACATTCCCCCCGAGAGGAGCTGTTGCTGGACCAGTTTTATTTATAACCAAAACCGGTTTCCCAATCCTTGTATCAACGCAGTAAACAGGACTCGCTTGCAATCGAAAACAAACGACAAAGTCTCCTTCTCGATTAGGCCGCAACCACGCCTTGAGTTTTTTGACTTCACCCTTTGCGAGATAATCAATGTTCCAAGTTAGTTCGTTGCCTACAACTTGAGCATTGGGATCACTTTTGACAAGCGTTAATCCGTCTGGAATATCTGTCCTTACACGGACATCTCCTACATTATCACAAGGGATTAAATCGGCCTCTACAATATAGGTTTCACCAATTGTCGATTTACGAGGGGCACTTTGTCTTAAGACAAGGAGTCCTGGACAATCGTTTTGAACCACAGGCTTAATAGGCTCAGGCTTTACAGGCTCTGGTTTAACCACCGCAGGAACTATCGGGGCAATCGGTTCTAAATACCGACGATGACGAATACGATGTCGGTATGAATGGGCCATAGAAGGGTTATATCTACGATCTAGTTCTTTTCTTTGTCCTGAACTAGTCGATTCACTACTCGCACAGCCTGTAATAATAAAAATAGACAGACCTAGTGCGAGAGAAAGTAAGGTAAATAATTTATTCATAATAAAAGGTTCTCTTTCTTGCGATTACGGATTACTAGAAAATAACGCTAATTCCACTTGTACCAATAACTTCAAACTCAGTATCGTTGTTAATGGCATCCAAGTGTTCTCCTAGGAGAAGAAAGTTTACACTGAAACTCAACTCCCAGTCTCCGTAATTTGCCGGAATAAAGTAAAGAGGAATCCCTGCAGCAAGACCAACATCAAAATAGCCAAACGCCTCATCGGCTCCGTCAGCATTTTCATAGTAGTTATCTAAACTCAACCCCAAGGTCATAGGAGCAGAAAGAGAAACAGAAAAAGCACTAGTATCGCCAAGGACGATAGTAGGCTCTAGAGCTAATTCTAAATAAACTCCATGTTCTTGGCCTCCATCAGCACCCTTACCATCAAATTCAGCAGCCAAAGTGACAGAGGGAGAAAGAGAAAAAACATCCGAAAAATGATCCTTATAAATCAATCGAAAGGCCATTTCATGGCGCGTGTCAAAAGAGTTATTAGGGCTAGTATAAAAAGTGTAAATAGTATCCAGTTCCAGAGTTTTTTCTAAAAAAGCAAAAGTAACTCCGGCATATCCATTAGCTTCGTACCAGGCACGAGGGTCTTCCGGGCCATCTTCTTCTCCCGTTGGTCCACTATGAAAACTATTCCAAGTTCCTCCAAAAATAGATATCGCGATATCGTCAGTTTCATGTAAGAGAAAATTTAACTGGATATAAGGTTGGGCAATAAAACCTTCATTCTCTTGAAAAATACCACGAAAAAAGTACTGGTTGGTAAAATCAACTCCAGCACTAACGGAAAATGCTTTTTTTTCATAGCTAGGTCCAGCATCTTGAGCTAAAACCAAAGAAACGGAGAAAAAAACAACAGTAAAAAAAAGTAACAAATGTTTTGTCACAAACATCTCCTAATGGAAAAAATATAAGGGGGTTCTAAAGTTTTTAAAACTCCCTAAAAGTAAAATCTGTTAATTATTACAGTAAACCCTACAAAAGCACATCTTTTGCCCTAAGTGATTAGGATGAAGCTTCCTAATCTATAATTAAACCACTATACCGTTGAGAACTATCTAAAGCCAAAACCAGCTCGTTTTCATCAACAGATAAATCTCCCACAACAGTAGCTGTCTTCTCTATAGCATCAATGTTAACGGACTGAACTCCGTGACATTTTTCTAAAATCGATTGGACTTTGTCAGGACATCCGGTGCAAGTCATTGCAAATATTTTTAGTTTCACAGTTTTTACTTCGGGATTTTGCTGGGGAGAAGGTATAGACTCGCTTGAGTCTACACTAGGGCTACTTTGACAAGCCCCTAGAAATATACAAAAAAAGAGAAAGATTAGAGAGAGTTTTCTCATGAGTTTTCCTTTTGTAATCAGGTAGTTCTTTTAATTTTAAAGGGATTGCTGTTATGATGGTAGTGACTCGATGAAATTTAAGGCAGGGGGAATCAAAGAGTATCGGAGAGAAGATAAGAAAGAGCGTGTAGAGGATAGCAATTATCCTCTACACATTAAAAGTGGTCTTTTTAGTCTGCTTACTCAGATTAGTTATTTACTTTGAGAGCAGTAGTGCTAGCTTCTTCGCTATCAGAGGCCACTGTTTTTTGGCAACAATCAGGCTTATCACAAGCTTGACCTTTTTTGCAAGATTCGCTTTTTCCTTGGCAGCAAGAAGCCGGAGCATCAGATACGCTTGCGTTTACAATCGTTGCTTCTGTTTTGCTTTTAGAGCAAGAAACCGGAGCGTCAGATACGCTTGCGTTTACAGTCGTTGCTTCTGTTTTGCTTTTGCAGCAAGAAGCCGGAGCGTCAGATACGCTTGCGTTTACAGTCGTTGCTTCTGTTTTGCTTTTAGAGCAAGAAGCCGGAGCGTCAGATACGCTTGCGTTTACAGTCGTTGCTTCTGTTTTACTTTTGCAGCAAGAAGCTGGAGCGTCAGATACGCTTGCGTTTACAGTCGTTGCTTCTGTTTTACTTTTACAGCAAGAAGCCGGAGCATCAGATACGCTTGCAACAGTCGTTGCTTTTGTTTTGCTTTTGCAGCAAGAAGAAGCTAGGTTGACTTTTTCTGCTTTTTTGGAACAACGAGACTTTTTACTTTTGCAGCTAGTTTTCTGAGAAACTTTTTTAGAGCTACAAGAAGAAGATTTTTGCTGGGCCATATTATCTTTAATAATTAAGCCTGCATAAGTTACAGATACTACCGCTGTAAGGGCGATAACAATCATATTGAGTTTTGCGATCATAATAACAATTACCTTTGTTTAATAAATATTTTGGCCAAAGATTTACTAATAAGAAATGACCAGAAAAAATCTGGTTAAATGCTAAATGTATACTACCTTCTTGGCTAAAAAATTGCAATAATATTTTTGTAGGAAGACAATCGGTATCCTACATTCAGTAACGAAAAAAGTGTGTTTTTAGGTTTAATATAGGCAAGGTTAAGCGTTTTTTAGGGAACTCAGAACTCAGTAGAGCTCTAATGCAAAGAAAATTCGTTTTTTCAAAAATGAAACTAAGCAAAGATCGTGGCTCGATTCGTAATCGTAATTCGTAATCTTAATCATAATCGAATGCATAATAAAAGATTACGAATTACGATTACGAATCGAGCCACGAAATCAAATCGCCAGCAAAGTCTTAAATTAATGGCTCCTGATATAACCTCAGCATTTTAGTTTCCCTACTGGATTCTGAGTTCTGATTTCTACAAAGGCGAAGCCTTTTCTTGAGTAAGAAAGTCGTGGTAGGCCTTCTGGAATAGATCGTTTTGGATCCAGAGTAATTTAGTAAGGGCCTGAAGGACAGATTTTTTTTCAAACCCCAGGATTTCACCAGATCCCATAACTTTATCAATAAGAATGCCATGTAAGTATCCCATCATGGCATTCACTTGAACCAAAGGGATATGAAGATCCCTGTTTCCTACCTGCGAAGTGTGCATTTTCCCTACTAAAAGCATGTAGTTAGCTAGTTTTCCATCATAGGGCCCCACGAGTAGCTTACGAATGTAGCGAACCAAGTGCTGTTTTCGGAAAACAATTTGGGGGTGGGGTTGTTTCAACTCTTCTAAAGAAACAGGAGTTTCTCCCTCATATCCATGTTGACGGGGGACAAAGTGTCTTTTTGTGCAATCATAGGTAAAGAGTTTTTTATAAATTTGCTCCACAATATCAACAACTTCTTTTTCAAGAAGAGAACTCACCTTACTCAAAACTTTGTGATCATACTCTTGGAATCCAATAAATTCAGCAAAGTAATTAAAGCGATAATCAACATTTTTTTCTAAAAGTTCCTCATCGATGTTTCGCATATGAAAGCGTTGAGAGTCATCTATGCTGGAAGCTTCACTCGGGGCAATCACAGAACCTTTACCTTCACAATTGGGGCAGGGAGAGGTTTTGTTCGGATCCCACTTATCAGGGAGAAGACCACTACCACTACAGTTTTCACAAAGGAGACGTCCTTCGATATTTTTTTGATCAAACCATCCTCTGCCTTTACAAATGATGCACTCCTCTTTATGGTCTGCATTCCATTTACTATCAGTTTGCCCACTTCCTTTACAGTTACGACAGGATATTCCAGGAATCCACCCCTTTGCTTGACAAACATTACACTCTTGCTTTTTTCCCCAACGATCATCTATTTTACCTATTCCAGCACAGTTTTCACATATAGACTCGATCACTATCGTTTCTCCTTTCACATTTCAAAGTTTTCCCCAAACTTACTCATAATTAAGAGTGCTCTTATTATAACTTACCCAAAAAAAGAAACAAGTCCCCCTCCATAGAAAAGAATCCTCCTAGTTTTTTTTTCCCTTTTTATCGAAAATACTCTATACTAGAGCGTGTCCTAGAGTGAATTTACTACCCGAGTAAAAATTGAGAATCCTTATTGCTGAGAAACCATGGAAAGAGTGAAAAATGGGATGGGGCCAAGATAACCAAGATCCGAACCGACATGACCCCAACGCGGATACAGAAATTGATCCAGATAAAAACAAGCAGAAAAAGATGCTTGCTTGGGCTCAAACAGACACTTCAGCATTTTTAGAAGAAGAAGAGGCAAAAGAAGTAGAAGATACTTCAGCACCTTTAGCGGAGGAAAAAGACATTAAAATCGGGGAAGAAATCCTCGAAGATCCCCTCCCACCTCCGCAGACAGAAAACCTACCTCAGCTTCCCAAGGGATACCGCTATGTCCAAGACATTGGTAAAGGATCACAAGGAGAGGTATGGCGTGTTCTCAATCAGAAGCTAGACCGCTATGAAGCTGTAAAAATACTCTACAACTATCCTCACGTAGAAAAACGCTTTCACTCTGAAATAAAATCCATTGCTCGGCTCAATCATCCTCATATTGTTACCATTCATTTTGCTCACGAAGAAAAACTTTGCTTTAGCATGGAGTATCTGGGACGAGGAACTTTTTCACAAGTTTTACACAAAAACGATTTCTCTGGTTTGGAAAGAGGATTTGAAGACCCCAAGGAGTTTTTTCTTTTTTGTCTACATGTTGTTAAAGATGTGGCTCTTGGACTTCACTATGCCCACGAGAAAGGCATCATTCACCGGGACTTAAAGCCCCAGAACATCCTCTTTTCATCAGAAAGAAGACCAAAGATAACGGACTTTGGCTTAGTTAAAGGAATCGACCGATCCAGTATTACTTTTACCCCCATCGGTACGCCCGCTTACATGGCACCGGAGCAGTGGGAAACCCCTAAAGAAGTAGATCATCGTTGTGATATCTGGTCTTTAGGAATCATGTTATATGAAATCGCTGCTCACCAACACCCCTTTCCGGGCTTACCTTCTCATCTCAAAGAAGCTATTATTGATGAACCGATCATAAACTACCAAGGCGGACAAACGGAAATGCCTGAATGGGAAAAAGCCTTGGTTCCCATTTACATGAAAGCTTTAGAGAAAAAACGAAACAATCGTTACCAAAGCGCTCAGGAAATAGCTCACGAGTTAGAAAATATCATTGAGAGATTTTCTCCCAATGCTCCCCGGGAAGAAATTTTTTACCCTAAAGATAGCCTTGTTATTGCGATCCCAAAACAAGCTGCTCGCAAAGTATCGATGGTTCTAATTATTTTATTTCTTTTGTTTATCTCTACTTGGTTCGGAATGTATTTGACAACACCTTCTAATACTCTGTCCGAAAAAAAAATCGAGATAAAAAAGAAAAGCCCCATAGAGTTCGTTTTTATGAGCAATTTTCCTGTCCCCAATACAGTTTTAAAGCCACAAGAAATTTCTTTAAATGGAAAAGATGCTTCTTCAATGAACTCTTTTTTTCCTGACGAATATCAGCTACAAGTGCAAGTTAAAGGGTACCAAGCTCTGAGCGAAAAGATTACTCTTCCTCCAGGAGATCAAGTATTCATTTTGAAGCGCTATCTCAAACCTGTTTTTCAAGAAGCTCCTCAAGCGACCATTGCTTTTCAGTCTTTAAAAAGCAGTTCAGGTTTTACTGCTTTAAACCAAAAAGTTGACAAACAAAACTGGGGCAATAAACAATTCTTAAAGTTTTTAGGGAAAAACTCAAAGAATATAGTTATACAAAACACAGAGGGAGAGTACTTAGGGAAAATCAAAGCTATCAAAAGCCGATATTGGCTATACAAAAGTCAAATTTGGGAAAAAGAAGAAGATATTCTTTTCGCCGAAGTAGATGTTGCTTTTGCTCTTTTTCATAAAAAAGAAAAAAAACTACTTATCAATAAAGTAAGTTCAGGGTATGCCTTGGGATCACGCAAACTCTATCAAGAGAATCCTCTGGGTCTATTTACAAAAGCCTTTCTGGAAAGTATCTACCGAATTTCTCGAGAAATCGATTTCCTCTTTCCTTTGGAAGGTCAAATATATGAAGTTTACTCCGACAAGAAGGTATTGATCAATCTGGGCCAAAAGCGCGGGGTTTCCCTCAATGATATTTTCCTATTAGAAGAGGACCAGGGGTCTCAGACAGAGTTAAGAGTTATTTCTGTGTCCAAAGAGCATTGCAAAGCACAACGGATAAAAAATTCCCGAAAATTGCTTTTAGGAAGAAAAGTTCGGCGGCAAGAAAAAACAACGGGTTTACTTCCTACTGAGACTGTGAGGAAAAACCTTTTAGCCGATGTTTTTGTAAAACCTTACGCTTATGTAGAGGAAGTTCTTTTTCTCCAAGGACAACCTGCTCCCGCCATTTTTTCTATTTTACAAAGGCCTCGGGCAAAAGACACTTGGCAATACACAGATACCTTATATTCTGGTTGGAACTACAAAATACAGCTAGAGGTTTTTCAGAAAAGTTACTTACACGGGTTCCAAGTGACAAGTGATAAAAACACCCTTCCCACTTTTCCTCGCCCTGCTTCTTGGGTTCCCGGAGGATATAAGTTTATCAATCCTCCCGAGCCAGGAACTTACGATATTCCTCCTGGGAAAAAAATGGCTTTTCGCTTAGGAAACAAGGAAGGGAAAGAACATTTCGGTTTTCTTTTTTCTGAGAAACCTATTGCTCAACCGGAAACTTTATTTTCTCAATATTTAGAAGGAAAACAAACTGCTATTCCTGCTATAATAAAAATTATAAAGCACTCTTCGAAATAACATCAACAAATCAACGAGTTAGATGAGAACACCCTAAAAAACAATATTTTTTCCGATAAAAGGGAGGCATAAAAATGGTACTTTACCGTTTTTTGTTTTGCATTTTTCTTTTCTGTTTTTGCATTGCTTGTACAGAAACAAAGGAAAAGGTAAACAAATCTGAAAAAAATCAAACTAAAACTGAAGTAAAACCAGAGTTTTCTGAAGAAAAAACGATTCACAATGAAACTTTTTCTTTCGCCATGGCTATTCAAAAAAAAGGCACATCTAGCTTTGTCCCTTTTTCCCCCAACAGTCATGCCATTGATGCTGGAGACTTTTTTAAAGTCAAACTAAATGTCCACCAAGACACATATTTAACGATGGTTTTACGAGATGCCAAGAACAATGTTCAACGTATCTTTCCTCTTTCTGCGCAAAAACGAGCAGAAAAGCTTGAAAAGGGAAAGAGCTTTGTCATTCCTACCTCTTTCGCTTTCAATGAAATGGATAAAAAAGGAACCAGTCATCTTTGCTTTCTTTATGGAACCAAAGAGGTCGATTGCAGTAGCCTTTGCCAATGGGTGGGAAAACGAGATATCAAGCAGTATTCTCCTTTCCAAACTCTTTATATCAAAGAGATTTTAGAGAAGGCTTGGGAGGAACCTTTGCCTGACGGTGGGAAGTATGTTATGATTGATGTTTTGGAAGAAGAAAAGCTTCTTCCCGAATACCTCTATATTGTAAATTTTGATAGCAATTTTGATAGTAATTTTGATAGTAATTAAAGATAAACCTAAAGATTGCTCTAAGAAAATATTTTTTTTGTTTTGAGTAGATATTATGATTTTCATAAAACTCCCGCTCCTTTTTTTGGGAACCCTTTTCCTTTCTTCTTGTGTCGATGTAAAGCCCATAAACAGCCCCATCATTGAAGTGCAAGAGATTCCCAAAGATCCGGTTTTGCGGCCCGAAGTAAGAATGCACACAACAACTGTTGCCAGTATGGACAGCGATGCCAAAAATCAGTTTTTAGTGACAGCTTCGCACGATAAAACAGTTCGAGTGTGGGAACTCTCTTACAATCAAATCAAGCTAGCAAAAACTTTGCGTCCTCCCATTGGAGAAGGCGAAGAAGGAAAGATCTACGCCGTCGCAGTTTCCCCCAATAGCCAACATATTGCTTGCGGTGGCTGGACAGGACTTAGCTGGCAAGGAGTCGCTTCTGTCTATATTTTTGCTCGAGAAAATGGACAGATGATCCACAGAATTACAGGCCTTCCTTATACAGTTACTTATTTAACCTACTCCCAAGATGGTCGCTATCTTCTAGTAGCTCTGGGAGGAGGAAAGGGCATAAGGGTTTATCGAAAAACAGACTACTCTTTAGTCTTTGAGGACTTAGGCTATCAAGGCCAATGTTTTGGAGCAGACTTTGATTTTTCTGGCCGTTTAGTTACAGTGGCTTATGATGGCTACATTCGGCTTTATGACCGAGATTGGTCTTTGCTTCAAGAAGTTTCTGCCACCAATGGCCAGCGCCCTTATTCCGTAAAATTTTCTCCAGGGGGAAAAAAAATCGCTCTTGGCTTTGCCGATACTCCCCAAGTAGAAGTTCGCTCAGGAGAGGACTTAAGTTTGCTTTATTCTCCGTCGACAAATGGAATAGAGCAAGGTGACTTAGCTTGCGTAACCTGGTCACGTTCGGGAAATTCACTTTATGCGGCAGGAGGATACTGGGATGAAAATCGACAAGAGCAAATCATTCGTCGTTGGTCAGAGCAAGGAAAAGGAAATTGGCAAGACTTAGGAGCCAGTGGGAATACCATTCATTGTCTATTGTCTTTAAAAAACAGCGACTTAGCCTTTGCCGCCTCTGACTCTTTTGGAGTACTGGATGCCTATGGCCGAAAAAAAATTACCCAACTTTTTCCGGTAGCTGACTATCGAGACGGAGAAAAGGACTTTCTTGTCTCCGAAGATGGCTTTACCTTACAATTCCGTTATGATTGGGCAGGTAAGCATCGAGCCTTACTTAAAGTGAGAGAGAGTATTAGTTTGCAGTACTTAGAGCAAACTAAACTAGAGCAAGGTAAAAGTCTCCAAGCAAATCTAAAGAAAGCTCAAACAAAATCACAGGATATTTCAGAGTGGAAAAATAAACGAAGCTTGCAGTGGCAAGGTCGTCCCCTTTTATTGAACAAAGGAGAGAGATCACGCTCGTTTACTTTAACTCAAAGAGGGTTCTTACTCGGAACCGATTATTTTTTACGCTCTTACGATAAACAAGGGGCTGAGCTTTGGAAAAGCTCCACAGAAGGCATTGTTTGGGGAGTGAATGTCTCTGGAAATGGACGATTAGCTTTGGCCAGTTTAAGCGACGGAACAATCCGCTGGTATAGAATGCAAGATGGCCAAGAGCTATTAGCCTTTTTTCCTTATAACGATGAAGTTTTAGAAGATTCTCGACAGGAGCAACCTCTTTTTCCTCCTCGTACAGGAAAAAAACACTGGGTGCTGTGGACCCCCCAAGGCTACCATCAGTTTTCTCTCGGGGGCAATCCCATGATGGGATGGCATAAAAACAACGTCTTAGACCAAGAAGCAGATTTTTTAGTGGTTCCCAAAGTCTATCATCGGCCAGATATTATCGCCCAAGCCTTAAGCGAAAAAGGAGTGGAAAAAGACCAACTAGAGTACCGAGCTTCTGAAGAAATCCCTCCCCGGGTTGAAATCATTTTTCCTCAAGAAAATCAAGAAATCCAAGAGAGCCAAATTACTTTAAAGTATACACTAGAGTCATACCAGGGAGAAGAAATCACAAGCGTAAAAATACTCATTGATGGAAAAGTTGTCGAAGCAAAAGAAGGTCTAAAAACAATTGAAGGTGCCCTAGAAACAAGAACAGCACAAATCACTCTGCCTAGCCGCAATTGTAAAATATCAGTAATCGCTCGTAATCGCTATCCAGTTGATGGTTTGGCTGATGTAAACATCAAGTGGGCCGGTAAATACAGTCGACCTGACCTTTATATTTTAGCGATAGGTGTAGGGCAATACGAAGACCCCGAATTACCCCCTTTACGCTTTGCCAATAACGATGCGAATGATCTAGTTGAGCTCATGAAAAAACAAGAGCAGGGGCTTTATGAAAAAGTTGTTATCCGAACTTTACTAGATGAAGAAGCGACCCAAAAATCTATTCTAAAAGGGCTCGATTGGATTCGCTCAGAAATAACCAGTCGCGATGTTGCTATGATTTTTTTCTCTGGTCATGGAATGAAAGATGCTCGCGATGACAGTTACTATTTTCTTCCCGCAGATTCTAAAAAAGAAGAGCTCCTGGTCACAGCTGTAAGCTACGACCATATCAAAAATGCTATTTTTTCAATTGCCGGAAAAGCTCTTGTTTTTGTCGATAGTTGCTATTCTGGTAATGTTCTAGGGGCAAAAAACTTTGATAACGACATCACTTTTATTATCCAAGAGTTAGCTCAAGCCGAGAATGGAGTTGTTGCTTTTACCTCATCCACAGGTAAGCAAATTTCCTACGAAGATCCTAAGTGGGGAAACGGAGCCTTTACCAAGGCTCTCTTAGAAGGATTACGAGGAGAAAGGTTTTTTGGAAAACGCGGTGAGATTACAGTCAATATGCTAGAGCTTTATATCTCGCAAAGAGTTAAAGAGCTAACGGAAGGACGGCAAACTCCCGCCAGTAAAAAACCTGATACAGTGGCTGACTTTACGGTTGCGATCAAAGAGGAATTTTTTCAGTCAAAAAGATAAGAGATCAAAAAGATAAGGGGTTCTAGGAATGCGTTATGCGCTTTTGTTTTTGTTGCCATTTTTTGGACTGTTTTTTAGTGGAACTATCCTCTCAGGACAAGAGAACTCAAGACCTTCCTTTGAAGGGCGAGAAGAAGAGATTATTACTCCCGAAAGTAAAGATCTAAGAAGCCTTAGCTTAGCCTTGGGACTACGCACAGTCTACTCCGAGGAGTTAGATTTTGATAACCGTTTTTTGAATATAGTTCCTGATGCCATTATTTCAGACGAAGATTTTGAAGAAGTTTTTAGCGTTCGCTTAAGCTACAAACATGGACTAGACAATTATTTAATTCCTGGAATTTCGCTAAATTTTACTCTGGAATACTTTGCCACAACTGTAGACCTGGAACTCCAGGTAATTGCCGGAGGAAACGTGGCCTTTGCATTTGATGATGAGCTTTTAACCTTGCATAGCATAGGCTTTTCTCCTATGCTGGAACTACGTTTCTTTCCTTTACTCAATTACCTTTTAGAAACGAGTTTACCCACATCTTGGGGCCCCTATCTTTACGGAGGGCCAAAACTCAACTTTAACATTTATGACGAAGGTGATTTGGATCTGGACGAACTCGACACTTTTGTCGCAACTTGGGAACTAGGTGGTGGTGTTGAGGTTTTCATTTCTGACCATTGGTCTTTACAGGCGGAAGTGGCAACATACAATAATAAAACAGACTTTGTTATTGAAGAGGGAGGGCAGGATGTCCTTTCTGGTGATATTGATTTTCAAGCTTCGCGTTTTTTAGTAGGAGTGAGCTATTACTTTTAAAGCTCAGGGGAGGCATACTATGAGATTATTTTTCTACATTTCTATTTTATCTCTACTGGTTTGGGGTTGTGATGACGCTGAGGTTAAATTATCAACCAATTTTGGTTTAAGTGACGAAGAAGGTAATCGTCGCGGCGGAACCATTATCGTTCAGAAAAAATCCCGCTCATCCAAAAAAGAGAAAGTTCAATCAGTAAAATCAGTAAATAAAAATATCGCAAAGCAAGGAGAGAAAGACGAAGGAGGCTTTAAGCCCATCAAGGGATTTCGCTACAGTAAGCCCCTTTCCGCCTACAAAGTTGGGATTGTCATTTCCCCGAATTTACCTAAAATGTCAGAGGGGTTTGCCAATCGTTATGTAGTTACCCCTGCTTTACCGAAAGGGCTTTCTTTCAATACCTCTAGTGGACACATCACCGGACGACCGAAAGAAGAATTTTCTCCTAGCTCTTTCACAGTAACAGCTTCTAATCCCAAATACAGTGCTACCACTAAGTTGGAGCTTGCTGTGACCGGGATGCAAAAACTCTGTATTCCTAACCGCAGAGGGCAAAATGTTACGATTGTCCGAGGTCTAGAGCTATCCGAAAGGTACCAAGAGAGGCAGAGTTTTAGCAAAATTATTTTACCTGAAATAACGATAAACAAGCCTCAAGTTGCCGCTTTTGGACATAACAAATTTGCTGTCATTTGTAGTGCAGGAGGAGAGTCTCCTGGTAGCGTTACAATCATCGATGCTATTGAAGACAAAGTTCTTCGTAAAGATATCCCCATTGGTGTTCGTCCTGAGGACATTGCCTATGGACAAGGAAAATTTGCCATTGTCAATAAAGGATTTAATAGCAACGGTAGCATTATTATCATCGATGCCAAGAGTAATGCTATAGAAAAAACATTGGTTAAAAGCATCAATAAACCCCATCGAGTGGTTTACGGATATGGACAGTTTGCTATTCTAAACGAAAATAGTGTTATTTTTGTTTCTGCCCAAACGGGAGAAGTTTTAGCTAAAATACAAGAACCTTTTCTTAAGCCTGTTGACCTCTCTTTTGGAAACAATCGTTTCATTGTTTTAGACGAAGGAAATGAAGAGAACAAAGGCTTTGTCGCTTTAATTCGAGTGGAAAACTATGAAATAGTGACCATCAGCAAGGGAATTAATAAACCACGCACAGCGGCTTTTGGTGATAACAAATTTGCGGTGATTAACGAAGGCGAAAACGGTAGCCTTACCTTCATCGATGCGATTGAAAACCGAGTCATCGAAAGTTTAGGAGATGGGATCGATGGAACGGAAGAAATAGCTTTTGGGAATAATCGCTTTGCTCTTATCAATGGTCCAAAAAACAACGTAAAGATCATCCATGTCAACCAAATAAAAGCTCCTCCTATTCAAATCAGAACAGACCCTATACCGATCGAAATTGTTTTTGCCAACCATATGTTTTTTATCACCAACCGAATTAGTAACCTAACTATCATCGATGCTCTCAACGATCGAAAAATCGAAAATGAACTCACCGATATTCCTTTCAATGAAGGAACAACAGCTTCTCTAAAGAGTCCTGCTCCTGTTTTTTGTGCTCTTGCGACAGACAAAAAGAAAGTGACTCTAATTGATGTAGCTACCAATAGCGCTTGTGGGCATATTTCTTTTTTAGAAAGTAATCCTCTTGTTGTCTGTTCTGGTCCAGGCACTTTTGCCATCGCCGACGACCAAGACGAAGTTTCCCTTATAGATGTACTCGCCCAACAAAAAAGGCATTGGGGTAGTCGTCGTGAAAAAATAAAACTTCACGGAAGTGCCCAAGCTATGGTTTATGGTGCTGGCTACTTTGCTGTTGCCGTCGACGTTTTTAGTAGCACCGAAGACGAGATCACTTTTATCGAGGGAGAAAATGGTATCGTTCGTCACTTTGTTGTAGGAAATCGTCCGGTTGCAGTGGCCTATGGAGATGGACTTTTTGGAGTCATTAGTCAACTAAGCAAAAGCTTTGTTTGTATAGATACAAAAGGAAAAATTAAGGCAAAAGTAAGCTTTGAGCAGGACTACATTCCTACA
Source organism: Planctomycetota bacterium (assembly GCA_029260735.1). Classification (GTDB taxonomy): domain Bacteria; phylum Planctomycetota; class Uabimicrobiia; order Uabimicrobiales; family Uabimicrobiaceae; genus JAJDCR01. The sequence goes on from JAJDCR010000090.1 coordinate 29,939, forward strand.
GCCATTGCTTTTGGACAAGGAAACTTTGCTGTCATCAACCAGCAAATTGGAGAAAATGAAGGGCAAGTCGTTTTTATTGATTGCCGAGGAAGCCAAGCAAAAGTCAAAAAAGTAACTGTGGGCGTTGCTCCTGAAGCAATCGCTTTTGGGAACAATCGCTTTGTTGTCGCCAACCGCCTAGACAATAAGCTCAGTGTTATTGAAAACCTAAGTAAAGTTAGTCAGAAAATAAACGTAGGACTTTTCCCTGTTTCTGTGGCCTTTGGAGACAACCGTTTTGTCGTAGCTAACCAAGGAGGGGATGATATAACCGTAGTAGACGCAGCCAGCTTAAAGGTTTTACAAAAATCTATCCCTGTATCTTTTGGTCCCAAGCGAGTTGTCTTTGGAGCCAATCGCTTTGTTATTTCTCACCTTTCCGCGGAAACAGCAACAATCTATGATAGCATCCTCAACAAAATAGTAACTAATGTTACCTTGGGAGGATCTAATGGAAAAACCCCTCCCATTTATGGGGTCGCTTTTCATGATAATCCTTAGAATAACAGAGGAGAGAAAATGAAGGGTATTTGGTACTACGATAAGATTTTTTCTCGGCATAATCCAGGCGCTGGTCATCCTGAAAATGTCCAGCGTATAAACGCTATCCAAAGATCCATCGAAGAAAGAAGCTTAGATAAAAAGTTGCATTTTCTTCCTTGTCCCGAGGTGGATGAATCTCATATTTTTCAAGTGCACGAAACAGACTATGTTCAAAGTGTCCTTGCGACCCGAGGGAAAACACATCGTTTTGATGCCGATACTTGTACTTCTCCTGATACAGTAGAAGCTCTTCTTAGAGCCTCAGGGGCTGCCACCTCGGCAGTAGATCAAGTGATCGAAAACAAGGATAGCTTCGCTTTTTGCGCCCTCAGACCTCCGGGGCATCATGCCACAGCGAATCGAGCCATGGGATTTTGCTTCTTCAATCATGTTGCCATTGCCGCCAACTACGCTACCCAAAAGCATGGATGTAAGCGTGTTCTTATCTTTGACCCTGATGTCCATCACGGAAATGGCACCCAAGATATTTTTTACCAGAGAGATGATGTTCTCTATGTTTCGATCCACCAGTCCCCCTTCTATCCAGGAACGGGAAGTATCAGTGAGATGGGACAAGGAGCTGGAGAAGGCTACAATATCAACCTCCCTCTTCCCCTCGGACAAGGAGATGAAGAGTATCTCTTTCTCACTCAAAGTGTACTTATCCCGGTAATTCAAAAATACCAACCAGACTTAATTATCTTTTCTGCCGGATTCGACGCTCATGCCCAAGATCCCTTAGGGCAAATGAATATAACAAGCCAAGGGTTCCTTAATCTTTATTCCCCTATCATACAATTAGCCCAAGAGAGAAAAATCCCTTTTTTCTTTGCTTTAGAAGGAGGCTACTCTCCTCAGGCTCTGAGTGAAAGTATTGTCTTAATTGTGCAAAGCTTGCTTGATGAAAAGATCTCTTCTCTCCCAGCCGCTCCTGCCAACCGCCATAATCAAAAAATTATGGACTATCTTTCTCAAAATTTAAAACTGCTCCATTAACAGCCATTTATCTATCAACCTTATTGTCATAGGTCATTTGATTTGTCGTAGCGGGTCATTTGCGATGTCATAACCAATTATCTTCGACATCCAGTAACTGGGCTGTATGGCCTATTTTGACTGAATATAATTTGTCTTTGGAAAGGTAATTCCTCTATGAAATTTTTTATTTTTATAGTCTTTTTCATTTGTGGCTGTTGCGACCAAGGCAATAAAATGACTCCTATCCCTCTGGGAACTCCTATTATATCATGTATACAAAACTTTTTAGAGAAGGAGGAAACCCGAAAAGAAAGACGCGAAAGGATACTCGATACTCAAAAAAAACCTAAATGGATAAAAGAATTTTATAATTGGTGGGAAGAATTAGAAAAAAAATCAAATTGTCAAAGCACGTTTGCTATAGAAAGCAGTACGTACATTCATAACATATTACATCTATCAAAAGGCCTCACATTTTTTACTGGTCACAATCATACAGAGCATGAGGAAAAGATATTTATTGCAGTAAAAAACGTCAGTTATTTTTTCTATCGCTATTGTTCTAAAGTAGAGAGTATATTAGAACGCCAAAATACTCTTAAAGAAGACTTTCGTAAATATATTAATGAAGAAATAAATGGTAAGATATCTATTTTACTCATTGGTTTCCAGGGGATAGAACATGCCTACACCCATCATTTTATTAAGAAAGAAGACTACTATGAGCTGGGAACATTAATACTGAAGCAATACATGATCAAATCAGGGAATACAACCTATGCCCAAATAGTAGGAGATATAGACAAACAACGCTATCAATACAACCGAATACCAAAAGGATATATTGGTCAATTTTTCTCGGAAGAAATGTAACTGGTTTCCTCTAAGCAATAATGTTAAATCGGCTATTACTTTGATAGTTTTTAATTTCTGATCTACTGTGCGAAGTAATTTAGTGGCCTGCTCTGGGTTATCATCTGCAATATAATTCCAAATCTCAATCAAGTCTTCCTTAGCCAGAGGGGTTTTAATGACTCTAGCCACGGGCATTTCTCTTGCTGCGAGCCTCTTCGATGATCGCTTCCATATCTAACACTGTAGAATCACCACTATCAATACCGTCCTGTATGGATTGACGTAATGCTCCAAGGCGCACTTGGCGGAAATGATCTTTCTCCTCAAGAAGTCGCAATCCTTCGCGTACTACCTCGCTGGCAGAATTATACATGCCCGAATCGACTTTTTTCTTTACCAGTTCCTCTAATTGAGGAGTTAATGATATATTCATAATAGGGTTCTCCTTCTCTGGTAAGTTCACACCTAATAACAAGAAATGTCAAAGATTGTTATTCGTCTTTATTACGGTAAACAATATTTTTCGTTTGAAAACATCACCAAATAAAGGAAAGAGTGGGGAGAAGTATTTCAGCTATATCGACTAAGGGATGTTATAAGACAAGACCTATAATCTTTTTATTTTAAAAAGCAAAAAATTATTTTTTATCTGTCTCCACTTACGCTTTTACGATCAATGACCGTTTGAACCTAGACCATCTGGCTTTTCAGGTTTCGGATGTAGTAGTGCCTGAACCAAGCACGTTTGCTCTTTTTGGATTTGCTTTCTTCGGACTGAGAATTTTCTCTCGGAGAAAATAATTTTTGTTATTAAAACCTTGCTAACGCTGAAATAAGAATAAAGGATTTTGAAAAGTATCCCCGAAGGGAAAAGGAAAGTTATCATTTATTCTTCTACTTAAGGATATTTGTAATTTGACAAAATTTAAATGACGTTTTTGGTGTAAATGTGGTATTTTATCAAGCGTAACGGACAACCACGAGGGCCCTTGCGGGCAGCCTTCGTAGTTGTCCCTACGGGCAACAATGCTATAGTAAATAATCATGCCGTTCCATAGAGCCCTAAAAAATCTAAAATAGTATTTTTAGTCACAGAAAGCCGAACAGCGCTGCAATCTGATTAAAGCCATGGCAGAGTATCACCGCCAATGCAAGTAAGAGGACATTCGATGCCAAAAAGAGACAAGG
>JAJDCR010000010.1 GCA_029260735.1 Planctomycetota bacterium
CCCGTTTTGGTCCGAGCGATGCGCAGAGCAGACATCACCGCTTCCGTTCCTGAGTTGCAAAAAGTAACCCGCTCAACTCCGGTTAGCTCGGCAATCCCTGCGGCGACTTCGCCAGCTTGATAAGATTGGGGGCCAATCTGAGCCCCTTCTTTTAACTGTCGGGCAAAAGCTTCTTGGAGAAAAGGCACGTCGTGGCCAAAAAGATGGACGCCAAAGCCCATAGAAACATCAACATACTCATTGTCGTCGAGATCCCAAATGCGCCCTTTTTGTGATCTCTTTCCGACAATAGGATAGATAATTTCTTTCTTGTGGCTAGCAAAACCCCCATGGGCTCGTTTATCGGCAAGAACTTGGCGATACTTTTGGGTATGTTCTTTGGAGCGGCCCGTGCGAGAGACGTAGCGTTGGATAAATTGCTCGATGAATCTTTCTTGCACTGGGCTAAAATTTGCGGAAGAGGAAGTCTTGGCCGTGTTTTTTTCAGGAATCTTAGAAATTACTTTTGGCTCTTCTTTTTTGAGAGAAGAAGAGATTTTCTGTAAATCCTGGCGACGCTCTTCAATATGATCAGTGAGAGCAACATTACCTTTTCCCTGGAGAATTTGTAACTGTTGTGCCATTAAATCAAGTTGCCGTGCAATGATTCCCTCGGCTCCTTCGTGGGAGAAAGAAGCGTCACTTAGCGCGATGTCTTGAAAGACATTCTCCTGGGTTTTTGGTATTTTCGCAAAAACATAGTCTACGAGATCTTCTAGGTTATTGATATCATCCATAAGTTGCTGAAAGGAAAGGTTTATCGAAAAATCTTCTTCGATTATCTGGGCCGCTTGGATTAACAGAAGAGAGTCTCCTCCTAAGTCTAAAAAAGAAACTTGGGGATCTACTTCACTCGCTTCCACTCCCATTAGTTGACTGATTGTACTAAGGAGTTGATTTTTTACCTTTTCTCGTTGGTCAGAAAGCGATGAAGAGGTTACTTCTAGAGATACTGTTTTCTTTGCTTCAAAAGAAGTAGAGTCGGAGAGAAACTCAAAAAAAGGAGGTATATTTTCTTTGGGAAAGCGGCGGAAAAATCTTTTCCAATCCAGGTAGAAAAAAAGAAGTCGACTTTGTTTGCTTGCCAAGGCCTGATCTAAAGCTCGTATTCCTTGCTCGGGGGATATATCTTTAAATCCTAAGATCTGAGAGAGTCTCTGAGATTTTTCATCGCGGGTAGTTGCTGCCATCCCTACCTCTGTAAAGGAACCCCAATTTACATTTAAAGTCGGAAGACCTAAACTCTGTCGATAGAAAGAGAAGCTGTCTTGGAAAGAGTTAGCGGCAGCATAGCTAGAACGTCCTTCTAGAGGATAAAGAGAGAACATGGAGGAGAAAACGACAAAGAAGTCGATGTCTCTGTCCAAAGTCAGCTCATGAAGATTCCAAGTCCCTTTGAGTTTAGCTTCTAGAGGAATAGAAAATTCTGCCCAAGTTTGGTCCAAGCAGACTTTTTCAGATCCGGTTTGCCCTGCTGTATGAATAATTCCTCCGATGGGAGCTTGATTTTTTTGGATTTGCAACCATGTTTCTGACAAATCTTTCTTCTCGGCTAAGTTGACTTGATAGCAGTGAGCAAGACCTTCTTTATCTTTAGATTCCCAAAGTTCTCTTTCGGAAGTTTCTGGAGAGCGGTAATCCAAGAGAGCCAAATGCTTGGCCCCACGTTCTTGCATCCAAGGAATAAATTTGCGCGCTAACCCGCCTAAGGCCCCTGTCACTATATATGTTTTATCTGGAGAAAAAGAAAAGATCGAAGAAGGAGTCGAGAAAGAGGATTTTTGCATACGCAAGATGTACTCACGAGAATTTCGCAACGCAATTTGATTTTCAGGAGATACTTGGAGCATTCTTTTCTCTAAAAATGCAGCACTTCCTGGTAGATCTTTTGCATCAATATCGGCGAGACAAATTGTTAAATAAACTTGTTCTTGAGGTAAAGCTCTACCTAGTCCCCACAAAGATGCTCCCAAAATATGAGAAGAACGCTCTGTCGCTTCTACTTTTTGAGTCCCTCGGGTGACCAAACTGAGGAAAGATTTTTCTTCTCGAGAACTTAAAAGAGAGTTTAAATGGAGAACTCCTTGAAGAAGCTCTTTTTCTTGTTTTTCTAATTCATCAGCACTTAGAAAATTCCCTGCTGGGCTGTCTAAACTCCACAAATGGAGAAAGTTTTTGTAGCCTTGAGGAAAGATCTGCTCTTTTCCTAAACGCTGCCAATCTTTTTTATGGCAGGGGTTTAAGATAATAGTGTTTTCCTGGCTTGAGTAATTTTCTCCTTTTTTGACAACAAGAGTCGATATTCCCTTAGCGCGCCATTTTTGTGCAATCGCGGGCCCTGCTTCTTGGTCAGAGAAAATAACCCATCCTCCTTTTCTATCGTTTAGAGAAGAGGGGTTTTCTTCTTTCCAAGAAAGCTCATAAAAAAGTTCTTCGATAGATTTTTTGTCTGACTTTTCGTCTGATTTTTTGCCTAATTTTTCGCCTATAAATGACGTTTTCTTTTGGGGAATATCGCCTAGCCAATATGATTTGCGAGAGAAAGAGTAAGTAGGTAAAGGAACAAAATGTCGTTGAGATATTTGATCCACTTGAGCCCAAGCAATGGGAAAGCCTTCTAAATAAAAGGTTGCTAGGCTTTGCAATATTTCCTTTTGATCATTTTTTTTTCGGCGTAAAGAAGAAAGCCACAAGGCCGAGTTGCCTAAACAGGCGAGTTGTCCCATGCCCAGGAGAATAGGGTGTGGTCCTACTTCTAAGAAAATCTGTTGATCTAAATTAGGGATCGAGGCGAGGGCTGGAAAAAACTGCACCGCCTCGCGGAGATGTTTTGTCCAGTACTGAGATGTATTGAGTAAACCTGGAGAAGCCATTTTTCCAGTTAAGTTCGAGAGCAGGGGAATTTTGGCTTCCTGATAAGTAATCTTCTCGGCTGCTTGGGTAAACTGATCTAGAATAGGTTCCATCAAAGGAGAATGAAAAGCATGAGAAACTTGTAGGTACTGAACCTTGATCCCTTTTTCTTGGAGTTTTTCCGCGACTTGTTCTACTCGATTAGTTTGCCCAGAAATGACAATCTGCTGAGGTCCATTTACTGCGGCAATAGAAATTTCGGCCGAGTAAGGCTCGATTACTTTTTCGATTTCGCCAAGAGAGGTAGCACAAGCGGCCATTTTCCCTTCGCGAGGTAGACTTTGCATGAGTTTTCCTCTCTGAGCGATGAGTTTTAGCCCATCTTCCACAGAAAAAACTCCGGCCACACAAGCGGCCACATACTCTCCGATACTATGTCCCATAACTAGGTTAGGCCGTATTCCCCACGATTGCCAAAGCTGAGCGATAGCGTATTCTAAGGCAAAAAGAGCGGGCTGAGTATAGGCCGTTTCGTGAACAAGGGATTGTTTTTCCGGGTCTTCTCCATAAAGAACTTCCAAAAGAGGAACCTCTAGATAAGCGCAGAGAATCTCTGCACTCTTTTCCATCGATTCGCGGAAGACCTTTTCTTTTTCCCAGAGCTCTCGCCCCATTTGAGGGTACTGTGACCCTTGGCCTGTAAAAAGAAAAGTAACTTTTCGTTTTGGGAGAGAAGAAGATTTGTTTTCTCGGTAAAAAATGTTTTTTTTCTTCTCTCCTTGGGCAAAGGCTTCTAAGCTACTAGCCATTTCTTCATGACTAGAAGCAACTACCGCTAAACGATGAGAAAAAAGGCTTCTACTTAAATGAGAAGAAAAGCAAATATCGGCGAGAGAAGCATTTGCGTTTTGAATTTTTTTTGCCCAAGTTTGACTGGAAGCGAGCAAGCTCTCTTCTTTTTTCGCCGACAAGGTCAGAATATAGGTTTTTTCTTCGGAAGAAACAGGACTTTCCTGAGCGGGAGCTTCTTCGACGAGAATGTGGCCATTGGTTCCACTGAAACCAAAAGAACTCACTGCTCCTAGTCGGTTTTTCTGAGGAGCTTTCCAGTCGACTAAACTGGTTGGAATTTCAATTGCCATTTCTGACCAAGGAAGATGAGGTGTCTTTTCTTTTAGATGAAGATGGGCCGGGATTTTTTTATAATACAAAGAAAGGACTAGCTTGATAAAACCGGCAATACCAGCAGCGGCTTCCAAATGGCCAATATTAGTTTTGGCCGAGCCGATAAGCAAAGGATTATCAGCCGAGCGTCCTTTGCCCAAAGTTTCCCATAAGGCTCTTACCTCAATAGGATCACCTAGCGAAGTTCCGGTGCCGTGGCATTCGACATAATCGACATTGTGGGCCTCTAGTTTCCCTTGGGCCAAAGCCTGACGAATGACTTTTTGTTGGGCGGTGCCGTTGGGAACTGTCAGCCCGCTACTAGGGCCATCATGATTAATAGCACTACCTCGGATAACACCATAAATATGATCTTTATTACTCAAAGCATCAGAAAGACGTTTTAAGACAACTACTCCGCAGCCTTCCGAACGAACGTAGCCATTGGCGGAAGCATCGAAGGTTTTACAACGTCCGTCTGGTGACATCATACGGGCTTTGGAAAAATAGATATTCCCGTCTGGATGCAAAATAGCATTGACACCCCCGGCCAAAGCTAAATTACACTCTTGGAGCCGAAGACTTTGGCAGGCTAGGTGAATGGTCACTAAAGAAGAGGAGCAAGCGGTATCTACCGAAAAATTGGGCCCTTGTAGTCCTAAAAGATAAGAAATACGACCACTAACGACACTATGGGCGTTACTTGTTCCGGCGTACAAAGCAAGAGGGCTCGTCATGTCATAGCCTTCGAGGCGAGAGTAGTCATCCGTACTCACTCCCATAAATACTCCGGTAGGGCTTTCTTTTAAAGACGAAGGGTCTTGCCCGGCATTCTCCAAAGCTTCCCAGCACACTTCTAGAAGCATTCTTTGTTGAGGGTCCAATGTTTTTGCTTCGTTGGGAGTGATTCCAAAAAAAGAGGCATCAAATTGGTCGATATTCTCTAAAAACCCTCCGTGTCGGGTGTACATTTTTCCCGGAGCATTGGGATTAGGATCATAGTACTCCTCGATATTCCAACGGCTAGGGGGGACTTCGGTTATAGCATCTTCCCCTCTTTGTAAAAGTTGCCAAAACTGTTCGGGAGTATGCACCTTGCCCGGAAAACGGCAGGCCAAAGAAACTACGGCAATAGGTTCGTACTTGGCTTTATCATAAGCATCTAGCTTTGCCCGCATTTTTTTGATTTCCATGAGAGCATTTTTTAAAACAGCCTTATAGTCATTTGAGCTACTAGCTTGACTCATTGCAAGTCGTCTCCTTTCTGGAGTTCATCATTGAGCATGCCTAAAAGTTCTTCCGCGGAAAGATCTTCTAGTTCGTCTTCTAGCTTATTCTCTAGTTTATCCCCTAGTTTATTCTCATTGGTGATAGATTCACTCGAGTTTATTGCAGAAGAAGAGTTCTCTTCTACTTCTCCTAAGTCAAAAATTTCTTCGAGTAAATAAAGCGAAAGAGTATGAATATTCGGGTAATCAAAAATTAGCGAAGTCGGCAAAACTTGTCCCGTCATCATTTGAATGGTATTGCGTAACTCCAAAGCGGTCAAGGAATCCATTCCTAAATCAAAAAATCCCTTCCAAGGGTCGGTCTCTTCTTCTAAATCTAGCCCCAGAATTTGCTGGATTTGTTTTTGCAAATGCTGAACCATTAAGAGGTGTCGCTCAGAGCTAGGAGCTTGAGATAGTTCTTCGTGCAAAAGCGCAAAACTAGAAGAGAATGAGTCAGAGCCAGCCAAAACTTTTTGCCAAAAGAAAGGAACTTCTCCTGGAAATAACGCTTGCCATTTTTCTTTCTGAAAAGGTAAAACTCCCCACTGAGATTTATCTTCTTTTAGCATGTACTCCAAAGCCTTCAGTCCCTCTGAAGGGGCAATGCCTTCAAAGTTTTGGAAACTGCGCTCGGTTGAGGAAGAATCTACTGCCATTCCGACTTCTGCCCAAGGTCCCCAGTTGATACTAATGGTCTTGAGGCCTTGGTTTTGTCGATAAGAAGCCAAAGAATCCATAAAAGCATTGGCCGCTGCATAGTTACTTTGCCCAGGAGAACCTACCATAGATGCGGCCGAAGAAAAAAGAACCATGAACTCCAATTCTTCTTGTAAAAAATTGTCCTGAGAAAAGGCCTCGTGTAAATTCCATGTTCCTTTTATTTTGGGAGCCATTACTTCCACATACTTCTCCCAGGATTGTTGGGCAATAACTCCATCGGCGAGAACTCCAGCCGCGTGGATAATTCCTCCCACCACAGGGAGAGAGGAAAGATCTTGGCAAAGTGTTTCTACTCCTGATTTTTTACTAATATCTGCGCTTAAAATATGAATTTTTGACTTATTTTTAAACTTATTTTCAAGAAACCTGTCGGGTAACTTAGCCTCTGGATTACGGGAAACTAAAACAATATGAGAAGCTCCTTTTTCGAGAAGCCAGGCCGCTACTTCTTGTCCTAGCGCTCCCATTCCTCCTGTTATAATATAGGTTTTATCAGAAGAAAGAACGAAGCTTTTTTCCTCTTCGTCTTGGTGAGTGATAACTACTTTACCTATGTGTTTTGCTCCCGCCATATAGCGAAAGGCAGAAATTGTTTTTTCTAGAGAAAACTCTTGGCGAGGCAAGGGCTTTATTTTTCCTTGGGAGAAAAGCTCATGCAGTTGAGCAAAAAGATTTTGAACTAAGCTTCCTTGCTTTTGGCAAATTTCCGCTAAGTCATAAGCATTATAAGAAACCGGTTTAATTTGCCGGGCTTCCTCTGGGGTATAGATTTGGGCTTTTCCAATTTCTAAAAACACTCCTTCTTCTCGCAAGACTTCGAAGCTTTTCGCCAGAAAATCTCCTGCGAGCGAATTAAGGACAATATCGACCCCTTTCCCTTCTGTTTTTTCGAGAATTTCACGAGCAAAGTCGAGCTGTCTGGAATCCATAACATGCTCCACTCCTAAAGATTTTAGAAAATCTCGTTTGGCGGGGCTTCCGGCAGTGGCAAAAATCTCCGCCCCTGCATATTGAGCGAGTTGAACAGCAGCTAATCCTACTCCTCCTGCGGCAGCATGGATAAGAATTTTGTCTCCCGGTTGAACTTTGGTTAGATGAAAAAAACCGTAGTACACCGTGAGAAAAGTTATCGGAATGGTTGCCGCTTGGGCAAAATTCATTTGAGAAGGCTTCCTGATAGCAAGATTAGCCGAAGTGTTAACGTACTTTTGGAAGCTTCCTCCCGCGATGGCCATGACCTCGTCTCCGACCTGGAAGTTTGTCACTTCGCTTCCTACCACTCGAACTTTTCCAGCACATTCTCCCCCCAGAGGCCCTGGTTCTCCTGGGTACATCCCGAGCACATTGAGAACATCTCGAAAATTTAACCCTGTGGCTTGGACCTCAATTTGTACTTCATCAGGAGCAGGTGGAGTACAATCGGCAGGAACATAGGTTATGTTCTCTAATATACCACGCTTAGAAACGATCAATTGATAGGGAGTTTTCCGATCAATAACCTTTGCTTTTTCCACAGGTAGCAGTTGTCCCCAATACTGTTTTCCTTTTCGCCAGGCAAGATCGGTATGGAGAATCTTTCCTGATGTTTCTAAGATTGTATCAAGGGCACGGGCCAGATTTTCTTCAGGATCTAAATCTATATTGCGAGATAAAAACTCAGGATGTTCCCAGCGCAAAGAACGCAGGCAACCCCAGAGCGAGGAAAATGTCGGATTTACAGAGTTCCCCGTAACTTCTTGGGTTCCTTGAGTGAGAACAGTGAGCTCACTTTGGCTGAGTAACTTTTCTTGCTCCAGGGACTGCACTAGACGCAAAACAACTCCGCTAGCAAGAGAGTTTTCTTGGTCTAAAAGAAAATCAAAGCTTATTGATCTTGCCAAAAGAAAAAAGTGCCCGGAAGAACTCTCCCAAAACCTTGCTAGCTCTTCTAAAAGCCACTTATAGTCACTGGGCTCTTTGGAGTTTATTTCTAATTGATTTCTTGCATGAATTTTTCGTTGTGAACCCAGAAGAACAAAGGCCCATTTTTCTTCTGAGTCCTCTCGCTTTAGAAGATCTTTGGCATCTTCCCAAGCTCCCAATAAAAAGGCTCCGTTTCCTTTAAATTTCTCTGGGGAGGTCTTTTCTTTTTCTATCTCTTGCCATTGAATTTCATGAAGCCAGTGAGCAAAATTCTCTTTTTTTGGCTGGAAAGCCTCGGGAGCAACTTTTTTCACCTCTAAGCCTTCAATTTCTCCAATAACTTTACCTTGCTCGGAAAAGAGAATAAAATCTCCCTGATATTTCTCTTCTTGTAACCCTCCCTGCTCTAAAGAGGGAGATAGGGCAAAATAACTCCAGACAGTGGTATCTTGAGAAGCGTTTAGATAAAACTTCTTCAGGCCAACGGGAATATAAATAGAGCTGTCTTCCCCTTTTGCTATAGCGACAGCAGAAACTTGAAAACAAGCATCCAAAAGCGCGGGATGAAGCAAATGAGAATTCTTTTTGTTCAAATTACTCAGAGAAGAGGGTAAACGAACTCGACCGAGAGCTTTGCCTTTTCCTGAAAAGAGTTTGTCTATACCTTGAAAAGAGGTGCCATAATTCAAACCAATTTCTTTTAAGTCTTTGTAAAACGAAGCGACTTCCCATTCTTGAGGACAATCTTTTTTGATTTCATCTAGTTTGACTTCACTTGATTTAACTTCACTTAAAGATATCGGATTTGTCTCTGATGAGACAGATGAGACCGAGGATATTTTTCCGCTAACATGGTGGTGCCAAATTCCCTTTTCTTTTTCTTCTTTGCTGGCGCTAAATATTTGAAAACGAGAAATTGTCTTACCTTTTTTCTCTAGAATGGTCTGGAAAATTTTCGGAGTGTCTTCGGTCAGAAAAAGAGGCTCGTAAATAGCTACGTCTTCTAAGGAAGTTTCGGGAGTAATTTTTTGACTCGCTCGTAAAGCGGTCTCCAAAAACAAAGTAGCTGGTACAATTATGTGGCCATGAACTTGATGTTCTGCTAAGTAAGCAAATTTACTTAAGCTCATTTCCCCGACAAAAACGTGGTCAGTAAGAGCAGGAGAAGAAAGGGTTTCTTCTAAAAAAGGTTCTGCTCTTGTCTTTTCACTTTTATGTCCTTGGCTATGCCGAAAGAAGTTGGGTTTTCCTTCCAGCCAATATCGTTTTCGATCAAAAGAATAAGTAGGCAAATCTTCCACTCGCAAACTCTTTTGGCTATCTATTTTTTGATATATTTTTTGCCAGAGGACTTTTGCTCCTAGAGTATAGAGCTGAGCCAATGAAGTTAAAAGGGTTTCCCGAGAAGGTTTTTCTCGATGTAAACTCCCCAGAACAACAGCTATTTTGTTCTCTTCGGTGGTGCATTCCTGGAGAGAGGTTTGGAGCACAGGATGAGGACCCACCTCCAAGAAAACATTGACCCCGTCTTCTTGCATTGCCCTAACGGCAGGGGCAAAACAAACGGTTTGCCGTATGTTTTTTCCCCAATAACTAGCATTGAAAATGGTTCCTGGTTCAGACTTAGATGTCACCGAGGAGTAAATAGGAATAACGGCTTCTTCAGGATGAAGTGTACTTAATATATCCTCTAAAGCTTGGGCAAAGGGATGCATTTGCGGGCAATGAAAGGCATAGTCTACGTCTAAAAGCCGGGTAAATACTTTTTCTTCTTGCCCCTTGGTGATTATACTTTCTACCGCAGCCACTTCTCCTGCGATGACAACTGAGCGTGGCCCATTGATTGCGGCTAAGGCCAAGCTATCAGGGAATGGAGCAATCCAGCTTTTGGCTTGCTCCGGGGAAATTCCTAAAGCCACCATCTTTCCTTTTCCGGTGGCTTCTTGCATTTGTTTTCCTCGGTGGTAGATAATTTTGATGGCTTCTTCTAGTGTATAAACGCCTGCATAATAGGCGGCGGTAATTTCTCCAACACTATGTCCGACAACAGTCTGTGCTTCGATTCCCCAAGATTTCCATAGCTCGGTTAGGGCAACCTGAAGAGCAAAAATAGCAGGTTGAGCAATTTCTGTTTCCTGAAGACGCGACTGAGCAGTGTCTTTTTCGAGTTCTTGGCAAAGAGACCAAGGAACATGTTTCTGCAGTAATTGATCACATTGCTCTAATGTTTTGCGAAAAACAGGCTCTTTTTCGGAAAGCTCTTTTCCCATTTGCACCCACTGAGAACCTTGTCCGGAAAAAACGAAAGCAAGTTTTAGATAACCTGGAAAACCGGAGGGCTTTTTCCATAAAGAAGAAGAGTGTCCGGCAGAAGAGTGTCCGGCAGAAGAGTGTCCAGAAGCTAATGCCTCTTGTACTTCCGCTTGGCTACCCAAACAAGCTAAGCGATGGTCATGGTGCCATCTCTCTTGGCTGACTTGGCAGCAAATTTGTCGCCAAGAATTTTCTTTTTTCTGGGCTAAGTTCTGGGCCAAGTAATCGGCGTAGTTCTTCGCTAATGCCCGAAGAGAGTTTTCGCTTTGGGCCGAAAGAACGAGAAGTTGCTTTTCTTTGATTATAGTGGATTCTTGCGAGAGAGTTTCTTCGCGGGAAGGAGGCAAAGGGGCTTCTTCTAAAATGATGTGAGCGTTGGTTCCGGCAAAACCAAAAGAACTTACTCCTGCTAAGCGAGCTTTATCACCTCGAGGCCAAGCTCGATTTTGCGAAACGACCTCTAAGGGGATACTGTCCCAAGGAATATAGGGGTTAGGATTTTTAAAATGCAAATGAGCGGGTATTTCTTCCTTTTGGAGCGACAAAATAACTTTGATGATCCCCGCAATTCCTGCGGCCGATTCGAGATGTCCAATATTAGTTTTAACGGACCCCAAATAGAGCTTGTCTTCGCGGTTTTTTCCCAAAACTTTGGCTAAAGCTTGGACCTCAATAGGATCTCCGAGTGATGTTCCTGTGCCATGAGCTTCGACATAGCTAATTTCTTGTGGTTCAATTTCAGCTTGGTCTAAAGCCTTCGCAATGACCGCTTCTTGAGAAGGACCATTGGGAGCAGTAAAGCCCCCACTTCGTCCGTCTTGGTTTACAGCAGACCCGCGAATAACCGCATGAATTTGATCTCCAGAAGCTTTTGCATCGGAAAGTCTCTTTAAAAGGATCGCTCCGCACCCTTCTCCTCTGACATAACCATCCGCGGCAGCATCAAAAGTTTTACAACGCCCATCGGGTGCCATCATCCGAGCCTTAGAGAAGTTAATTGTCGGAATGGGAGAGAGCATTAAGTTTACTCCTCCGGCAATCGCTTGTTCGCATTCTTTTTGGCGTAAACTTTGGCAGGCTAAATGGATGGCAACTAAAGAGGAAGAGCAAGCGGTATCGACAATAAAGCTGGGGCCTTGGAGTCCTAAGAGATAGGAAACTCGTCCGGCCAGAGCACTAAAAGCATTGCCTGTGCCAAAGTAAGCGTCTACGTCTTCACAGCTGCTACCTTTGATGAATAGCTGAGCATAATCGCTGTTGGCCACCCCCATAAAAACTCCTGTCGAACTGCCGACTAAGTTTTCTGTAAGATAGCCACTTCTCTCTAATGTTTCCCAGCAAACCTCTAGCAATAAACGCTGTTGAGGGTCCATTCGAGCTGCTTCTCGCGGAGAAATACCAAAGAGGTTGGCATCAAAAGAATCGACTTCTTTTAAAAAACCTCCGTAGCGGGTGCACATTTTACCAGGAGCATCGGGAGAAGGATCGTAAAATTCATTTATATCCCAACGATCTTGAGGGACTTCTACTATGCCATGTTTTTGTTTTTTGAGAAGTTGCCAAAATTCTTCAGGAGAGTTTGCTTCTCCCGGAAATCGACAACCTAAACCGACGACAGCAATGGGCTCTTTTTGGGAAAAATGAAGCTCATCAATTTCATTTTGCATCTCTTCTAAAGCTAAAAGAGCTTGTTTTACCTCTGAAAGCCCACTGACTTTTTCCTCACTCATGCCTTTCCTTTCTCGTTCTTTGGTGCAAGCTTTATTTCTTTTTGCGTCTGTTGACAAGTGCGCTTAGCTTAGCCAGAGCTTCGGTGTCAGACATTTCTTCGATTTCGTTAACACGTTGGGGCTGTTTGTCTTCCTCATTTTTGCTTTCTTCAACGCTCTCTTCTTTGGGCTCTTCCATCTCAAGAGGAAGTAATTCACTTAAATAGGAAACAACAGCTTCTAAACTGGGGTAGTCAAATAGAAGGGTTGCCGGTAGCGATCTTTCCAGATTAAACTCTAAACTATTTCTCATCTCTACTGCCATGAGAGAATCCAGACCCAACTCTTGAAGAGGTTTTTCGGGAGGAAGAGCTTCGGCCGAGGAAAGGCCCAAAATATTTGCCATTTGCTCTCGTATTTTCTGGAGAAGAAAAGCTTTTCTTTTGGCCAGAGGTATCTTTTCTAAACGTTGGAGTAGGGGATCTTCCTTTTCGGATGAAGTAGAAGATCTTTGGGAAATTTGGGTAAAGAAAGGAGCCTGGGCCAAGGGATGAGAAGAGAACTTTTCTTCATCTAGGGGCATTACTCCGGCCTGAGAGAGCTCTGTTTTCATCAGAAAATCGAGGATCTTGAATCCTTGGTCTAAGGAGATGGTTTCTATTCCCTGGCTTTTCCATTTTCTCTGGATCTGAGAATCTAGCTTAACCGCCATTCCAACTTCGGCCCAAGGCCCCCAGTTAATACTGATGGCGGGTAGTCCTTGTTCTCGGCGGTAGTGGGCAAGAGCATCAAGAAAACTGTTGCCGGCAGCATAGTTGCTTTGTCCAGGAGTTCCCAAAAGAGAAGCGGTCGAAGAGAAAAGAACAAAAAAGTCGAGGGGGATATCTAAGCTAGCTTGGTGGAGGTTCCAGCCTCCTGTCATTTTGGGTTCTAGGACTTTGGTGAACTGCTCCCATGTTTGCTGAAGGATCATACCATCGGCGATAACTCCGGCCGCATGGAAAATTCCTCGTAGTGGAGGTAGGCTTGCTTTGATTTCCTCAAAAGCTGAATTCACTTGCTCTGTTTTCCCTACATCCACTTGCTGGATAAGGACATCAACATCTGATTCTCTTAGTTTGTCGATCTTAAGTTGGGCTTCGGTCGAAGGAGAGCTTCGTCCCCAAAGGACTAGACTTTTTGCTCCTTGAGAGGCCAACCACTGGGCTGTTTCTAGCCCTAAACCTCCGAGACCTCCCGTCACAAGATAAGTAGCATTATTTTGGACTCGATTATCCGATTCACTGCTGGGAATAAGAACGATTTTACCAATATTTTTCGCTTGGGCCATGTAGCGAAAGGCTTCCTTGACCTTGTTCATCGGAAAAACTTTGTGAGCTAAGGGCTGTAGTTTTTTAGTGGCCATATCATCAAGAATTTCTTGGATAATAGATTTAACCAAAGCAGGTTCCTGGAGGAATAAGTCGATGATATCAAAAACTCGGTAGTTGATTTCGGAAGGAAGCTCTTCGATTTTTTCTTTGCTCAGAATGCCAATTTTACCGATTTCAATGAACTCTCCTTTGCCTTGAAGAACTTCGATGCTTTTACCAACAAAGTCCCCTGCCAAAGAATTAAGAACGATATCGACTCCTTCTCCCCCCGTAACTTTCAAAATCTCGTCAGCAAAACTCAGAGAGCGAGAGTCCATAACGTGTTTTATCCCAAAGGAACTAAGAAGGTCTCTCTTTTTGGGATTACCTGCGGTCGCAAAAATCTCTGCTCCTCTTTGCTGGGCAATTTGCACGGCTGCTAAACCCACTCCGCCTGCGGCGGCATGAATAAGAACACGTTGTCCTTTTTGAATATTTGCTAAATGGGAGAGACCATAGTGAGCGGTTAAAAAAGTTGCCGGGATAGTGGCTCCCTCTGTAAAACTAATCTCTCGCGGTTTGCTGATAACTAAAGCAGAGGAAGTGACGACATATTTGCTAAAACACCCGGGAGCAAATATTGCGATAACCTCATCTCCTACTTGGAATTCTTTAACTCCAGAGCCGACACTCGCAATTTTCCCTGAACATTCTCCGCCCAAAGGATAGTCGATATTTCCCGGGAGCATGCCTAGAGTGTTGAGAACATCTCGGAAATTAAGTCCCGTCGCCAAAACCTCGATTTCCACTTCATTAGTTTCTGGCTTCTTTCGCTCTGTCGGAAGTACCCTGAGTCCATCCAAAGAACCCCGCTCTTTGATGCTTAACTGGTAGTTGACACTTCCCTCTAAGCTACTTTGGTCTTGGGTGGGAGTCAATCGACCTAGCCTAGCCGCGTAACGTTCGTTATTGCGATAGGCTATTTGGTCTTCGGAGTCGAGCAAGCTCACTTCGCTGAAAACCTTTTCCCATTGCTGTTCTAGATCTATCTTAGGATCTAAGTCCACTCGTTTGCACTGCAAATGGGGCTGCTCTACAGCAATACTCTTAGCCATTCCTAAAAGCATCGCAGAAGAAAGACAAGAGGCTTCATCATGAACTGTTTGACCTCCTTGGGTGACGATAAATAGCTGGGGAGGATTTTCAGGGGATTGAGTGAGAATCTTTTGGGTAAGAGAGAGCAGCTCTTGGCAACTTTGGGCTCTATGGTCTGTTTTTTCTTCGGCTAAATAAAGAACTGTAGTTCCAGAAAAATCTTCTCCATTTCCATCTCCATTTCCATAGGTTGTTGGGATTCCCTGAGAGCTTAAGTAAGAGGCTAAGGCTTTTCCTTTTTCAGAGCTAGGGGAAATAACCAAACAATTATCTCCCTCTTTTTTAGTCAAAACTTGATCTGAAGTGAGAGGAGTAGCCAGCCAATCTACTTTATATAAAGAGTTGAGGAAATCTTTCCGTTGGCGCAACAAAAGAGCGTCTTTTCCCGCTCGTTTGGCATGAAATCCATGAACTTCCGCTAAGATTTTTCCCTTTTCATCATAGAAAACTAAGTCGGCCGCAAAAATTTCTTGCCCGGTCTGAGAAGTAAGTTTAACGTGGCACCAAATAGGATTGGGAGAGCTTTCGTAGAAAAGAAATTTCTCTATGTGTAAAGGCACATAAGTTGTCTGAGCCGATTCTTCTTCTGAAACCGTAGTGGCAATACTTTGAAAACAAGAGTCGAGAAGGCCCGGGTGAATAAGAAAGGGCTTATCTTCTGAGTTTTGGGGAGAGCGCATTTTACATAAGGACTCTCCTGGTTTTGACCAAATACTTTCAATCCAACAAAAGCTAGGGCCTAAGTGAAACTCTCGCTCCCACATTTTTTCGTAAAATTCTTTTCCTGGTCGGAACTGAGGATACTCTTTTTGCATCTCACTTAAAGAAACAGAAGAACTGGCAATGGATTGAGAAACAACAAATAAATCTCCGAGGGCATGAGTATCCCAAGATTCTAGTTGAGGTCTCAAGGAGCTATAGGCCTGCCATGAAAATTTCCCCGAAATTTGAGGGTTTAAAATAATCTGGAGATCACGTTGGTCATTTTCTTGTAAAACCTGAGGTAAACGAAACTCTATGTTCTCTAGTCCAAAAGATGTTCCTTTGGTGATTTTCTGACCCGCGACCAGTAGCAAGGACAAATAGTAAGATCCTGGGACAACAACGATTTTATGCAAACGATGATCTTTTACCACAGGAGAATTAGCGGTACAACTACCCAAGAACTGAATTTCTTTGAGAGGAGAAATGACCTTGTGTCCGAGAAAGGGGTGTTCCTCTTGGGGAAGCCCAGCCCCCCTGAACGGAGTCGGAGCCTCTTTGACCCAATGCTCTGAAGGAGCAAAAGGGTAGTGGGGGATATGAGTCCAAGTAAAAGATTTTCCTCGGTAAAAGTTAGACCAATTTACCTCTTGGTGATTCTCGTAGAGAGCACCTAGGCTTTTTAAAAGCTCTCCATAATCATTTCGTTTTTGACGTAGAGAATAGAGCCATGTTTTGTTTTTGTCAGAAAGAGATTTTTTCCCCATCGAGAGCAATACAGGGTTAGGTCCTACTTCCAGAAAAATATCGACTTGCTCAGCCAAAGTTTCCATCGATTTTTGGAATTGAACGGCTTGGCGAATGTGTCTTGACCAATAAGAAGATTCTTGCACTTCTTCGCGGGCCCATTCTCCATTTAGATTGGAGATAAACTTTGTTTGAGGTTGAGCTAAGGAAATTTCTCTGGCAACTGCCTCAAACTCATGGAGAATAGGCTCCATCAGAGGAGAGTGAAAAGCATGGGAAACTTTCAACTCCTGTGAATAGACATCATCTTTATCAAGTGAGGCAACAATAGAAGCGATGGCTTCCTTTTCTCCTGAAATAACAATGGCGTTAGGCCCATTCACTGCAGCAATGGAAACTTGATCGTAGGAAGTGATCCTTTGCTTTACTTCTTCTTCGCTGGCAGAAACAGAAACCATCGTACCATTGGCCGGAAGTTTCTGCATCAAAGCACCGCGCTTAGCAATCAATTTTAGACCGTCTTCTAGGCTAAATACCCCTGCGGTATAAGCGGCGGCATATTCACCAACACTGTGCCCCATAACCGCATAAGCAGTGACACCCCAACTTTTCCACAAATCGGCCAAAGCACACTCCACAGCATACAAGGCAGGTTGAGTATACATTGTTTGATGAACTAGATCACTATCTTGCGAAAATATAACTTCGAGTAAGGGCTTTTCGAGAAAGGGAAGGAGGAATTCATTGCACTTATCTAGAGTTTGGCGAAAAGTAGGGCATTTTTCGTAGAGTTCTTTTGCCATTTCTGGGTACTGAGAGCCTTGCCCTGTAAATAAGAAAGCTACCTTGGGGCGAGAGCTTGTCGGAGAACTATTTTTTCCGGGCTTATCAGTAAACTTTTTTAGTTCACTGATAATTTTTAACTTATCTTCTCCGACTACAGAAATACGCTCTCGCAAAGGGGTTCGTCCTCGATTTGTTGTATAGCAAATATTTCCTAAGTTATCTTCAGAAGCGTTCTTTAAATAAGTTTGGTAGTTTTTGGCAAGGCGCTCAAGAGCTTCGGGATTATTTGCGGACAAAGTTAACAAATGAGGGCCGGTCTCGGGAGTAACTTCCTTTTCCGAAGGGACATATTGCTCTAATATAATGTGGGCATTTGTTCCGCTGAACCCAAAAGAACTCACTGCGGCTAAACAACGTTTCTGAGGCCAAGAAGTGTTCTCTGTTGGTACTTTGATCGATTTTGCCTGCTCCCAGTCGATATGAGGGCTGGGGTTTTCGAAGTGTAAATGAGAAGGAATTTGTTGGTAATATAGAGCTAAGGTTGTTTTGATTATGCCGGCGATTCCTGCGGCTGATTCTAGATGCCCTAAGTTAGTTTTGACAGAACCAACAAAAAGAGAATTTTCTTCCCGATTGCCATAGACTTCGGCTAAGGCCTCAATTTCGATAGGATCTCCCAAAGAGGTGCCTGTTCCATGTGCCTCAATGTAACTCACTTGGTCGGATCGAACTCCGGCATTTCTCAAGGCGGAGTGGAGAAGCTTTCTTTGGGCTAAGCCATTGGGAACGGTTAAACCACTACTCGCTCCATCTTGGTTTACCGCAGACCCTCTAATAATCCCCCAAATACGGTCATTGTCTTCTAGAGCCCGCGAGAGTTTTTTCAGAACAACGACCCCGCAACCTTCACTGCGAACATAACCATCAGCGCGAGCGTCAAAAGTTTTACAGCGTCCATCAGGAGCCAACATCCGCGCTTTTGAGGTCGCAATATGCCCTTCTGGAGTTAAGATAATATTTACTCCCGAGGCCAAAGCTAGTTCACATTCATTTGTTCGTAAACTTTGGCAAGCAAGATGAATGGAGACTAAAGAGGAAGAACAAGCCGTATCAACGGTGATAGCAGGCCCTTCTAGTCCTAAAAAATAGGCTAAGCGTCCACTAATGACATTGAGAGAGTTTCCCGTTGCGGTATGAGAGTCGATATTTTTTTCGCCTCCTTGGTGGATGAGGCGCAAGTAGTCATTGGTGGTAACTCCTGTAAAAACACCCGTTTTACTCCCTTTGAGCTTATGAGAATTAATGTGGGCATTTTCTAAAGCTTGCCAAGAAACTTCTAAGAGTATTCTTTGCTGAGGGTCCATTTGCAAAGCTTCGCGAGGAGAAATTGTAAAAAACTCATGGTCGAATTCTTTTAAAGAGTCGAGAAATCCACCGCGTTTGCAGTACATTTTTCCAGGAACTTGCGGGTCTGGGTCATAGTAGTGATCCATATCCCATCGGTTAGAAGGAATTTCTCCAATGGCATCGGTGCCTTTCTGGAGAAGTTGCCAAAACTCTTGCGGGCTGTTAGCTTGTCCCGGGAAACGACAGCCCATACCGACAATTGCAATTGGAGCTGCCGTGAGTAGCTCGACTCCCTCTGTTTTCTCTTTTACTTTTTCAATTAGCAGTGCTAGCTTGGTCGGAGAAAGTTCCGCCATACGCTGGTTCGAGTTCATTGATTATTCCTTCAGCTTCTTATTGAGTAGTCCTTGCTCGGCGCTGTCCTCAGAAATTTTTTCTATTTCATCTAAAAGAGAATCTAGATCTAGCCCTTTGTCTTCTTTCTCTTCTTTCTCTTCTTTTTTTAATTCACTACTTTTAGTGAAATCACTTTCTCTTGGAAGAATAGGCTTTTCTTCCGGGGAATCATTCTTTAGAGTAGAAATCTCTTTGGGAGCAAATAAACGATCCAATAAGTAAGGAGCTAAGACCTGAATATTAGGATAGTTAAATGCTAAAGTAGGGGGCAAAGATAATCCTAGTTTTTCCTCGATTCGATTCTTAAACTCCACTGCCATCAAAGAATCCATACCTAAGTCAAAAAATCCTTGTTGAGAATCGATATTTTCAGGAGAAGTTTCTAAAACATCAGCAAATTCTTCTTGGAGCAAAAGAATAAAATCTTCTAAGCGCTCTTGAGGATCTTTTTCCGCCAAGAGAGGGCTCCAGACCGCTGTTTTTTGGGCAAGAATCTTTTCCTCTGATATAATCTCCGCAAATAAAGAAGACCGAGTACGGACAGCGTAGAGTTCTTTAAATAATTTCCAATCAACATCGGCTAGGGTAAACTGAGGAGTTTGGGTTTGTAGAATTTGTTCCCAGAATTTTTCTATCATTTTAGGAGAAAAGGATTTAATTCCCATACGATGCATCGTTGTTTGCGCTTCTCCAGAAGCCATTCCTCCTCCGCTCCAAGGGCCCCAGTTAATACTACTGGCGGGAAGGTTTTGTTCTTCGCGAAAGTGAGCAAACATATCTAAAAAACTATTGGCAGCAGCATAAGGACCTAATCCTTTTGAGCCCCAGACCGAAGCAATAGAGGAGAATAAGGTAAAGAAATCGAGAGAGATTTCCTTGGTCAATTGGTGTAAAACCCAAGTTCCCGAAACTTTAGATAAAAGAACTTCATGTAAGGACTCCAGATCGATTTCGGAAAGTTCCTGAATATGGGAAACACCGGCGGCATGAACAATGCCTCGGAGAGATTTTTTCAGTTGCAAACGCAGAAACAAGGATTTCATCTGAGCCATATTACTGGTATCGGCTTTGGCAATGATAATCTCTGCTCCTTGTTTTTCCAAAGCTTGGATGGTCGCAATTTTTTTTCCGATGAGATTATCCGAAGCATGCTCAGACCAAGTAGAGCGGCTGGGAAACCCACTTCGCGTTAAAAGGATCACTTTACGAGCCCCTAGTTTTACGAGCCACTCCCCGACTTTTAATCCAATGCTACCCAGCCCTCCCGTGATGAGATAAGAACCTGAGGCGGAAAAGCTAATGTTTTTTAAGGGAAGTTTTTCTGCCCTCTGAAGACGAGAAACATATGTTTTTTCGCCTCGATAGGCAATTTTGTTTTCACTCTCTGGGTCACAAACATTTTCAAGGAAAGAGGGTATATTAGCAGAGCTTTCTAAGTCGACTATTCCCCCCCAAATTTCCGGGTGCTCTAATCCGATAACTTGACTTAGACCCCAAACTAAAGATTGCTCTAATTGCATTTTTGTCTGAAGAAAAGCTTGGGCCTTTTGGGTCACCACCCAAAGAGGATTAGAATCGCAAGAGATTACGGGCAAAACCTTAATTAGATTAATGAGACTTCCGCAGCCAAAATTTTCCGCTTCTTGGAGAGTTTCCAGAGTCGGAAGAGAGTTATTTTTCTCTGAGTTTGTTAAATATAAAAGCTTATGGAGGCAAATGCCCTTTTCTTCTAGACAGGCAAAAAGCTGTTTCCAGTCAGAGAGACTGGAAAAATCTAGATCAAATTTGTTTTCGCTGTGTTTGTGGTATTCTTCACCAGGCCAAACCATAATGCAGTTTTGCTCTTTTTGGGTTAATCTTTTCTCTATCTCCTTGGCCCATAAATTTTCTTTTTGAGCAACGACAACCCAGCTTTGCAAAGTTGGTAGAGAACTTCTTGTTTTTGGTTGAAAAGAACTCTCTTGCCAAGCTACTTTGTATTGTAAATCTGTTAAGTTCGCTGTCGAAAGGGGAGTCGACTTTGCTTTTTCTTCCGTTTTTAGCCAATATGATTTCCGAGCGAAAGGATAAGTAGGTAAAGGTATTTTTTGATACCTACTTTGTCTATAGAGCTTGCTCCAATTGATTTTGAGGCCACAAGTATAAAGCTGAGCTACGCTTTGAATGAGTTGTTCATGGTCGTCTTTTCTTTTTCTCAGGGAAGGCACACAAAGGGTTTTGGTCAATAAATTGGTTAAAATAGGCTGAGGTCCAATTTCAATAAAGTAGGGACAATCTTGAGCTTGGGCATTTTCAATCGTATCATGAAAACGAACACTCCCGCGAATATGATCACGCCAATATTGAGGACTAGAGATTTTTTCGGAAGGAACCACTGTACCGGTTAGGTTAGACAAAACAGGTAATTTGGGAGAATGCCAAGAAATTTCTTTGGCAAATTCATAAAACTCTTCCAAAATAGGCTCCATCAAAGGAGAGTGAAAAGCATGAGATACATTCAAAGAGGTTGCTCGAATTCCTTGCTCTTTACATTTGGCCAAGACGGTTTGGAGATCGGCTTTGGCTCCTGAAACTACCACTTCTTGGGGGCCATTTATGGCGGCTATATCCATGGTGGCAGAGAATTTTTCTATGAGTTGGCGGGCTTTTTTTTCCTCGGTAAATAAAGCGGCCATACCTCCTCCGACGGGGAGTTTTTGCATCAATTGGCCTCGTTTTGCGATTAACTTGAGTCCATCTTCGAGAGAAAATACTCCGGCCAAAGAGGCCGCCACGTATTCGCCCACGCTATGGCCTAAAAGCATGTCAGGAAGCCCCACCCATTCTAGCCACAGTTGAGCCAGCGAGTACTCTAATGCAAATAATGCTGGCTGGGCATACTCTGTTTGGTTCAAAAGATCAGCATACTCAGAATCAAAAAACACATCCAGAAGAGGTTTTTCTAAGATAGGCTCTAAAATTTTGGCACAAGCTTGCAGGTTTTCGCGGAAAAGGGGATTCTTTTGGTAAAGAGTTTTTCCCATTCCCGAATACTGAGAACCTTGTCCGGTAAAGAGAAAAGCGAACTTCGGACGATTGGTGGCACTTTGATTATAAAAATTTTCTACCTTCGAGCCTTCTAGAGTGCTCTTTATCTTTTTTCTGAGCTCCTGGGCGTTTTCAACGACCATAGCCATGCGAAAGCGAAAATGCTTACGTCCCATGTTAGTAGTAGAGCAGATATCCGCTAAGGAATGAGTCTGGCAAAGAGAAGGGAGAGAATTTTGATAGAGTCGTAGCAACTCAAAGAGAGATTCTTTCGACCGAGCAGAGAGAGTAAAAACATAAGGTTTTTCCGAAACTCTTGGGGTTGCATCTTGCAAAGGAGCTTCTTCGACAATAGCATGAACATTTGTTCCGCTAAAGCCAAAAGAGCTGATTCCCGCTTGGCGTTTATTATGGCGTAAGGGCCAGTCCATTGTTTCTTTTACGACAGAGAGAGCATATTTATCCCAAGGAATATGGGGACTCGGAGTTTTAAAATGCAAATGAGCAGGAATTTTTTTCTTTTGTAAGGAAAGAACCACCTTGATAAACCCTGCCACTCCTGCAGCCGCTTCCAAATGTCCAATATTTGTTTTAACAGAACCGATGAGGAGTTTGTCGTTTGTTTGACGGGTTTGAAAAACTTCCGATAAGGCTCGCGCTTCAATAGGATCTCCTAGGGGAGTTCCTGTTCCGTGTGTTTCAATATAGTCTATTTTTTCGGGAGAGATCTGAGTTTTCTTTAAGGCCTGAAGGATTAAATCCTTTTGAGCAACGCCGTTGGGAACGGTTAGTCCGCTGGTCATCCCGTCGTGGTTAATGGAGGTTCCTTTGACCACTGCCAGGACATTGTCACCGTCAGCAATAGCTTGGGAAAGCCTCTTCAGTAGAACCACTCCGCAGCCTTCGCTACGAACATAGCCATTGGCACTGGCATCAAAAGTTTTGCACCGGTTTTCTGGTGAGAGGGCCTTATTTTGGCAAAGAAAAATACTTGTTTCGGGGGAAACAATCGCATTGACTCCTCCCACTAGGGCCATATTGCTTTCGTTACTTTGAAGACTTTGGCAAGCTAAATGTAAGGCGACCATCGAGGAAGAACACGCGGTATCAATCGCCATACTAGGGCCTTGCAAGCCGAGAAGATGAGATAAGCGACCTGCCGCAATGCTTAAGGAGTTTCCGGTTCCAGAGTAAGCATTAATCAGCTCGGGATTATTTGGCTTCGTATGCAAACTAGAGTAATCGTAGCTGCCAATCCCTATAAAAACTCCGACTTGGCTATTTTTGAGTTTATTGGGAGCATAGCCGGCATTCTCTAGCGTTTCCCAGCTCACTTCCAAAAGCAGTCTTTGTTGAGGATCGATGTTGACAGCTTCGCGAGGGGAGATGCCAAAAAATTCGGGATCAAAAGCATCGATATTCTCGATAAATCCGCCCTCTTGCACGTACATTTTTCCAGGGGTTTGCAAAACTGGATCGTAGTATTTTTCTTTATCCCAGCGAAATGGGGGGATTTCTCTAATGGCATCTCGGCCTTGCTCTAGTAATTCCCAAAATTCCTGAGGATTTTTTGCTCCCGGAAAACGGCAACCTAATCCGACAACAGCAATATCTGTTTGCTGATTTGTCCTGGGCACATCCATTTTTTCTTCGATTAATGGGGAAGTTTTCGAAAGAATAGGAAGGGAGCTCTCTATAAAAAGGATTCCTAAGAGATAGCCTTGAATATCCTCGATGGTAGGGTAATCAAAAAGTAGAGTGGAAGGAAGAGAGCATTGTAAATCTACCTCTAAAAGGTTTTTAATCTCTAAGGCGGTTAAGGAGTCTGAACCTAAATCAAAAAGACCTTTTTCTGTATCAATAGACTCGTCTGGCGATAGGCGGAGAATCGATCGAACAACTTGGATGAGGTAAGTTCGAAGAATACTTGGTCTTTCTGCAGGAATTGCTTGGTGCATTTTGGCTAGAATTTGGGATTGAGCTCGAACACTTTCTTTTGGAAGCGACTCAGAAGAGCTCACTAATTCAAAAAAAGATCGGCTTTTCTCGGGAATACCTTGGATAAAAGTAGGCCAAAGAATAGAGAGAACTCCTGCTTGAGGAAGCTTTCTTAAAAGAATTTTCTCTAAGGCTTGATGGGCTTGATGAACGGATAATCCATGAACCCCTCTTTTTTTGAGTTTACTGCCAGCGGCCATTCCCAGATTTTCCCAAGGCCCCCAATTGATAGAGGTTCCCACAAGGTTTTGACTCCGGCGATAATGGGCAAGCGCGTCCATGAAAGCATTGGCTGCACAGTAGCTACTTTGCCCGGGAGAGCCTAGCAAGGAAGCGACAGAGGAGTAAAGGACAAAATGATCTAAATCCATTGCTTTACTTAGTTCATGAAGATTTAAACTCCCCTCAACTTTAGAGGCAAAAACCTTGCTGAAACTTGCCCAAGATTGGTTGACAATTAAAGCATCTTCCAAAACTCCTGCTAGATGAAATATACCTTTCAGAGGAGGAAGACTTTGTATTTTTTCAAATACCTCCTGGAGATCATTTCGTTGGGATATGTCTACTTGAAAAATTGTTACTTGGGTGCCTTTTTCCGAGAAAGAATCAATAATTTCTTGAACCTTGGGAGAAGGAGCTTGGCGAGAGATTAAAATAAGAGATTGAGCCCCTTTACTCACTAACCAACGCAAAACTTCCTGGCCAACTTCTCCTGTTCCTCCTGTCACTAAATAGCTCGCTTCTTTCGCCAATTCAAATTTTTCTTTTTGTTTTTCTTTTTGCTCAGAAATTCTTTTTAAGCGCGCGGTATATCTTTTACCTTGGCGCAGAGCAACTAGTTTTTCATGGTCGCCATAAGTTATTGCTTGGCCAATAGACTGAATGTCTTCTGCTTGAAAGCTATGATTTACGTCTATTAAGCCGCCCCAAATTTCAGGGCATTCTAAAGCAATAGATTTGCCCATTCCCCAAAGAGTTGCTTGGGCCGGTTGAGGAATATCTTGAGGAGTTACTGACTGAACATTCTGGGTCAAGATCGACAAACGGGTTCTTTGGCTGTATTTTGAGATAAGCAATTGAGCTAAGGAAAGGACATTTTCGCAAGTTTTTCTCTGTTCTTTGAGCGAGACTATATCTGTCTCTTTTTCTTTCTTTTTCTCTTTCTCATCTGTTTCTGGGATAGACTTGGCTAGATAGAGGATCTCAAATTTTTGATCGACCTCTTGCTCTATCATTTCTGAGCAAGTGGCCAATAAACCTTGTTTTTCGGTGATGCGACGACTGGAAATATTTTGCTCTTTGAGCCAGCTCTCTATAGCCTCTCCTATTCCTGTGCTTTCATCAAGAATCAAGTAGCAGGACTCTGATTTAGAAAGAGTTTTTGGAAAACTTTGGGAGTCGAGAGACCAGTTTATTTCATAAAGAAGACTTTCTTTATCAGAAACAGATTTTAAAGAAGCAATATCAGGCCAATAACTTCGGCGTTGCCAGGGGTAAGTGGGAAGGTCAACAATTCGTCCAGAAGAATATAGATTTTTCCACTGGATATCATACCCTAAGCAATAGAATCTACCGAGAGAAAGGAGTATTTCTTCCTGAAAATTACTTTTTGGATCGACGTTTCCTAAAATTTCTCCTGA
Source organism: Planctomycetota bacterium (assembly GCA_029260735.1). Classification (GTDB taxonomy): domain Bacteria; phylum Planctomycetota; class Uabimicrobiia; order Uabimicrobiales; family Uabimicrobiaceae; genus JAJDCR01. Next base: position 25,122 of record JAJDCR010000010.1, read on the forward strand.
AGAATCATTTGCCGATAGGCAAAGCTGAATTTGTTTCGTGAGGGAAAGATCTCCCCCCAGTTGTAAAAACTGAGTGAATTTTTCTTGGGCCACTAATTTTACAGCATCGGTAAACAAAGCAGATTGGTCTATTTGCTCTGACCAATACTTTTCATTCAAGTCTTCTAAGCGAAGCTTTGTTCCACTAACACTCGAGTACAAAGGGAATTGTGGCTTTTGATAGTTTATTTTTACGGCATGATGTTGGTTTGAGTTTTTAAGAGAGGAACTAGAGCGTAAAAGGAGCAAGAGAGCTTCTTCTAGGTTGATCGTTTTTGCTAGGTAAGCAGCACTCACCCCTCCCAAGCCATGACCTAAGGCGGCATCAGGATAAACTCCCCAAGATTTCCATATTTGTGCTAGAGCCACTTGGGCGGAAAAGATGACCACCGAGGTGATTTCTGAGGTTCCCGACTTTTCGCTTAGTTTTGTCCATTCCTCTGTTAGAGACCAAGAGACGTATCGGCTTAATTTCTCTTCGCATCGGGTTAAAAATTCCGCAAAGAGTGGGCTCTTTCGCAAGAAAGAATGTGTTTGCTCTTTTCGGTAAAGAGAAGAGAAGTGTCCAGAAAAAACAAAAACTAAGGGGAGCTTTGATTTTGGAACTTCTCCTCGCTGAAGGTAAGGATTTTTCTCTTGAGGAAAGTTACTCAAAATATGAGCGACACTTTCTTTTGTCTGAGCTAAAGTAATCCCTCGCCAAGTGAGGTGTTCACGTCCGACACTCGCAGAAAAAACGATATCTTTTAAAGTACTTTCTGTTTTACTTAAGTAAGCACTCCAGTCCAATGCTCTTTGAGAGAGGGCTTCTGGTGAATGAGCAGAAAAAGGCAAGATATAAGTAGACGCTTCTTTATTGGGAGACTCTAAGACCTGAGTATTTTCCTCTAAAATAACATGAGCATTTGTTCCTGTGAATCCAAAAGAACTTACTCCTGCAATGCGTTTGTTTTCAGACTTTTCCCAGTCCATTTTCTCGCTGACGACTTGTACAGGTATGTTTTCCCAAGCAATATGAACATTGGGTTGGCTAAAATGAAGGTGTCGGGGAATCACTTTATTTTTTAAGGCCAAAACGGTTTTGATTAGACCTGCAATTCCCGCAGCGGCTTCTAGATGACCGATGTTCGTTTTGACAGAGCCAATTTTGAGAGGCTTTTCTTGATGACGATCAGTGCAAAGAGCTCTAACGAGAGCTTGCACTTCAATAGGATCTCCTAGAGGAGTACCAGTGCCGTGTGTTTCAATATAATCAACCTCATGAGGATGGATTTGCGCTTTGGCTAAAGCTTGTGCAATAACAGCTTCTTGAGAAGGGCCGTTGGGAGCGGTGAGCCCATTGCTGCGACCATCTTGATTCACGGCAGTAGATCTTATTACTGCAAGAATGTTGTCTTGGTCAGTGAAAGCATCCTTAAGTCTTTTCAAAATAACAACTCCGCAACCTTCTCCCCGGACATAGCCATTGGCTTTATCATCAAAAGATTTGCAACGACCATCAGGAGCCATCATACGGGCTTGGCAGAAATTAATTGTTAAAAGAGGAGAGAGCATTAAGTTAACTCCTCCTGCAATGGCTAGATCAGATTCTCGGCTCAAGAGACTTTGGCAAGCGAGATGCACAGCGACTAAGGAAGAAGAACAGGCGGTATCAACTGCCATTGCTGGCCCCTGGAACCCCATTAAATAGGACAATCTCCCAGCTATCGCACTAAAGGCATTCCCTGTTCCATAGTAAGTCGATATATCTTTAGGGTCGCCTGACTGAGCATAGATTTGAGAGTAATCGTGGGTACTAATCCCTACAAATACACCCGTTTTTTGACTCCCATTTGTTTTTTCGCTAGATTCTTTCTCCATACGGCTAGGAACAATTCCTGCACTTTCAAATGCTTCCCAGCTTACCTCTAAGAAAATTCGATGCTGAGGGTCCATTTCTATTGCTTCGCGAGGAGAAATTCCAAAGAAGTGAGGATCAAAAAAATCGGGGTTGTCAATAAACCCTCCATAGCGGGTGTACATTTTTCCTGGAGTATCTAGCTCTTCGCTATAATACTTGTCGATATCCCAACGAAAAGGAGGAACTTCGCTAATAGCATCAACACCCTCAGACAAGGTGTTCCAAAACTGATCTAGATCAGGACTTTTGGGAAAGCGACAACCCATCCCCACTATAGCAATGGGTTGGTGGGAATTACTTTCTAAGTTCTCCACTTTTTCTTTTAGTTTTTGAATAGTCTGAATCGAGCGCTGCAAAAGCTTGTGGTTTTTTGTATTGTTACTCATTGCTGATTCCTTCTAAGACTCTCTGAGCATCTTCAATCTCTTTAGACAAAGCCTCGTAGAGTTCTTCTTCTGAGAGAGAACTTAAGGAGATGTTTTTATCTGTTTTAGAGGGTCGTTTTTCTTCTAAAGTCTCTTGAGTTGCTGTAGATGGAGTTGCTGTAGATGAAGCAAGAACTTCTCTTTGTAAGTAGCTAGCGATGGCATCAATTGTTGGGTAGTCAAAAACAATTGTGGTTGGCAACGCTACCTTTAAGCTCTCTTCTAAAGAAGTTTTTAGCTCTATTGCCTGAAGAGAGCTCAGTTGCAACTCTTGTAATGGTGTTTTTTTGTCTATAGGGTAAGCTAAGTCTGCTCCCAAAGTCCTGCATACTTGTTCAGAAATATGATCCCCTAATATCTCTTGCTGACGAAGAGGGTTTTCTAGCAATCGCGCTTGGATAGAATCAGGGGGAGGTAACTCCTGGATTACTTTTCTTTCTGCTTCTCTCTCTTTCACTTCTCTTTCTTTTTCAGGGGATATAGGCTCTTTCGACTTCGCCACAAATGGAGTTGCTGGAACCAGGGGAGTTATTAGAGAGGAAACCCCCACATCTAAGTCCGAGTGCTGAGGTAGGGTGAAAGGGATATTATGAGCAGCGAGCATACCTAAAAGATGATTGATTTGGCTCATGCTCGCTGTCTGGTGGTCATTGGAGGCAACTGCAACAATATTTTCTCCTTTGAGAATTTGCTTAACAAAACTCGTGAGAATATTACGCGGACCAACTTCTATAAAGACATTGACACCATCGTTAAACATATTGCGAATAACACTTTTGAAATCAACAGGCCTTACAATCATATCTGCTAATAATGATCGAATTTCCTGTTTGTCTTCAGAGACCAATTGGGTTGTACAAGAGGAGTACCAAGGCAAAAGAGGTGCCTGAAGATCCATGTTCGTTAGCTTTTCCGATAGAGTATTCTTAAACCCCTGAGCCATAGGGCAATGAAAAGCCTCATTGATAGGGAGTAAATCGGCACTAATTTGAAGACATTTGCAAATATTAATGAGAGTTCGCAAAGCGTTGGTATCCCCTGCGACAACGGTTTGAATAGAACAATTTTTATTTGCGATGAAAATATTGCCCGGAATAAGAGAGATAATATCCTCTGTTTTTTTCTGAGAAGCTCCTACTGCAGCCATTCCCAGAGAATCTGAGCTATTCTTGAACATCGACTTAATCGAGAGAGCCAAGCTATACAAGTCATTCTCTTCAATAACCCCTGATGTGAATGCTGCTGTGTACTCTCCATAGCTATGGCCTGTAACGCAGTGAGGAGTTATTTGGAGTTGTCGTAAAATATAATAGAGACTAAGACTCGTTGCTAAAATAGCAGGCTGGGCTACCTCTGCTTGGGTAATGTGCAACTTGTTTTGAGGATCGCTAGAGGAAAGCAATTGGCGTAAAGTAAGACCATGTCTTTCGCTGAACATTTGATCAAAACGACGAAGAACTTGGTTGACCACTGGAAATTTCTCTCCCAGATCTAGCCCCATATCTAAGTACTGCGAACCTTGTCCTGAAAATAGAAAAGCAATTTTAGGAGAAGTGAGAGGACCACTAAAATAGTAAATACCTCGCGGATCTTCTAAGTTAATGCGCCCTTGCATCGATAGCTTTTCTAGGGTGACGTTGATTTTTTCTTTTAAATCATCCTGAGATTGAGCGACAAGAGACAATGTTTCTTTGGCCGACTTTTCTTGGTTCCATTCTTGAGATAACTGACTTAAAGGTATGCCTGGAATCATTCTCTCCTGGAGAGCTTGGAGAGAGTTTTTAATCTCTTCTTTATCATTACCATGCAGCAAAAATAGTTCCGAAACGCTTTCTTGCCTGTGAATCATGGGGATAGAGATTGTCTGTTCTATCTCACTGCTCTGGATAAGGTTTTGCTCATGTAGCTCTTTTAGTTCGCAGATATAGTTAGCCAGCTCAGCAATAGTGGGATACTCTTCTAGAGCCGAGTCAGGAATGGAAACCTCTAGATTCTCTTCCATAATGGTGACCAACTCGACCGCTTTTAAGGAATCCAGTCCTAAATCTCTTACGAGATGACTACTGGGAGAAAGTTGCCGAGACGATATGTCAAGTTCATTGGCAATAATCTCTATCATTTGCTTTTGGATGACTTCGGCATCGAACTGCTGGAGTTTGTTGTACTCTCTCCAAGTTCGAAACCATTGCCAAATTTTTAAGTTTTCTTGCAGGCGATACAGACGGTTACTGCTGTATAGCTTTAGCATATCGAGCCAAAGGCGATGGTTTTTCTTAGAGAGCTTCCTCTCGTTATAGTGCTCTTGGCAAGTTTTTTTCTGGATGTTTCCCGAAATAGTCCGAGGTAAGCTGTGATAAGGCAGTAACTCTATCACATCGGGAGAAAATTTATGAGCAAAACGTAGCTTTTGCTCTATTTCGTGTGTCATTTCGTAAGTGGATCTTTTTATTCCCAGTTGGATCTCTGCCAATACAATAATTTTGTTTTCTGGATTACTAAAGACAACAGCTCCCCGAGAAATAACCCCAGAGACTTCCTCTACTGTTTTCTCGATTAGGTGGGTGTAGAGAAATTGCTTTTCTGTTCGAATTAAGTTTTCTTTGCGCCCTAAAATATAGAGCTGTTCGGCTTTTATATACCCACAATCTCCTGTGTCGAGCCATCCATTTTGTAGCTTAATAGCTGTCTCTGTCGGATTGTCAAAGTACTTCTTCATCAAAGCAGGGCCTTTAACCCAAATCGTTCCAATGGTATTTTCAGGAACAAGCTCTCTATCTTCATTGGTAACTCTAAATTCGTGAAAAGGGATATTTTTCCCAATGCTGGTGAGTTGTAAGAGAGGGGCTCCGTTTTGAGGAGATTGAATTTTATGAGTCGATATTAAGTGCGGATAATCAATTTTATCTGTGCTGGGAGGATCATCAGAACTTCTTGTGATAAACATCGCCATCTCGGTTGTTCCATAGAAGTGATGTAAAGACTCACGAGAAAATCCATTGGAGGCAAATCTCTGAGCGAATCTTTCTATGGAGGCAACGTAATCACCATCTCCGCTGTAGAGAGCCATTCTCCAAGTGCTCAAGTCTAAACTTTCCATGTTCTCTTCAGGAAGAAGGCAACAAGCTTCGTAGAAAGAGGAAGTTCCTATCGAAATGGTACCCTTGTAGTAGCTGATCGCCCACAACCAAATTTTAGGGTCTTGGAGAAAACTCTCGGGAGAAATGAGAACGATGGGAACTCCACTAAAAAAAGAGTAGAGGGAAACCAAACTACTGCTGTCGTTAATAGGAATCCAACTGACAATGATATCATTTTTGTCAGGAGCAATTAATTCATGAACACTTTTAAGTCCTACGAGCAAGTTCTCATGAGTAAAAACAACCCCTCGGGCTGAATTTACGGTTCCTTGAGTATACTGGATAAGAGCGACATCATTTTTACTGAGAGAAGCAAAGGTTAGGTTATCTCCCTTTTCCACTGGCAAATGATCGATATCAATGCTCTTTATTTTCTGGGGAGTTTTTAAGATAGCTGCTCGGGTAACTTCCCGAATTTGAGAGAAGTAGATCAAGAGCTTAGGGGAACTATCCTCTATGATATAAATCAACCGATCAATATAAGAGTTGATTTCATATAGCCGAAAAGGAGGCTGAGTCGTGATGGGAATCGCTCCGACCAAAGTGCAAGCAAAAAACAAAACAATGAAGTCTCGTTTGGGAGGGAGGATAATAAGAACCTTATCTCCCTTGCGTATTTTATGTCCGACTAAACCTTGGGCATACCGGATCACTTCGGTATAGATATCTTGGTATTGCAAACAGCGCCTTTGAGAAGTGGAGTCCACCATGTAACCAAATATCTTCTGCGAAGAGGCTTTTTGATGATGCAAAAACAGTTCTTGGAGTTCTTTTCCTTGAAAAAACTCTTCCTCTTTTTCTTTCATCCGATCAAAAAGAGGATTTTCTATGGCATTTTCTTCATCAATGACAGAGTAAGTTGTCTTGGAGGATCTCCAAAAAGGTTCTTGCCATATCTTAGACCACTGTTGCTCTTGAAAAAAACCTCGGAATGCTTGGATTTTATTTTCGGCAACTATTTTTAAAAGCATCAGCCATACTTTTTTCTTAGCTTGCTGTTTTTCAAAGAAACCTTTATTGTAGCTGATTTTACAAGCAGAACGCTGGAGTTTCCCACTAGAAGTCTTATGGAGACTGCCGGGAGGAAGAATCAATATCTTATCACAGCCGCAGTTATAAGCACTTAGGATAGACTCTCGGATCTTTTTTGTCAGACGCTCTTGGTGTTTTTTTACGTCTAAGCGACTTTCCGCTAAAATGATCAAGTCTTCTGTACCTCTGGTGTTATTTTGGGCACCAAAGGCGACGACACAGCCCACGCGAATTCCGTCAATTCCTTCGACGGCAGCTTCTAAGAGATGAGGATAAAAATTTCGCCCGCCCTTAATAATAATATCTTTTTTGCGACCTGTGATATGAACCCCATGCTCGGTCAAGTAGCCCAAGTCACCAGTATAGAGCCATCCATCGTTGATAATACTTTTGGTTAACTCAGGGGCTTCGAAATAACCTTGCATCAAAGATGACCCTCGTAAAGTAATTTCTCCTTCGTGGCGATCAGGAAGGGGTTTGCCTTCTTCATCTACGATTTGGATCACATGATCGCCAAAAGTTTTCCCTAAGCAAACAATTTTGGCGGCGTTCTCTTTGTCGGAGGCTCGAGCTATCTTGTGCTCTTCTAGATATTCTCGATCTACGCTGTCAATAACATAGTCTGTAGCGACAGTTGCCATTGTCGTGGCCACAGTTGATTCTGCTAGTCCATAAGAGGGCATTAAAGCGACATTGCGAAAACCACACTTGGAAAACTTTTTCACAAACTGGTCTAGTACATTAATGTCAATAGGCTCTGCCGCACAACCTGCGATGCGCCAACGAGAAATATCCAATCCTTCGATATCTTTGTCTTTAACTCTTTTTGCGCACAAACTGTAAGAAAAATTAGGAGCCATCGCAAAAGTACCCCGATACTCGTGGAACAACTGAATCCACTTCAAGGGGTTACGTAAAAAATGTTGCGGCGACATTAAGACAATCGGATAGTTGGTGTAAAAAGACAATAGGAGAGAGGCTATCAGGCCCATATCATGATACAAAGGAAGCCAACTGACCTGAACATCGTTTTCATCCAAAGGACAATGCTCTTTACACCCTTTGTTGTTTATCAAGAGGTTATGGAAAGATAGACAAACCCCTTTTTGTTTCCCCGTGCTACCAGAGGTGTATTGAATTAACCCCAAGTCGCTCGATTTAGGAAGAAGAGGCTCAAAGCCATAGGGCACGTCTTGTTTTTCGATTTTTTCTTCTAAAAGCAAAGGAATTTTCATTTTCGAAAGGTTAATCGCAGACTGAATAATTTCTTTAGCTAAAGAGAATCCGACGACAATTGTAGGACGAGAATTTTGAATAATATTCGCTAGATTGTTGATGTAAGCATCCACATCATAAAGGCGAAAAGGCGGATAAACAGGGACAGGACATGCTCCTAGGAGATAGCATCCATAAAAAGAGGAGACAAAGCCTTTTCCTGTAGGCAGGATTAATAAGACGCGTTCTTCATAGCGAACTCCTGCCAAAGCAAATTGATGAGCATATTTGCTCGCGGTATGGAGAAGTTGAGTATTGGATATATCCTCAACTTTTCCTTGGTCGCTCACCAGATGAATAGCTGTACGATGCGGGTATGATTGAACCCGGGCAAGCAACATATCTACATAACTCTGAAATTCCATTTTAGACCTCCCCAAATTGATGGCTTGTTTTATGATTTAGAGTTATAGTGAAGCCGATCATGGATATCTGAGTTTCTTTAAAAAAAGGATAGAAAACTCAATGGGGTAAAAAGTATTTTGATATAAATAGGTAGGAAAGAATAGTGGTATCACCACTGTTTTGATGAAGCTTATATACTAACACAAAGAGAGTAGTAGATCAAGATAATTATTCCGAGAGAACTGAGGTAGAAAAGCTATTAGAAAGCTATCAAGAAATATATTGAAGCCGAAATATTTAAAAATCAGTCTATTCCTCAGTTTTAAGGCAAGAATTTATCGTTCTTGACAATTCTCCCAATCCAAATGGTTTCTGCATGAATGCTTGTACCCCCTCGTCTATAATTGCCTGTGCTTCTCCCTTCAGATTATAACCAGTTGCGAGGAGAGCTTTAATATTTGGATTTATTTCTTTCATTGCCCTAAAAGTCTTTCTTCCTCCCATTCTGGGCATTATCATGTCCAAAATGGCAAGATCAATTTCTTGCCAGTGCTTTTTGTAATAATCTAAGGCTTCAATGCCGTCTTCGCAGACTGTCACCTTGTAGCCGAGAGTGTGTAACATATTCACACCAGTGTCGCGAACCATTTGCTCATCATCTACCAGAAGTATGCAGGCAGTTCCTTTAATGAAATTAGATGGTAGATCGGCTTCGTTTTCTTTCTGCTTTTCTATTATAAGGGGCAAATATATTTTGAAAGTAGCGCCGTGGCCTTCTTCGCTTTCAACCTCTACATCGCCGAAGTGGTTTTTGACTATCCCGTAAACGGCAGCGAGTCCCATTCCTGTTCCTTTGCCAACTTTCTTGGTCGTAAAAAACGGTTCAAATATTCGCTTGTGGATTTTTTTGTCAATTCCAACGCCGTTGTCACTGACAGATATTCGTATGTATTGTCCGGAAGATAGATTACATACGTGCTTTTGGCAATATCGTTCATCCAGGAAGGTGGTTTCGGTGGCAAAGATTATCTCGCCCCCCTGTGGTATAGCGTCTCTGGCATTAATTCCTAAGTTGAGGAGAGCATTTTGCAGTTGTGCCGGATCACCCATAATCACCGAAGGATAGGCATGTAGTGTTTGTTTGACCGCGATTATTCTATCGATCGTTTGTGCCAGTATAGAACTGGTTTCAGAGATGATTTTGTGGATATCGACCGGGACACAAATATTTTTCCCCTTGCGGGCGAATGCTAAAATCTGTCTGGTGAGTTTGGCCGAGTGTCGGCTTGAACGCATAATCATTTCGGCACATTCTTGATTCTCTTCGTCTTGTAAATTGTGACAAAGCAAGTCCGCGTATCCCATTATCACCATGAGTTGGTTATTGAAGTCATGAGCAACGCCGGCAGCAAGCTGTCCGATCGTCTCCATTTTTTGTGCATGACGTAGTTGTTCTTCTATTTGTTTTTGCTCGGTTATGTCCTTTATAACGACTGCGACTTTCGGGGGGCTATTCTCCTGGTTTCCAGAAATTTGAAAGTAGCACGCTTTCAGTTGTCTTTCGCCGATCTTCGGATGAAGATGCGACATCTCGTATTCTACGTTTTCTCCTGCAAGTGCCCGATTTAGTTGTGTTTTGATTTGCTGCTCGTAGGTTTCTTTTCCCCATATTTCTGCTACCTTACGATCAATGACCTGCTCTAGTGTCTTGTCGTGCATGCTCAGGAAAGCTTTGTTTGCCAGACTGTAATTGTGCTCTACATCGACAATTGTCACTGTGCTATCCATACTTTCTACAATTTTTTCGTATTCCTTGAGCTCGACAAGTGCCTTTTCTCTGTCTTTCTGTGCCTGTCTGGTTTCGCTTATATCGATTATCGCTATACGTAAAAAGAGGGGATTTTCCTGTTCGTCGGATATCAGGATCGATTCCAGGCGAGTGTCGAATAAGGCTTTGTCTTTGCGAACAAGCCTTAGTTCACAGGTTTTCTTGATCTGAGAAGAAATAACTTGCCTGCGATGATAGTAGAATATATCCTGATCATCTTTGTAAATAAAGCGAGAAAAGGGGGTTCTTGCAAGCGTTCCTCTTTCACACCCCAACATTCCGGCACCAGTGAGGTTAACCTTTTGAATCATCCCTTTTTCATCGATCGTAAAGTAGCCAACCGGGGCGAAATCGTACAAGTTGAGGAACTCGTCACGCGCCGCTTCTATTTCCAATTGGGCTCGGCGCAATTCCTCGTTTTGCAACTCCAATTCGATTTGATGAACGTGCAGTTCTTCGATCAAGCTTTGCATATCCTCAATCGCTATTTTACGAAAGGAGGCAGGTTTTTTGGCGATAACTTCCTGGGCTTTTTTGCGCAGAGAGTGGGTGTCTTCGGATTTTTGATTTTTCTCGTTCATATACCATATCCTCAGGTTTTACTTGGCTTTTGCCTTTTGGCTTTTGCTTCTGGGCTTTTTGCTCTCGGCTTTTGCTTCTTGGCTTTTTCTAGCACCTCCATCTCTAGTAGAATGAGAGGATCTTGCCTCCCTTTTTGTTCGATACGTCGGCCATTGAGCATCATTTTTTTGACACCGATATTCAGGAATTCATGATTTACTTCGAAATTATTAAAACTTGTGTTATCCGGGATGATTTTCTCCAGGAGTTCATTTAAATCTGGAATATTCCACTGTTTGTTGCCTAAATTGTAGATTTTGTGGTGTATTGTTTCTTTCGGTATTACTTGAAATGTTCGATAGAATGCCTTATTGGCCGATTGCACTTTAAGATCGCTGTCTAAAATAACCAGTGGGTCGCGCACACTCTCGACAATACTCTGGGCCATTATTAATGCATTCTCAGATGCTTCCTCCGCCAGTTTCAATTGGGTTACATCCAAAAATGTAATTGTGACACCATCGATTACATTTTCCATGGTCCGGTAAGGTAATATCCGCATCAAGTATCTTTTTCCTTCATCGGTTTCCACTTCTCTTTCTTTGTAAGACAGATCTGCGAGCACTGCTTTGACATCGGTAATCAGGTTCTCGTATTTTAACTTCATTACAATATCGCCCAGTGGTCTGCCGATGTCGGTTGGAATGATATTAATGACCTTGGTCGCGTGAAATGTGAACCGTTTGATCCGAACGTCATTATCGATAAAAATCGTTGGGACTTCGATGCTGTCGAGCAGGTTCTTCATGTCGTTGTTTGCCAGTGTCAACTCCTCGATCTTGCTCTGCAATTCGCTATTTACGGTAGTAAGCTCTTCATTCAAAGATTGCTGCTCTTCTTTTGAAGTTTCCAATTCTTCATTGGTGGATTGCAATTCTTCGTTGGTCGACTGCAACTCTTCATTGGTCGATTTGAGTTCTTCGTTGGACGTTTCCAACTCTTCAATCGTGGTTTGGAGACTCTCTTTTCTGTACTGGAGCTCTTTCTCCAGGGCTTCGACTTTTGTATCCACTTTTGTATCGACTTTTGTATCCACTTTTTTCTTTGAGACGTGTTTAGGTTTATCTGTTTCTTCCACAGTTGCGGGAGACAATTCCTCGAAAGCGACCATTATTAAACTTACCCCTTGATCAGGGGTATCTATCGGCCTTATTACCAAATTTACAGTTTGATGTCCTTGGTTAGTGGGTAATTTCAAATCTTTATAGACCACTTCTTTTTTATCAGTAACGACTTTACGAATCGCAGCGGGTAACTCGGCTTTTAAACCTTCCTGGGCCATTTCATATATGTTCAAGCGTGCTTCTCCCGGGAACAGTTCTAGGTATTTGCTAGTGCGCCCGTGAATGTACAGGATATCGCCTTTCTCGTTGATGATCACGCTGGGAGGGGCGTAGTGAGAGAGTAGGTTTTTTTCGGCCAGTTGCGCCACATCGACCTCTAATTTTTTCCAGTCCTCAGCGCGGTTTTCACTGCCTATCGGGGAAGGGTGTGTAAAGCCTACCAGCATGTGGGGCGATGAAACGGCTTCTTTACGCTGGAAGATCTTCCATTTTTTGTCGATGGGTGCGAAGAGGTCGGTGAAACTGCCTATGGTTTCAGAAGACCCCAGATAGAGAAGCCCCCCCGGTTTTAAACTGTAATGAAAAAGAGGAAACATTTTTTTTTGCAGTTTAGAATCGAGGTAAATCAAAAGATTTCTACAGCAGATCAAATCTAACTTGGTAAACGGAGGATCTTTGATGAGGTCCTGCGGGGCAAAGACCAGCAGTTCTCTGATATCTTTTTTGATCTGATAAAAGTTGTCTTTTTTATTAAAAAAACGAATCAATCGCTCTTGCTCTACATCTTCGATTATACTTGTCGCGTAAGTGCCGGCACGTGCTATCTCGATGGCATCCTTATTGATGTCTGTGGCGAAAATCTGAATGCCGTAATGCTGCTTGAGTTGTTCGGTACATTCGCGCAGTATTATGGCAGTAGAATAGGCCTCTTCTCCAGTGGAACACCCAGGAATCCAGACGCGAACAACATAGTCCTTCGGTTTGTTTTTTAAAATTTGCGGCAGTGCCTTTGTTTTTAATATTTCAAACGCCTCTTTGTCTCTGAAGAAATTAGTCACCCCGATTAAAAGTTCCTTGAAGAGGATGTCGATTTCGCCAGGATTTTCTTGGAGATAGCGCACGTAGACCGATATCTTTTCGATTTGCTGGACACTCATCCGTCTTTCGATACGGCGACAAATCGTATTGGGTTTATAAGAAGAAAAATCGTGCCCGGTGCGGGAGCGTAATAAAATGTATATCTTTTGCAACTCATCGTTAGATTTCTTTTCGACGGGAGTAAGTTTCGACTTTACCTTCTCGAAGCTAAGTTTGGCATATAAGGTGAGTTGTTCTGGCATACTTTTCGGTGGCAGGACATAATCTACGAGTTGCGTTTCGATGGCGCTTCTGGGCATGCTATCGTATTTAGCAGATTCGGGTGTTTGCACCATACCCATTCCCAGTTTGCCTTTAATCGATCGTAAGCCGAGGGTTCCGTCGGTGCCCATACCAGACATAATAATACCAATTGCCTTATCGCCCTGATCGTCGGCCAGTGATTTGAAAAAATAATCGATGGGCATTCTGGGAACCGATGTTTTTGAAGGTGCTAAGAGTTGGAGGGTTCGCTTTAAGATAGCCAGGTTCTTGTTGGGGGGCACGATATAAATCGTGTTCGGTCGTACATGTGCTCCATCCTTTATCTGGATGACTTCCATCTTTGAGTACTTTTGTATCAACTCAGGCATAAGGCTGATATGTGTCGGATCGAGATGTGGTACTAATACGAAAGCCATACCAGAATCTTCCGGCATATTTTTGAAAAAATTTTCAAAAGATTCTAAACCACCGGCTGAAGCCCCTATTCCCACTGTATAAAAATTATCGGGTACTTTCGGCATGGTGCTTGCTTTCTTCTTCATGTCAATATACTCGAAAGACAGTAAATGGACTTTTTACTGAGGATGACTGAATTTTTTACATTATTATACGTGACACGCCTTAAATGCATTATTTAAAATTTTTTTTGTGTAAAATCCTTTTTCTCATATGTTCTATACCCCAAATTATTTTCGCAAAGAAGACTCCATCATCTTCTCAAACCGCGAGATAGGCAAAAACTTACGGGCAATCATTCCCCAAAAAGCATCTTGCCCGACAACGTAGCGAACCTTTGGTTTAGGAGTTTCGACAACTTTGACAATCTTTTTTATAACAACCGCAGGATCCGCTCCGCTAGATTCCTTGCTCAAACCGTCATACAGATGATGGTAGGGGCTTTCTTGGTCGTGAGTGCCCGGTGATTTTTGTATTTTACCAAGCTCTCCTATTTCGGTTTGAAAATAACCGGGCTCAATCAAAGTTACATAGATATTGTCATCTTTCAGTTCGTAACGTACGCTTTCGCTCCATCCCTCTAGGGCAAATTTGGACGCAACGTAGCTACTGTAAACGGGATAACCCATTGTTCCTAGAATAGAGGAGATATTTACAACCAAGCCACTTTTTTGTTTTTGCATCCCTGGTAATACGGCCCGAGTACAGTTCAAGCAACCGTAGAAATTAGTTTGGAGTTGGGTTTCAAATTGCTCATTGCTGGTATCCATAAAGAAACCGCCCGAAAAGTAGCCCGCATTATTAATCAACACATCTAGTCTCTTGTGTTTTTCTTCTATCTCCGCGACAACTTTCTCAATGGACTCAGGGACAGTCACATCTAAATATCTTATCTCGGCAGAAAGTTTATTTTCGGCCAATGCTTCTGCTAATTTCTCTTGTTTCTTTAGGTTACGCATAGTGGCATACACCTGGTAACCTTTTTTGGCTAAAGCAATTACGCTATCTTTACCAAAACCACTGGAGGCACCTGTAATTAAAATGGTTTTTCTAGGTTTCATTCGATTCGTCTCCAAATGACAGTGCCCACTAAATCTAAAAAGAGAACTTTCATGGGAGCAGTGCGTAGTGTAAGTAAGTCATCAGAAAAGGTATAGTAACGTACCATATCTATCCCTATCTCATTGGGGGATATACTTCCCTTTACTTTATGGGTAATGCATTGTTTTTCTTCGTCAATTTTGTAATCCCCGTAGTAGGCGGCACAACCTTTAAAAGCCTCTCCCATTTCCTTAATTGTGCCAAGACCGACCCCTTTGGCTGCTCCCTTAAAAACTTTTCGCCTGGGGTCAACCATATTGACAGACATTTTTTTTTCGGGAGCATAGATAAGAATTCCATGAGCTTCTTTACTGAAGGGGTGAAAACTCACTCCCATGGTTTCCATCTTAAATTCAACCAGTTCCCACGCGCCAATAAATTTGTTTTCCATCGAAAAACTCCTAATTCAAAAAACTTTTCCCTAGTTTTCTCTATTTTTCCCTAGTTTTCTCTATTTAAGAGAGAATTAAATCTACAGTTTTTTCTAAAACACTTTCTTGAGAATCAAATTGCTTTGCATAGTGCTGACACTTTTCTTTTACTGGAGAAGATTCCAAGAGGTGCTGTAGATTTTTCCGAAGCGACTTATGATGAATTTGTCGAGGAAGAAGGACTTTAGCCACTCCCATAGCTTCTAAGCGGTAAGCATTATCAAATTGATCATGAGCCATTGGAATGACAAGTTGAGGAACACCTGCCGTGAGCGCTCTGGCCGAGGTTCCCACTCCTCCGTGGTGCACAACGACAGAGCAAAGAGGAAAAGCCTCTTTGAAAGGAACAAAGTCCATATGTTTGACATTTGATGGCAGTTCACTGGGCAATTGCTCTTTGTAGGGAGTGACAAAAGCAACGGGGTTTTTAAACTGACGACACGCTTGAACCGCTTGTCCAAAGAGATGCTTCGCGTGTTGCACAGCTGACCCAGGAGTAAAGAGAATGTGGGGCTCTTTTTTTAATATCTTTAGACTAGGAATTTCTTCCGTTTTCTTCTCTACTCCATCGTAATCCAGAAACCCGGTAAAATGAACTTCCTTGGGCCAATCTTTTTCTCCCTTTCCAAACCACTGAGGCCATAAGCATATCGTTTTTTCAGGAATATGTAACCACTGCTGATAAAAATTTTGATTCATTTTTGCTAAACCGATTTTGCGACGAAAAGACTCTATCTCGTGGCGGTAAAGAGAATCATAGTACCAATTCATTGCCTTGTAGGTAGGGCCTTTGGCTCCGGGGATACTGTCAATTATCTTGGGGAAAGAAAAACGATTGTAAGGACTCGGAATACAACAAGGGCTTAGGTGAAGGCCTGTCATCGGAATATTATACTTTTCACTAAATAGTCCTGAAGTAAACCCCAAGGTTGAGCCCACGAGAATAGTTTCTCCTGCGACATACTCTTTTTCCAAAGCTTGGTAACCGGCATCGAGGGTTGATAAAAGGTAATCACGTAAAGTTTTGACCGATTTTGTCGGGTGCCAAAACTCGGGTGTTTCCGAGAACTCTTCCAGTTTCCGGTCTCCTTCTCCTGAAACGAAAGATAAACCCAAGCGGGTGGTTTTGCTCTCGTGCATGCTGTTGGCAATAACCGTTACGCTATATTCTTTTTGCTTTAGATATTTCCCTAAAGCAAGAACAGGATTGACATCACCTGCCGTCCCCAATGTGAATAAAATGATTTTCATAGACTAAAAATCTTCTTTACGTAAAAAAGGTAAATAGAAGAGATAAGGGAAAGTAAAACCATTTAGATAGTATTTCCAGAAGGAGTCTCCTGTGAATAGAAAAGGAATAAACAAAAGAAAGAGAACAACTCCAAAAACCAATCCTAAAACCGAAGTTTGAATACAAACAGCAATAATTCCCCCGATCAAGAACAGAGAACCACAGAGTAATCGGCATGCGGTAAAACCAAAAGTAATTAACAAATTCTTGTGGTTAGCTGCTTTATCCGCCTCATAGTCTCTTCCATGTTGGTAGATGCAGATGTTAAAGTTAGAGCTAAAGTCGTAGCAGAGAATAATGAGCCATATATCCGAAAATCCTAAAGCAGCCCCGATTATCACCGTCGGCCCTGTTGCGGCGAATCCATGAGTCAAAGCATCAAAAAAGGCAAGCTTTTTTGCTCCCAGATTATAAATCAACTGAAAAGCCAAAGTTCCCAATGAAACCCACAGAACCAAAGGTTTATCAATATAGAAAAAAATGGTAAGGTATATTCCTGCTAAAAGAGCTAAAGCAATGGCATACCCAATTTTTACATCATAAGTCCCATTGGAATAAGGGTTCCGGTTAACAACTTTCTTTTTATCATCTTCGCGGTCAAAAATGTCATTGGAGACAAACCAAAATCCAGAATGGAAAGTGGCCACAGCAACAATCGGAAGAAAAAAAACTTCATAGAAAGAGCCCGTTATCAAAATAAGGTAAAAGTAGCTTCCTATAGAAAAAGGATACCACTCAGCAACCCGAGTAACGGCATTTATCTTGGCACCTAACGACATAGCTATCCTTTCGACGATTGATGAAAGTCTCATCAACCCAGAGACGAATAAAGTGGTGGTAAGGAGGGGAATTTTTTGCCTTAAATATATTTTATTTTGACTGCTAAATATAGCAAAAAAGGACTGTTTTAGCAAGGAGTTATTGCCCATAACTGTCAACTTAAGCCGCAAGTCCTTGAAATATCCCCGAAGGGGATTAATGTTAGTAGCTCCGGGTGCAAACCCGGAGGTAAATGAAACACCCGACCCAAATCGCCCTGAAGGGGAGAAACTTTCTTTGTCTCACCCCTTCAGGGTGAATTTGGGACGCACTACATTGTCCATGGGTTGGAAACCCAGGGTAGTAAATGCCATAAGTCCTTTATTCTCAATATGGTTGCGCTTAAGTCAATGGGCTTGGTTTGACATAGTCGGCTAAAGAGTTCTGGACAAAGAGAGAGTAGACACAATCGAACCTATCCTAGTATCTTTTGCCCAATCATTCCCATGAGAAAACCAAAATTTGCCCCAAGGGCAGGAAACCAAGTTTTTCCAGACCTTGAAAGAGGTGCAATATCTTGAAATATTAAGTAAAGTATTCCGCCACTCGAAAACAACATCAATGCTCCTGTGAGTTTTGGCATATTGCCTAATAAGTAATATCCCAAAAGAGCGGCAATAATTCCTGAGAAACTTAGGAAGAACAAAATAAGTAGGCATCTACTTGAAGTGTATTCATTCTTTCTTAGCTCCAAATAAGAATTAAATGATTCTGGAAAGTTTTGCATACCTATAAAGATTGCTAATAACAATCCCAAATTGTGGTCAGTAGCGAATACTGCGCCCAATGCAATGGCTTCTGGAATAAAATCTATCAACATGGCTAATAGCTGGGCAACCGTTCCGCCTTTTTTCTCTATATGTCTATCTAAAAAAAAGAAAGCAATTGCCCCAGCTAAGAATGCTACTGTCATCGGTATAACAGACAATACATCCATTCCTTTGGGGACGAGAACAAATGCAACAGCAGCAACGATTATTCCTCCTCCAAATGCTACTGATGTGTGGAGAATCTCTGTTTTTACAACTCCATCTTTGAAATATCTCTCAAAATATTTAGCAAAAAATCCTCCCAGGAAAACTGTAATTCCTGCAAATAATGAGTACAGTATTATCTTATACAAATCTTCCATTAATGCTCCCAAATATCTATAGAGTTGAATTCTTTTCTCTTTTTTATTCCACCATCTTATAGTAAGTCCCAATCCAATCATTGGAGTAATTTTTGGTTGCGATATTTTCTTCATCTTGCTAAAATATGGGCTTATTATTTTGTATTTTCTTTTTTATATGATACAAAGAATTCAAGGAGAGGTCATGAGAAAAATGTCTCGAACTATGGTTGTTCTTTTCGCAATCATGTTACTGTCAGCCTTTGTAATGGCTAGTGATCCGGCAACTACCGCCACTGTATTTGTTCCTGGTTTTAACCCTAATGGATCATCAAAGCAAGGAGTTTTTGGAACTCCTACCCGCGACAAAGCGGTTAAGAAAGCTTCTATCCTTTTGGGAGTTCCTGAAGGAACAGAGTTTCCTTTGGCGACAAACCAAATCGTGGGTACCGACTACTACGGAGATCAAGCTCCTGATTACTATACCGAAAAAGACCTAGCGGAATTGAAAGCAGTAGGACGAGGAACTCCTCGTTATGCTTTGATTACGGCTAAGTTTATCAGAAATCTTTTTGACACCACAAAAATACAGCACGTCAATGTTTGCGGAGCTAGCTTTGGTGCTTTGATTTCTCGCTATATGATTGAGCACGATTTAGAAGGCTTAGCCTCTAGTAAAAAAATCGTTTCTTGGCTGACGGTCGAGGGAGCTTTGACCGGAGCTTACCCTGCCAATTTAACTGCTGATCCTGATTTGAAAAAGTTTTTGATCGAAGAGCTAGGCTTGGACATCATTGACCCTTTGACCATGCACTATGATTGGGTTGAAAAGAATATCAATAAGCCACGCGACGAGACAAGTAGCCCTTTCTTCAAAGATATTTTAATTGCCCACCAAATCTCTACTAAAGATGATTTAGCTGGTGGTTTAATGAGCTATGTCTCAGAAATGCCTAACGATGGATTACTTCTTGTTCGCGATATGGCTTTCCGTGATGTTGCCCCTGAGTCTCGCTTTCACGATCGTATGCCTATGGTTGTTTATACAGACAATAATCACGCCGAAGCTCGTAAGGATGACATTGTCGTAGCGAACTTAGTTACTTTTATACGCGGAACTAAGCGTGTGACTATTCGCCTCATACAAGGCCGAGCTATTGATTTTGATGAAGATGAGTTCTTCTATGGTCCTGCGGAAATCGTTTTCCAAGCAACAATCAATTCGCCCTTTGTCCAGAAAAATTGGAAATTCGCTAAGCCTATTGGACTTGCTAATCGCGAACGACATACCTCTCCTGTAGTTCCTTTTCGCAAAGGAAGCAAAAGCAAGTCTCTAGAAACCGTTCTTTTTGACTGGATGGTAAACCCTGAAGAAAAATCTTTGGAGTTAACCTTAAAAGCAGAAGAAATCGACTGGGATGAGATGTATAAAATTCAAGAAGATGAGCATAACCCATATGAAGATCTAGGCAGCACAACTATTTCTATTCCTGTCGATGGAAAAGGAAGCCAGCGCTACCAAGTGAAAACCGACAAATGGGAACTAGAGCTAGAAGTCGAAATTTACGACTACAAAGGACTTCGCAGTAAGTAATCTTCAAAACTCAAAAGGGAGGATCTTTATGACTAAAAAAAGATCCTTCTTTTTTGATTTTTTACTTCCCTTCCTTGTGTTTCTCTCCGTTTGGATAACGGGAAGTGACTTTATCATGCCTAAATTATCTTCTTATCGACATGCCATGCCTCAAGCAGGCTACATTTTACTACTCCTTTCTCTTCTCCCCGGAATTAGTGCCGCCATAGTCTTAAAAATTCTTCTCCAGAAAAGATCTTGGATTCTTCTAAAATTCTTTTTCGTTCACGGTTTTTTTCTATTTGTATCTATCGCTATTGCTAGTTTTGTCGAGTAGTCAAAACTTCTTTCTCTTTGCACTCTTTAGAAAAAAATAGACAAGCTAGCCTCAGTTTTGACTATAATTTTGTTGAACCATTTCTATTTCCATTTGTTACATTTCTTCATACAGAAAAAGAGTTGTTAAACACAACTTGATGGAAACTTCCATTTTAATAGCAAAAGTGAATAGAAAGAAATGTCATGAACGATGCTCTACCAATTCTTCAAAGTTCTACGGAAGGACATTCTGAAGAAATAAACGATATATGTGAAGACTCTGAATACATTTATACAGCAGCTGATGATAATACCGTTAAAATATGGCAAAAAGAATCTTTGCAAGAAATTGCGATCTTACAACACGGAGATCTTGTCAATAGTATTTGTGTAGTGTTGATGATCTACATATTTACACCTCTGCCGATAATAATAGTGTCTGGGGATGGCAAAAAGATTCTCGAAAAAAAATTATCGAACTTACTGGGCATTCTGAGTATGTCACAGATGTGGAAGTTGATAATAAATTCATATATAGTCAGTCTTACTTCTTGCGATGATTACCTTTCTTCTATAGCCGTAGATAAAGAGTTTATATATGCTACTTCAGCATCAGGTGTTACAATATTCGGTAAGAAATCCTGGATAGATATAGCTTATGTTAGTGCAGAAGAAATGTTTGTAAACATGATCTGTACAGATGAAGATTACTTATACTTGGCAAATGGGGATGGCAGCATAAAAATAGTAGGAAAAAATTCATGGAGCGCCCTTGCAACTACTAAGGTCAACAAAAAAGCAATCAATTTCTTATCCACAGATGAACCAATCAGAAATGAAATACTTAAATTGAAAGAACAAGAAGTATTGAAAACACTGGAATTTGCAGCAGAGGAAGGAGTACCTAGTTTACACGGTGAAGGGCTGTCGACAGTCAAAGAAAAATCTCAAATTTCTAAATTTTTAGTCTTGACATTTTCAAGTAAAACAAGTACTCTTTTAGTACGGTTTTTTATAAAAAAAGATGTTGTCGGGAGAAAAAAATGACAACATGGATAAGTATTGGAAAAGTGGCGAGCTACTATGGTGTAACAACACAAACAATAAGAAACTGGACAAAACAGG
>JAJDCR010000091.1 GCA_029260735.1 Planctomycetota bacterium
TAGTAATAGGATCAGTGACAACAGGATCTTTAGTAATAGGATCAGTGACAACAGGATCTTTAGTAATAGGATCAGTGACAACAGGATCTTTAGTGATAGGATCAGTGACAACAGGATCTTTAGTAATAGGATCAGTGACAACAGGATCTTTAGTGATAGGATCAGTGACAACAGGATCTTTGGTTATAGGATCTGGAGTGCTAGAAGTTTTTGCCAAAGGAAAATACTTTTGCATTTCGGGCCAACGCTCAAGAGTTTGGTTCCATTGTTCTGGAAAAAATTTCCAAGTAACAAAAGGAGTGGCAGCAATTAAAAGCAAGGCAAAGAAGACTGTAGATATAAAGCTTTTGGATTTTTTTTTCTCTACGATCTGAATGGTTTTTGCGTTTACCGATATTTCGTTCGATTTTGGGATAGGCTCTAAATCTATGGAATTGCCTTGAACATATTCTTTTAGTACATCTATGATTTCTTGAGAAGACTGAAAGCGATCTTCTTTCTGACGAGCCATCATTTTTTCTACTATTCTTACTAGAGGTAGTGGCACATCTGGATTATGCTCATTCAAGGGAACGGGAGTTTGATCGAGATGAGCCATCAGTAAACTATAGAGAGTTTCTCCTTGAAAGGGTAGCTTCCCTGTTAGCATTTGATAGAAAGTTATTCCCAGAGAGTAAATATCACTGGTTTTATCTACATTCTTACCAGCTACTTGCTCTGGCGACATATAATAAGGAGTACCAAGGAGTTGACCTGATTGAGAGAGAGAAGATCCAGATGCAATCTTCGCTAGTCCAAAGTCAGCTACCTTAGCGTACCCATCTTCTGTTATAATTATATTTGCTGGTTTGATATCTCGGTGGATAATGTCTTGTTTGTGGGCAGAGTGGAGAGCTTCTGCTACTTGTCGAATGATATCTATAGAATCTGGGATGGATAAAGGAGCTTTTTCTTTGATTAAAGTAGAAAGAGATGGACCTTCGACATACTCCATTACAAGATAAAAATTATCTTTGTTGATGTCGTAAATAGCAACTATATTGCCATGGTTAAGTCGAGCAGCAGCTTCTGCCTCAATGAAAAATCTTTGTACTTGCTCTTCTTCTATATCTTCTGTGTTTAAAAGGACCTTGATGGCAACAATCCTTTTTAGAATATTATCCTTGGCTTTGTAAACCTCTCCCATACCTCCTCTTCCCAGAAGTTCTTTTATTTCGTAACGATCAACTTGCCCTTGAGCAAAAGAAGGGGATGTTGGTGTTTTTTGTTGTCCTTTAGATAGACTGAGTTTCTTAGAAATGTTACCTGTTTTGACTATCTCAGTATTCATAGTAGCTACTGTTTGCTGGGAAAGATTTTTGCTAAGCTCTTCATAAACATTATGAACTTGTTCTGTAGATAAAACTCCTTCGTGAAGAAGAATTTCTTCTAGAGAAATTTCTCTTCCTTGTTCTCTTTCTGTTTCTTGAGCTTTAATGCACTCTTCTACAGTTTCTTGATCAACATATCCATAAGAGATAGCTGCTTGCACAAATATATTATCTTTTGAATTAAGCATGGCTAGAAATCTCACAACCAAGGTTTGTGGTTTTTCGGATGCCTCATGGCACAAAAAAACCCATGAGGAGTTCTCATGGGTTAGGAATGGCAGGCCTGGAGGGACTCGAACCCCCAACCTTTGGATTTGGAATCCACTGCTCTACCAATTGAGCCACAGGCCTATGTTTAAAGTATTTTGCTTTTGTATTACTTGCAGGCCTGGAGGGACTCGAACCCCCAACCTTTGGATTTGGAATCCACTGCTCTACCAATTGAGCCACAGGCCTATGTTTTATTAAACATTTTTTTGCTAAATATTTCTTAGCAAAATACTAAATAGAACTCAATTATTTCTGTAAATTAAGTTCCAAGTACCATATCAAATCTCTCAAAAAAAGCAACTAAAAAATCTTAATCTTTGCCTATATCTTAGTTTTGTCTTTTGACCATTTATAATAGTAAACCACTTCTTTTTAAATATGTTCGATGATTCATTTTTTATCTTTAATTACGAAGAATGGAATTTACTATGTTGAATGAAAAAGGAAAACAAAATTGTAGCGTTCCTCTGGAAAAAGTGTTTTGGAAAACCAAAGTTCGTTCTGGAGTGGTTTTTCGTTGTAGTGGATATGATTTTTGCAATGTGTTCTTATGGAGTCAATTTTTTGAAATCACTCCTCCTCCTTACCGGAAAATGTTATTTAGGTTTTTGCTTTTCATTGAACGACAACTTAAAGAAGTGAATTTTTCCGGACAAATGGAGGGAGTTATCTCTTCTTATAAATCTGAGTGGAAAACTAAAATAGTGGTGCCTTCTTTTTTTCGCTACGATTTGGTTTCCAAAAAAGAACGTGTGCTTTTTTTGAGAAAGAATATTCATCAGTCTCATTTTAATAGAGAGGGTAGAAAAAAAGAAAAAAGTATGGATCATCTTGAAGATGTAAGCTTAGTAAAGCTAAATAAGGTTTTACCTCTTCAAACTATAGTACTTACAGGGCAAAAAAAGTCTATTGATGAAAAAGGAATTGTCAAAATTGAAAATGAAAAAAATCTAAATGAATCATGGATAAATGAACTTGGAGGAAAGTTACAAGAATCTTATCGGGATGTGGAAAACAAAATGGATCTATCAGGAAACTATCAAAGTAAAGAAAAGAACAACTTTGTTGGTAAGAATAGTTTCTATAAATATTTCTTCTTAGGCGTGATGCTTTGTTTTTTGATTCTTTTTCTTATAGAAAACTGGGTCGATTGGAAAACTTCTACTCAAGAAGTTCCTCTCGAAATAACTCAAAACTACAAGATTGAAAAATAGAAAATGTTTAAAATAATCTAATTAACTGTAAAGAAGGTTTTCTTTTTTTTAAAGTTTCTCTGTCTTGTTTTTTCCTTTCAGTATAAGGGATTGAAAGCCCTTTTTGATAAAAAAAAAGAAAAATTTCTAAAAAGGGATTGACATTCGTGAAAGATGTGATAGACTTCCCTCCTCACTGAGACAAACAACTTGTTTAACAAAACAAAAGAAACTTGTTTCAGGAAAACATTAAAAGGGTCATGACATTTGAGCGAAACGAAAGTGGAGCGAGAATGAAATGAACTTTTGATCTTTGACAAAAAGGAAAGTAGAGATACAAATAAGACGAAATGTGAGCCATCGAGTTTCAGAGATTTCTTGAGAAAGAAATCGAGATGT